>NZ_JAHVKS010000004.1:0-439625 GCF_019800705.1 Halomonas sp. DP4Y7-1 | reverse complement strand
GAGTCGCCGATCTGCAGCGTCGGCTGATCGTCGGCCACGCTGACCGAGACGCCTGCCTCGGTGCTGGTGCCGTCGGTGTCGGTGCCGACCACGGTGATTCCGCTGATGGTCAGTGCATCAACGCCATCGGCATGGGCCAGGCTGTCGGCCAGAGTCGCGGTCACGGTCACTACCGCGGACTGGCCAGCCGTGACCGAGCCATTGTTATTCAGCGTCAGGGTGATGGCCGGTTCGCCACCGGCTTCGGTACGCCCTTCCAGCTGACCGGCGGAGTTCAGCGTCCAGGTCAGGGTGCCATTAAGGCCATCGACGCTGATGGCACCGGTATCGCCAAAGCCGATGGTGGCAATGGCATCACTGCCCGCGGTAAAGGTCAGGCTGGCCACGTCTGTAGAGGAAGCGTCGCCTTCAGTGTCAGCATCATCCAGGGACACGGCGGCATTGGTGGTCGCCGGATCGCTGTCGGTAACGGTGACCGTCGGGCCAGTACCGTCGGTGATGGTGACGGTGTGGCTATCGGAGGCGGTGTCACCATCGCTATCAACGGTTTCGATAGTGAAGTCGATCGACGGAGTACCGGCGCTGTTCTGTACCTGGTTGGCACTGGCCTCGAAGGTCCAGTTGCCATCGCGGCCAACGGTCAACACGCCTTCGGCGGTATTGAAGGTCACGACGTCGGTGTCGGCGTCACCCAGTGTCAGCGTCTCGCTACCCACGCTGACGGTAACGGTGGCGCCATCGGCACCGGCATCGGTGGTCCAGCTGCCGTTGACGCTCTGGCCTTCCACGACTGTTTCGGGGGCATCGGTAATGGCGATTTCGGGCTGATCGTCCGCCACCGTCACGCCCACATTGGCGGACGTGCTGGTGCCGTCGGTGTCGGTGCCGACCACGGTGATCCCGCTGATGGTCAGTGCATCGACGCCATTGGCGTGGGCCAAGCTGTCGGCCAGCGTGGCCGTCACGGTCACTACCGCGGATTGGCCAGCGGCGACAGAGCCGTTGTTGTTCAGCGTCAGGGTGATGGCCGGTTCGCCACCGGCTTCGGTACGCCCTTCCAGCTGACCGGCGGAGTTCAGTGTCCAGATCAGGGTGCCATTAAGACCATCGACGCTGATGGCACCGGTATCGCCAAAGCCGATGCTGGCAATGGCATCACTGCCCGCGGTAAAGGTAAGGCTGGCCACGTCCGTAGAGGAAGCAGCGCCTTCGGTGTCGGCATCGTCCAAAGACACGGCGGCGTTGGTGGTCGCCGGATCGCTGTCGGTGACGGTGACCGTCGGGCCAGTACCGTCGGTGATGGTGACGGTGTGGCTGTCGGAGGCGGTATCACCATCGCTATCGACGGTCTCGATCGTGAAGTTGACCGACGGGCTCTCTGCCTGGTCGAGGTTGTTGTTCGCCTCGAAGGTCCAGCTGCCATCACGGCCAACGGTCAACACGCCTTCGGCGGTATTGAAGGTCACGACGTCGGTGTCGGCGTCGCCCAGTGTCAGTGTCTCGTTGCCCACGGTCACCGTAACAGTGGCGCCATCGGCACCGGCATCGGTGGTCCAGCTGCCGTTGACGCTCTGGCCTTCCACGACTGTCGCGGTACCCGGCTCAGTGGAGTCGCCGATCTGAAGCGACGGGCCATCATCGGTGATAGCAATACTGATACTGGCCTGACCACGGGTACCGTTATCGTCCGTCACCACCAGCCCCACCGTTTCAGTGAAGCCGCTATCGGTGGCGCCGTCCTGGCTATCGTTGTCGACGCGGGTATCCAGGGTGTAGCTGTAGCTCACCGTGCCGCCGGCAGCATCTCCGTCGAAGCCGGTCAGGGACAGGCTGCCATAGGCCGTATCGACTACCACCGGATTGGTCGCGGACAGCCCTTGCAGCTGGTTCAGCGTCAGTGACTGATCTCCTACCTGGACGCTGGCCACACCATCCACGCTGGTGAAGGTGAAGCTGCCGCCGAGGGTCAGCGCAGTGCTGTCTGCCGCGCTGCCATCCGCCAGGTTGGCTTCACTGACCTGGACGTCGCCACCATCGGCCGCCAAGCCGCTCAGGCTCACGCCATCATCGGTGGCGGTGACCGTGATGGTCAGCGTCGCCGGGGAGGTGTCGCCATCGGCATCGGTCAGGGTGTAGGCAAAGGTCTCGGTCAGCGTTTCATCGCCGCTAAGCGCCTGCACACGGGCATCGCTGTTGTTGAGCGTATAGCTCCAGCTGCCATCGCTGTTCAGGGTCAGGGTGCCAAACTCGCCTGTGGCGCTGGGGCTATCCAGGGCGACCGTCGCGGGCTGCGCAGTGGAACTGTCAGCACCGGTCGTGTCATTGGCCAGCACGTTGCCAGAGATGGCCTGTGCAGTGTCCTCGGCCACGCTGGCACTGTCATCGCTCGCCGACGGCGCATCATCCGTAATGGCAATACGAAGACTGCCGCTGGACGCGCTACCGTTATCATCCGTCACCACCAGCCCCACCGTTTCGGTGAAGCCGCTATCGGTGGCGCCGTCCTGACTATCGTTGTCGACGCGGGTATCCAGGGTGTAGCTGTAGCTCACCGTACCGCCGGCAGCATCTCCGTCGAAGCCGGTCAGGGACAGGCTGCCATAGGCCGTATCGACTACCACCGGATTGGTCGTGGACAGACCTTGCAGCTGGTTCAGCGTCAGTGACTGATCCCCTACCTGGACGCTGGCCACACCATCCACGCTGGTGAAGGTGAAGCTGCCGCCGCGGGTCAGCGCAGTGCTATCTGCCGCACTGCCATCCGCCAGGTTGGCTTCACTGACCTGGACGTCGCCACCTTCGGCCTTCAAGCCGCTCAGGCTCACGCCATCATCGGTGGCGGTGACCGTGATGGTCAAAGTCGCCGGGGAGGTGTCGCCGTCGGCATCGGTCAGGGTGTAGGCAAAGGTCTCGGTCAGCGTTTCGTCGCCGCTAAGCGCCTGCACACGGGCATCGCTGTTGTTGAGCGCATAGCTCCAGCTGCCATCGCTGTTCAGGGTCAGGGTGCCAAACTCGCCTGTGGCGCTGGGGCTATCCAGGGCGACCGTCGCGGGCTGCGCTGTGGAGCTGTCGGCACCGGTCGTGTCATTGGCCAGCACATTGCCAGAGATGGCCTGTGCAGTGTCCTCGGCCACGCTGGCACTGTCATTCACCGCCACCGGTACGTCGTCCTGCACCTGGATGGTCAGGTCGGTGGAGGCATCATCGCCGTCGCTGTCAGTGGCCGTGATGGCGAACTGATCCGCCAGGTCATCGCTTCCGGTGCCCTGGCTGGTGTGATCCTGGGTGCTGCCGTCGAGGGTGTAGCTCCAGCTGTAGTCGCCGGCGTCGGAGACGCTGACGGTCAGCGTGCCGAAGTCACCCACCACGGTGCCGCCAGCGGTGACGTTGACGCCGTTGATGACCAGTGAGGCCAGGCTGTCACCACCGGTGGTGATGGGCAGCGTGCCGCTGGTGGTCTGGCTACCGTCGCCCGCAGCGCTGCCGCCAGGCAGGCCCGCTTCGCTGACCGTGAACTGGCCGCCTTCGGTGCTCGGGGAGTCATCCGGCACGCTGATGGTCGGGGTGGAGTCTTCCGCCACCGTGACGCTGAACACCGCATCGCTGGTATCACCATCCGCATCGGTGATGGTGTAGTCGATCAGCGCCTCGCCTTCGAAGCCCGGTGCCGGGGTAAAGGTCACATCCCCCGCGGCATTGATCGATACGCTGCCCTGACTCGGGTCACGCAACGTTGCTGCGGTCAGCGTTCCCCCATCTACGCCCTGGGTATCATTGTCCAGCACGTTATAGGTGATCGGAGTGTCTTCCGCGGTATTGGCACTGTCATTCACCGCCACCGGCACATCGTCCTGCACCTGGATGGTCAGGTCGGTGGAGGCTTCGTCGCCGTCGCTGTCCGTCGCCGTGATGGCGAACTGATCCGCCAGGTCATCGCTGCCGGTGCCCTGGCTGGTGTGATCCTGGGTGCTGCCGTCGAGGGTGTAGCTCCAGCTGTAATCGCCGGCGTCGGAGACGCTGACGGTCAGCGTGCCGAAGTCGCCCACTACGGTGCCGCCAGCGGTGACGTTAATGCCGTTGATCACCAACGAGGCCAGGCTGTCACCACCGGTGGTGATGGGCAGCGTGCCGCTGGTGGTCTGGCTGCCGTCGCCCGCGGCGCTGCCGCCCGCCAGGCCCGCTTCGCTGACCGTGAACTGGCCGCCTTCGGTGCTCGGGGAGTCATCCGGCACGCTGATGGTCGGGGTGGAGTCTTCCGCCACCGTGACGCTGAACACCGCGTCGCTGGTGTCACCATCGGCATCGGTGATGGTGTAGTCGATCAGCGCTTCGCCTTCGAAGCCCGGCGCCGGGGTAAAGGTCACCTCACCGGTGTCGCTGTTGAAGGACACACTGCCCTGGCTGGGATTGCGCAGGGTCGCCGCAGAGACGCTCGCTCCATCTACGCCCTGGGTATCATTGTCCAGCACGTTATAGGTGATCGGGGTGTCTTCCGCGGTGTTGGCACTGTCATTCACCGCCACCGGCACGTCGTCCTGTACCTGGATGGTCAGGTCGGTAGAGGCTTCGTCGCCGTCGCTGTCCGTCGCCGTAATCGCGAACTGATCCGCCAGGTCATCGCTGCCGGTGCCCTGGCTGGTGTGATCCTGGGTGCTGCCGTCGAGGGTGTAGCTCCAGCTGTAGGCGCCGGCGTCAGAGACGCTAACGGTCAGCGTGCCGAAGTCGCCCACCACGGTGCCGCCAGCGGTGACGTTAACGCCGTTGATGACCAGTGAGGCCAGGCTGTCACCACCGGTGGTGATGGGTAGCGTGCCGCTGGTGGTCTGGCTGCCGTCGCCCGCGGCGCTGCCGCCCGCCAGGCCCGCTTCGCTGACCGTGAACTGGCCACCTTCGGTGTTCGGGGAGTCATCCGGCACGCTGATGGTCGGCGTGGAGTCTTCCGCCACGGTGACGCTGAGCACCGCGTCGCTGGTGTCACCATCGGCATCGGTGATGGTGTAGTCGATCAGCGCCTCGCCTTCGAAGCCCGGTGCCGGGGTAAACGTGACGTCACCTGCGGCATTGATCGATACGCTGCCCTGGCTCGGGTCACGCAACGTTGCTGCGGTCAGCGTTGCCCCATCCACGCCCTGGGTGTCATTGTCCAGCACGTTATAGGTGATCGGGGTGTCTTCCGCGGTATTGGCACTGTCATTCACCGCCACCGGTACGTCATCCTGCACCTGGATGGTCAGGTCGGTGGAGGCCTCGTCGCCGTCGCTGTCCGTCGCCGTAATCGCGAACTGATCTGCCAGGTCATCGCTGCCGGTGCCCTGGCTGGTGTGATCTTCGGTGCTGCCGTCGAGGGTGTAGCTCCAGCTGTAGTCGCCAGCGTCGGAGACGCTGACGGTCAGCGTGCCGAAGTCACCCACCACGGTGCCGCCAGCGGTGACGTTGACGCCGTTGATGACCAGTGAGGCCAGGCTGTCACCACCGGTGGTGATGGGCAGCGTGCCGCTGGTGGTCTGGCTGCCGTCGCCCGCGGCGCTGCCGCCAGGCAGGCCAGCTTCGCTGACCGTGAACTGGCCGCCTTCGGTGCTCGGGGAGTCATCCGGCACGCTGATGGTCGGCGTGGAGTCTTCCGCCACGGTGACGCTGAACACCGCATCGCTGGTGTCACCATCGGCGTCGGTGATGGTGTAGTCGATCAGCGCTTCGCCTTCGAAGCCCGGCGCCGGGGTAAAGGTCACCTCACCGGTTTCGCTGTTGAAGGACACACTGCCCTGGCTGGGATTGCGCAGGGTCGCCGCAGAAACGCTCGCTACATCCACGCCCTGGGTGTCATTGTCCAGCACGTTATAGGTGATCGGGGTGTCTTCCGCGGTGTTGGCGCTGTCATTCACCGCCACCGGGACGTCGTCCTGCACCTGGATGGTCAGGTCGGTGGAGGCTTCGTCGCCGTCGCTGTCAGTCGCCGTGATGGCGAACTGATCTGCCAGGTCATCGCTGCCGGTGCCCTGGCTGGTGTGATCCTGGGTGCTGCCGTCGAGGGTGTAGCTCCAGCTGTAATCGCCGGCGTCGGAGACGCTGACGGTCAGCGTGCCGAAGTCGCCCACTACGGTGCCGCCAGCGGTGACGTTAACGCCGTTGATCACCAACGAGGCCAGGCTGTCACCACCGGTGGTGATGGGCAGCGTGCCGCTGGTGGTCTGGCTGCCGTCGCCCGCGGCGCTGCCGCCCGCCAGGCCCGCTTCGCTGACCGTGAACTGGCCACCTTCGGTGCTCGGGGAGTCATCCGGCACGCTGATGGTCGGGGTGGAGTCTTCCGCCACGGTGACGCTGAATACCGCGTCGCTGGTGTCACCATCGGCATCGGTGATGGTGTAGTCGATCAGCGCTTCGCCTTCGAAGCCCGGCGCCGGGGTAAAGGTCACCTCACCGGTTTCGCTGTTGAAGGACACACTGCCCTGGCTGGGATTACGCAGGGTCGCCGCGGAGACGCTCGCTCCATCCACGCCCTGGGTGTCATTGTCCAGCACGTTATAGGTGATCGGGGTGTCTTCCGCGGTATTGGCACTGTCATTCACCGCCACCGGCACGTCGTCCTGCACCTGGATGGTCAGGGCGGTAGAGGCTTCGTCGCCGTCGCTGTCCGTCGCCGTAATCGCGAACTGATCCGCCAGGTCATCGCTGCCGATGCCCTGGCTGGTGTGATCCTGGGTGCTGCCGTCGAGGGTGTAGCTCCAGCTGTAGGCGCCGGCGTCGGAGACGCTGACGGTCAGCGTACCGAAGTCACCCACCACGGTGCCGCCAGCGGTGACGTTAACGCCGTTGATCACCAGCGAGGCCAGGCTGTCGCCACCGGTGGTGATGGGCAGCGTGCCGCTGGTGGTCTGGCTGCCGTCGCCCGCGGCGCTGCCGCCAGGCAGGCCCGCTTCGCTGACCGTGAACTGGCCGCCTTCGGTGTTCGGGGAGTCATCCGGCACGCTAATGGTCGGGGTAGAGTCTTCCGCCACGGTGACGCTGAACACCGCATCGCTGGTGTCACCATCGGCATCGGTGATGGTGTAGTCGATCAGCGCTTCGCCTTCGAAGCCCGGCGCCGGGGTAAAGGTCACATCCCCCGCGGCATTGATCGATACGCTGCCCTGGCTCGGGTCACGCAACGTCGCGGTGGTCAGTGTTGCACCGTCCGCGCCTTCAACGTCGTTAGCCAGCACGTTGTAGGTGATCGGGGTGTCTTCCTGGGTCTCGGCGGTATCGTCGAAGGCCTGAGGAGCATCATCGAGAATCGCGATATCGAGAAAGCCGCTGGTGGTGCTGCCATCGGTATCCGTGGCAGTGATCACGATGCTCTCTACAAGGCCGTCACCGGTGGCACCATCCGCGCTGTCATTATCGACCGGCGTGGTGAGCTCGAAGGTATAGCTGACGGTGCCACCCGTGGCACCTCCGGTATAACCGGTCAGCGTCAGGGTGCCATGAGGGGTATTGATGACCAGCGGATTACCGGCAAGTCCATTCAGTCGGTCCAGGCTGATCGGACCACTGGAGCCCACCGTGATGGAGGTCAAACCGTCGGGCGCACTGACGCCAAAGCTGCCACTGACGATACTGCCGGTAGCGGGCGAGCTACCTGAGGCAAGCCCGGACTCGCTGACGGTCTGCTCAGCGGATGCAAAGCCAACGGCTGCGCCGCCAGTGCCCACGGCACCGCCAGTGCCCCCCTGCGGGCCGTCCAAGCCTGTCAACGTGACCGGTTCATCAACGTCGTCTGAACCGCCGCCCTCCTGCTGAGGAAGCTCCTCGTCTACTCGCTGGTAGCCATACTCGAAAGACAGCGGCGTCACTTCCTCAACAATACGCAGCAGACGCACGAAATCATGCCCGCCTTCAACCCCAGCGCCACCAGCAGCCCCCGCAGCCGGTGCTTCCAGGATATCCAGCAGATCCCCATCGCTTTCTTCCAGCAGCGCCAGCACCCTGGCGACGTCAGGGTCCTCAAGTACCGGCGCTTGCTCGCCTTCGCCACTGCCTTCTGCGACATCTTGAGTCAGCAGAATCTGAGCATTGCTCTCCATCTCGACCAGGGGCGCACCGTCCACCTGTTCGAGCCTGACGCGCGCCCCATTGCCGGTGATCACTACCTCGCCCTCGCGAAGCTGGTCACCCTCTGCCAGGGCTCTCAGGTTACCTTCTGCGTCACGGGCCCAAGCTTGACCAACAAGCTGAACAACGGTGGCAATGATCATAGGGGCGTCTCTCTATAGCGTTTGGGGGCTGTATAATTTTTGGCGCACGCACACAGTTGTGCAGATACGACATTACATGCGCACGAGATATCTCAATACTGTACCAGAGGACAATGAGCTACCTCTTTTTCTACACCACCCCGTCTTCCCCTTTTTCTTCTCCTATGCTATTGCTTTTTCTCGCCTATTAGCGTGCTTACAAAAATATTCGTGTCATGAGAAAAGCCAGACTGCACAAAAACTCCCCCGACCTCTGGTACTAGCTTGTTGGCTTGCCCCACCGTCAGCGATGTCGCCTCCTGCATTTTTCATGTACAACGCAGCGCACCACGTACAACAATTTATGTCTCGTGATCCTGTTTCGGCTCGAATACCAGGCCTTAGCGAGAAAACTATGCGCATAAAAAAAGCGCGCCCCGAAGGGCGCGCCATTTTGGCCAAACCACGCGATGTACCGCGCGTTCAGTCGTTTTCTGATCACGTCATCGCCAGCACCATGCCAACGACAGCGAGAGGATCACTGCTCTCGCATCTTCCATCCAAGGGTTTCGCCGGCACGCAGCGGCACCAGGCTCTTCCCTTCGCCGAAGGGCAGCTCGGCAGGCACCTGCCACTCGGTCTTGTCCAGGGTAATGCGATCTGCGTTGCGTGGCAGCCCATAGAAATCCGGGCCGTGGTGACTGGCAAAACCCTCGAGGCGATCAAGCGCCCCGGCCTGCTCGAATGCCGTCGCGTACAGCTCAATCGCCGTCAACGCTGTGTAAGCGCCGGCACAACCGCAGTCGCTCTCCTTGTCGTGGCGAGCGTGAGGAGCGCTATCGGTGCCCAGGAAGAAGCTGGTGTCGCCAGAAGTCGCTGCCTCGATCAACGCCTCACGGTGACGCTCACGCTTGAGGATCGGCAGGCAGTAATAGTGAGGACGAATCCCGCCCACCAGCATGTGGTTGCGGTTATACAGCAAGTGATGGGCGGTGATGGTCGCCCCCACATTGGCCGGGGCCTGGGCCACAAAGCTCGCCGCATCGGCGGTAGTAATGTGCTCGAACACCACCTTGAGCTCAGGGTGGCGTGACAGCAGCGGCTTCATCACCCGGTCGATAAAGACCTTTTCCCGGTCAAAGATATCGATCTCGTGGTCCGTCACCTCGCCATGCACCAGCAGCGGCATGCCCAGGCGTGCCATGGTGGCCACCGCTTCGTCGCAATGCTTAAGATCGGTCACACCGGAATCAGAATTGGTGGTGGCTCCTGCCGGATACAGCTTGACCGCCTGTACCTTGCCGCTAGCCCAGGCCTGCTCGATATCTTCCGCCATGGTACGGTCGGTCAGATACAGCGTCATCAGCGGCTCGAACTGGCTACCTTGCGGCAACGCCGCCAAAATACGCTCGCGATAGGCCAGCGCCTGCTCCAGCACTGTCACCGGCGGCTTGAGGTTGGGCATGATGATGGCACGCCCCATTTGGCGCGCGGTGTCCGCTACCACTGACTCAAGCGCGACGCCATCGCGCAGGTGAAGGTGCCAGTCATCCGGGCGGGTCAAGGTAATGGAAGTCACTTGTTGTCCTGTCATCGAGTGGTTCAAGGTCGGGCGCAGTATACCGCAAAGCGATCGACCTCCGCTCATCGCCACAAAAGCACGATATTTCGCGTATCATGCGCAAGTGTCTCCTGCGAGCACTATCCTGACAGGCGAAAGGCGCCGGCAGGACAGGCCGACACAAGACGCGGAACAAGGCAGTGGCCATCCAGATGGCCATGGAGAGTGAACGAGGCATTGAGGGCCAATCAATAGGCCTCGCCTGTCACCCAGGAACCCCCTGCGCCCCGTTTTTACCGACTAGCCCTAGCGAGAGCTCAATGCCCAAGGTACGTCACTACGCCGACCTGGTCGCCACCCTGGCGGGACTGATGTGGTTGATGCTGTATTGGTCGATCAGCGTATCACTGCATATCGATAGCGCCGAGCCGGCACTGGCTGCCCTGCTGATACTGGGCACCATGATCCTGCTGAGCTTTGTGCACCGCCCGGTGCGCGTCATGCTGAGCCGCTATCACGTGCGCAAGCGGCGCACGGAGATGTGGATGCATATTCTGGCGCTACCGCTGAACCTGGCATTTCTGTTTGCCATCGTCATCGATCACCTGATCACGCCCTTGAGCGGCGCGCAGAAAATGCTGCTGTTCAACGTCCTGGCCACCGCCAGCTGGTTGGTCTTTCTCGTCACCCTGCTGATGAAACTGCTGGCCCGGTCCATCGCTGAACGCCGCGGAGAGCGCAGCGATGACGACGTTGACAGCAACCCTGACGTGAGCGCTGCAAGCGCCAGCGCACTGCCCCCCACTTCCGGCGAATCAACAGCCACCGAGCCGCAGAAAGACAACAGCTGAACCCGCCGCTCACCATGACAACGCCGCCTCACGCAGCCCTTGTGGGCTTTGCCTGGAAAGCGAGAGCGCCAGACGAAAGACCGCAAAGCGGTGAGAAGGAAGCGGTGAGAAGGAAGCGGTGAGAAGGAAACGGTGAAAAGGAAAAGGGCCACGAACATCGTGGCCCTTTTGCATTCTGAACAGGACAGCGTGTCAGAAACGATCGACCCTGAAGGGCGTCATATCGATATCCGCCGCCTCTCCCTCGATCAGCTGGGTCAGCAGCTTGCCGGTAACAGGTCCCAGCGTGAAGCCCTGATGCCCATGACCACAGGCCAGCCACAGGCCATCCTGTCCCGGCACCGGGCCAATCACTGGCTTCATGTCTGGCGTGCAGGGCCTGGCACCCTTCCAGGGCGTGGACTCCAGCCGCTGCCCCAGGGGGAAGAGTTCCCTCGCCTTGCGCTCCGCCGCCTCCAGCTGGTCAAGGTGCGCCGGCGCCTCCAGCCGCTCCAGCTCGGCCCCGGTGGTCAAGCGCACGCCCTGGCGCATCGGCGCCAGCAGATAGCCGACCTCGGCGTCCATGACCCAGTGACCGAGCGCCCGCTCGTCGGGCTGGGCATAGTGCATGTGGTACCCGCGCTTGACGAACAGCGGAATCCTCAAGCCCAAGGCCGTCATCCACTCCTGCGTCCAGGGCCCCAGCGCCATGACCAGACCGTCAGCGTCCAACTGGCGGCTGACTGCACCGCCACCCAGTGACACCCGCCAGGCTTGGCCAGTGCGCTCCACGGCGTCCACATTGGCCTGCACGATCTCGCCCCCGGACTCGACAAAGGACCGTGCATAAGCAGCGACCAGATCCCCCGGACTGGCCACCGTCCAGGGGTCCAGCCAGTGAATGGCCCCGGCCAGCCCTTTGCCGCTGTCGTTGCCAGCGCCGCTCGCCAGGCCGGGTTCCAGCTGGGCAAGCTCCGCTCTGTCGAGTCGCTTGAAGCGAATCCCGAAGCGCTGCGCATCGGCCTGAGCCTGGGCGTGCCGCGCCGTCAGTTCGGCCTCGCTGCGATACACCTCCAGCCAACCGTCGCGACGAATCAACTCCTCAGCGCCCGATGCCGCAATCATGGCGGCATGGGCGTCAAGACAGCCTGAAATCAAGGACGCATACTCAGGCACAATTCGCTCATACCGCGCCGGCGCTGAGTGCTGCCAGTACTTCAACAAGGTACCCGCGTTGGCCATCATCGCACCAGGGCGGTAGCGGATATCGATCTGCCGATTCGGTGCCACCCGCAGCAGCGTGCCGAGGTCACGAGGAAACGCATAGGGCCGAACCGCCTCGCGCTGGATGATGCCGGCATTGCCATAGGACGTCTCACGCCCCGGCTCGCGACGGTCCACCAGGGTCACCTGATGACCTCGCTGACTCAGATGCCAAGCAACGGACACGCCCACCATCCCAGCACCCACTACCACCATCTTGCGCGACATCTGCGTCTCCTTGTCTCGACTCGCACTGGCTGAATCAGAAAACTTCACTATCCCAAATAGCGTTCAACAGGATGATCCAGTGTACCTGTCAGGAAAGCCAGTCTCACCCACTACAATTTCTCCGACTGACGACAGCGCTATCGACAGCCCCCGCGAGCAACAGCCCCTGTGAGCGACAGACTTGTGAACGAAAGACCCTGAAAGCAAAAGACCAAGCGCGCTTGAGCTTATCCATGCCGTCGCTGCTCAGGTTCGGTTGATGCAGGCATCCGTCCGTTTATCACCGCGCCGCGGCGCGATTTTCCTCGGCGATGCGAGTGCGCACGAAATCTCCGTGGCTGACATGCAGCAACTCGGCCAGGGCACGGATGCGATGCTCTTCCAGGGCATCCTTCTCTCCATCGGCAAAGGCCAGCGCCCACATCTGCTGCACCAAGGCGACCCGCTCCTGATACCCGGTTCGGTCTCTCAGCTCACGCACAAAACGGTGATGGTCAACGGCCGTTTCCGCCTCCTGGCGGGCCAACGACATCAGCTCGTCCAACGCTGCCGGGTCCAGCTCGAAGCGCTGCTGCAGCTGCTCGCGCATCAGCGCGATCTCGCTGTCATCCATGCGATAGTCTGCCCGCACCACCTCACACAGCAGAACCGCCGTGGCCAAGGACAGGTCGACGTCTGCCTGGGCGTGTTCCGGCTGCGCCACATCGTTGATCCAATTCCTCAGGGAGGCCATCATCGTCATCGTTATCTCCTTGCCTGTACCACCATCTCAATGTCTTAGCAGGATACCGCCATGCCTCATCCGCTGCTGATCGTGTCACTCGCTGCCCTGATTGGCGCCATTGTTGCAAGCGTCGGGGCCTGGAAGGTGCGGGACGTCAACCGCTGGCCCAGCGCCCAGGTCACCGTCACCGACACCGGCGTCAGACTGGCCGAAGCACAGCGCCATCAGCGCGAGCGGGATGAACAGGCCAAGCGATATCTGGCACGCGTGGCCGTCGAAGGCCGTATCGAGGGTCGCCTTGTAACTTCCGACAACAGTGGCTTTGATGGCGTTCCCTCCTTCGAACGCCGCGAGGACGCCGAGGCCTATCTGGCCGCCTACCCCGTCGGCAGTCAAATAACGGTGCGCTACTCGCCTAGAGACCCGACCATCATCCACCTGGGCACGGCCAGCCTGCCCTGGGGACGCCTGGGCCTGGCGGGATTCCTGCTGATGGCAAGCCTAGGCGCCTTCGCGCTTTACACGACCAAGACCTGACCCTGGCAAGTCCCAGGCAATGATCGCAAGTGGCGGCTCAGGCTTCTGGCCGCCGAACCAGCAGGACCACCGGCGCGCAAAGCAGGTAGAGGGCACCCAGCCACAAGAAGATGTCATTGAACGCCAGTACCTGGGCTTCACGCGCCACCGTCTGCCCGACCAGCGCCAGCGCGCTCTGCTGCGGATCCGCCACATGACCGGCAAGCAAGCTCTCGTATCCCTGCAACCGCTCAAGCACGACACCACGCCCCTCATTTACTGCACCGATCAGCTGGCTCCAATGATAGTCCTCGCGGATGTCGCGAACGGTGTCCATCAACGCCAGACCGACCGCCCCACCAAGGTTGCGCATGACGTTGAACAGCCCGCTGGCATTGCCCACTTCTTCACGCGGCAAGGTTCCCAGCGCAATGCGCGAGGCCGGAATGATGCACAGGATCAGCCCCACCCCGCGCACGATCTGCGGCCAGAAGAACTGCTCGAACCCGGACTCTGACGTCAGGCAGGCGTTCATGATCGAGCCCACCCCCACCAGCACAAAGCCCACGAACATCAGCACGCGCAGGTCAACGCTGCCGGACAGCCGACCGGCCACGGGCGCGGTGAAGAACATCGCCACCCCGGTCACGAACATGACCTGACCAATCTGCAGGCTGGAAAATCCGCGCACATAGCCAAAAAACAGCGGCATCAGGTAGACCAACCCATACAGGGCGATGCCGATCACAAATCCCTGGCCGGCGCCCAGCGCAAAGTTGCGGTTGGCAAACGCGTGCAGGCCCACAACCGGATACCGATGACGCAGCGTGCGCACAAAGAAGCCGATGGCGGCCAGGCCGCAGGTCAGCGAGAGCATCAGGATCAGGTGATCATCGAACCAGTCATCCCCGGGGCCCTCTTCCAGCACGTACTCAAGGCACCCCAGAAACACCGCCATCAGCGCCAGCCCCAGCACATCCAGACGCCTGGCCGCGCTGCGGTCGCCCTTGTCGATATCCAAGAATCGCCACGCCGCCCAACTGACCAGCACACCTGGAATTACGTTAGCCAGAAACAGCCAATGCCAACTGGCGATCTCCGTGATGTAGCCCCCCACCGTGGGACCCACCGACGGCGCCATGGTCACCACCATGCCGATCACGGCCTGAACGGCGCCCATCATCCGACGCGGAAAGATCGAGAAGCTGATGGCGTGAGTGATCGGGATCATCGCCCCGCCAAGAAAGCCCTGCAGTGCCCGCAAGATGACCAGCTGTTCGATGCTGGTCGCCAGCGCGCATCCCAGGCTTGCCAGGGTGAAGCCGACGCTGGACAGCACAAAGGCCACCCGGGTCGAGAGAATCCGGGTCAGCATCCCGGACAGCGGAATCATGATGATCTCGGCAATCAGGTAGGACGTCTGGACCCAGGAGATCTCCTCACTGCTGGCGGCAACGCCGGCTTGAATTTCGTTCAGCGAGCTGGCCACGATCTGGATATCCAGAATCGCCATGAACATGCCGAATACCGCTGCAATAAAGCCAATACGCTGAGGCCAGGGGGGCAGTTCATCGGCGCCCGAAGGCGCCGCGGAGGCAAGCGCTGGGGACTGACTCACGCGCCTGGCCCTGCCAGCGTCGCCGCTACCGGCGGCGTCTGCTCACGCTCGGCCTGGTGCCGCGCGCCCAAGGGATCACCGTCCAGGGAGCGGGTGTCGACTTCAGGCACCACAGACAGCCCCGCACGCAGTACTCCCAGTGCCTGCTCAGGCCCGGTCAGTCGAATCTTGACCGGCACCCGCTGCACGATCTTGTTGAAGTTGCCGGTGGCATTGTCCTGGGGCAGCAGACTGAACTGGGACCCCGTCGCCGGCGCCAGGCTATCGACCACCCCCTCGAAGTGGACCTGGGGATAGGCATCGACCGAAAGTCGCACCGGCTGACCAATGCGCATGCGCTCCGTCTGGGTCTCCTTGAAGTTCGCCACCACGTAGGCCGACTCGACCGGCACCAGGTGCATCAGGGTCAGCGAGGGCTGCGCCAGATCCCCTACCTCCACGGTGATAGCACCGACAACGCCATCGCGCGGGGCCCGCAGCGTCGCCTTCGACAGCTGGTGCCGGGCGACCGCCACCGCCGCCTGTGCGGATACGACACGCGCCTGTGCCGCCTGCTCGTCGGCCAGTGCAACGTCCAGCTGTCGCCGGGCAGACGTCAGTGCTGCCCGGCGTGCTGCCAGGGTGGCCGCGGCCACGTTGACGCTGGCCTCATCGTCCTGCTGTTGCTGCTCCGAGGCGTACTGGCGTGACGCCAGCGAGCGCGAGCGCTCCAGATGACGAAGCGCCTGAGCATGCTGCGCCTCGGCAGAAACCACCTGGGCCTGCGCCTCTTCGATGGCCGCACGCTGTCGTTCGATCTGTCGGCTGGCCTGGACCTGCTGGGAACGAGCTACCTGCTGGTCCGCCAGGGCCTGGGCCAGCTGCTGCTTGACGTCGGTGTCATCCAGCTTCACCAGAACATCACCAGCGCGCACCTGCTGGTTATCCATCACCGGCAGCTCCCGGATCAACGCCGATAGTTCAGCGCGCAGACTGACCGCATCCGCATGCACATAGGCATTATCCGTCTCTTCCAGGTAACGGCCCGTCGACCACCAGCTCTTGCCCCACCAGATCAGCGCCACCAAGGCCATCAGCCCGGCCAGTGCCACGATTGCCTTCTTGCCACGCGTCATCTCGTCCCCCCACGTACCCTGCCTTACGCTTGTCTGGTTGCCGCCTATGTCGACCCACGCGCTTCTTCATCGAAGCACCGGGAGGGGGCAGTAAGGCGCGGCCCTCGACAGCGCAAATTCATGACCCGCATTAGTGTAGCGCATGCTACACTTTTACGTCGCGGTGCTTTTTGCGTCGATCACCCCGCTGCTGTCTCCGGTGGCTGGGCCATTCGCCAGCATCGGCATCGGTAACATCAACAACAGCAGCAACAAGGGCGAGGTCCGCAACACCGGGGCTTGTACCGCAGCACGAGACGGGAAATGAAGCGGGGCAATGAAGCGGAGGTAAGTGCGCCGGTGTAAGTCAGCAGGTCTAGGCAAGCAGGTAACGTAAGCAGAACCCAGCCATCGGACGGCGGGGGACCATCAGCAAGAGGACGAGCAGATGTCGGCCAACGACTCAGCCCATCAGGGCTTTACGCCACGCGGAGAAGCCCGCAGACAGCGCCTGCTGGCAGCCGCCAGGGAGGTCTTTCTCGAAAAGGGATACGCCGGTGCCAGCGTCAACGATATCGTGGCCCGAGCGGGGGGGTCGCTGAGCACGCTCTACAAGCTGTTCGGCAACAAGGAAGGGTTGTTCGTGGCGTCGATGGAGGCCCAGGCCTCCAGCGTGTGGAGTCGCCTGGGTCAGGCCGGGGAGCGACCGCCGGAAGAGGTGCTGACGGAACTCGCCCGAGACCTCATGGACCTGGCCCTGCCCGCCGCCAACATCCGCCTGATTCGTGGCATCGCTGCCGAGGCCGAACGCACCCCGGATCTCGGCGTACTGTTTCTCGACCACGGCCCCGACCGCACCCGCCGCGAACTGGCCGACTACCTCAACGCCCAGCATCAGCGGGGTCGACTGACGGTCAAGGACCCGCGCGCCGCCGCCGGCATCTTTACCGGCATGGTACTGGGCGAGTGGATGCTCGACTCCCTGGTGGGTCGCCCGCCCCAGCTCGATGCCCAGGCCAGGGACGAGCGCGCTCGCCTGTGCACCCAGCTGTTCCTCGGCGGGCTCGGCGGGCAGTAAATCCCGGGGTCAATCATTACCGATGGCCGGTCCATAATCCGCGGCGCTGAAGATCTTCCATTCGCCGGCACGTCGACGCTTGAGGCCAGCCAGCACCTGACCCCCTGCTCGATTCCACGCAAGCCAGGCGTCCTCAAGCGTGGCATAGGGTGTATCGGCAGTCGGGTCGCACAGCATGCTGGCCAGGGAGGACCGACTGAAGGCGCCCACGCCAATATTGAATGCCAGCAGCACCATGGCATCGAACTGATGCTGCCCGAGCCCCGCCGCCCCGACCCAGGGGCGACACGCTTCCAGCCGCGCCAGCACGCCCTGCTCGATGTCCTGGAGATCTCGACGCAGCAGCGAATCCGCCCAGTTCAGATCAATCCCCCGAGCAAACCGAGACCACTGCCCCTCCTCGATCAGGTGGCCGACGCCAATGGTGGCGCCGGGCTGCCACTCATCAAGCGTCTCACCGGTGAGGTCGTGATAGGGCAACAGGCGACAGCCTTCCGCGTCGATCAACCATCGCCGGCCACGCGGGCTCAGCCTGCTGGGGGGCGGCTGAATGTACGCCGCCAGCTCGTCATATAGCGATAGCGGCCCACTACGGCTGCCATCCTTATCATCACTACCGGCCTCATCGTGGCGACCGGTGTAGGCGACGTCCTGCTGCCCGCGCCCTTCACTACTCCCTGCCTGGGTGACCATGGCATCCTCCTGCGCACTTCGTTCCGTGAAGCCATGTCCCGCAGGGTGACAGTCGACGACGTCAGTCACCCCGACTCAGGACAAGGTTATGTGACGGCACGGCGCCGATATGTCCGGCGCCCGCCCCAGATCAACCCCACTGGCCTCGGCAGGGGCGTGCGCGCAGCGAGATCTCAGGTGGACGGATCTCGGCTAGGCAACGCCATCGGCCGCTTGCCCCCAGCGATACAGGAACAAGGCATAGGCCCGCAGGGTATGACGAATGGACGCAATCTCCACCCGCTCATCCACGCCATGGATGCGCTCGGCCACGGGGCCATAGCACGTGCCAGAGATACCATGGCGGTTCAACGCTCTAAGGTCGGTGGTGCAGGTCAATGCCACCGACGGCAATGCCTCACCGGTCAGAGCCCGATGACAGTCCGCCAGCAGCGCCACGCCCGGATGATCCAGGTTGACCTGGTGCCCCTCGGAGCGGAAGCCGTGAAAACTGACCTCCGGTGCCGAGATCCCAGACCCCATGCCCTCTCGTGCGGCGTCGACGCACTGGCGCACCTTGTCCATGATCTCCTCCGCTGCCATCCCCGGCGGAAAACCGATACGCCCTTCGAGGGTGGCATGACAGGGCACGCTGGAGGCCCAGTTGCCGCCCTCGATGCGGCCAATGTTCAAATTGAACGGGTGCTCGACCGCGTCATAGGGTGCCTCGCGCCCGGCGTTCAGCTCGGCTTCCAGCGCCTTGAGCGGCGCGATCACCGCCTGGATGGCCTCGATCGCATTACTGCCCGCAGAGGTGTCCAGCACGTGGGCCGGCACCCCTTCCAGCGTCACCTTGAACCACAGGGTCCCGACCTGGGCAGTGGTCAGCGTGGCGCCAAAGGGTTCGGGAATCAGGGCGAAATCCCCCCGTCCATCCCGCGCCAGGCAGGCCAGAGCCCCGTGACCGGTACACTCTTCCTCGATGACCGTCTGCAGCGTGAGCGGAAAGCGGATATCGAATCCTGCCCGCTGCATGGCGGTCACCGCGGTGACCATGGCGGCAATGCCCGCCTTCATGTCACCGGCGCCGCGTCCGTAGAGCCAACCATCCTGCTGCCACGGCTCCCACGGCGACCTAGTCCACATCGACACAGGCTCCGCGGGGACCACGTCCAGATGCCCGTTGAAGATCAGGTGCGGCCGATTCGATGTACCGTTGATCACCGACACCAGGTTATAGCGATCGTCAGCAGCGCCTGGCGGAGAATCCGGCAGCGGCACCCGCTCTACTGTCAGGCCCATGCCCAGCAAGTGCTGTTCCATCACCTGCAAGACACCGGTTTCAGCCCCCAGCACGCTGTATTCGCGCACCAGGTCCGACGCCAGGGCCAGGGTGTCGGGCATCAGTTCGTCACACACATCGAGCAGCCGCTGCTCGTTGGCGTCCAGCGCCTCAGCAGACAATAGGGGCGTTGTCATTGGCGGAAGTATCCAAGGTTGAGATGAGTGTCGAAGCGGCCAGGCCGGTGCCGATGATCCATCTCGCACACCAGTTATGCACTTTCGAGCAGGATGGGCACAAGCCTGTAGGACCGCGGAATTAGCAGGGATTGATCTACATCAATCTCACTGGTGGTTGTTTGGGTGGTTGGCGCTGTTATGGCCGTCGGCGAGACGCTCGATCACGGAATCACGCGCCACACCAATGTGATAGTCGACCTCTTCGCGGCAACGCTCAGGGTCGCCACTGCGCAGAGCATCCAGCAGGCGCCAGTGCGAGGCCGCGATGCTCTCCGGGGTGTCGTGGGTGCGGGTAATCAGCGTGATGCACAGCCGCAGCTCGAAGCTAAGGTCGTCAAAGGCACGCAGCAGGCGGGGATTGCCAGCAAGCTCGAAAACCCGCCGGTGGAAGGCAATATCTTCTTCGATCTTGGCACTTTCATCGTGACCCGAGGCGACATCACACAACCGTTCGATCTGCTGCTTGAGGCTCTGCTCGATGCCCTCATCAAAACGCAGCATCACCCGCTCGAAGGCATGTCGCTCAAGACCGATGCGCAGGTCGAAGACATCGTTGAGCTCCGCCACATCAAGACTACGCACAAAGAAGCCACGTCGTGGCCGTGACACCAGCAGCCCGCGGCTTTCCAGCAACCTGGCGGCCTCGCGCACCGGCGCACGACTGATGCCCAGCTCGCTAGCCAGTCCGGCTTCTGACAGCCGCTCCCCCGGCGCAAAGCGCGCCGCCAGAATCGACTCGGTCAGGTAATCCACCACCTGATCCACCAGGTTGCGTTGAATCACGAAGGGGGCGGGGTAGGCATCTGAAGGCATGGTCATCCTTTGCGTTGAAGCGTGGGCCTTGGCCCAGGAAGCTGGCACAGCGGGTACCGTACCGATCCAGTATGCACGGAGTCGCCCATCAACAACAGTCGATTGACGACTGTCGACAGTTTGGATTAGCGCTGCTAGGTTCTAGTACAGCCACTGACAACAATCGCTCATAACAACTGCTAACAAGGTGCCCCATGTCTGCGACGTCTCGCCGCTTCGCCGTTCCCCTCATCACCTCGACGCTGGTGTCCCTGGGACTGGCCGCCACCCTGCCCGCCTCCTCGGCCCTGGCCCAGGACACGACCGACAGCTCGTCGGCACAGCCCCAGCGCGGTGGTGTCATCGACACCATCATTCAGCCGGAGCCCCCCGGCCTGGTGCTGGGCATGATCCAGAACGCGCCCACGCGCACCGTGGCGGGGAACATCTACGAGGGGTTGCTGCGCTACTCCACCGATATGGAGCCGATGCCGCAGCTGGCCAAACGCTGGGACGTCAGCGAAGACGGCCTGACCTACACCTTCTACCTGCAGGAAAAAGCCAAGTGGCATGACGGCGAGGCCTTCACCGCAGACGATGTGGTGTTCTCTGCCGACGTCTTCCACCGGGAGCTCAATCCCAGCGCCCGCGCCGTGCTGGAGCACGTGGAGAGCATCGAGGCGACCGACGAGCACACCGTGGTGTTCACCCTGAAGAAACCCTTCGGCCCCTTCCTGATCTCCTTCGAGGCAGGCACCTTCACCATGGTGCCGGAGCACATCTACGCGGGCACCGACTTCCGCAATAACGACGCCAACAATCACCCCATCGGCACCGGCCCCTTCCAGTTCGACAGCTGGGACCGTGGCACCGTGATCAAGCTCACCCGCTTCGACGACTACTACGAAGAGGGCCTGCCCTACCTGGACGGGATCAACTGGCACATCATTCCCGACGGCGCCTCCCGTGCGGTCGCCTACGAGAACGGCACCGTGGATGTGCTGCCCTACGGAACGGTAGAGAACTTCGACGTGCCCCGGCTGACCGCCATGGACAACACCTGCGTGACGGACAAGGGCCACGAGTACTTCAGTCCCTTCGCCATGCTGTGGATGAACAACCGCGAAGGACCGACCGCCGACAAGCGCTTCCGCCAGGCAGTGATGTACGCCATGGACCGCGAGTTCGCCCGTGACGTACTGTGGAACGGTATGGGCGAAGTGCCGGCAGGCCCCTTCGGCTCCAACGCCAAGTTCAACGACCCAGATCTTGAAGGCTACGCCTACGACCCCGACAAGGCCGAGCAGCTGCTGGATGAGATGGGCTACGGCGGCGAAGAGATCACCCTGCTGCCGCTGCCCTATGGCGAGACCTGGAATCGCTGGGCCGAAGCCGTTCAGCAGAACCTCAAGGAAGTCGGCATCAATGTGCGCACCGAGGCGACCGATGTCGGTGGCTGGAACCAGCGCCTGGGCGAGCGCGACTACGACCTGGCCTTCACCTACCTGTATCAGTACGGCGATCCGGCGCTCGGCATCTCGCGCACCTACCTGTCGACCAACGCCGAGAAAGGCTCGCCCTGGAACAACGTGGAAGGCTACCAGAACCCCGAGGTCGATGAGCTGTTCAACAGCGCCGCCACCGCCTACCCGGACAGCGAGCGCGAACGCCTCTACCACGAAGTGCAACGCATCCTGCTGGAGGACGCTCCCCTGGGCTGGCTGCTCGAGCTCGGCTTCCCCACCATCTACCGCTGCAATGTCAATGATCTGGTGACATCGGCGGTGGGCGTCAATGACGGCTTCAAGGACGCCTGGATCGCCGACTGATCGCCGACGGATCACCCCCCACCGGGCCGACGACCTGCTCGTCGGCCCGGTGGTTGGCCAGATTCCCGACCAGATGACGGGGTCGCCCGCGGCCCCGAATGACTGCGCGAGAACCCATCATGCTTTACGCCCGACTTATTGTGTCGCGCCTGATCAAGGCAGCCGTCGTGCTGCTGATGATCGTCGTGTTCAACTTCGTGCTGATCCAGCTCGCCCCCGGCGACCCCGCCGCCATCCTCGCGGGTGAAGCCGGCGCCGCGGACGAGGCCTTCATCGCCCAGCTGCGCGAGCGCTTCGGCCTGGACCAGCCCATGTACGTCCAGCTGTGGCACTACGTGTCCGGCATCCTGACCCTGGACTTCGGTTACTCCTATCGCCAGCAGATGCCGGTACTGGATCTGATTATGGATCGCCTGCCAGCCACCCTGCTGCTCACCGGCACCGCCTTTGTGCTGTCGCTGGGCCTCGGTATCCTGGCCGGCTCCATGGCCGCCATGCGGGTCAAGAAGGCCTCGGGCTCCTTGATCATGGCCCTGGCGCTGCTGTTCTACGCCACACCGCTGTTCTGGGTAGCGCTGATGGCGGTGGTGCTGTTCTCGGTGTACCTGGACTGGCTGCCCGCCTACGGCATGTTCACCGTAGGTGCCAATCTGGAGGGGCTGGCCTACGCCCTCGATGTGGCCAAGCACCTGGTCCTGCCTGCCACCACGCTGGGCCTGTTCTTCATGGCCATCTACACCCGCATGACCCGGGCCTCGATGCTCGACGCCGCCCAGCAGGATTTCGTCAAGACCGCCCGGGCCAAGGGCCTGGCGCCGCGGGTTATCCAGCGTCGTCATATCCTGCGTAACGCGCTGCTGCCGATTATCACCCTGGCCGGGCTACAGGCCGGACAGATGGTCGGCGGCGCGATCCTCACCGAGACCGTGTTCGCCTGGCCCGGTATCGGCCGCCTGATGTACGAGGCACTGATGCAACGCGACTACAACCTGCTGCTGGGCATCTTCTTCTTTTCTGCCGCCCTGGTGATCCTGTTCAACATCCTTACCGATCTCGTCTATCGCCTGGCGGATCCACGTATCAAGGGGGCTGCCGCATGACGTTCTTTGCCCGTTTTGCCCAGAACCGAGGCGCCCTGGTGGGCCTGCTGATCCTGTGGGCGATCATCCTGATGGCGGTACTCGCCCCGCTACTGTTTCCGGAATCACCCTGGCGCATGGTCCAGCGTCCGTTTCTGCCGCCCATGGCCCAGGAAGGCTTTTGGCTCGGCACCGATACCATGGGGCGCAACGTTGCCGCCGGGCTGATGCACGGTGCCTGGGTGTCGCTGTTGATCGGCCTGGTCTCCACCGCAGTTGCCCTGGCCATCGGCGTGCCCCTGGGCGCCATTGCCGGCTACTACGGTGGCTGGGTCGACGATGCGCTGATGCGCTTCACCGAGTTCTTCCAGACCATTCCCAACTTCGCCCTGGCCATCGTCCTGGTGGCGATCATGCAGCCCAGCGTGACCTCCATCGTGCTGGCCATTGCCATCGTCAGCTGGCCACCGGTGGCGCGCCTGGTACGTGCGGAATTCATGTCCCTGCGCCAGCGCGAATACGTGGAGGCCGCGCGCCTGGTCGGCCAGAGCAACCTGCAGATCATGCTGCGCCAGATCCTGCCCAACACCCTGTCGCCCATCATCGTGCTGGCGTCGCTGATGGTCGCCACCGCGATCCTGCTCGAGTCGTCGCTGTCCTTCCTCGGTCTCGGGGATCCCAACGTGATGTCCTGGGGTTACATGATCGGCGCCGCACGCACGGTGATTCGCCAGGCCTGGTGGCTATCGTTCTTCCCTGGCCTGGCGATCCTGCTTACGGTGCTCGCCCTCAACCTGGTGGGCGAGGGACTGGACGACGCCCTCAACCCCAAACTGGCTCGGGAGCGCTGAACCATGGCGACCAACAACGATCACAGCGCGCCACCCATTCTGCGCATCGAAGGCCTCAGCGTTGCCCTGCCCCAAGGGGCCGACCGCGACTATGCGGTCGAAGACCTCAGCTATGACGTCAGCCCCGGAGAGATCCTCTGCGTGGTGGGGGAATCCGGCTCGGGCAAGTCCATGGCGGCCAATACCATCATGGGGCTGCTGCCCAAGGGCGTGCGTGCCACCGCAGGGCGCATCCTGTTCGAAGGCATCGACCTGTTGAGCCTGGACGACAAGCGTCACAGGGCCTTGCGCGGCAAGCAGATCGGCATGATCTTTCAGGAGCCGATGACCGCGCTCAACCCGCTGATGCGGATCGGCGACCAGATCGCCGAAGTGTTCGAGGCCCACGGAGAGCTGAAACCCGCGCAGCGCCAGGCCCGAGCCCTGGAGCTGCTGAAGGAAGTCGGCCTGCCGCAGCCGGAGCGCGCCATTCGCGCCTATCCCTTCGAGCTGTCCGGTGGCCAGCGCCAGCGCGTGATGATCGCCATGGCGCTGGCACTGGAGCCGCGGCTGCTGATCGCCGACGAGCCCACCACGGCCCTGGATGTGACCACCCAGGCACAGATTCTCTCACTGATCGCGGAGCTGCAGCAGCGACGCGGCATGGCGGTCATGTTCATCACCCATGACTTTGGCGTCGTGGCCGAGATCGCCAATCGCGTCTGCGTCATGCGTCAGGGACACATCGTCGAGCTGGGCCGCCGTGATGACGTCCTCGACCATCCGCAGCATGACTACACCCGAGCGCTGATCGAGGCCATACCCGCCGACGCCGCCCCACCCCGGCGCGAGTCGCAACCACCGGCGCCCATGCTGGAGGTGCGACAGCTGAATCGGGTCTTCCGCTCTCGCGGGGGCTTATTCAAGCCGTCTCGGGAAGTGCGCGCCCTGGACGACGTCAGCTTTACCCTGTCCCGGGGCGAAACCATCGGCATCGTCGGTGAATCCGGGTCCGGCAAGTCGACCCTGGGACGCTGCATCGTCCGGCTGGAACGTCCTGACAGTGGCGAAATCCTGATCGGAGGCGAAGACCTGTCGGCGCTAAGCGGCGATGCCCTGCGCCAACAGCGCCACCGGATACAGATGGTGTTCCAGGACCCTTATGCCTCCCTCAACCCGCGCACTCGGGTGGGCATGGCGATCGCCCAGGGGCCCATCGCCAACGGTGTGCCCAAGGCCGATGCCCTGAGCAAGGCCGACGAACTGCTTGACCTGGTCGGGCTCGGCGGTAGCGCAGACCGCTACCCCCACGAGTTCTCCGGCGGCCAGCGCCAGCGCATCGGCATCGCAAGGGCCCTGGCACTGGATCCCGAGCTGATCGTGGCCGACGAGGCCGTGTCTGCCCTCGACGTGTCCATCCAGGCTCAGGTGCTCGAACTGCTGGAGGACCTCAAGCAGCGCTTCTCGCTGTCGCTGCTGTTCATTACCCACGACCTGCGCGTGGCGGCGCAAATCTGCGATCGGATCATCGTCATGCAGCACGGCCGCATCGTCGAACAGGGCACCGCCTCGGAGGTCTTCCTGACCCCCAAGGAGGAGTACACCAAGGAGCTGCTGGCAGCGATCCCTGGACGCAAGAGCGAACACGGGAGCCGTCACGACAGTCATCTTGAACAAAAGAGCGAAAGAGGGAGCGACAGCCATAACGTAGGAAGTAGCGGCAGCCAGCAGGAGGCCTATTCATCATGACGGAAACGACATCTCCTCTCTCCGGCTCTTCCTTAGCCTCTTCTTCGGCCTCTGCGTCGCCTTCGTCCCCAGCGTCCTCCTCGGTGGGCGCGTCCGCCGAGGATAGAAACGCGCTGCTCGACACCCTGAGAGAGCGGCTCGGCAACAACCAGGTCCTGACCGGCGAAGACGTGACCCGCCGCCAGGTGGACTGGTTGAGCGGCGCCGCCTGCCGGGCTGCTGCCATCGTCCGGCCCGGCACGCCGCAGGAAGTGGCTGAGGTACTGACGCTGTGCCACCAGGTGCACCAGCCCGTCGTCACCCACGGCGGACTGACCGGCCTGGTCCACGGCGCCGAGGCAGAGCCGGACGAGCTGGTGCTGTCGCTGGAACGGCTAACCCGCATCGAGGACCTGGACCCACTGGCCGGGACCATCACCGTGCAGGCGGGCGTACCGCTGCAGCAGGTGCAGGAGGCGGCCAGAGAGGTCGGTATGCAGTTTCCTCTCGACCTGGGGGCCCGCGGCAGCTGCACCATTGGCGGTAACATCGCCACCAATGCGGGAGGCAACCGGGTCATCCGCTACGGCATGATGCGCCAACAAGTGCTGGGGCTCGAGGCCGTGCTGGCAGACGGTCAGGTCATCAGCGCCATGAGCCCGATGCTCAAGAACAACGCGGGCTACGATCTCAAGCAGCTGTTTATCGGAAGCGAGGGTACCCTGGGCGTCGTCACTCGCGCCGTGCTTCGTCTGCAGCCGGCGCTGTCGGATGCCCGCACAGCGCTGATCGCCTGTCCGGATTTTGCCTCCATGACCGCCCTGCTGGCGCACCTGCGAGACCGACTGGGCGGCGGCCTGGCGGCCTTCGAGGCGATGTGGCGCAATCATCTAACGCTGATAACCGCCAATGGCCGACATAGCGCACCGCTGGAGCTGGACGCGCCCTACTACGCGCTGGTGGAATCCCTGTCCGGCGATGGGCCGCACCACCAGACACAGTTTGAGAGCGCGCTGGAAAGCGCCTTCGAACAGGGCTGGGCCAGTGATGCGGTGATCGCCCAGTCCGACACCCAGCGGGAGCGGCTGTGGGCGATTCGCGACGACATCGAAGGCCTGGTGGAGGCGCTGTCTCCGCTGATGGCCTTCGATATCAGCCTGCCCATCGCCGCCATGCAGGACTACGTGGATGAGGTCGAGTCGGCGCTGACTACACGCTGGCCCCAGGCGCGCCTGGCGGTTTTCGGCCACCTGGGCGACGGCAACCTGCACCTGTCCGTGGGCGTCGGCAGCAACGATGCCGAGACTCGCCACGGGGTGGAAGCCTGCCTGTACCGACCACTGGCCGACCGGCTGGGCTCGATCTCGGCCGAACACGGTATCGGCCTGGAGAAGCGCGACTGGCTGTCGATCTCGCGCAGCCCAGAAGAACTGGCGCTGATGGCGACGTTAAAGCGCAGCCTCGACCCGCTGGGACTGCTCAACCGACACAAGGTCGTGCCATGGACAGCCGCCCAGGATCATTGACGACCTGGTTGATACATTAGCTACCGAGCTCTTATATACCGGGCTCTTAAATACACGGCTCTCGGATTTCCGGCTTTCAAGCATCCACGTTTATTGCCCAAAAGCTCATTGCTTCAAAAGCTTACTGCCACCGACCACAGGAACCTCTACAGGATACGTTATGGCCTCCGACACCCCCGCCTTCGCTGACCACCTCTACACCCCGGGACCGGACAACCCCTTCCCTGGCATCTGGGTGCTCAAGCGCCGGATCGGCAAGGAGATCCCTCATCGCCTCGGCTCCAACGAGGGGCTCGACATGCCACATCGCGCCCTGCGTGACGCCTTCGGCGATGCCATGGCCGAACACGTTTACTGCTATGGCGACGCGGAAGCCCTGGCCGTGCGTGAACGCCTGTGCCGCCTGCATGGTTTCGAGCTGGATACCCTGCTGGTAGATGCCGGCTGCGACAGCCTGCTGGCACTGGTACTGCGGGGCACCGCGCCCGCCGGAACTACCGTGGTCAGCTCCGCCGGGACCTACCCCACCTTTGGCTACTTTGCCCAGGGCCAGGGGTGTCGGCTGGTGGAAGTCGACTATCACGAAACCGCCGACGCCCTGGCACCGGACATCGATGCGCTGATAGAGGCCGCCCACCAGCATCAGGCTCGCCTGGTGTACCTGGCCAACCCTGACAACCCCACTGGCCACGTCCATCCCGTGGCGGAAGTCGAACGGCTGCGAGCAGAGCTGCCCAAGGACTGCTGGCTTCTGCTTGACGAGGCCTACCATGACTTTCGGGATGATGCGGCAGAACCCGCCTTTACTCGCGCCCTGCCGGGGGTGATTCGGTGCAGGACGCTGTCCAAGGCCCACGGCCTGGCGGGCCTGCGGGTCGGCTATGCCATCGCCGAACCCGACACCCTGGCGATGCTGATGAAGGTGCGCATCCACTATGCGGTGTCCACCTTGAGTCTGGCCGCCGCCGAGGTAGTGCTCGACCACCAGGACGAGACCGACGCACACATCCAGGCGGTGCTGGAGCGTCGTCGCCGCCTTGCAGAGCACTTCAAGGCACTGGGAGCCGACGTACTGGAAAGCGGCACCAACTTCATTGGAATACGCCTGGCCGACGCCGACACGGCGCGCCAGGTTCACGCCGACCTGTTGAATGAGGGCAAGCTGATCGCGCGACCCGCGCACCCGGCGCTGGGGCACGTACTGCGCATCACCGCAGTGGCCGACGCCCTGGAGCCGGGCCGCCTGGCCAGGCTCGAGCGGGCGATTCAAGCTCGATGAGCCTCTGCTGAAAGGCTTTGAGAAAGGGCTATCACCCACAGGATCATCGCCGACGGGCACAGGCCCATCGGCGATGACGTCAGGGGCTACCTCCTTGAGTGGTTGCCGCCCGCCGGTGCCAAACGGCTAACGCTCACGCAAAAGCGTGCGTTCAGCCAACAGCATCGGCTTGGGCGAACAGGTCGCTTAGCTGTCGTGTACCGCCACGTTGAGGGTGGCGTCGGGAAAGTGCCTGCGCAGCATGCGGTTCTGGAACTCGTCTACAAAGCAGGCGTTGATGATAATGATGAAGCGCTCGAACGGGGCGTCCTCGCGACACTGGCGAATGCTGTCCACGCTGTGGAACAGCTGATCATCGCGCAAGTGCAGTATCTCACCCGGGGCCAGGGTGATACGGCCCACCTCCTGCTGTCCGGTCTTGTCCAGGTACAGGGTGTTGACCGCGCCCTCGACGTTGTCACGGCTGAGCACCACGATACTCAGGTACTTGCAGCCGTCGGCGTGGATTCCCTGCCCCTGCAGCGGGTCGACGCAGCCATCCCCTCTCACCCCGGTGATCTGCATCAGGATGGGTGACCTGGCCGGCAACTCCCACAGCTCTGCCCACGCCTTGACGAAGGCCTTCACGTCCTCACGCTCGGTAAAGGCCGGCAGCAGCGGCTCGTAGTAACGCAGGCGATCAGCCATGCTGGCCGCATCATTGAAGCGACCTCCCTGAGCCATCGGGCATTCACCCAGTGTCTCGACCTCACCGCTATCGTTCAGGTGCAGCCAGGACATCCGCTTCCAACGCTGGTTGACGTAGGGGTCGCGGGGTAGATCCGCCACGAAGGCTTGCCACGCAGCCAGATCAATCCGCGCCAGCGTCGTCTTGCTCCAGGACTGAGAAGCCACTTCCTCGTGGACCGATGACTCCCAATAGCCAGGAGCAGGTGTCTCATACCACTCCTGTATCGCACCGGCGTCCTCCACCAGCGCCAGATGGCGGCCGACGTTCATCTCTTTGATTGATTTCATGACATTTTCCTCGTTTTTATGCGCATTCACGCGCATTTCATGGATGTTGCTTACGCAACAACGAGGATCATGTGGAGGCCCTTGGGGCCGGTCAAATGCCGGTTTGTACGCAAAATAGGAGACTAAACCCCTACCGCCTTGCTGGTATCGCCACCCATGCCGTCGGCATGGTAAAACTCACTTTTCATGTTCCTGATACCGTCCTAGGTCGCGCTTCGGGACGTTCTGTACGACACTTGCTACATATGCATGTCCATTACAACGTGTGCAGTTCGACGCAATATCTTCCGCCACTCGCTTCCGCCACTCTCTTCAGCCACTACGTCGTGATTGACCGCACAGGGGTATGACGCCATTGCACATCGGTGACAGACTTCCACCCTATCCTCGCGCCAAGCAGGACATCGCCGAGCAGGACAGTCGCAAGCAGGCTCGCGATCAGCGGCTGAGCCAGAGCGAAGCCGAGGCGCCGGCGCTACCATCACTTACGCTCAGTGAATGGCGTTTCCGCGAGCTGCTGATGAGCCTCTCGCGGGTGGCCGTGCAGGGGTACGATCGTGATCGTCGGGTCATCTACTGGAACAGCGCCAGTCAGGCGCTGTATGGCTACAGCGAGCAGGAAGCCCTTGGCCGGCGGCTGGAAGAGCTGCTGATTCCCGATGCCATGGTGTCTGCGGTTATCGATGCTCATCAGGCGTGGGTCTGCCACGGCACCGAAATCCCCCCGGAAGAACTGGAACTGAAGCATCGTTCCGGCGCCACCGTGCCGGTCTTTTCCCACCACGTGATGCTCGCCCAGGGCAGCGACAATCCGCTGATGTTCTGTATCGACATCGACCTGGCTGGCGAACGCCAGGCCCGCCGCGACCTGGACTACATGACCCGCTTTGACCGTTTGACGGGGCTGCCCAACCGCCACGCCTTCGAACATGACCTGGCGGGTATGCTCGATGAATGCCGACTGCATGACGACAGCCTGTTGATCCTGTTTATCGACCTGGATCGCTTCAACGAGATCAACGACACCCACGGCTACGAATACGGGGACAAGGTCATCAAGGAAGCGGCCCGGCGGCTAAAGTCCTTTCGCCGCAGCCACGACCTGCTGGCACGCTTTGGCACCGATGAATTCGTGCTGGCCATGCCGCGGGTCGATGTGGCCAATGACGCCACCCAGGTGGCCGACCGGCTTCTTGAGAGCATCGCCAGGCCCATGCGCATCCAGAACCGGGAGCTGCGCATCAACGCATCGGTCGGGATCAGCCTCTATCCCGACAATGGCAGCGCGGTACAGGAACTGGTCGGTAACGCCGATGCGGCCAAGACCAGGGCCAAGCAGGAAGGCCGCAACACCTACCGCTTCTTCAGCCCTGAGGCTCACGCTGCCATGGTGCGCCAGCACAAGATTGCCGCGAGCCTGCAGCGCCTGCTGGACCAGGATGGCAAGACTGACAAGGAGGGCGAGCTAAGCCTGGCCTATCAGCCCCAGGTGTCCGCCAGCAGCGGCTACATCGACTCCATGGAAGCGCTGCTGCGCTGGACCACCGCGGAAGGCGAGTGTATCTCCCCCGGGGAATTCATTCCGGTAGCCGAACGCAGCGAGCTGATCACGCGACTGGAGGACTGGGTGCTGCATCACGCCTGCCAGCAGCAACAGCGCTGGCGCCAGCAAGGGCTAAGGCAGGTCAGGGTCGACATCAATATCTCGGGCAGGCACGCGATGATGCCGGGCATGTTCGAGGAGTGCTCCCGCTGCGTAGCGAGCTATGGGCTTGGCCCCCAGGATATTGGCATCGAGCTGACCGAGAACGTGTTGATCGAGGCCGGCCAGAGCGTACTGGACAGCCTGCGCTGCCTGTATGACCAGGGCTACAAGATTGCCATTGATGACTTCGGGACAGGCTTCTCTTCCATGAGCTACCTGAAATTCCTGCCCGTCACTGCGCTGAAGATCGACCGCACCTTCGTGGCCGAGTGCACCCAGGACCCCAAGGACCGCGCCATCATGGAAGCCAGCATCTTTCTTGGCCACCGCCTGGGCCTTGAAGTCATCGCCGAAGGCGTCGAGACCGCCGAGCAGGAAGCCCTGCTACAGGAGATGCGCTGCGACCTGCTGCAAGGCTACTACTACCACCGCCCTACCGACGCCGCCAGCATCGCACGACTGCTGCGCGCAGGCCCATTGGGGCTGAGCGGTAAAACAAGCGGTGAGGCCCACGGCAGCAGGGTGGAAAGCACAGGGTCTCGCACGGGCACTAAATATAACTGAATGCCGTACGACTCTCCCCCTGCTCCTCAAACCTGCGTTATACCTTTACTTAGGCCTAAACGCGCTTGCGCCGGACGGCGGCTTCTGTATCCTCAGCTACTGACTTCCGCCTGATGTGTCGAGCAATCCAAAAGCCAGGCAGGAAGCAAGACACTTCGCCATCCGTCACGCTTTTCACAGCGATGTACCAGCAAGGACCACACGGCAATGACCAACACCCCCACCCAGCCCCCAGAGCACTACTTCCCCAGGCCGCCTGCGGATGATGAGATATCCCTGGTAGATGTCACGCTCATCCTGGTTCGCCGTTGGAAGATGATGGCGGTGATCTTTCTGGTCGTCGTGCTGGCAGCGCTAGCGTTCGCCCTGAGCAAGACCGATACCTACCGCTATGTGTCCATCTACAATGTGGCCGAACGCCAGCCGAGCGGAAGTTCAGGGGTGGGCGTTCTGGAAACACCTAAGAGCGTGGTATCAAAGATTGAAAATTACTACTTCGATGCGATCTCTGCCGACATTCTGGAAGCCAAGGGGCTGACCAGATTCTCCTTCGAAACGCAGGCAGAGGCACCTGACAACGTCGCTTTTCTCACCATCTCTTCTGAAGCTGATGAGGACAGCGCAGCCTTGGTCAAGGAATACCACCAAACCCTGCTAGACACCGTGAAGCAGGATCAAGATCAATTGCTTGCCAAGCGGAAAAACACTCTCGAACAACAGCTGCAAAGTACAGAAGAAAGCCTGGAAGCAGCAAAACAATCCACATCAGAAAGCGCTGCTGAACTAGTCGCAACCTACACTGCAAACATTGTAGATATCGAGCAAGACCTCGCTTATCTCGCAGAAGGCCATGTGCAGCGAGTCGCAGCTCAGAGTCGGGTACCCGTTGGTACCAGCAATGCTCTGATCATGGCTTTGGCGATTGTGCTGGGTGGCATGCTGGCCGTAATGGCCGCCTTCATAACAGAGTTCGCAGAGACTGTGCGCAAGGCCTCCCAGCAGCGCGACTGACAGGCTCATAAGCCAAAAGGCAATTAAGTCAAGGGGCCAGCAGCACCAACGAAAACCGCCCCGCAGGCCAGACCTGCGGGGCGGTTTTCTATTTTGCTTGGCCTGCTTCGGGGAGCAAGGTCAGGGGCTGCTATGCCTCAACCAGTCTCAGCCATCCTTGACCAGCCTCGGCCAATCTGCATCAACTCGCCTCAACCAGCGAGTTACCCCGCCCTACTGCGAAGTACATCAAGCCAGCCTGACGCACGATCTCAGGGTCGTAAAGATTGCGGCCATCGATCAATACGGGCATTGCCAGCTGTTCCTTCAACCAGCTGAAGTCCACGGAGCGAAACTCCTTCCACTCGGTGCAGATCACCAGGGCGTCGGCACCTTTCACTGCCTGGATACGATCCCCTGCCAGCATCAGGTCTTCACGCTCGCCGTAGATACGGCGGGCTTCGCGCATGGCCTCAGGATCATACGCCTGGACCTTGGCACCGGCTTGCCAAAGGGCCTCCATCAGGGTGCGGCTAGGCGCATCACGCATATCGTCAGTATTGGGCTTGAAGGAAAGCCCCCACACGGCGATGGTGCGCCCCTTCAGATCGCCATCAAAGGCACTGGCTAGCTTGGTAAATAGCGTCTGCTTCTGGCGGTTATTAACCGCCTCGACAGCGCCAAGCAGCTCGGCCTGGTAGCTGACCTCACGGGCGGTACGCTCCAGAGCCTGTACATCCTTGGGGAAGCAGGAACCGCCGTAGCCACAGCCGGGGTAGATAAAGTGGTAGCCAATGCGCGGATCGCTGCCGATGCCGCGGCGTACTTGCTCCACGTCTGCCCCCAGCCGCTCCGCCAGGTTGGCAATCTCGTTCATAAAGCTGATCTTGGTGGCCAACATGGCGTTGGCGGCGTACTTGGTCAGCTCCGCCGCGCGCACGTCCATAAACATCAGCTTTTCCTGCAGGCGGATATACGGGGAGTAACATTCCCGCATCAGCTGCTTGACCTTGTCGGAATCCGTACCTACGACGATACGCGCCCCGTGGGAAAAATCCTCGACGGCAGCGCCTTCCTTCAGAAACTCCGGGTTGGAACAAACGTCCACGTTCAACGCCACGCCGCGGGCGTCAAGCTGGGACTGCACCATGGCCTTGACCTTGTCGGCGGTGCCGACCGGTACGGTGGACTTGTCCACCACCACCTTGTCATCCTGCATATGCTCACCGATGGTCTTGGCCACCGCCAGCACATACTGAAGATCCGCACTGCCGTCTTCGTCCGGCGGCGTGCCGACAGCGATGAACTGCAGGGTGCCGTGGTCCACTGCCGTCTTGGCATCTGTCGTAAAGACCAGTCGCCCCGCCGCCACGTTGGCCTTGACCATCGGCTCGAGGCCTGGCTCGAAAATGGGGATCTCACCACCTTCCAAGCGAGCGATCTTGTTTGCGTCGACGTCCATGCACACGACATCATGGCCAACGTCTGCCAGGCAGGTCCCTGTGACCAGTCCCACGTAACCGGTGCCAAAAATGGTGATCTTCATTCCTTGCTACTCACTCACTGCTTGGTTGATCGGCCAAGGATAGCAACCTCGGCATAGATTTGGCATAGCAAAAGCCAGGCCTATATCAATGAGGGGACATACCTCGCGGTGCCGTCACGGCAACAGGCTCGGCAGGCACCAGTAAACCAGGCGCAACGCCAGGCCCCTTCACCCGTGCCGACCCCAGGAGACCAAGCCCCTTAAACTTAAGCTCCCGGGGAACATGCCCAATAGGCGAAGCGGTCAAGCCTCCAGCAACGTAGGGCATCATCAGCGCCGGAGTTTCTGCAGTCCTTCCCTAAACGCGATAGAAATCGCGATACCACTCAACGAAGTGACGTACGCCCTCTTCTACCTGCACCTGGGGCTTATAGCCCGTAGCCTGGTAGAGGGCATCGGTATCCGCCCAGGTACGGGGCACGTCGCCCGGCTGCATGTCCTTGTAATCACAAATGGCCTGCTTGCCCGTCGCCTTCTCAATGGCGCGCACAAAGTCCATCAGTGATACCGGGCTACCGTGACCGATGTTGTACAGGGCGTAGGGCGCAGATGCGGTGTCCGTAGTGACCTCGGTGCTGCCCCTTGGCGTCGGCACTACCTCCAGCACCCGCACAATCCCCTCGACGATATCGTCAATGTAGGTGAAGTCACGGGACATCTGGCCGTGGTTGTAGACCTGCATGGCTTCGCCGTTCAGCACCGCCCGGGTGAACTTGAACAGGGCCATGTCGGGACGCCCCCAGGGGCCGTAAACGGTAAAGAACCGCAGCCCAGTGGTGGGCAGGTCATACAGGTGCGAATAGGTGTGGGACATCAGCTCGTTGGCCTTCTTGGTGGCCGCATACAGGCTGATGGGGTGGTCTACATCGTCGTCAGTCGCAAAGGGGACCTTGTCGTTGGCGCCGTACACCGAACTGGACGAGGCATAGACCAGATGCTCTACCCGGCTGTGACGGCATCCTTCCAGGATATTGAGATGCCCCACCAGGTTGGCATCGGCATAGGCATGCGGGTTCTCCAGGGAGTAGCGAACCCCCGCTTGAGCCGCTAGGTGAATCACGCGCTGGAAGCCCTCTCGCTTGAAAAGTGCGGCCACTCCGGGGCGATCCGCTATGTCCAGCCTGTCGAACCTGAAATCTGTGCAGTTGCTCAGGTCCTCGAGACGGGCCTCCTTGAGCGCTACGTCGTAGTAATCGTTGAGATTGTCAATGCCAACAAGATCATGCCCTAACCCACTCAACTTCTTGACCACAGCGTGCCCGATAAACCCTGCAGCGCCAGTAACGAGAATCTTCATACACTCACCTAAAAAGTAGTCGGCAACATTGTACGCTGTGCTATGTCTTCTTGGCAGCCTTGGGACTCGAATGAAAGCAGCATCTGAGGCGCCCTTGCCTTCAGCTGCTCCACCTCAGATGTGCTAGCATTCGCGTCGACATCAGCACGCGAGACCCACCCGTTGCAGGAGCCAACCGTGAAATCACAGCGCATCGCCTTTGTCATTGAAGACCTTTATGGGGGCGGTGCCCAGAAGTCCCTGCTGTACACGGCGGACCAGCTGCGCCAGCGCGGCCACGCGGTCAAGGTTTTCACGCTACGCGACAAGGTGGAACATCGCCTGCCGCCGGGCCTCAATATCGACAACCTGGCAGTGGTCACGCGCTTTACCAAGGCGACCTCCACCACGCTGACCGAGAAATGGCAGGCCCGCAAGATAGCCAAGGCCCTGAACGCCTGGCAACCGGAAGTCGTGATTTCCTGCTCCTGCGACAAGATCACGCGACACCTGGACCGGGACAACCTGTACTTCTGGATCAAGTCCGACGTCAGCGCCAAGTTCAGCCAGCCGGAGGCACGGGAGAAGGCCTTCGACAAGGTGAGGCGCTTCTACGGTGGGCGCAAGGTCATCGCGGTGTCCCAGGGGGTCAAGGAAAACCTGGAGAACGTTGTCGGCCTCAAGGCCGAGACCATTATCCCCATCTACAACCCCTACGAGCGCAAGCCGTTTGTCGAGATGGCGGCGGAGACGCTGACCCTACCGGCAGGCATCCGCCAGGGGGAATACCTGCTGTCCGTAGCGGCCATTGAGCCCCGCAAACGCCAGGACAGACTGCTGCGGGCCTACCGCAAGGCACGTGATGAACACGGGCTCACCATGCCGTTGGTCCTGCTGGGCAAGGGCAAGCCGGAGAATGAGGCGACGGTGAAGGCACTGATTGACGAGCTATCCCTTGGTGAACACGTTCACCTACTCGGCTATACAGCAAACCCCTACCCCTTTATTCGCCACGCCCTGGCGATGGTGCTGACCTCTGACGCCGAGGGACTGCCACGGGTGTTGATTGAAGCGCTGTTGTTGCACACGCCGGTGATCAGCGTTGACTGCCCCAGCGGCCCAAAGGAGATCCTGACCCAGGAACTCAGCGACTTTCTGATCGACCGCGATGATGAAGATGGGCTAGCCAGCGCCATGGCCCGCATGGCCATGGCTCCCGTCACTATCGAGCCCCGTCATTACCAGCAGTTCCTGAAGGAGAACGTGCTGCCGAAGTTCGAATCCCTGCAAGTCATCAAGCAGGCGTAACCCCATGCAGCTGCTGGATATTCCCTTTAACGACCGGCGCCGCCGCTACCTGATGTTTCATACCCAGGGCCTGCCCGAGCGCCTGGCACTGTCTCAGACAACCACGACGGAAGCGTTCGAGGCAGTGGGCTCAAGTCGCTTCTTCGTCTCTGAGGACGGCAGGATTCTGGCCAAGGTGGTAGCGGACAAGTTCTCGAAGACGCTCGAGCCCTTCAAATGGTTGACGCGCGACTACCTCGAGAAACGCTGGCTGGCCCAGTCAGACGCGCGAAAGGAATACTTGAGCATGCGTATCCTGGAAAACGCCGGGCTGACCACACCCCGCTGCCATGGATGGGGCGTCAGCCTGAACCCCGGCAATCGCAACGCGTCGCTGCTATTGATGGAACGAGTGGAAGGAGCGGTATCTGGCGGCGATGCATTCGAGGCCTTTACACCGGGACAGCGAGCTGACTTTCTGGATCGGTTCAGCCGGGAGGTGGCTCAACTGGCAGAAGCCGGCTATGTGCACCGCGACCTGCACTTCAACAATCTGCTTATTGCCCCATCCGGAGCGCTGGTGTGGGTAGATGCCCATGTCCGCCGACTGCCACGACAAACACAGCGTAAATGGCGGGCCATCGCGTCGTCATTCACCGCGGGCAAGCTACGTGGGGAAGACAACCGAGCTGAAGTCAGCAGCCGTGTGGCGGATCACTTAAAGACCTTCGGGAGCGACCAAAGCCACGACAGCCCGTAGCATCTGCGGTATTACTTTTCGGTGGTTCCTCTCTTTTCTTGGTTCCTTTACTATTCCTTACTTTACTATGCCTGCCCTACCGTCAGCTCCTCTTTACGCTTACTCCTTCTCCCACCACTTCCGATGCAGCACCAGTGTCTCGCCAAACCTTCGCTGATTCACTGCCGCTCAGTTATCTATGAAGGCAGCTGCCACTCTCTCCGGCATAAAGTCCTGGAGCCAAGCGTCGCGGATGGCCGGCTTCGGGCTCGCCAATGCCTGGTTGATCCCCTCCGCCAGTGACGAAGCCTCTCGCTCTACCAGGCAGCTCTCTAGCTCACCCTTGAGAATCTGCCGCACACCGCCAGGGCAGTCCACTGACAGCACAGGCGTTCCACAGGCCAGTGCCTCAAAAAGCACAATGCCCATACCTTCAAAGCGAGAGCTCAATACGAAAAGTCTGGCCCGATGCATCCAAGGGTAGGGATTCTGCTGGTTACCGGCAAAGATGACTCGCTCAGCAATACCCAGTTCTTCCGCCAAGCGCTCCAGCGTTTCCCGCTCCTGCCCATCGCCCACCAGCACCAGCGGCATCTGGGTTTCTGATAAGGCATAAGCGCGCAGCAGCAAGTCATGGCCCTTAGCGGGTACCAGCCTGGCCACATTCAGCAGGTAGGGCTGCTCAGGTATCTGCGGATTGTGCTCGTGCATTGACCTGCGAATGGCACGAATGGGGCAAGGGTTCGGGATCACCGTCAAGGATCGAGGCCGAAACTTCCACAGTGCTTGCGCTTCACGCAGGCTATCGGCCACCCCTTCAGACACCGCGACGAGGTCACGGCGGTGATACAGACAGCGTGCAAACAGCATTCTGCGCCGGCTCGTCCCCTTCAGGTGAAAGATGTTCTCCAACACGTAGCGAGCCCGCTTGTCGCTGAAGCTCCACACCAGTTCGAAGGTTCCGATACCCCGAAACACGATGCGATCCACCTTGCCGTACTGTTTCTCGAAACGCTTCAGCCAGTGGCGAAACACGACACCACCCATGATCCCATTGCCCAGGAACAGCGCCCTTCCCAGCAACGGATTGAGAATCAAGCGAGCGATCACCTCAAGACCATAGCCAATCAGCGTCAGGCGGTTCCGCTGCTGCAGTGGCAGATGGTGCACCGTCACACCTTCGTGCTCCGGAGCCAGGGGGCGTTTCACCTTACGAAAACTGACCAGATGGCTTTCATGGCCAGCCTCATGGAAGGCGTCTGCCAGGTTGACGGCCACCCTCTCCATACCGCCCATCTTGAGCGATCTCACTACTACCAGCGTTCTCATGAAAGGCGCCTTGTCCACCTGCCAACGAAAAGAGGCTAATGAGAACACAGATCACTATGCGTGATCGAGCCTTCCTGCCGATCACTCACGGCACGCGGTAGTGTCAGCACCCGCTACACCGCCGCCTTCAACCAAACGCCGACTCGCTATATGTGAATTTGCTGAAACACGCGAAGGACTCATTCCACCGAGACGCGCCCCCCTGTGGGCTTGCTAGACTTTGCAGTAGGAACACTTTGTGGCGAGAACCAAACGAAACGTCTGGGCTGGGCCGCCGCATAGGTTCTGACACAAGGAAAGCCCTACCAGGCTAGGCGGTGAAAGATGGCAAATAAAAAGCGCGTTCTACTGGTGCTGCGACGCATGGGCATCGGCGGTATCGAACAGGCCACCAAGACCCTGGCGACCGCGCTGGAGAGCGCAGGACACGAGGCGCACCTGCTGGTGCTGAAAGGGGCCAGCGCCCTCCCCTCGGATGCCCCCTTCCAGACCCACCACCATGACGTGGATAGAGCCAGCCGCAAGGGGTTGGGTCGACTGTGTCACCTGGCCGACAAGCTGCTACTGACCCCACTTATCAAGCAGTCTGGCTTCATCTGGCGGGGCAAGCGCTGCTCTCAGGAATTCAAGCGCTACATCGGTGGCCTGGAGGACACCTACGGGCACTTTGACCTGATACTGATACGGGGTCAGGGCGCCTTCGAGAACCTGTGGGCCTTTGACGATGAGCGCACCTGGCGCGTGGTAGAAGCGGTCACCGGACGCTTCCCCGCCGATGTAAAGGGCCGCTGGCTGGCACGAGCGCTCTACCAGGATAAGAAGCTGCTGTTTGTCTCTCGCGGGGTCGAGAAGGAAGTAGGTCAATACCTGGAGCGCCAGGGCGTCACACCGCTGCGTGGCGAGATTCTTTACAACGCAGTCCCCATATCCACGATCAGGCGAATGGCTACCGCCGATAAGGATCTTCACCTACACAAACCCTATCTGCTGCACGTCGCACGTCTGGTGCCGGTGAAGAACCAACAGCGCCTGATTGCAGCCTACCATCAGGCCGTGAACCAGGGGCTTGAGCACGACCTCGTCATCATTGGCGATGGTTCCGAACGCCGACACCTGGAAGCCCAGGTGATGGCACTGGGGCTCGCCGCCAAGGTGCATTTCCTTGGCCAGAAGGACAACCCCTACCCGTGGATGAAGGATGCGACCGCCCTTGTGCTGAGTTCCAACTTTGAAGGCCTGGGCATTGTGCTGATAGAAGCCTTGGCGCTGGGCACCCAATGCGTTGCCTGCGATGTGCCAGGGGGTATTGGCGAGGTACTAACCGGACCTCAGGCACGTTTGCTTGCCGCGCCAACCGTCGAGGCGCTCGCCGATAAGATGCGCGAGGCAGTAACGGATCCGTTAACGATCGACGACTCGATGGTAAAAGCGTTTGAAGCCCCAAGGATCATCAGCGATCTTGTAGCATTGGCACCTGAGACAACGGACGTGCTCTATGCCCCATCAACGTGACCACCAGCTTCCCCTGAGACCTGACTGGGAATATACGGCCACAATCGATAGCGACGGGCACCTGACTGTAGACAGCACAGGACGACGGGCTCAACCGGGCTTACCGAGCATCAGCAGCACCACGTGGATGTTGGACGTCAGCTATCGCGCGAGTTCACGCTGGAAACTCCCCTCGGTAACAACCCACCAGGCCGGTGCCCCCCTGTTCACACAGTATCTGGAGTCGAACGAGGCAGGTAAGCGCCTTATCAACCTGACAGGCATAAACAGCCTGGAGGACATACGCCTTGACCTCTCCCAGATGCGTTTAGACACCCCTGCAAGGCTGCTAGGGTTCACGCAGCCTGATCTTGATAGTGGTCCGATCCTTATCATCGCGCCCCACCCCGATGATGCGGAGCTTGCCGCCTTCGGCCTCTACGCCCAGCACCCCGACAATACCTGGATTGTTACCCTTACCCCCGGTGAGAGGCTCAAGAAGCTCGACAAGCAGTACTGGCCCAACATGGATGAAAGCCTCGAGGAAGCATCACGACGCAAGGGCTTTATCCGAACCTGGAACAGCGCTACAACGCCTCTTTTGGCAGGCGTCCCTGCTCAGCAACTGGTGATGCTTGGCTACTTCAATGACACGTTGGCTGCACTTTATGCAGACCCCGACGTGCCGCAGCCTTCACACAGCGCGATAGATGTCACACCAGACACGTTTCGCCAATGGAATCACTTGGCACTACCAAGCGATGGCCACGCAACCAACGCAGGGCATTGCCTGCAGCAGGACCTAATTGCCCTGCTCAACCAAATAAAACCCACCACCGTTATCACACCGCACCCTGAGCTGGACCCTCACACGGATCACATAGCCGCCACCGAACACCTTCTTGCCGCTATGCAAGAAAGCGAGCACTCGCCAGAGACGATGTTGCTGTATGCCAACCACCTAAAGAGCACCCGAGGGTTCCCAAGAGGCCCGGCTCACGCCGCTGCCGGCGTATGGCCCACCCAGCTGGCAACATCCAGACTTGGCGAATGGCGGCTAATGAGCACACGGCTAGACCTGGAAACCCAGAAACAAAAAGCCCTGGCATTGCACTCCATGCATGATCTTGGAGGCAAGCCAGGGCTTGAAAGGCGCTGGAAACGACAGTTAATGCGATGGTTAAGCGGCGTCCCCATCCAACAGTGGAAAGAGTACGGCGGTCACGACTACTTTCAGACTCACGTGAAGGCTAATGAGGTGTTCTGTTCGATCCAACTGAAGTGATGACCGTCGCGGTATCCATACCAACTCACGCGACGGCTGGCTTAGGCTGAAACTAGCTTACGCGGCAGCTCGCTTACGTCCAAACGTAAAAACAGAGCTGCCGGTTTCAAGCTGCCAGCGCCAGATGAAGGTGACGACCACACCCATCACCACATTCTGAATGTACGAGCCTGTCCAGAAAAAACTATAGGACTCAAACAAACTCACAATAAAGTAGTAAACAAAAAACGCACAACCAAAGACGAACACTTCTGTTGGCATTACCCCAGCCTTCCAGGACTTGTAGCTTCCGAGGCCCGTCCACACCACGAGCACACTGATCACAGACAGGCCTAGCAAGCCATAGCTGACAAGAAAGTCCAGCATAGTATTATGCAGATGCCCATAATGCTGCTTAATAGCAGCGGGCAACCACTCAGTATGGTCTATAACAAGACCGCGCCCATCACCTCCCCATCCCAATATGGGTCGCTCCGAAAACCACTCCAACCCTGCCCGCCAAGTATGTAGACGTATTCCAATGCTGGTGTATGGCACCTCTTTCCAGTTACCTTGAATAGCATGAGCCATTACAGTATTTTCAGCAACGAGACGAGCTTTAAGTGTATCATTAAACGATATTCCCGCTATAACAGCCAAGGCCGCAACACTGACGATCGCAATAACAACCTGCCGTCGGGCGCTACGAGAAAACCTCCCTCTTAACGCTGCCACCACTAAAATAGAAAACGCCAAGCAAGCGACAACCACCATAGCTAGCCACACAGCGCGAGTTTGAGTAACCACGACACCAAGCAAGCATGTAGCAAAGGCAAAGACCCAAACCGTACCGGTTAACCAAGCTAAGCGTCCACCAGAAAAGCATCGTCTGACAAAAGAAAGCAATCCGATTAACGCCACACCAAAAAACATTGCTGTATGCTGGGCATTCCTAATATCAAGATCAATCCTTTGACCCTTTAACCCCCTCCCCCACTGCTCAAGCGAACCATCAAAGAAGAAACATGTCGCCAGGAAGCCTAACAAAGCAAGTGACAATGCAAGCTTAACGTTAAAATAACTGCCAGCAAGCCAAAACGCCACGCCAACAAACAAAAACCATTTTCCCAAACGATCAATTTCCGGATTGCTTGGCAGCCAATCAGGATGGTGATAGAAACCTGCTACCCAGCTTATCAACTGAGCAATTACAACTCCAAGCAGACACCAAAACACAGTGCTTGATCTAAGTTTACGTCCCCTCCAAAGAATGAAAACCAAAGCAGTCACTGCGATAATAGTGCCTGACTTCTGTCCGATATCTGGAATGTAAATCCGAAGAGCAGCATACGCAAAGGTTATAAATAGAAGTACCGCACCAAGCCAACGCGGAGAAAAACTGCTACCAAACGGAGTCGAAGAGTTTTCTTTATTATTCATTTCAACAGAAATGCTCACCTTGCCCCATTACCAGTGACAATAGTCTTTACTGTCTTAAACAGGACTAAAACATCTAGCCAAAGAGAGAAGTGCTTGATGTAGTAAAAATCGTACTGCAACTTTTCAATCATTCCCTCAACCTCAGCAGCATACCCCTGCTCGACCTGTGCCCATCCAGATATACCAGGCCTCACTACGTGACGGTAGCGAAAAAACGGCACATCTCTTTCATACCACTCTGAAAGCTCCATAGACTCCGGCCTAGGACCAATAAAACTCATTTCACCTTTAATTACATTAAATAACTGAGGAAGTTCGTCAACACGATATTTTCTAATGATGCGGCCCACCTTAGTAATTCGAGGATCATCTTCCCCAGCGGTAAACCCCTTCCCTTTTTTTCCAACATACATACTGCGAAATTTGTAGACCTTAAAAGATTTACCTCTATATCCCATACGTTCTTGTAGAAACAGTGCAGGCCCCTCGCTCTCGCGACGAATAAGAAATGCCGTTACTAGCATGATAGGAGTAACGATTGGAAGTAGCACAAATACGCCAAAAATATCTACGAGCCTTTTCACACTAGAGTAAAATGCCGAGGGCATAAGTGAGCCAAACTCATTTTCCGAGAGATGATCTATCCTAACTTTACCCGACATGGACTCTTGAATTTGGCGGACGTGGTACACAGGGATACGGCAGAGCGTGCATTCTGCCAAAAAGCGCTCCCATTCCGGCCCCAAACAATCACTACGAAGATCTGCAACAATTGCGTCATAACGAATTCCGTCAGGCTGGGGAGAGCTAAGCTTGCGAAGCTGAATTTTTGAATAGGATGTTAGGTTTAAAGCATTGCCTACCGGAACGACACCTATTTTCAAACGCCTGTATCTTCTTCCCAAAAAGTATCCTGAAAAAAACCATGCCAAACAAATGAGATATCCAGAAAATAGAACCTGTCGTGTGTATGCTTCTCTTGTAAAAAACAAAATAGCAACTACAACCAGAAAGGCAAGGCTAACCGTAGGCGCGACATACGAGGCAACGCGGGTTCCAGGAAAACGCGAAAAACGTCGCAGACAAAAAAGGATGACTGTAAATGCTAACGCCGTTGCCGCAACTGTATTTAGGCGGTTATCGGTTAAATGGTTCCAAAACCCCCATCCCCAACGCTCTAGTGAGGGTAGGAATATTACTAAGGGCAACCCAATTATAAACTGGAAAGGCAGTCCTAGTAAAAATCTTTCATACCACCGAGAATGGCGACGCTCATAGCTATAATTCACAAGCTGGTCCTGTATTATATAAGAAATATTTCAGACTTCTTGAGATAGAAGAAAGTCACAAGTTAAGCTCAAGAGCATAATATTTAAATGCTCGGCAACTATACTGTCACAATAAAGTCAGCTCTTAGCTCCAAATTCTGACCACAACACTGGACCAACCGGTAAGGTGTTGTGTCTATGGGCTACTCCAACCCTGCATGAAGGAGCGCACCACGATCCAGATTAGCCTTCGACAAGGCTTGAGCATCCGGAACATGGCGACTCTGCTTCAGCGATGTCCTTCAACAACTAGTCGAGAATCCGCCGAAACGGATCGACCGATGGCCGCTGCCGTGCATGCTATACGCAACGGCATCGCCCTGATCTGTGGGCCGCTTGTAGGCCACGGTGAAAGCTACATTCTAAAAGTGATTGCTTTGCTCTAGCAACTGTTGCGTCGACGCTTGCCTCTCAGCAGATCTACGGCTAAAGCATATAACTAACCCACAACTGCTAGATGCATAAGTCTGAAGCGAAACGATCTACGACGTCATCTACGTACTCCCCGATGGCAAGCTAGGAAAAGAGCTGATCCACAACTTGCAACAAGGAAAGTCCATCCAACCCCCGCGGCGTAGGCGAGTCACCACCCGTCAACAAATTCCTGACATGGTCAGCATTTTTCTTTGTGCTCCCCAGATGATAAACGCGAATTTCCTTGGCACTAGAAATGAGATTTTATCAAAGTTGAGGACAACGTATTCGCTGTTGTTACACGTATCGAAATTAAAACCGGCTTGCTGATCCTGACCAAAGTGAACAATGCGACCACCACCTCCAGCGTCGAAAGCTTTAGCGCAACACTAAATGCATGCCACTGGCAGCAAGGAAAAACGCGACGTATAAGTAAGGACTCGAGATGCCAATACATGCCCAGATCACCCATCACACCGGCATTGTCATCTATTTCTGTACCCATAAGTCAGTGCAGAGAGGTGCCAACGACAACACCTATGGGCACATACTGCAGTACTTACCTAAGGTATGGTCTTAACGATCTTAAGTCTATTAGACCATGAATAGTATCGCGCTGGAGATAAACATGCACTACGGGAACTTATTGACTTACAGTTCCAGATGAAATGGCTAGTGATCTAATAACAAAGTGCCATGAGCTCCCTACATCAACCCATAGATAGCGCTGCACTTATCTACTACTTTTTCTCAGAATTATTTAGTATTTCAACTGCTGACTAGACCATCGAATGATCTTTCCGTCTGCTTAGATTTTAATAAATTGGCTAAGAATAACGATCACCAGCATGCGATAGACACTATAAGCAACACAATAACTTAAATTAAGCACTACATTTTACAAGATCGTCAGACTTATGTGGAAAACTTGCTAGCATAACGAAGTTAAATTTAATAAAATCAAGAAACATACAGCACTGCAACAAAGAACCAAGAACCAAGAACCAAGAACCATTAGTACTATAAACGTATCAAAAAATTATAAGAGCAAGTATTTTGCAGCACAGATACTACTAAATATTTATTTTACACTTGCGCCGTTACTCTCGCGGCAATACGTAAATACTTATTTATTATTATAGTCTCGTCATATTTTTCTTCTGCCATCAATCTCGACATTTTCTTCATTTCAACCAAACTAGCATCGCTCAAAGAGATAACCCTACCGATCGCATCAACGATGCTAGACGTTGATTTCGTTTCAACTAAAAACCCGTTCAGGCCAATTCGGACTAAGTCACGACAACCAGGCATATCAGTTGTTATAATTATCTTTCCTGCAGCAGCAGCCTCAATAAGAGACCTAGGAGTTCCCTCAGGATAATACGAGGGCAATACAATGCAATCAACCTGATTCAGCAAACTAGCCATGTCCTCAACATGGCCCAAAAATTGAATACAACCATCTCGTACCGCCAAATCAATTGTATTTCTATCAACTGCCCTATTGCTATCATCAAACATCCCTGCTAGGTAAAACTCACATTCTGGAATTGAGCGAAAATGCCTAGCAGCTGAGATATATTCTTCCACACCCTTCGCCTTTATAAGGCGGGCAGCCATAAGAAAACGTAGGCCGTCATGCTTTTCACTAGATGGTGCAAAAAGGTTTAAATCTACGCCAGATCCAGGAAGGACGTCATATGAGTCATTTTTTAGCCAACAACTATCTTTAAATTCCCTCATATTATCACTATTTTGAAAAAAAACAAATTCAGCTCTTCTATATAATATCTTTGCCAAAAACCTATAAATTCTTCCGGATATTCCATCAAGTTGTGAGGCTGCGCCAACTCCAGACACGTTGACAACACAGGGTATTCGTAATACAGAGCAACAAAGGAGACTATATAGATTTGTCTTTGGGTTGAATGAAAAAACCAAACTTGGTTTCATTTTCAAGAAATTTAAAAACATCGAAAAAATAGTAAAGGCCTCTTTGAAGGGATTTTTACTTTCTGGTCTCATGTAGAATTTGCTAATTTTCACGTTGAGGTCATTTAATGCCTCTCCAGTATCTACATTAGGGAAGGAACAAATAACTCTATATTTCTTACCAAAGCTCAAAAGGGTACTCTTACGAAAATTTTTTAAATACCATTCACTATTTGCAACAAACATGACTTTTTTCATTGAGAGCTCTAGCTTACTTTTTAATAAAGATGGAACATTGACATACGGAAAAAAGTTCTAGTAACAAGTACCGGCCTAAGCCAGACACTAAATGTGCAGCAACCGGCACTGCTAAGCGTTAGCACGACCCGATTGTATCCAGTAGTAGACACCGATCTAAGCGTTCACTCGGGCCTCTAAAACTCTGGGCTGATCATCCCAAGCGCACTGTGCCGGCGCTGCCAACTGTAGCCTAGTTCAACGTGTTCGAACACCAGTCGTTGCATGGCCTCCCACGCTTCGAATCGCTCACAATGGATGGCCTCGACCTTAAGCCTGTGGAAGAAGCCCTTGGGGCAGGAGTTGTCGTAGCAGTTATACCCTTAGCACTCATGCTGCATTGGAGCTCGTGGCGGGTCAGCAGCGACCTGTGCCGCTTCGAACAATAGTGGCTACCATGGCCGCTATGTTCGATGACTCATTTGGGCATCTTGCGGCTCCACAGTGCTAGCTCGAGGGCGTCGACGGCCAGATCAGCCGTCATGCCCTCGCTCATCGCTTAGCTGATCACCTTGGATAAATATAGGTAATCACCACCTCTCGGTTGAGCCAGCCTTCACCTGTAGCCAAGTACGTGATGTCGCTCGGTTCAGTGTCTAAGCGCTAAGTCCTGCTCCAGTAGAGTCGGTCCGATGGTAAGGCCATGCCGTGAGTTCGTCGTGGCCTTGAGCTTGAGAGCGGCTTTGGCCCGCAGGTTTTGCCGACGGTGCACGGGATAGAGGCATATGACAAAGCCGCTATCGTTCAAATCATAGCTCAGCATGGGAACACATTAGCTCCTCTTACCCTACTCAGAGACTTGAGCCACGCGCTGATCGATGACCGCTTGTCGGCAGCGGTGAGAAGGCGGTTCACCTCCGCGAAGTCGCCAGGCGTAATAACCGCTGCGGGCGACACTGAGAAGCGCACACATCTGTTGAATGCTGGAGGCCTGACGATGCTGCTCGCTGAACGCGTACTCCACTTCAGACTTTTCGCGAAGTGCACCACGGCTGTTTTACGATTTCGAAATCTTCTGACTTTTCAACTAATTTACGCTTGAGCTTGGCGTTCTCTTACGCGAAGGCTTGTTCGCGAGCAGAGGCAGTCTGCTGTAGCTGAGTATTGGCCCGACTTTGTTAGAGTTGAATGGCTTTAAGACGCAGCTCTAGAGCAGCGGCACTGACCCTAACACGCTATGCGAGTATCAGGGCCTCGTTCCTATAGACCTAAGAGTAACGGGTACGCGTCTTCTGCATCGAAGCTGCTTGCTTTGCCATGGGCTCACCTCAGCCGAGGTCTCTGACGGTTATACAATATCCGCCGGGGAGCCTCAGCCATAGTTTTACGAACGGCACCATGTGGATCTGCCGAGCCATTTCCGCCTGCAGCGACCTTACGACTTCTCGTCTTACTCGAGCAAGCGACGAAATTCTTTAGCACATGAAACTGCAGGGGGCCTCGCCTAGCGCCTCTTTGGTCTCCCGCAGTTCAGATTCGTACTGCACACGGACGTTCTCCGGGCGAGACCAAAACCCGGCTCATACTGCACTGGGCCTCGTCCCTGCAATTTTACGGTGAGATCGTGCTAGCGAGCCACTTAAGCGACGGTGGCCTTACCCTTGGAGATATTCATGACAACAGCGACTTTGCGCTTAGACACCAACCGTTTGACGATAGGTTAACTAATCAATTCATCCTCTTGGGGGCTTTACTATAGACTGTACAGATCGAGAAGATTAAGGACACATCAAATAATTAGTAGCGTTCATCGGATGTCGAGATATTTAAGTCGAAGTCAAGTAGACCGTCCAGCTGCTACGACGTGCTCAAACGGATTGACAAAAATCCTGCCAAAAAGCCAGCCTTTTAATTTCCAGCTTTTCTGAAGAAAAATCTTTTGCTCGCTCGAAGTTATTGATAGCCTCAACTTTCATCTTCTTTTTATTGCGCGCAAGGTCTATCATTTTTTTAGCCAATGTTTGTGCGTCTCCGGGCCGAACCAACATATCACTAGGGACTAACTCTGGTATACCTGCTACTCTTGACCCAAGCACCGGCAGACCACGACTCATAGCTTCAATCACCGCTCTCGGCAACCCCTCTTTCAAACTGGGATGCACGTAAATATCACTTTGGTCGAGCCACTTATATACTTGTTCGCCGCTCGGTAAAGTACCATCAAAAAAGCAAAGATTATCGACACCATGTTTCCGCGCTTCCATCCGCCATACAGATGCATCACCACCGCCTAGCACGCGATACTGAATGTTTGGTAAAATATTCTTGACAATTACTAATGCTTGAATTACAACTTGAATTCCCTTAAAACGCCCGCTCAAACTTCCTATTTGGGAGAAAACTATCTTATCATCACACTTGAATTCTTCTATTTTGCTGACCCTCGACAACAAAATATCGTGACTTACTTTCTTAACATCCACATTAGAACAGCTTGCTGTATTGTCAGCCCTGGTGGGGTACCGTTTTTGCAAGAATTTTTCTGTAACATATAGCACATGATTGCATTGTTGGACAGCATGTCTCACACGCGTGTACATTACTGGTGCATACAGTTTAGGTACCAGTCCTCCATAGTTCCAATAAGAGTCCCAGGGACACTCTACTAGCTCTATAGCATAAGGCTTGTCTTGCTTTTTCGCTTCACGGACTGCGAGAAGTCCAAATTCACTGCCCAATCTAGCTATCACAGCATCATGTGAAGATACTAGTTGTGCAACTCTTACAGAAGCTTCCCCCCCCCCCCGAACAAAAGCTTTTAAATTAGCCACACTTTCCGCGAACTCAAACCGGACACTTTCACAAGAAGAAACAACTAGCGCCTCTTTTTCTTCGGCGCTAATATAATCTCCTGAGCATCTAGCAAAGACAGTAACTTGATCAAAGTGTTTTAAATACCTATTCCAAGAAACCGATGGAAGCCCACCAGTAGAATAAATTCGTCCATCGGCATCGCGGCGAAACACATGGTCGTGCGCGAACAAAACTCTAGTGCCATCCTTCTTAATCACGTCAAATATCCTTAATATTTCTTGCTGGAACTCCTGCAACTATACAATGCCCAAGCGTACCTTTGGTAACTACCGAGCCAGCAGCTACAATAGTTCTTTTTTTTATGGTAACACCAGCGAGAATACGGCTGCCACATCCAATCCAAACATCGTCTTCCACTACCACCCCTTTATACAATATTTTATTATACTTAATAGGTAAAGATCGATCTTCCCAGTCATGTTCAAACGTTAATATAGAACATGAATGTGCGATCGAAACATCATTTCCAATTTCCAGTCCGCCCTTAGCATCAATATAACAATTCCTGTGCATACTTACATTATCGCCTATACACAAGTCTTTCCATCCTGCTATTTTCACATACTTACCGATATAAACGTTTCTACCCACACGTTGAGCGAGTCTCAACAATAAAGAATACCGCAGCGCAACACCAATTTTTCCTGGAAGAAACTCAATGGCACTCCAGAGCCATGCCAAGGCACTTTCAGGCAGTAGCTTTAGCATAAGTGCTAGGAAGCGCAGCGGCAATTCAGCCACCCTAAACAGTCGTCTTCCTGTCATTAAATAGCTCCCATGTCTAATAAAAAAGAAGATTTATTAACGTCAGCACTTAAAATTTAAGACGGATCAGCAGCGAAGCTTTTTAAAAAGTTCCGTTATTTTTTTCACGCAAGACAATAGGTGTAAATTTTAGTTTATCTAAAAAACCATCCAGAAATTATCACTATATTTATATTGGGTGCTGCCTCCCGAACTTTAAGTCTATAATGTAGGATTCCATACAAGGGCATGAGTAGTTAACCTAAAGTCAAAGGCTGGACAAATGACCTTCCTCAGCATTAGTGGATATCGGTGTAAGCGATAATTCGGGCATCAAAAAATCTCTGGCCTGATTATCCCAATCGCATTGTGGTGGGTAATACACCTCTAGTTTTCACTCACCTTACTAGGCTAATAACCCGTTTACTCAGGGGACAAAGCCTAGAGTCTACGGTGGCCGCTCTTTGTCGTAGTACCAAAACGCTCGGCGGATCACCGCTCGGGCCTTACCTAGCGCCTCTTTAGTCTCCCGCAGTTCAGATTCGTACTGCTCGCGAACGTCCTTCCGGAGAGCCGCTGAACCCGTTTTCCACGCTGCGCTGGGCCTGGTCTATCTAACCCTAGATCTGGGAGACGGCGAGATCGTTCTGGTGAGCTACTTCAGCGACGGTGGCCTTACCCTTGAAGATATCCATAACAGCGGCTTTGCGCTTCGCTGTCCAACGTTTGACGGTAGATTTGTTGCCCATTTCATCCTCCTAATAGCAGCACTATAGCTCAGGAGGAGGCGCTTCAGCGGCTTTGCGCCTCGCCATCCAGCGTTTGACGCTGGGTTTGTTGCTCTCAATTCACCCTCCTGATGGCTACACTACAAATAGTCTTTTCAGATCGGGAGGGTTGGCGCTTTACATCCTGCTGAGAGTTCATCGATGTTGACATTTACAATCTTTGTCTAACTCACTCATCGCCTGCCAAACCGACAGCCACTCTCTAAACGACCTGATTGGCAACAATAAGCAGCCAGAGCAAGTATGAGCCAGAAATCTTTAACCAAGTAATAATCATTCGTCAAAGAGAAGGCTATCAGTGAGAGCACCATTCCTAAAGCAAAAGCACTGCCAGATAATGTTTGCCTGATGGCACTCAGCAGCAATACTGTAATAAAAGTCACGTAAGCGAGAAACCCTAAAACCCCGCTTTCGAAAAGAATCCTCGCAAAAGAATTGTGCGGATTGTTCTCCATCAAGCTAAGCAAATTTCCAGGCCCCACACCGAATAAAAAATGTTGCAAATCACTTGAATAGGAATGCCAACCAAGCATCAATGAGCTCAGCCGAGCCGCGGCGCCACCACCGCTGTCTGCAAATCTTCCAAATAATAACGTAAAGACATCTGCAGCAAATCCAGTCTCATATAGCAGGAAAGAAAAACACGCTAAGATAAAAATGGCTATACATATAGTTAGATTAGTAATAAAACGTTTCTCTAAAAAAGTCACTAGAATGAATAACGATATAGCAAGAATAGCACCGCGCGACAGAGAAAAAATCACACCCAACGATATTAAAAAGACACATATCCACGTTACTTGTTTTAACCTAAAGAGGTATAAACTTACAAAAAAAGAAAACAACATTGATAGCGAGTAATAATTCGGATTATTTAAAAATCCCATCACCCGCACATTACTTCCCCTAATATAAAGCAAGCCATCGAAATGACTATATCCTATAATTTTCATTCCCCATGCAAGCACATAGATGACAGATAGGAGCGAGGTTACTCTTACGAAAATAATAAGTGACGTGTTGTTTTCTCGTGATTCCAAATACTGAAAGAAAATAGCAAAAACAACCATTCCATACAATAGTATAAAAACCGTATTTAACGTTGTGGCTTCGTGCCGAACGGCAACAAAAAAAGATAAAACGTAAAAAAAGGCAAAGAGCAGCAAAATAAAAATCAATTTCACAAGATATCTATTTATCTTAACTTTTCTTGCTACAAAGGCAAATAGTGCAGACAGCAATAATACTTCCGTCACGCCGCTAGGAAGAACATCCCGCAAGTGAACCGCCACCACAAAAAGCAGTCCTACTGTAATCTGCCTAGTCATTTGTAGTACTCTAACACCCTCACCAAATTGCGTCATAATATCTCTAACTATAGTGTCATCAGCACAATTTAAACTCTACTCCATCCGGCCCATATCCGAAAACTCTCGAACAAGGCTACGTATTATGAACTTATTAAACCGGATGCATATACAACGTTTTTTTACTTCACTAAACCGAGAAAACCTTATCTTCAATTCATTGTAATAGTTTTTTCATCAGCTCGCTGACAGAGTTATATACCTTTCACTTTACTGTCAACTGTTAATGACATTGTCGCACATTCCTTTGTACTTTTAAGTTTTCATAATAGAGAAATTGCTTTCTTTACAGTGACTATCTGATCTAAAAACTTATAATCCAATTCATACTCATACACCTGTTTTAATTATGTCTTGGATCAAATTAAACATGCCTAACGCGCCCCCCCCCTACAAACCCGATAGATATCACCACAGTGGAGGCATGGCCAGCATGTACGTAACTTCAATCTATTGCATCACAATCAATCTTTTTTTATGACAAACCTAATTGAATCAATTTCTTCTTTTAGAGCGCCTTTTACACAGTAACATAGCGCAAAAAAAATCATATAATACACTAAACTGTGAAGTAGAAAGCTAGGTATTCCCTCATTTTCATTGATTCCGAAAAGAAAGACATACACGCTAGTGGCTATCGCCGCCAGGCAGAAATGCTTTACATGATGAATTAGCACATGCAAACAACTAAACGAAATAATTTTCCATACCATAACCATCATTAAAAAATAATTTAGCATCACAGCTACAACTACTCCTACAGCGACTCCCTCTACTCCCCACGTCGAACCCACAACAGCAAAAATAACTACAAACGATGCATACAAGACCTGAATCGTTGCGCGTTTATATACACGCCCTACAGCCATAACCAAATTATCACTATATTTATAGCCTATTCTAAAAGCCATAGCAAAAGACAGGATTTTTAAAATTGGTGCCATTTCTATCCAGCTTTCTCCAAAAAGGATCAGCACTATTTCATTCGAAAAAACATAGCAATAAAACGCAACAGATGAAAACAATAAAGATGATAGCAAGACTGATGAAACATAGAGCCTGGAGAGATTCTCATAGTCACTTTTCATCTCAGCCATAATCGGAAAGTAGACTTTGTCTACTACACTTCCAAACATGATCGCAGGGAATGTAACTATTTGATAAGCTCTGCCATATAACCCAAGTTGTTCGGCACCCAGAAGCTTTCCTATTACAATATTATCTCCTTGTCCTGCAGAAAAATTCGCCACCCTTGCTAACGAATAGCCTACGCCAAATGTCATCATGTTTATCGCACTTTTCACGTTAAATCCAAAACGTCTGGAGTCAAGTGCACATATAAGCAGCAAGGCGAGCATCACTACGGACTGTGTCAAATGTGCAAAAACAAGCGACCAGATGCCATAGCCATTAATAGACATGCCAATTGAAACGAATCCATATCCTAACAAATAACTTATGAAAATATAGGACGACAACCTCTTAAAGCGCAGTCTTCTTTGCATTAGTGACTGGCCAACAACTGATAGTGAGGCAACTGGTAGCATCAGAGCAAGCACTTTTAGCACATCCTCAAGCTGTGGCATCCCAAAGAAGTCCGCCAGCCCTGCAGACGAAAGGTAAATTGCTGATGCGCAAACCAGCCCCAATGATAACGAGATAACGTTAGCAGTGCCGATATCTACTACGCTAATATTTTTTTTCTGGACTAAAGCAGGCCCAACCCCAAGCTCCGAAAAAACCTTCAAGAAGGACACAATAATTACCGCCAAACTTACCACACCAAAATCTTCAGGAGATAGAAATCTCGCTAGAACTAATAGTGAGGCAACCTGCAGTATGTTCTGCCCTATTGTACCCATGAGCATCCAGAAAAAACCTACCTTTCCGCTTTTTTTCAAGCTTCTATTTACCAAAAAGAATATACCTCGACGTCCAAATCCTTGGGAAACCACTGATCGGCAATTTGCATGCTGTTTAATATTTTTAACAGTGGCATGCTTTTCAGGGTTCTTTACATTCGACCAAACTAAAGACTCATAGCTAATAGGCTTCAAGCCGGGTCACCTAGTTCCCGCAACCTCATTTATTAGCCTAAAAGAAAGTTTTTCTACTATTTAGTGCAATCATACTTTGTGCTCCCCTCCGCGCCCCCTCACTCCCATGCACCAACCTCACCTCCCCCACCGGTTCCTTGGTGCTTTGCACAAAGTTCTGCAGGTCTTGTTGGTCTGCATGGGCGGAAAAGCCGGAGATCGTCTTGATCGCGGCGTTGACGGCGACTTCTTTATCTTCGAGGCGGACGTGGCTGCCTGGTGTTGCCCTCTGGATGTCTCGCCCTGGGGTGCCTTCGGCTTGGTAGCCGACGAAAAGCACGGTGTGTCTAGGGTCTGGGAGCAGTCGTGCGAGGTAGTTGACGACGCGACCTCCGGTGGCCATGCCGCTGGCGGCGATCACGATGGCGCTGGTAGTCGTCTCGGCCAGCCGTTCTACCATGACGAGGTGGTCATCGTGGCTGTCGATGGTCACAAGGCCATCGAAGCTTAGGGGGTGGCGGCCGTCCTCGAGTCGCTGCTTCGCTTCACTGTCCCACCAGGGCTTTAGCTCGCGGTAGACCTTGGTAAACCTAGCAGCCAGTGGTGAGTCAACAACCACCATGGGTATCGGAGGCGCTTGGCTGGGCTCGGGGCCTGGGCTTTCTGCCTTGTGCTGGCCCGGCAGGTCGTGCAGCAGGGTCTCTATCTCATAGAGGAGCTCTTGCGTGCGGCCGATGCTGAAGGCCGGAATGACCACGCTACCGCCCTCGCGCTGTGCACGATAAATCATTTCCTTGAGCTGTGCGCGCCGCGTCCTGCGGCCTTCATGCCGACGATCCCCATAGGTGCTTTCCAGCACCAGGACGTCGGCTTTTTCCAATGGGGTGGGGTCCGGCAACAGCGGAGTGTCGGGCGGCCCCAGGTCCCCCGAAAAGACGTAGCGATTATCCAGACTGGCGCGCTGGTCCTCAACATCAATTTCAACGTATGCAGAACCGAGTATATGCCCCGCGTTCTGGAGACGCACCTTGACCTTGAGTTGGTCTTCGTCTATGCAACTTTTCCAGACACCATAAGGACTTGGCTCAAGATGCATCTCGACTCTATCAAGAAACCGCTCGATGAGTCTTCTATCTCTGGTAAAGCCAATTTTCAGTGCATCTTCAATTACCAGCGGTAGTAGCTTGGCACTGGGCGTGGTACAAATTATGGGGCCTGTGAAGCCGGCGGCGAGAAGATAAGGAAGGCGCCCGACATGGTCGATATGCACGTGGGTAACGACCAGCGCAACGACATCATCGACGGAAAATTCGATCTGGTGGCGCTCGAAGCTGCTCTGCCCTTTCAGTTCGCTGCCCTGAAACAGCCCGCAGTCGATCAGAATGGCCTGGTGTGGGGTGATCTGGAGCCGGTGACAGCTCCCGGTGACGCCGTCGGCGCCACCGTGATGCACAATCGCCGGAAAATCCGACGGTAAACGATTTTCTTCAGTGGATCTGTCGGACATTAGCGACCCTTTGGCGTTTGCTGCGTTATTGACGCTTAACTGCCGAGGGCGTCATCAACATCCATAACGGGAGGAATGATCAACTTCACCGCTTCCGTCTTGAATTTCTCTGAGGAGGGGGTTGCGTATAGCTCACCGTCCTTATCCGCCGTGCCGCCGGTTCCTTGTACGCCTGCCGTGTACTTCACACTGGAGTCCAGACAGGCAGACCAGGAATAGGCGTCCTTCAGCCCCGTGTTAGCCACGTCCACCTCCGCAAGAGTTCCGTCTATCGATAGCGCCGTTCGTGCGGCCGCGAGCTCCTCCTTGCAGGCATTCACCGCCGCTCGCTTTTGAAAGTTGGTGTACTGAGGTATCGCGATGGCGGACAGCAGGCCAATGATGGCCACGACCACCAGCAATTCGATCAAGGTAAAGCCACCCTGCCCTTGCCGCTGTGTCGGCTGTGTCTGCGTCGCGGCGCGTGGTTCGGCAGCCGAAGCCGTGGTGGTGGGCTTTTGCATGGCACTCGCAATACGGACTTCAGTGCACGCTGTCGCCGCGTGTGACGGATGGTGTGCGTCCATGACGACTCTCTCCTCAATGGGACTTGACGTATCGCCGGACCGGGAGGTGCGGCGGGGAATATCGGGATAGTACGCCGGACCTCGTGCCGCGCAGGCCTGAGCGCGCTGAAACCTTGATATGCGTCGGGTTGCTAGCGCAAAACACGCGCTGCGGCGCAATTGACCACTCGCTGAGGCGTAAACTGGCGCTATTGTCGACGCTGGATACTGGCTCGCAGAGGAACCATTGTGCCGTTTGATCAAACTGTGGGGGACAGACACGCCCAGGGGCCACACAGCGGCCTGGGGCAACGTCTGGTGGCCCTGGGCCTGCTGCCACCGCTGGAGGCGCTACGCGCCGAGCACGACGCCCTGGCCCAAGGCAGCACGCTGCTGCGCCATCTTGTCGAGACGGGACGCGTCGAACCCGGTCCCGCGACTCGCGCAGCGGCGGAGGAGTACAACCTCGACTTTACCGATTTGAGTACGGTGGTGGCGGAGCAGCTGCCGCCCCTCAGCCACTTCCCCCAGGCGTTACTGCGAGAACACCAGGTACTGCCCCTGGTCCTGGATGACGACCATCTGCACGTGGCCGTGCCCTACCCGTCCACGCTCGCTCGCTTGGGTGAGCTGCAGTTCGTGGTGGGCAAGCCACTAAAACCCGCCCTGGCGCCCATGGACAAGCTCTCCCTGCTACTGGACGCCTACCTGGGTGAGGCCAATGCCGAGGATATTGCCGATGCCATTGGCGAACTGGGCCCTGAGGCGCCACCAAGCCGCAGCCAATCCGTTGCAGCGCAGGGCCAGAGTCGCGGTGAGCGTTTCAACCGGGCGGAGCCGCGCCGGGTAGCAGCAGACGACAGTGAGCTCGACGAGGACCTTAGCAGCGGCCAGACGGCTAGCCTCACCAGCCAGGCAGACGATGCCCCGGTGGTGAAGTTCGTCAATACCATCCTGCGTGACGCGGTCAGAAAGCGCGCCTCGGATATCCATTTCGAGCCCTTCGAGGACCGCTTTCGCGTTCGCTTTCGCATTGATGGGCTGCTCCATGAAGTCGCTCAGCCGCCGTTCAACCTGCGCAGCCGCATCGCCTCACGCTTGAAGGTCATGGCGCGCATGGATATCTCCGAACGGCGCCTGCCGCAGGATGGCACCATCAAGGTCCAACTGGACGACGGCGAGGATATCGATTTTCGCGTCAACTCCCTGCCTACGGTCTACGGCGAGAAACTGGTGCTGCGCCTGCTGGCCTCCGCCACCGCCCGTATCGGGATTGAACAGCTCGGGTTTTCACCCAGCCAGCGCCAGCTGTTCGAGACGGCCCTGGCGAGCCCCCAGGGGATGATCCTGGTGACTGGCCCCACCGGCAGCGGCAAGACGGTCACTCTTTACACGGGCATCCACTTGCTCAACAGCACCGAGCGCAATATCTGCACCGCAGAAGATCCGGTGGAGATCAAGCTGCCTGGGATCAATCAGGTCAACGTGGCGCCACGTATCGGGCTGGACTTCGCCCACACCCTGAGGGCCTTTCTGCGCCAGGACCCGGACGTGGTGATGGTGGGGGAAGTTCGCGATCGGGAGACCGCCGAAATCGCGATCAAGGCAGCCCAGACCGGCCACCTGGTGCTATCGACGCTGCACACCAACTCCGCCGCCGACACGCTCTCCCGGCTCGCCAACATGGGGATCGAATCCTTCAATATTGCCAGCGCGGTCACCCTTATCGTGGCCCAGCGTCTGGCAAGGCGCTTGTGCCCCCACTGCAAGGTGCCGGTACAGCTACCCGAAGATGTGCTGATCCATCACGGGCTGAGTCCGCTACAGGCCCAGCAGGGCAGCTTCTATGACGCCGTCGGCTGCCGCCAGTGCACCCAGGGCTACAAGGGTCGTGTGGGGCTGTTCGAGGTCGTGCCGGTGGACGAGCACATGCGCCGACTGATTCTCAGCGGCGGCAGCGCCGACGAGTTCGACACCCTCGCCCGCAGCCAGGGCTTTCCCAATCTGCGCCGCAGTGGCCTGGAACGGGTGATGGAAGGCGTCACCAGTCTGACGGAGGTCTGCCGCATCACTACGGCGTAGCGGCTTTCCTCTTTCCTCTAACTCTTGATGCGAGATGCAGACCACGTGCCCTTCCGCGACCGTTCGTCCTCTCCCTCACCCTCGCCTGTGTATCGGGATCACCGCCAGTCCACTGGCGACGGTCCCGGTGCTGATCCTGGTTCTGGTGCTGGTCCTGGTTCTAGTTCTGGTGCTGGACATGGAGATGATCACAGCGGAACGGATCAGAGCACTCGCCTGATCGCCGGCCTGCCTACCGGCAGGGAGCGCGTCGCTTCACCTCCCCCTGCTGTCGACGCTTTTCATCACCCCATCGGCGGCCCGGGTGTCAGGCCTGATGTGCGCTCAGGTGCTCGAGCAGATACGGCTGGGCGGTCAAGGTCCGCGCAGCAACGGCAGCTCTGCTGGAAGTGGAAGGGAGAAGATCGCCAGGGCCTGGCCTGCACCGGCATGCTGCTGGCATCGAAGCGACCCGATGCGCAGCGTCAACTGCACCTGCTGGGCATCACGCCGCGTAAGCTCAAACCCGCCGGCAAATTGGCCCGATACCAACGACAGATCAAGCCCAGGGACCTGATGCTGTTCTCCCGCCAGCTAGCCACCCTGCTGACTGCCGGTGTGCCATTACTGGAGGCCTTTCGGGTGCTGGCTGACAGCCTGTCCAACCCCGCCATGCGGTTGATCGTGCAGGCCTTGGGCATGGATGTCAGTGCCGGTGCCAGCCTGGCGCAGGCGCTGTCCCGACAGGGAGCCGCCTTCGACAGCCTGTACGTCAATCTGGTTGCGGCAGGCGAACAGTCGGGCACCCTGGACCAGATGCTGGATCGCCTGGCCAATCACCTCGAAAAACGCGAGCTGCTGAAGGGGCGCGTGCGCAAGGCGCTCTGGTATCCCGCCACGGTGGTGGCAGTGGGTATGGCGGTCAGCGCGATCCTGCTGATCAAGGTGGTGCCCCAATTCGAGCAGATGTTCGACGGAGTGGGCGCGAGCCTGCCTGCCATGACCCAGTGGACCATTCTGCTGTCGGAGTTTGCCCAACGCTGGTGGCTGGCCACGCTGGGAAGTCTGTTCACCTTGATCGCGACGGTTCGTTGGCGGGTGGCGAAGTCCCAGGCGGCCCGTCTCAAGCTTCACGCCCTGTCGCTGCGGCTGCCGGTGGTGGGGACGATTCTGGATCACGCGGCGGTGGCGCGCTTCTGCCGCACCCTTGCCACCGCCTTTGCGGCGGGGGTACCGCTGGTAACCGCACTGAAAACCGCTGCCGGTGCCTGCGGCAACGATGTCTATCGCCGGGCGGTGTTGGCGCTGCAGGCCGATGTCGCCAGCGGCCAGCGGCTGCACCTGGCGATGCGGCGAACAAAGCGCTTTCCGTCGCTAGCCTTGCAGATGGTGGCGATCGGGGAAGAAGCCGGCGCCCTGGATAGCATGCTAAGCCGGGTAGCCGACCACTATGAGCGTGAGGTAGATGACCGGGTCGATACGCTGACCAGCCTGCTGGAGCCGCTGATCATCGTGGTGCTGGGGGTGGTGGTCGGCGGCCTGGTGCTGGCGATGTATCTGCCCATCTTCCAATTGGGCAATGTGGTGTAACGGGCTCTCATCCAGGCACGACGCGTCGAGGGTATCGTTAAGCCCAGTCTAAGCGCTGTCAGTTCAGGCCGGTAATGGCGGCCTGACAGACCTCTTGAGCGGGCACCCTTAATTGTGCAGCCACACCGGAGTCCCTGGGGGGGCCTGATCGAACAGCCTCAGCAGGTCGTCGTCCCGCAGTCGAATGCAGCCGTGGGAGTCGGCCACGCCCATAGGCTTGTCCGGTGGAGTGCCATGGAAGTAGATGTAGCGCCGCTGGGAGTCGACGTTACCGCCGCGATTGACGCCCCGTTCCAGGCCGCACAGCCATAAAATGCGCGTCAGTATCCAATCCCGATCGGGGTTGTCACGGCCCAGCTCGGCGTCGAACACCTCTCCGGTTGGCCGGCGCCCACGGAAGACGGTACCTACTGGCTCTCCGCCCCCAATAGCAGCGCGAATGTAGTGCCAGCCCAGCGGCGTCTGGCCGCTGCCCTCTTGCTGGCCAGTGCCGGCAACGCCGGTCGACACCAGGCACTGCCAATCCGGCTGCTTGCCCCGCCATAGGGTCAATTGCTGGGTGGAGGTGTCGACCTCCACCCACACGCTATCGGCGGGCGGCAATGCTTCAAGTCGCGGTGTCTGCATCGTCTCTCCCTGTTTGTGTCCGCTGCAGCTGTACCTGCCGTGTTGCCTGTTCGACGCGTCACCGCCCGGGTGGTTCCGATGCGGCTTTGGTGTCGGGCCTGGCTTTAGGTTCTGGCTTCGGGCTCTGGCTTCAGGCCTGAGAACTGGCCTGCGGCGGCTCCGGCTTCGGGCTCTGGCTTCAGGCCTGAGAACTGGCCTGCGGCGGCTCCGGCAAGGGAGCCTTCATGGCCGCAACCACCACCGGCCGCATCCGGCGTGCCAGGTCGCGCACCGACACGTGCTCTTCGTAGTCCTTCTCGGCGATGTCGCGCAGGGCATCGAGGCCAGACAGGGTAAAGATGACGGTACCCAGCACAAAATGCAGGCGCCAGAACCGTTCAGAATCCGGCAGCTCCGGGGTCGCCTTGCGTACCAACGCCACAAAGCGGGTAAACACGGTGCCGTACTGGTCCTGGATATAGCGGCGCAGGTGCCCCTGGGCCTGGCTATAGGCCAACCCCAGCAGGCGCATGAAGACCTTCAGGCTATGACGCTCCGCCGGGACTTCCAGCACTGTTCTGGCCATGGTCTCCAGCAGCACTTCCAGCGGGATGACCTTGCTGCCGTATCCACGCTCCAACTCATCGATGGCCGCGTGGAAGCGGTCGGAGAACGGGTCCAGGTAGCGCGAGAAGACCGCCTGGATCAGCGCCTTCTTGGAGCCAAAGTGGTAGTTGACGGCGGCCAGGTTGACCTTGGCCTTGCCGGTAATGTTGCGCAGCGACGTTTCCGCGAAACCTCGTTCAGCGAAGAGGACCTCGGCGGTGTCCAGAATGCGAGTCACGGTATCGGTCTGGGCCATTCGCGGGCTCCGTCCAGTCAGTCAGGGCAGTTGGAAACAATTGTTTGAATGTTAGCCGGAGTGTAAGGGAGGCGCTCTCTACGCACAATCAACCATCGCAGACGGCGTTTGAAACGTGTGCATCAGTCCGCTCATACCGGTGCCACGACGCCTCTCACCCAGCGCGCGAAATTCGAGGCAGATCACCGTTTTACTGGATAGGCATCCATACTGTACACTTCACCAAGGGTGCTGAAGGTACCCGCTGTCTGGCAGCACGCTGGGGTTACCCAGCCGCTGCCGTCCTGACTCACCGCCGCCCGTGGGAGGCCGCATGACACGTCCCCTGACCCCTCGCCAGCAGAACGTCTATGACTTTATCGTCAAGACCATGAACGAGCTGGGGTACCCGCCGACCCGTGCGGAGATCTCACGCGCACTGGGCTTTCGCTCCCCCAACGCCGCGGAAGAGCACCTGCGCGCGCTGGAACGCAAGGGCGCCATCCGGGTGATTCGCGGCACCTCGCGAGGCATTCGTCTGCCAGCCCAGGAAGCCGACACTACTGCCGCCAACGATGCGCCCCAGGACACCAGTCCCGTCCAGGGCCTGCCGATCATCGGTGAAGTCGCCGCGGGTAGCCCCATCCTGGCCGCAGAACATATCGATCGTTACTGCCCGCTGCCGCCTGACTACTTCACACCGCGTGCCGACTACCTGCTGCGCGTGCGCGGCCTGTCGATGAAGGACGTTGGCATTCTGGAGGGCGACCTGCTCGCCGTGCACCGTACTGAACGCATTCGCAACGGCCAGATCGTGGTGGCGCGCCTCGAGGACGAGGTGACCGTCAAGCGTTTCCAGCGCGACGGACATCACGTCACCCTGCAGGCGGAAAACCCGGACTTCGCTCCCATCACCCTGGACCTGCGGCGGGACAGCCTGGACATCGAGGGCGTTGGGGTCGGTGTTATTCGCGGTGGCAACGGCCAGGCCCTGGGTTAATAGAAAGGTTAATGCGAAGGTTGGTGCTGCGGTTAATGCTGGGGTCAACACTGAGATTGACGCTGAGCTAGGCCGAGACCCCGCCTCACCCTTTCGGATGGATGATTAGACGCCGCGCCGCTGCCAGGCCAGACCATGACGGAACCGGTACGCAAGATTCTTCACGCCGACTGCGACTGCTTTTACGCCGCCGTCGAGATGCGCGACAACCCGGCCCTGCGGGATGTCCCGCTGGCCGTGGGTGGCGCCCGTGAGGGGCGTGGCGTCATCACCACCTGCAACTACCCGGCGCGCAAGTTCGGCATCCATTCGGCCATGCCGACTTCCCGCGCCCTGCGCCTGTGTCCTCAACTCACGCTGGTGCCACCCAACTTCGACAAGTATCGCGAGGTCTCCGCCCAGATCCAGGCCATCTTCCACGAGCTGACGCCGCTGGTAGAGCCGCTATCACTGGACGAGGCCTATCTGGACGTTACCGATGTCGCAGGCTTCAAGGGCAGCGCTACCTGGATGGCCCGCTGGCTGAAGGAGCAGTGCCTGGCGCGCACCGGTATCACTGTGTCCGTCGGGGCTGCACCGTCGAAGTTTCTCGCCAAGATCGCTAGCGACTGGGACAAGCCAGACGGCCTGACGGTCATCCCCCCGGACCAGGTCGAGTCCTTTGTGCTGGCCTTGCCCGTGCGCAAGCTGCACGGCGTGGGCCCGGCTACCGGGGCGCGCCTGGATGCGCTGGGCATTACCACCTGCGAAGAGCTGCGCGCCCAGCCCATTGATCGCCTGCTGGACGAATTCGGCAAGTTCGGCCGCCGCCTGTACGAACTGGCCCGCGGCATCGACGAGCGGCCGGTCAAGGTAGAGCGCGAGCGCAAGTCGATCAGCGTCGAAAGCACCTACGGACGCGACCTGCCCGACTTGAGCGCCGCCCAGCTGGCACTGGTGGAGCTGTGCGAAAAGCTCAAGGCACGTATCGACCGCAACGGTCGGCCGCCCCTGGCTGGCGTGTTCGTGAAGGTACGCTTCGATGACTTCACCACCACCACCCTGGAGTCCCGCGGCCTGGAACCTGACCCCGCGACCTTTGCGCAGCTGCTGGACCAGGCCTGGCAACGGGCACAACGTCCGGTGCGCTTGCTTGGGGTTGGCGTCAGGCTGGTACCACAAGAGGCGCGTCAGCAGCTGACCCTGCCCTTCTAGGTGCCCGCTATCCCCGCTCATCATCATGCTGCAACGTGCGAACGCCGTCCTCTCACGAGTAGCGTTCCTCGTCGTATTGTTCGTCGTGTCGCTCGCTTGCCAGGCGCCCCTTGTTCGAGGCCTCCATTCCCAGCAGGTAACGCTTGAGCTGCCACCATTCACCGGGGTCCGCGGCGTCATGCCACAGCCAGTGGGTTCGGCCATGCCAGCGCAGCGCGATCAGGTAATGACCCACACTGATGCAATAGAGGTCGATGTCGTGCCAGGGAGCGTGACTGTCTTCTGAGGCAGTGACGGGCCCTCGCCCGTCCTGACAGACGCCAGGACGCCACTGCCAGTGTCCGGGAACAGGCACTGAGACGGACGCCAGCCCGGCGACAAACGTCATGACGCCTTGCCACCACCGGCACCATCGACCAGGAAATCGTCCAAGGCAGCCACAGGGGCTCAGGTACGACTGCAACCTCGACACAGGCGGTCTGGAAGACAGAGTGGAAGACAGCGGGGAAGACAGTGTGGAAGGCAGCGCGAAGGACGTCGCGGGGGAAATGGCGGAAGGCGACGCGGTCGGCGTGGTCTGCGGCCCAGGCAGGCAGCGCAACTGACCGAGGAGAGGATGGCGGGCGCTGCGAATCAGCACAGCACCGAGGAAGGCAACAGCATATCCCCCGAGCGGGGAAGGCAGGACGATGGCGACGATCAGACTGACCGCCACCACTACTGCACCATGGGCGAGATGCTGTCGGTCAGAGGCCCCGATTGTGGCCGTGACCCGTGGTCTCTGCATAGTCCACGATCATCTGCACGATGCGCCGGCGAGTCGGCTCTTCCGGCCATTCGCGACGCATTAGCCATATAAACAGGTCCTGATCCTCTTCGGTGATCAGGTCGCGATAGGCGGCCTTGTCGGCCTCATCAAGCTCATCGTAGCGGTGTTCCAGAAACGGCAGCAACAGAAGGTCCAGCTCCCACATGCCGCGACGGGAGTGCCAGTGCAGGCGCTTGCGCTCGGCCTCGAGCTGGGAGGCCGCGGAAGACGGTTGATCCAAGGGGAACCTCGTCTGGGATGTTAAGTGTGGCGCCAGTATAGCGCAGGCACCAACGGCGGGCAGCCGCACGGAGGCGAAAAAGGTGATGCCGGGCAAGGGCCTGCCACGAATGTCGATCAATGTAGTGCGTTGTTTTATCAACACTTGAAAAGTATGCTATCTAAAAACAAGGGACTGCGATCGACGCGGTCCTCGACACTGGCCTGACCAGCGCTCATCACCCAGATGGGACTCACGGAGATAACCGATGACAAAGTCCGAACTGATAGAGCAGATCTCCATGCGGCAGCCCGAGCTGTCGATCAAGGACGTTGAGGCTGCGGTGCGCCTCATTCTGGATGACATCACCGACACCCTGGCCGATGGCGGGCGCGTCGAAATTCGTGGCTTCGGCAGTTTCTCTCTGCACTATCGGGAGCCACGGGTCGGACGCAACCCCAAGACCGGCGAAGCGGTGGAGCTGGAAGGCAAGTTCGTGCCACACTTCAAGCCAGGGAAGGAGTTGCGCGAACAGGTCGATGCCAGCCGTGCGCTGGGATACTAGCGACCAACGTCTGGGCCCACTCGCGCCAGCGTTTTCCGTTATCTCTGGCTCAACCTCTCTTCGTCTCACTACGGGAAGTCACACATGCGTTGGCTAAAAGGCCTGATCATGGCCATCATTCTGCTGGCGGTACTGATCATCGGTATCCTGTTCGCGACCAATAACCAGCAGGCCCTGCCGCTGAACCTGATCTGGTTCGAGCTGCCCGAGGCATCCCTGTCCGTCTGGCTGCTGGCCTCCCTGGCCGTGGGCGTCCTGCTCGGCATGCTCGCCATGACCGGCGTCTACATCAGGCTGCGCACGCTGCTGACCCGCGCCCAGCGCCACAACCAGCAGCAGCGCAAGGAACTCGACCGCCTTCGAGTGCAGGAGATGAAGGAACTGCCCTGAATGCCGGATCTCCTGCTACTGGGCCTGCTGGTCGTCGCCCTCGCCATTGGCTGGGCGCTCGGCCGGCGGGAAAGCCGTCCGCAACAACGCCCTGCCCCCAGCCTGCATCGCGACTATTTCGTCGGCCTCAACTACCTGCTCAACGACCAGCAGGACAGGGCCATCGAAACGTTTATCTCCGCGCTTGAAGTAAACAGCGACACCATCGAGACCCATGTCACCCTGGGCAACCTGTTTCGCTCTCGCGGGGAGGCCGACCGAGCGGTCAAGATTCACCAGAATCTGCTCGCCCGGCCGTTCCTCGATGCCCACCAGGGCGCCTGGGTCCAGCTCGAGCTATCCCGCGACTTCCTGCATCTGGGTCTGCATGACCGTGCCGAACGGCTGCTCAAGGGCCTGGTCAAGGAGGACACCCACGCCGAGATTCGCCACCACGCCAAGCGGCTGCTGGTGGACCTGTTCGAGCGTGAAGGGGAATGGCAGAACGCCATCGAAGTTGCCGTACCGCAGCTGACCCGCCAACACGACGACCTGCGCCGCGCGGCAGCCCACTGGCATTGCGAGCTGGCGGAGATAGCTCGCACCTCCAATAGCCACGGGGTCGCCCGCAAGCACCTCAAGCAAGCGCTGTCCATCGACGAGCGCTGCATCCGCGCCAATCTCGTGCATGCCAAGCTGTGCCACGACACCGGCCAATACCGCCAGGCGCTGAAGTTTCTTGACCGCATTCCCCAGCAGGATGTGGTGTTCATCCCCACCATGCTGGAGCCGCTGGAGCGCACCTATCAGCTGCTGGACGATGCCGAAGGTCTGATCGAACACTTGCGGCGCCTGCTGGAGCTCAACCCCTGCACCAGCGTTATTGTGCTGCTGGCCCAGACGCTCAGGCAGGTACGCGGCAACGATGACGAAGCCATCGAGCTGATTACTGAGCAGCTAAGGAAGGAGCCGAGCCTGGGCGGCGTCGATTATCTGATGGGCCTTTACCAACGCAGCGGCGCTGACGCCGGTGACACCCGCTTTGATCTACTGCGGCAACACACGCAGCCGCTGCTGAAGGCGTTGCCGCGGCATCGCTGTCGACGCTGCGGGTTCTCGGGGGAGCACCTGCACTGGCAGTGCCCCCGTTGCCGCAACTGGGGCACCACCAAGCCAATCACCGGCATCGAGGGCGAATAGCGCTACAACAGAGCGTCAGCCCTTGAGCTCGTCCTCGATCGCCGCAAGAGCGGCCATCGGATCTTCTGCCTGGGTCACGGGCCGCCCCACCACCAGATGGGTACTGCCCGCGTCCATCGCCTGCCGGGGCGTCATGATCCGCCGCTGATCCCCCGCCTGGGCAAAACTCGGGCGAATGCCCGGCGTGACCTTCAGGAAATCATCGCCACATGCTGCCTTCAGACGGGCGGCCTCCTGGGCAGAACACACCACGCCATCCATGCCGCTGTCCTTGGCCAGCTTCGCCAGGTGCTCCACGTGCTCGTCCAGCGGCGACGACACGCCGGTGGTCGCCAGTTCATCGGCGGTCATGCTGGTCAGCACCGTCACGGCGATCAGGTGGGTCGACAGTCCGTTCTGTTCAAGACGCTCACGGGCCGCTTCCATCATGCGACGACCGCCACAGGCGTGCACGTTGACCATCCACACGCCCTGCTCTGCCGCCGCCTGCACCGCTGCGGCCACCGTGTTGGGAATATCGTGGAACTTGAGATCGAGAAATACCTCGAAGCCGCGACCGTGAAGGGCGTCGAGCACGCTTGGGCCGCTGCGGGTAAACAGTTCCTTGCCGACCTTCACGCGGCAGCGTTCCGAATCCAGCCGGTCTGCCATGCACAGGGCGGCGTCCATGGAGGGGTAGTCGAGGGCGATGATCAAGGGAGATGAGGGGGTCACGGCGGCCTCCGGCGAGAAGTGAACGAAGCGCTGGCGCCCTGCTGATCCGGGAGTACTGCCCTTGCGCGGGGGCAATACTGAGGCCTTGAGCCAGGCCCGCTACCGGCTAGCCCGCAGCAGGCAAAGGGCGCCAAATCGCCGCAGTATATCAGCCTTGGCGCCACCCGCGCTGCCGCTTGGCTGGCTCAGATCTTCATAGATGACTGATATTTTATTAAGAATATTCTTATAACAGAGTTTTCTTATCTAACCCTAAGGTGAGAGAAGACAGCCGACGGCCACCAGGACAACGCCAACGACTGTTCACTCGGGAGGGCTTGGCGCACACCTGAAGGATCGACGGCGCGGCCTTTCTGGCACAGGTGCTGCTGCTATTGCTGACACACAGCGCTTGGCCGCCCATTTCCAACAACAACAGGACGTCTCTCATGCCAACATTCAATGACTATCCGTCTGTCCATCACCGCGCGTCTATCCATCACCGCACGTCTACCACTCAACGCACTGCCCGTCGTCGCCGGCCCCATGGGATCACGCTCGTGACGCTGGCCTGGCTTAGTGTCGCCTGGCTCAGCCTGGCCCATCCGGCCTTCGCTGCAGAAGGCCCCAGCATTGCGCCCATCAACGTCAATGAGGCCAGTGTTGAGCTGCTGGCCGAGCTGCCGGGCATTGGGCCCACCAAGGCGCAAGCCATCGTCGAAGACCGCCAGGTCAATGGACCCTACACCAGCGCAGAGGACCTGACTCGCGTAAAAGGCATCGGCGCCAACACCGTGGCGCGGCTCAAGGACGAAATCAGTACCGACTGACGTTTCGGCGTCACGATCGGCGTCACCAAGAATAGCGTTCGCTGCGCAAGCACCCGCCACGGGACGTGGCGGGTGCTTGCAGGTCATCAGGCGCTAGCGCTAGATCGAAACGGCCACGCTTAAAGGCGCAGACCGCCGTCTACCTCGATCACGCGGCCATTGACGTAGTCATTGTCGAAGATAAAGGCCACGGTCTTGGCGATCTCGTCGGGAGCCCCCAAGCGGCGTACCGGTACTCCAGCCGTCAGCTTGTCCAGCATGTCTTCACGCATGGACGCGGTCATCTCGGTTTCGATAAACCCGGGAGCAACGGCAGCCACACGCAGGCCGTGGCGCGCCAGTTCACGCCCCCAGGTCACGGTCAAGGCAGCCACACCGGCCTTGGCGGCGGCGTAATTGCTCTGCCCCATGTTACCGGCCCGAGAGATGCTGGAGATATTGATGATAACGCCGTTACGGCCGTCTTCGATCATGGCAGCGGCGGCAGCCCGACCGCACAGGAACACGCCGGTAAGGTTGACGTCGATGACCGCCTGCCAGGCGTCCAGCCCAAGCGTCTTCTCTACCTTGCCATCGCGAGCCTTGACCAGCAGACCATCGCGCAGGATGCCGGCATTGTTGATCAGCCCATCCAGCGGGCCCATGCCCTGGCGAATGTCGGCGAAGACTTCCGTGACCGACGCTTCGTCCGCCACATTGGCGACAAACCCGCGGGCATCGATACCGGCGTCCACCAACTCGTTGACGGCCTTGTCGAGTTGATCATTATCAAAGTCGATCAGTGCAGGCCGGGCACCCAGCTTGCCCAGATGATGGGCCATGGAGAGTCCCAGGCCACGAGCACCACCGGTGATGGCAATGACGGCATTTTCCAACTGCATACGGTTTCCCCTGGTAAGCACCAGCCGTGCCATGGCTGACAGGCCGGTCGGTGGCTCGCCGACGCGTGCTCCACGGATCGGGGACCCGGAACGCTGCACAACGAGCAGTTATTGCGTTGCAGCATGCCAAGTTTCCCGGCGCGGCGCTACCTTCCGACACCTGGCTCGCGCCAAACGCTAGTTTGCAGGCGATGGCATACCCGCTATAAGCCATTGACGCACCAATCAATCCGTCCGAGTCGATAGTCGACCTCACGTCACTCACGCAAAAACGCAAACGACAACATTCCACTGTGATGCAGTGACAGCTGCGGGTCGCCGCAGACGCTCACAGCCACCGACGGACCACAACCACGCGGCGATGGGGACGCCGGTGTGAGCGACCGATAGGTACTGTGCATCAGCGCCAGAGGTTGATGCTTGAACTCTTCGCCTTTCACCCCCATCTTCTCAACAGACCACAACGCGGAGCTGACATGCCCTTCCTTCTTATCTTCACCATTTTTGCCCTGCTCGACTTCGCCGTGCTGTTTTCGGTCGGCAGTGAGATCGGTCTGCTGTCGACCCTCGCCCTGGTGCTGGCTACCGGCTTTATCGGCCTGCATCTGATCCGTCGTGAGGGTGTGGCGACCTTCGCCCGCGCCCAGGAGCGCATGGCCCGCGGCGAAATCCCCTCCTCGGAGCTGATGACCGGTGCTGCCTTGATCTTTGGCGGTGCTCTGCTGATGGCCCCAGGTTTTCTGTCTGATGCCCTTGGCTTCATGTGCCTGATCCCGGACGCTCGTCGCTTGCTGGGCAAGCTGCTGGCCAAGGTAGGCATTCGCATGAAGGGCTTCCAGATGGGTGGCTCTACCTTTGGCTACGGTGGCTCGCAAGGCCCTGACTTCGGCGCCGGTTCAGCCAATGGCTGGGAGCAAGCCTCTGGCCGCGACGCTGACACCAGCCAGCAGCAAGAACGGCAGCAACAGGGCTCCGACAACGGTGACGGCGACCCCATCGAAGGCGAGTTTATCAGCAAGGACGATCGCCGACGCTAAGCCGTCGGGAGACAGGGGCGGAGATAGGGGCGAGGACAGGGGCGTTAACGGCCCCTGTCTTCGCCCCTTTTCATAGCGCTATCCTCAGCACTATCTCCCGCACTATCGTCAGCCCTCTCGCTATTCCTGTCGTCCGCTCTCTTCCCCTGCTCATCATCCGCCTCATCCCTCCTGTCGTTTTCCTGTCGTCACCGCTGTCGCCACCCTCGTGGAAGGAGATTGCGCGTGGGCATGCCCAGGTTTGCGCCAAGGTTGTGCCGTGATGCGCTGACGGGGCACATGAGTGTGAAAAAAATTTCGTCCTCGCCCTTGAAAGCCCCTTCACCAGCCCCACTTACCAGATCAGCATCAAGCTTCGGTGAGGGGGTTGCTCCCTCGCCTTTGACAGGAGGGCCGACAAAGGCCTGCCACTTTCATCGGCAGCCTGGCCATGACCTCCAACTCTCGCCGCGATCTGCGTCACGACGAGAGTGAACAATGAACCGCCGCGGGTGGATGCCCCGGCCTAGCAAAACCATCAGGAGAACGTGAGCAATGAACATCCGTCCCTTGCACGATCGCGTCGTCATCCGTCGCGTTGAGGAAGAGCAGAAGACCGCAGGCGGCATCGTGCTTCCGGGCAACGCCCAGGAAAAACCGACTCGTGGCGAAGTGCTCGCCGTCGGTAACGGCCGGATTCTCGAGAGCGGCGACGTACGTCCTCTGGACGTGAAGGTCGGCGACACCGTGATCTTCAAGGATGGCTTTGGCGTCGAGAAGCAGAAGATCGACGGCGAGGAAGTCCTGATCATGAGCGAGTCCGACATCCTGGCAGTCGTCGAGGGCTGAGCCCACGCCACTGACTCGGTCGTTTCAACGTTCACTTTTGACGCTTAGATTCAAAGGAAGTACAGAAAATGGCAGCGAAACAAGTCAAGTTCTCTGATGATGCCCGCAAGCGCATGGCGCGTGGTGTTGACGTTCTGGCCAACGCCGTCAAGGCAACTCTGGGCCCGAAAGGCCGCAACGTGGTGCTGGAAAAGTCCTTCGGCGCACCGACCGTGACCAAGGACGGCGTCAGCGTCGCCAAGGAAATCGAACTGAAGGACAAGTTCGAGAACATGGGCGCGCAGATGGTCAAGGAAGTCGCTTCCAAGACCTCCGACGTTGCTGGTGACGGCACCACCACCGCTACCGTTCTGGCCCAGGCCATCGTCGCCGAAGGCCTGAAAGGCGTGACTGCCGGCATGAACCCGATGGACCTGAAGCGCGGTATCGACCAGGCGGTCGTTGCGGCGGTCAAGGAAATCCAGGCTCTGTCCGTGCCCTGCACCGACTCCAAGGCCATCGCTCAGGTTGGCACCATTTCCGCCAACGGCGACACTCGCATCGGCGAGATCATCGCTGAAGCGATGGAGAAAGTCGGTAAGGAAGGCGTCATCACTGTCGATGAAGGTCGCGGCTTCGAAGACGAGCTGGACGTGGTCGAAGGTATGCAGTTCGACCGCGGCTACCTGAGCCCGTACTTCGTGACCAACCAGGACACCATGGCGGTGGAACTGGAAGATCCGTTCATCCTGCTGGTGGACAAGAAGATCTCCAACATCCGCGAACTGCTGCCGACTCTGGAAGCCGTGGCCAAGGCTGGCAAGCCGCTGGTCATCATCGCTGAAGACATCGAAGGCGAAGCCCTGGCAACGCTGGTGGTCAACACCATGCGCGGCATCGTCAAGGTGGCAGCGGCCAAGGCACCTGGCTTCGGCGACCGTCGCAAGGCCATGCTGCAGGATATCGCTATCCTGACCAACGGCACTGTGATCTCCGAAGAAGTCGGCCTGAACCTCGAGCAGGCTACCCTGGACCACCTTGGCACCGCCAAGCGCGTGACCATGTCCAAGGAAAACACCACCATCATCGATGGTGCTGGCAACGACAGCGACATCGAAGCTCGCGTCAACCAGATCCGCGCTCAGATCGAAGAGACTTCCTCTGACTACGATCGCGAGAAGCTGCAGGAGCGTGTCGCCAAGCTGGCCGGCGGTGTTGCTGTCATCCGCGTCGGTGCTGCCACCGAAGTCGAGATGAAAGAGAAGAAGGCTCGCGTCGAAGACGCCCTGCACTCCACTCGTGCAGCCGTCGAAGAAGGCGTCGTGCCTGGCGGTGGTACTGCTCTGATCCGCATCCTGACCAAGATCGCTGGTCTCAAGGGTGACAACGAAGACCAGACCCACGGTATCGCCATCGCCCTGCGCGCCATGGAAGCACCGCTGCGTCAGATCGTCACCAACGCTGGCCAGGAAGCCTCCGTCATCGTCAACCGCATCAAGGACGGTGAAGGCAACTTCGGCTACAACGCCCAGACCGGCGAGTACGGCGACCTGTTCGACATGGGTGTGCTGGATCCGGCCAAGGTGACCCGTACTGCACTGCAGTCCGCTGGTTCCGTTGCTGGCCTGCTGATCACCACCGAAGCCATGATTGCCGACGATCCGGACGAGAAAGACGCTGCTCCGGACATGGGTGGCATGGGCGGAATGGGTGGCATGGGCGGCATGATGTAAGTGCCCCCACGGGCAGGCTAGCCTGCCCGGCCCCGCACCCAGAGGCAATGAACAGCAATGCTGCGACTTGCCTCTGGTGTGCCAGCCCTAGCGCACAAGCCCTAGAGCAAAAGCCCTGCCCCTGCGGCAGGGCTTTTTCGTGCCCGACGCTTAGGTGTCATTGCCATAGCCATTGCCGTCGCCATTGCCACCGCCATTGCCATCGCCCTCTTCATCGATCCGCCTCATATCCACGCTGAGGACATTTCACTTATCGAACGACCCCTGCCATGGTTCACTATGTCCCGGCTTTTTCGAGGTAGGCAAGCGATGGAACTGACGCTATTGGATGGCGGAATGGGGCGAGAGCTGAAGCGTATCGGCGCGCCCTTTTCACAACCCCTGTGGAGCGCCCAGGCGCTGATCGAGGCCCCTGATCGTGTGGTCGAGGCCCACCGCAACTTTCTTGATGCTGGCGCCCGTGTCGTCACGGTGAACAGCTACGCCTGCGTGCCCTTCCATCTCGGCGAAGAACGCTACCAAGAGCAGGGTATCGCCCTTGCCACCCAAGCCGCCCGGCTAGCTGCGCGATCCATCAGCGAATGGCAGGCCGATCAGACCGGCGAGGCCTCCAGCAGCCGCGCCCAGGTCGCCGGTTGCCTTCCCCCCGTCATGGGCAGCTACCGCCCGGACCTGTTTGACGCCAATCGTGCACGTTCGCTGCTGACAGACCTTTACCGCGCTCAAGAGCCCTTCGTGGACCTGTGGCTGGCCGAGACGCTGTCGAGCCTGGAAGAAATCGCTGTCGTCCAGGAGGTATTGGCGAATAGCGACGCACCACGCTGGTTTGCCCTGACCCTGCAGGACGATATCACCGACGTGGCGCGCCTGCGCTCCGGCGAGAGCGTGGCAGAAGCCGTCACACAACTCTGCCAAGGCGGTGTCGATGCCATCCTCTTCAACTGCTCAATTCCAGAGGTGATCGAGCAGGCTCTGATCGATGCCAGTGACGCCATGCGACGCCTGCGCTGCTCGCTGCCGCTGGGGGCCTACGCCAACAGCTTCGCGCCCATTGCCGCAGCCCATCAGGCCAATGCCACCCTGACCCAGGCCCGCCAGATCACTCCCCAGGGCTACCTGGACTACGCCATACGCTGGTTCGAACGCGGCGCTCGCCTTATCGGCGGCTGCTGCGGCATCAGCCCCAGCCATATCGCCGCCCTGGAGACATGGCGAAGGTCGATGTAGCGACTCAGGCAAAACCAGTCGGCCTAGATCCGTCAGACAAGGCGTGAAAGCCCGCTCATTCCCCGCCAGGCCGCTGGCGGCTACAATGGCGCTCCCTGTCTCTACTGCGATTTGCTGTCGAATGCTCTCCAATATCCGCATCGTTCTCGTTCAGACCTATCATCCCGGCAACATCGGCTCCGCCGCCCGCGCCATGAAGACCATGGGCCTGACGGACCTGGTGCTGGTCAATCCCCGTGCCTTTCCGGACGAGGAAGCCAGCCGCTTGGCAGCGGGCGCGCTGGATGTGATCGAGGGAGCAAGAGTGGTCGAGCGGCTGGAAGATGCCATTGGCGACTGCGTGCGGGTGGTCGGCGCCAGCGCGCGACTGCGAAGCCTGCCACTGCCCCACTACGATGAGCCGGACGAGTTGGCCAAGGACCTGGTGGAGGATGCTCGCAGCAGTCCCGTGGCGATGGTGTTCGGTCGCGAGCGCTACGGCCTGACCAACGACGAGATTCGCTTGTGCTCGCATCAGGTCAGCATTCCCGCCAATCCTGACTACGGCATCTTGAACCTGTCCCAGGCGGTACAGGTGCTGTCCTACGAAGTCAGGCGGGCATGGCGCAAGCACGCGGGTGAGTCTACGGCCGGTGCCAGCTCTATAGCGACACCGCCTACGCGTGAGCAGGTGGGGCACTTTCAGAGCCACTTGAGCCGCGTCATGCAACGCAGTGGCTTTATCACCCAGCCCCACGCGAAAACCGAAGAGCAGCTGCAGGCCCTGTTCGCCCGTGCTACTCCCTCGCGCAAGGAGCTATCGTTGCTGCGAGGCTGGCTGTCCTCCTTGGAAAGCCACCTTCCTTCCGACGACAACCGCTAGCGGCATTTGGCCGACTAGAACGACCCTTGGTTGGCTAGAACGGCCCTTGGTTGGCTAGAGCGGCTCTTCCCTAGGTAGAGCGGCTTTTGATCGACTAGAACGACAACATCGTTACCTAAACGCGGGTCGCGACACTATCGCGACCCGCTCGGGCTGACGCTTACCCGTCAATGACCCCACAGGCGACGCGAGCTCCGCCACCACCAAGGTGGGGTTCGTCGCTGTAGTTGTCGCCACCGGCATGAATCATGATCGCGCGGCCGCTCAGGTCAGACTCCTTCACCCTTGGGGCGAGGGTCGTCAGCTCGGCTTCGCCCTGCTGTCCTACGGACAGTGCGGGCAGATCCCCCAGGTGTCCATCGCCATAGGGGCCCTGATGGGTGCCGGTTTCCTCGGGGTCATAGTGACCACCGGCAGCGGCAGCAGCCACCACTTCCCCGTCCTTCTCTGCCGGGGAGCAATCCGGGTTGACGTGTACGTGCAGGCCGTGGATTCCGGTGTCCAGCCCTTCCAGGGCAGGCGTAATCAGCAGGCCATGATCGCTATCCTCGAAGGTGATGGTACCGACGCTGTCGCCCACGCCGTCAGTACTGACACGGTGCATCTCCACCTCGGTCGCGGCATGTGCTGCACCCGCCACCAGCAGGCTAGCGCCTAACCACCATGTTGCCTTGATCATCTAGAGGCTCCTTTCCATGTGAAGTGTCTTTCCATCGGGTACGACGTTCCTTCTGGAACACCCTGCCGTCAGGAACGTCTTTCTCTCCCTGTAGAGAGTTCAGCGCCGAGTCTTGCCGACCGTTGGCTGTGTTCGACGACTCGATCTCGCGACTCCCTGTCCCTTAGCCTGGACCAAAGTGACGGATCAGCACAACCCGTAAGCGATATCGTCAAACACCCTTTACAGCCACCCTTTCCCCCCTTGAAACGACAGTGCCCGTGCTGCGGGAGCACGGGCACTGTTTTGATCTATCGCGTGTGCGCTGTCGTTCGGGGCTACGTTAGCCGCTTAGGTTAGCCCTTACGTTAGCCGCTCAGCTTAGGCCGCTTACGCTGGCAAGGACGTCTGCGTGGGGCCGGAGCGGGCTCCTGAGATTACAGCGTCATCGCCGCGAGCCAGCCAAAGGCCACCAGCGGAATGTTGTAGTGCACGAAGGTCGGCACGACGCTATCCCAGATGTGGTCGTGCTGGCGGTCCACATTGAGCCCCGAGGTCGGACCCAAGGTGGAATCCGAGGCAGGTGAACCCGCATCACCCAACGCCGCAGCGGTACCCACCAGGGCCACCGTCGCCAGATCGGAGAAACCGAACTGCACCGCCAGCGGAACAAAGATGGCGGCAATGATGGGGATGGTGGAAAACGAGGAGCCTATGCCCAGGGTAATGAACAGACCGACCAGCAACATCAGCAGCGCCGCCAGGCCGCGGTTGTCACCGATGACCTCGACACTGGCACTGACCAGGCTCTCGATATCGCCGGTGGCCGTCATCACCGCAGCAAAACCCGAGGCGGAGATCATGATGAAGCCAATCAGCGCCATCATGCGCATGCCGCTGGTGAACAGGTCGTCCGCCTCGCGCCAGCGGAAGATGCCGCCCATGGACAGCAGCGAGAAACCGACCAAGCCGCCCAGGATCATGGAACCGGTGTAAAGCTGGATACCCAGCGCCGCGACGATGGCCACCACCGACATGATCAGCCCCAGCGCGCGGGGCTCCTCGGTGTCGCCCGCTTCATGGCCGTGGGCATGGTGGGTTAGCTCGGCCTCAGAATAGTCACGAGGCTTGCGATAGGACAGAAACACCGCCACCAGCAATCCCAGGAACATGCCGGCCACGGGCACGCCCATCGCCATGGGCACCATGGCACGGCCGATCTCGAGGCCAAGGCTCTCCCCGGCCTGATTGATGTTGGCCAGCAGAATATCGTTGAGGAAGATCGCGCCAAATCCCACCGGCAGCAGCATATAGGGCGCCGTCAGACCAAAGGTCAGGGCACAGGCCACGGCGCGACGGTCCATACGCAGCTGGTTCATGACCTTGAGCAGCGGCGGAATCAGGATCGGGATAAAGGCGATGTGCACGGGAATCAGGTTCTGGGACGATACCGCGACCAACAGGACGCTGCCCAGCAACAGATACTTGACCGTGGCCTGGCGAGATGCGCTGGATTCCTGCCCCAGCAAGGTGATCAGGCGTCGGGCCAGCAGGTCAGGCAGGCCTGAGCGAGAAATCGCCACCGCAAAGGCCCCCAGCGTGGCATAGGCCAGCGCCACCTTGGCACCTCCCCCTACGCCGTCATTGAAAGCCGCCAGGGTATCCTCGATGGACAGACCACCGACCAGGCCACCCACCAGGGCGCCGACCACCAGCGCCAGCACCACCGAGACCCGCGCCAGCGACAGGCCCACCATCACCAGAACGGCAATAATTACAGCGTTCATAGGAACATCCGAGTTGGGGTTACGAGGGTTGAGGGAGGGGAAAACCTCGGCGCAAAGCCAGGAATAGCGCAGGTTTCCCGCAAAAGTCGGCGCGAAGGATACCAGAAAAGCGCTGGCTGCGGGATGTCACCAAAGCATCACGCGGCGTTTACGGATTTGTCATATTGGCAGGACATACTACACTCGTGTTCAGGCAACATCGGGCAACGGATACTGCCCCATGAGCGTCACGGATGCGACGATGCAGGACGCATCGAGGGAGTTCAGGCACCGGGATAGTGCCTCAGGGAGGAAAGAAAGCAAAAAGATTGCTGCGCCACGTCCATCGGTCGTGGCGCTTTTCTTTTTTGTGGCGCTTTTCGTTTCTAGAGGACGTCAGCTCTAGAGGACGTCTGCGGCTCAGGCGACCGTGCTATGTCGCCGCAGCAAACTCATGGTCGCCGCAGCAACGTCGCCGCAGCAAACTCACGTCCAGCGCTCTCAGGTATCGGTGAACCCGCGCAGAAAGGCAGCGAGATTACGGCTCAGCGCCGGGGTCGGATAACCCCCCTCCTGCACCAGCACCGTGGGCAGGCCCAGCTCGCCCACCTGGCGGCCAATCGTCACAAAGTCCTGAGTATCGAGGCTCAGCCCCGCCAGGGGATCATCCTTGTGGGCATCCAGCCCCAGCGCCAGCACCAGTGCATCCGGGCTAAAGCTCGCCATGGCATCGAGCAGTTCGTCCAGCGCGGCCTGGAAGGCATCGATGCCACTGCCCACCGGCAACGGGACATTGAGATTGGCCCCTAGGCCAGGGCCGATGCCGGTCTCTTCTGCGCTACCCCAGTAGTAGGGGTAGAAGTCCGCAGGGTCAGCGTGCAGCGAACCGGTCCAGACGTCGCCGCGGTCGTAGAAGATGTCCTGGGTGCCGTTACCGTGATGAAGATCGATATCCAGGATGGCCACCTGGGACACATGCTCACGCAGCACGGTGGCCGCGAGAGCGGCGTTGTTGAGATAACAGAAGCCCCCGGCGCGATCTGGCCCCGCGTGATGCCCCGGCGGTCGACACAGTGCATACGCCGTGCCTGCGCCCGACACGATGCTTTCAGCCGCGGCCTGAGCCGTCGCGGCGCTGGCCAGAATGCCCTGAAAGCTTGTGGCGGTCAGCGGGCAGGCCATGTCGTGTAGATGCCAGCCTGCCTGACCTACCGGGTGTCGCGGATAATGCTTGCCACCACCGCAGGGATGCACGTTGGGCGCCACGAAGTCGGTGGCCTCAGGCAGCGTTTGCCAACGGGAATGAATCGTCTCGAGAAAATCCAGGTAACGCTCGGTATGGATTTCCTTGAGTCGCTCCCTCAACTTGGGACTGTCGACTTCTGCGGGTGCGGTCAGCGCCAGGCCGACCTCGGCGAGACCTTCGCTCAGCAACTCTGACCGACGCGGCCCTTCGGGCGAATCGCTCAACACGCCTCGCTTCAAGAACTGAGGGGGTGCGTGACGTTCCTGGTCAGGATGGTAAAACAGTTTCATCTACATCGGTCTCCGGTGATGACGCGACCTCGCTCCCCGTGTCTTGCGTACCCTGAGGCACCACTTCGGCACCCTCTCCACGAGTCGATACCTGAGCGAGTCTATTCCTGGCCACAGCAGCTCGGGCCACAGCAGTTCAGGCTACAGCAGTTCAGGCCAAAGCAAGTCAGGCCACAGCAAGTCAGGCCTGCTCCTGAGCGAGTCTACCCCATGATAGTGCCGGAAAACCCGACCTTGATACCACTCCCGGGACCATCATCACCGCCAAGCTGGCCGTAGCAGATCAGCTCGGCGTGGCCTGACCTGGCGTTTTTGCCACCGCCAGCAGGCCACCCCTTTGATTGACGTCGGTCAACCTTTGACATCCATCCCAAGGCGCTTGCCAGCCGTCGGCGCGACGGCTAGTCACGGCGCCTTGCTAGCAGTAGAGCCTAGCAACGGCCTTTCTTGGCTTGCCCCGGCGGACAGAAGTCGCCGCCGTGATGGCCGCCGTGGTCACGATGATCATCGTCAAGGATGATCAACGGCTCAGACGAAATGCGCGCCGGTTCGTAGCTACAGCCCGCAACGGTCATGATCAGCAGAAGCGGCATCAGCCATTTCGCAGCAGAAGTTACCATCGGCATACTCTTGATCCCCTATTGACCCTGATACTCTTGCCTCTGGTTATCGATTCACTGTGACAACCCTTAGAGGCGATATCGTCGTAGGGTATCGCAAAGTTCGTACAACCACCTCTGTCGCCGGGCAAGCACACCATGTGTCGCCATATGGAGACGCCACAACTTCGATCACTCCCGCCTTCACCAGATATCGCTCCCGGAATCGGGCAGGCCCTGCACCTCCACCATATCGTCTGAGGGCGGTGGTGCCTGTCGTTGCTGCTCAGCCTCCTGCTGTCTTGATTCTTGCCGCAGAAGCCTCTGTTGAAGTTCCTGCTGTGGCGACACGACTGGCTGCAGCGACTCGTCTGACCACAAGGTGACGTCCGCAACGAGCTGCTGGTCGGGCCTTTGTCCAGTCATTAGGGCAGTCGGGACCACGCCATCGCCGTCATACATCGGCTTGATGCCTTCGATCACGTACATGTTGTCGTTGTAGTCAAAGTTCCCGCCATTGAAGTCCTGGATGACCAGGTAGGTATCCGGGATGTCGTTGCCTTCCTCGTCCAGGGCCTGGAACAGACGAATGAAGTAGCCCCGCTCCAGATCAGGGCCATTGGCTGGGGGCGTGCCCTGGCCAGTGGGGTTGAGGGACGGGTCTGACGACAGTCCTGCAATCTCGAAGCCAAACAGCGTATCTCCCGTCCAGTCTTCTGGTATGTCAGAGCGCTGCAAGGTGACCTCCGGGAACTCGCCGCTACCGAAGACACGGGGCAGCAGCGACTGATTCTGGTCCGCCCCATGGGGCAGCAGTCTGCGATCATCGGACGTGTCCTCAAATGCATGTATCCCAAGCGTCGCACCGCCGGGGTTCTGCATCGAGGCCAACTGAGTGATGCGCACGCTGTCGACGCCGTCGGCAAAGGTCCAGTAACGCGACAGCACCTCCTCGTCAGTGACAGGACGATAGTAACCAAAGTCGTACAGGGGGGAGCCAGGCCCACCGCCACCGCCGGCGAGGGGCAGCCCGCCGATGCGGTTGCCAAGCCCGGCGACGCTCCAGATCTCATCCACGGTGGGTTCCCAGCCGCCCTCGTCCTGAGCCTGCCAGAAGCCCGCCAGCTCAAGGGACGTCACCGGCGAGTCGGCGTCGTTGGTCAACAGCGTCAGCCGGCCAAAGAAACGTCCATCATCGTCATTGCGCTCGGGCGCCTGGTAACTGTCGCGATCAAATAACACCGTGATGTCGATGGACTCGCCTGCTGCCAGCACGCGCCCTTGCAGCGCGTCGGCGTCGGCCAGCCTGAAGGGTCCATCGAGCATCGCATTCAGAATCTGCAGAGGTTCGCTGCCTTCATTGGTCATGCGTGCCAGGCCAGTTTCCCTGAAGTCCCGATCAGGGGCCGCAAAGTCATTGTTGTCCAGATAGTTGAACAGCAGTCGGTCGTGGAAGAACTGGCTCTCGGCGTTCACCAGGCTCACGTCGGCCCCCTCTGCCACACCGACCGGCGCTACCTCCACCGCCTCGACACGGGAGCTGCTGTCATCATCCGATATCAGGTGCCAGCGATACTCGGTGCCGGCCTCAAGCTCGACGTACCAGAACACCCCGCCAGAGCCATCGTCGGCCTGCAACGCGGGCGGCAATGGCTCCCCATTGAGGGAGACGTCAATCTCGTCCCCCAATTCGCCTACCGTTAGGTCCAGTCGATACATGCCTGACTCGCTGACCGTGAAAAACGCATCGGCGGTGCGCGGACTGGAGACCAGGCCGGACACGCCGTCATCCAGCGCGATACGCATTCCGTTGGTGGCGTCTGCTGGGTGGTTGATAGCCTCACGGATGGCTTCTCGTGACAGGTCCGGCACCCATAGCAGGTCGACGTCGACCGCACTCCCCCCCACTGAGGCCAACGCCAGCGCATGGCTTCCCGCCTCCAGGAATACCTCCACGTTCACGTACACCCAGTCATCGGCTGTCTCGCTGTCCGCCGCAAGCTGCAGCGGCGCCAACTCGACGCCATCGAGCGAGAACGGCAGCTGACGCGGCTCGCCATCCGCGGGAAGGTAGTAGCGAAATCCCAGCTCGTAGTGTCCGTCCTGTTCGACCCGAATCGCCCAGGTGATACGTTGCTCCTGGGCGTCTGACAGCGCGACATAGGCTTCGCCAGAAGCGTCGCGACCGCTGTCATCCGGCGTTGGCGCGACGCCCTGAAGAAGCGCCTCTTCCGCTTCATAGCTCGTATGCCCAAACACATCGCCCTGCCACACCTCGAGCTGGTCAATGTTCGGGCCCGCCCTGCCTAGGGATTGCAGGCGAACCTCGACCTCCCCCGCCGGCAGGTCGATCTGTACATCCTGGGTCATCCACAGGTTCCACCTTTCATCCAGGCTGGGAAGGCTCGGGGCAGCCGGAAAGCTCACCAGCCCATGGCTTTCGCCGTTGATGAATATCTCCAGGGGGCGTTCCTTGCCGCCGCCGTTGGCATAGCGGATGCGCAGCACGTTGTAGCCTGCTTCCTCTGGCGCCAGGGTGAAGCCAAAGGTGATCCAATCCTGGGCGCTGACGCCAAAGTCGGCATAGCCGCCACCGATACCGTCGCGATCATCGAGGTTGCCATCGTTGCCGTAGCTGCCCGGTCGCAGGCCTGGCGTGTCCTCTGCTATGCCCTGAAAGATCGCGACATCGCCGGTCGTTGACAGCGTGGCGCTGGTACCGTCATTCGGAGTGTCATCCTCGGCCTGGATGGTGGCTAGCTTCACAGGCTGCTCCGGCGGTTCAGGCAGCTCTGGCAGCACCGGATCCAGACGGACCAGCTGGCTTTCACCGGTGCGCCGATTCAAGGTCAATAGATACAACTGCCCGGTGGCCGGGTTTTCGACGATGTCCAGGGGGCTGTTGTAACGGATGACGCCGCCGTCACTGTCACGCAGCACATCGTCGCTGATGACCTTGCCGTCATCGTCCAGGCGTATCCAGCGTATATCATTGCCGCCGGAGAACTCGGTGAACAGCAGGCTGCCTTTCAGGGCATCGCCAAAGATGTCGCTGGTGAATTCTGTGGCCCCGTTGGGTGAGCGGTTGGGCCCCAGAGCGTAGGTGTCCTCCACTCGATAGTTGGGATCAGGCTGAGTGCCGGGAGCGTAGGTCGGCACCTCGTTGGCGTCTTCAAAGCGGGTCGGGTTACCACCGTCCAGTATGTACTCATCCCGCAACGGATTGCCGTGGCCGTAATAGCCCCCCTGGTCGACAGTAAACAGAAAATCGTCCTGGAGCCCCACGCTGATCAGCGACTCATCCTCTGCCGTCGCCGGGTCGTCCGGCACCCTGCCCCCTGCGGCGCCCCCATTGGTAGGCACGTACAGCCGGCCATCCGAGTGCCACACCAGGTCATAGGCGTTACGGATACCGGTGGCAAAGATCTTGGCCACCGCGTCCTCTGCGAAAGGATCGTAGAACGTCGACAGGACGTTACCATCGACGTCCTGGACGCTGGCGACGCCGCGCTCGTCGAAGACCAGATAGCGCCCGTCTCCCATGGAAATGGGATCATCCTTCAGGTTGTTATCGTCGTCGCGAAAGCGGGTCTGATCCTCGGGCAGGGGCTCGGTCGTGACGTCAAATCCGCCCTCGGGAGGCGTTCGGCTCGGGTCGATTTCCAGCACCGTGGCAGACAGCAGGCGCTCGGGCCGGTTGGCCCAGGCGCTGTCGACGCCGCCGGTACCCGTGTTGGAACCTTGGGTCAGGTACAACAGATACTCGGGGCCGGCGTCGGGGGAATCCGGGTCAAACTCTGGGTTCTTGCGAAACTCGATGCTGTTGCTGACATGATCCGCCGCAGAGCGCGGCAGGCTGGTCAGATACACCTCGACCTGCCCGCTGAAGCTGCCTTCCTCGTCCAGGGTGATCTTCAACAGCCGACCACTGAAGTCTGGCACCCTGCGCACCTGTCCCAACAGCGGCACCGGATAGTTATCGGTCACCCACAGCACCTGGGGATCGGAGGGGTCTTCTGCCACGCCGATAATGGCCCGGCGCACATTGTCCGTCACCGAATCAGGCTGCGCGAATGGGTCCCATCCCAGGTCCAGCACTTCACCTGGCCCCAGCGAGCCATCTTCCGGGTCTAATCCGTAGCGTCGGATCTGACCGCCCATGCTGACCACATACAGGGTGTCGCCTGCCCCGTTGAGCGTCAGTGAGGTAAAGGCAACAGCATCATCTGCAGCACCGTCGAGCTCGACGGTGCCCGCGAAGGCAACGTCGACGTCCGCGTCTCTCTCGGTCACCGGTCCAGTGACAAAGGTGTTGGTGTATTTAAGGAAGTCACGGGTTGGCGCATCGATATCGCTGTTGTCACCGCGATCCTGGAAACCATCGATGACCAGGGTATAGCTGGTATAGGGCTTGAGCGGGTCAACCGGGGACAGGGTCAGGGAATCGAAACCACCGGTGGTGTTGATATCAACGTCCACCTCGACGCCGGTGACCGTCTCGAACAGGCGCACAGATCCATCCGCCAGGCTTTCCAGCAGCACACCGCCCCTGCCTTCCACCACCTGAACGCCCACGAAGATGTCCGAGGCCGGATCCACCCCGGTAGGCAAACCGCCATCGTCCCGATCCAGCGCCACCTCCACCGCCTGGCTGCCGACGCCCGCCACGGCTCTAGCCCCGACAAACCGGGCATAGTCATCGACAGCATCACGATCATCACTTGGGGTGGGGTCCGGCAACGACTGAATCTCGACATATTGCAGCTTGACGTTGCGGGCATCCGCGCCAAGTGCGTCCAGGGTCAAGCGTCCGTCGGTGACCTCGACCACCCTGGTCACCAGCGTCGTGCGAAAGCCATCGGTGTCGTCGGTAACGTTGGCATCCAGCGGGAAGTCGCCGGGCCGCGCAGGCACAAACCCATCGATGAGCGAAGCGCCCTCTGCATTGACCTGATAAAAGGCATCAAAACGGCCGGAGACATCCCCCACCGCCAGGGTAACCTCATAGAAGCCCGGCGCCAGCTCGATCTCCCATCCCGCGTTGACGGCGATATCACCATCACGCGTCATCTGGGCGTAGCTGGCCTGGCGAGGGTCCAACCCGTCAAAGTCCCCCGAGCGGTCAACCAGCAAGGACGCATCCACATCGACCAGCGACATGGGAGTGGTGCCGTTGTCGACGCCATCGGCGATGCTGGCGCCGCTGACCCAGCCGTACTGGTGGGACACGCCCCCGACCTCGATCGCCTGTTCGCCAAACGCCTTGCCGCTATCTACAGCATAACCGTCCACTGCCGTAGAGACTTCAGGCTGAAAGTTGATGCGCCATACGCTCCGCTCGCTGATCGCCGCAGGGGCCGCCGAGGTCGATGGAAAAGCCTGACCCAGGTGTTCGACATCGTTAACCGCATTTTCGCGACCTACTTCGTTGACATCCTTTATATCGCTCACACCCAGCCCTCCCCATCTATAAACCTCGCAATGTGCAAAGTAGAGCGCCATTCACACAGAAAAATAAATAGCAATGATCCTACATCGATTACGACAAAAGCTCTTCAAAAACTACTTTCTTTACATCAACGAGCCATTCAAACATCGCCGCACCAAAACGCAAAAAGTCGCGTCAACCAATATTCACGAATGAGTGATCTTTATCTTTATAAAACAATAAGATGAAAAAACTAAACTGCATTAATGATCTTTTCCAATTTTCAAAAATGAGAAAAGTCGAAGCGCTAAAACAGACTAATTTATCACTACCAAATGTTAAATCTGTGCTTAAAACGACATATATGAAAGGAAATTCGGACCAGACTGTCGCCAAGTAATCACTAGATTCTTACTCGAATATATCCACATAATACTGCCGGGTAGACAGCGACCTCAGAAATACGTTTTCTGGAACGCGATACATTGTGATGTACGTCATTCTGCTAAAGCTGAGTTGTCGCTCTGCCATCGTTCGACTAAAGCTCTGCCGAGCGAACGGACTGAATCAACCTGCCGAACCAGAACGAACCAGAACGACGAGTCAGAACAACGAACCAGAACGACGAACCAAACCGACGAACCAGGCCCTACCATCGAGAGCCACAAGGCTTCTCGCCAGCGCCTCCATTCACGCTGCCAAGAGCTCATCGCCATGCGCTTATCCCCGTCTCAGGACAATGCTCTATCCCGCGAGGCGTCTGCCGTTGCCGCAGCGCTGCGCGGCTGTCGCAGGGGGCTCGTGGATGTGGCCATCTTCAGCATCGCCATCAATTTGCTGATGCTCGTCCCCTCTTTCTACATGATGCAGGTCTATGACCGGGTGCTCGCCAGTCGCAGCGTCGATACCTTGATCATGCTGACGCTTATCGTGATCTTCCTGTTCGGGATCATGGCCGGCCTGGACTGGGTGCGTTCGCGCCTGCTGGTGAGGCTCGGCAATCGTTTCGACGAACAGCTCCAGCAGCGGCTTCATCAATCGCTTTATCGGCAGGCACTCACCAATCCCAGCGCTGCCTCCATCCAGGGCCTGGATGACCTTGCCACGCTACGTCAGTTCTTTTCGAGCCCAGCGGTCCCGGCGTTCCTCCACACCCCCTGGATACCCGTCTATCTGGGTATCCTGACGCTGTTTCATCCGTACTACGGGCTCTTCGCCCTGTGTGCCGGAGCGCTGCTACTGGCCCTGGCGGTGCTCAACGAGGCCAGGACCCGCGAACTGCTCAAGCAGGCCGGGGCCAGACAGGTGTCCAATCGAGATACCACCGCGGCCAACCTGCGCAACAGCGAGGTGCTGCATGCCCTTGGCATGGTCGAAAGCATCCAGCATCGCTGGCAGGCGATACATCGGGAAGGCCTCACCCTGCAGTCCCTGGCCAGCGACCGCGCAGGCACCCTGACCCATCTGTCGAAGGCGCTGAGGCTGCTGTCCCAGTCCTTGATCCTGGGGCTCGGCGCCTGGCTGGTCCTGGTCGCAGAGTTGACCCCAGGGATGATGATCGCCGGTTCGATTCTGCTCGGCCGCGCGCTGGCGCCACTGGATCAGCTGATCAACGGCTGGAAGGCCTTCATCGCAGCACGCAATGCATCGGAACGTCTCAATACCTTGATAGGCGCGGCGACAGCGGGTGAGCCCATGGCGTTGCCCTGTCCCCGGGGCTCGCTGACCCTGGAGAACGTCAGCGCCGCTCCACCGGGATCACAGAACATCACCTTGAAGGCCATCAGCCTCACGCTCTCGCCCGGGGAACAGCTGGCCGTGGTGGGCCCCAGCGGTTCAGGCAAATCGACCCTGGCGCGGGTCGTGCTGGGCATCTGGCCCCGCCTGGATGGCTGCGTGCGCCTCGACGGCGCCGACATTCTCGGCTGGAAGCGCCAGGCATTGGGGCCTCACCTGGGCTATCTGCCCCAGGACGTCGAGCTGCTGGCGGGAACCATTGCCGATAACATCGCGCGCTTTGCCGCCGTCGACGCCGAGGCCGTGGTCAAGGCCGCGAACCTAGCCGGCGTGCACGAGCTCATTCTGTCCCTCGCTGACGGCTACGACACCGTCATCGGCCCACAGGGCCTAGGCCTTTCTGCCGGTCAGCGTCAGCGTATCGGACTGGCGCGGGCGCTTTACGGCCAGCCCTGCCTGGTCGTGCTGGATGAGCCTGACGCCAGCCTCGATGACGCTGGCGAACGCGCCCTGGCGCAGGCACTCGATGGGCTGCGCCGCCAGGGGACGACCACTCTGGTGATCACCCACCGTCAGTGCCTGCTGGATCGGGTAGACCGTATCCTGACGCTTCGCGACGGTCAGGTGGCCGCGCTGCGCGCCCGCCGCAGCGCCGACGATGGCCCGGTCGGGGCCAAGACCTTGCCCGGCAAGGTGATCAAACGGGTGACACCACACCGACCAGCATCGGCAGGAGGCCCGTCATGACCTTGCCTTCGCCTGGCTCATCCACCGAGACGTCCGCTAAGACCCCGGCCTCTTTAGACGCCGGCGGCTCTCCCGTGGTCCCACCGCCAGCCCTTTCATCAGCCCTATCGCCAGCCCTATCGCCAGCCCTATCACAAGGCCAGCCGCCGACAGCGCTGCAGGTTTATCGCCGCATGGGCTTTGCGCTGCTGATGATTGCCCTGGGCGGCTTCGTGCTGTGGGCAACCACGGCTCAGCTGGCGGTGGCCGTGGTAGCGCCCGGAGCGGTATCGGTGGAAAGCTTCACCAAGCGTGTTCAGCACCTGGAAGGGGGCATCGTCGCCGACATTCTCGTAAGGGATGGGGATCAGGTGCAGCATGGTGATCTGTTGATCCGCCTCGATGACACCCTGGCCCGGGCGGAAAGCCGCATCGCCGACACCGATTATCTGATCGCGCGTGCCAGTGAGATTCGACTGCTGGCGGAGCAGACAAATGCCGCCATGCTGACCTTTCCCGATGAATTGACGGCCGCCCGGCTGCAGCGCGTGCGTGAGGTGCTGGCGGTGCAGCAACACCTCTTTGAGGTACGTCGCCAGGCCCTTGCGGACACCCTGGCGGCCCTGGATCAACAGGTGATCCAACTGGAGGAGCAGATCCAGGGGCTTGAGCGTACACGGGGGATTACCGACCTGCGTATCGACTCCCTGGAGCGGGACATCGCCAGCCATCGCCGCCTGTTTGACGACGGCCTGATCAGCAGTCAGCGGCTGCGCGAGCTGGAGCGCGAGAGCCTTGAGTACCAGAGCGACAACGCCAGGCATGCAGCGGACATTGCCAGGCTGCAGGCTCAGATCAGCGAGCTGGTACTGAACAAGCAGGTGCGGCGACAGGAATTTCAGCAGCAGGTGGGCGAGGACCTACGGCGGGTTCAGGCCGAGGTGGCCGACGCCGAAGAGCGCCTGGTCGCGCTCAATCATCGGCTGACGCGCACGCACATTGTGGCGCCGGTGTCCGGCACGGTGGTCGGACTCGACGTGCACACGATCGGCGCGGTGGTCCGTGGAGGCGACATCCTGCTGGAGCTGGTTCCATCCAACGACCGCTTCGTGGTCGAAGCACGGGTCCCCAGCCAGGACGTGGATCATCTGCATGTCGGCCAGCACGCCGATATCCGCTTCAGTGCCTTCAATCAGCGTTTGACCAAGGTGGTCGCGGGCACCATCGGCCATGTCAGCGCCAACAGCTTTGACGATGAAACGAGTCGGCAGCGCTACTACAAGGTCATCGTCCAGGTGACAGACCCGATCACTAGCGTATTGCCTGAGGGCATGACGCTCGTCGCGGGCATGCCCGCAGAGGTCATGATTCGTACCGGAGAGCGCAGCTTTGCCAGCTACATGCTAAAACCGCTTAATGACATGCTAGCCAGGGCCATGCGCGAGGAATGAAGCCTGCGCAAGGAATGAAGCCTGCGCAAGCAATAGCACCGCCACCCAACCACCATGAGAAAGGCAAAAAAAACTGCGCGGATCAAGGTTCAGGGGGACGATCCGCGCAGGGCCAGCTCCCTGCCGGCACGGGACACCATGACATGTCCGACAGAAGCCTCCCTGATAGCCTCCGCCGATGACACCCCCCTGAGGGAGGATGCTGCGTTTCCCTGAGGGGTACCTCCCTTAGACCATGCATCTGGTCGTTTTACGTCATTCGGTGACGCCCGCCTCACCCACCGCGGGCGTCACCGGTCGTCGCTGGCTTACAGGCCGGCATCATCCTGCACGCCCTGCACGCCCACGTCGTCACTCATCGGCAGGTCATCCACATCGTCGCTGGAGGCATCGACGACAGGATCGTCCGCCGCCAGCAACAGGCTGCTGGTAGACAGGCTGGCCGCCGCCACGTCGGGATCCCGGGTGAGCTGGAACGAGGCCAGATCCTGGGAGCCGCCGTTGAAGGTCAGCCTGAGCACCTGCACCCCCGCTTCCAGATCCAGGGTCATCGCCGCCGTGTCGACGAAGACGCCCCAGTCACTGGTCACCGGCGTGGCCACGCTGCCCTGCTCGTAGACGCTACCGTCCTGTTCCAGCGAAGCGGTGATGCTGCGCCCGCCGTTGGGACCCGAGGTCACGAAGGACAGGGTGTGGCTGCCCGCCTGCTCCACGTTGATGGTGTACTCGAGCCACTCGCCGTTGTCGATCCAGCCCACAGCGTCGCCCTGCCCCACGATATCCACCGGCGTATCGCGGAAGTTGCTGCCGAACTGCTGCGGGGTCAGCTCGTTGTAGGCCTCACCCTGCTCACCCTCGTCGAACAGCACGGCGTCGAGGGACAGACCATCGTCAGCGTCCACCAGCCAGGCATTGCCTCCTGCATTGAAGGCCTGCTGGCCGTCCTTGGACAGCGAGAAGCCCTGCAGGTCCATGGACCCGCCGTTGAAGGTCAGGCGCAGCACCTGCTCGCCGGCCTCCAGCGTGACCTGGGTCGACGCGGTCTCGACAAAGTTGGTCCAGCTGCCGGTGGGATCCACCTCTACCGACCCTGCCGTCGCGTAAGGCGTGCCATCGCCCTTGGTGAAGCTGGCGGTAATGCTGCGTTGGCCGCCGGCCGTGGTGCCGAGGGAGGCCAGGAAGGCGAGATCATAGGTGCCTGCCTGCTCCACGTTCAGGGTGTACTCGACCCACTCGCCGTTCTCGATCCAGCCGATGACGCTGCCACCACCCGCCAGGTCCACCCCATCGCCACGGGGATTGGTACCCAGCTGTGCCTGACTCGAGTCGTTGTAGGCAACTCCCTGACCGCCTTCGTCGTAGTTGACCGCCTCCAGGTTGAAGTCCGACCCCACCTGCCATGGCGTGCCATCATCGGTAAACGCCGACTGGCCATCGTCCACCGGCTCCACCAGGTCCAGGCTGAAGGAAGCCAGGTCGAGCTGACCGCCATTGAAGGTCAGGCGCAGGACTTGTTCACCCTCTTCCAGGTCAAAGCTCAGGGGCCCGACGTCGGTGAAGGTGGTGAAGCTGCCGGTGTTGGGCAGTGCCACCGACTGATTTCCCGTGTAGAAGGCGCCATCCTGCTCGAACGCCGCGGTGATGGTCTTGCCACCGGCCACCGCCGAGGTCGAGAAGTTGAGCACATAGGTGCCCGCGGTCTCCACGTTCAGGGTGTATTCCACCCACTCGCCGTCGGCGACAAAGCCGATGGCCAGCGACGGGGTCGAGATGTCCACCGCCTCGTCGGAGCGGAAGGCATTGCCGCTATGGGCGCTGTCCGAGTCGTTGTAGGCCACCCCCTGGCCGCCGTTGTCGTAGAAGCGAGCTTCCAGATCCAGGCCATCGGCGCCCACCGCCCAGGCGGTCTGAGTGTCATTGAAGGCGGTCTGCGCGACCGGCGTCGGGTCATCAAGGAAGTTCGGCGTCCCGTCACCGTCATCATCATCGTACAGATCCACCCGGCCGTTGCCGTCGGCGTCCTCGACGCCGGTCGGATCGTACGGCGTGACGTTCTGCACCAGGAAGATGTTGTCGTTGTAGTCGTAGTTCACCCCCGCGTAGTCCTGGATCACGATGTACGTGTCCGCAATCACGTTGCCGTCGGCGTCCTTGGCCACGTACACCCGGATCAGGTGGCCGTCGTTCTCGTCCCAGTTGAGGTTGGCGCCAGGAATGCCGATGGCATCGATGGTGTCCTCGTACAGGTTGGCGTCGGGATCCGACCAGGAGATGTACCCAGGACGGTCGGAGATCTCGGCATAGAAGCCGAACGGATCATCCCGATCCAGGGTCGCCACCGCCAGATTGTCGCCATTGTTGAGGGTGCGCGGCAGCAGGGTCTGACCGTCGGCCTCGTCGTGGGCGATGATCTCGCTGATGTCGCGGCTGTCCACGTCATGGATGAACAGTCGGGCGATGTCGCCCTGGCCATGGTAGGCCGCGAGCTGGGTGATGGTGATCGGCGAGGCCCCATCAGCGCGCTGGAAGAACGGCGCCAGGATCTCGTCGCCGTTGGCTTCCACCAGGCCACCCTGGTTCATCTGCCCTTCGGCAACGTCGGTGGTGTAGCCAAAGGCATTGACGATCTCCTGCACCATCGGCTCCTGGCCACTCTCGGACTGGTTCTGGCTGATACCGGCCAGCTCGATCACCTTCTCGGCCTCATCGGCGTCGCTCGAGCTGATGATCAGACTGGCCTCGTACAGCGAGCCGTCATTGGGGTCATCGGCGATAAAGCGCACCGTGACCTCCACCGACTCACCGGGCTCCAGCACCACGGCGCTGAAGGCCTGGGTCAGCTCGAACAGGCTGGGGTCACTGACCGCCACAGCGTCGATGGTCAGCGCATCGAAGCCGTCATTGGAGAGCGTGATGGTGACCTCGTCATGCACTTCCTGGGCCGCGTTGACGGGGTTCTCGATACGCGACATCACCAGGCGATCGTTGGACGGCACGCCATCGTTGTTGGTGACGGTGAGCGAGCCGCCGGAGACCGGCTTGACGCCTTCGATCACGAACACGTTGTCGTTGTAGTCATAGTTGATGCCTGTGTAGTCCATGATCCCCAGGTAGGTATTGGGAATCACGTTGCCATCTTCGTCCAGGGCCCGGAACATGCGTACCGTATAGCCGCGCTCGATGCCATCGGCATCCGCCGGCGGCGTGCCGCCCCCAGGGGGGTTGAGCGAAGGATCGGTGGACAGTCCCGCCACCTCGATACCGAACACCTCATCGCCGGCCCAGCCATCGGGGATGGTCCCTCTGCCGAAGGTCGCGGTGGCGAAGTTGCCGTTGTTCACCAGCGGCAGCAGGGTCTGATTATTGTCTCCCTGGTGGTTGGAGAAGATGATGTCCTGGCCCTTGTTGCCCGGCGCATGAATGCCCAGCGTCGCCCCACCGTTGCCATGGAAGGCCGCCAGCTGGGTGATCTTGGCCTGGTCCACGCCATCGGCCAGGGACCAGTAACGCGACAGCACCTCGTCGTCGTTCACCGGCCGGTACAGGTCAAAGTCGTTGAGCACCGAATTCTCGCCACCTCCCACGGTGGTCAGTCCAGCGATGCGGTTGCCGAAGCCGAACACCTCCCAGATCTCGTTGACGTTGGGTTCCCAGCCGCCCTCGTCACGGGCCTGCCAGAAGCCGGCCATGGCGATCTCGGCCACCGGCGAGTCGGCGTCGTTGGTGACCAGCCGAATGCGGCCTTCAAACACCCCGTCACCGGCGTCATTGGCAGGCGGCGTGTAGGCGTCGCGGTCGAACAGTACCGTGACCGTCAGCGACTGCCCGGGGGCCAGGGTCAGCCCGTCGAACGCGCCCGGATCGGCCAGCACGAAGGGTCCGTCGATCTGTGCCTCGAGGATATCGAGCGGTTCACTGCCACTGTTGCTGATGGTGACCGTGGCACTGTCCTTGAACTCGCGGTCCGGGTTGGAGGCACCGTTGTTCTCCAGATAGCTGAAGTGCAGCCGGTTGGCATAGAAGGCCGCGTCGCCACTCTGCACCTCGATGTCGGCATTGGCGTTACCCGCCAGCGGCGTGACATCCAGGTAGTCCAGATCATCCGCACCGTCCACGGCGGACACCGCCCGCAGGTTGTACTCGACGCCGGCCTCGAGCTCGACATAGACGCCCTCCTCGCCGGCATCGCCCACCCCCGGATAGGCCAGACTGTCGACGGCCTGACCGTTGAGTGTCAGCGCCAGCGACCCGCCATTGTCGCCACCGGCGTTGGCCGCCAGGTCCAGACGATAGAGGCCATCGCTGTCTACGGTGAAGTAGAAGTCCGCGGTCAGTTCGTTGACGGTGCGGGCGCTGGCGCCATCCTCAAGCTCGATCCGCGCGCCGTCGGACACGTCGGCGTAGACCGGGATGAACACATCGCCGCCATTGTCCGGCACCCGCAGCAGGTCGATGTTCGGCCCCACGGCTCCCGGTGCGGTCAGGGTAATGGTGTTGCTGCCCGCCTGCAGATTGACCAGCACCTCCTGGAAGAACCAGTCGTCCTCGGCGTCATTGCTCTGGCCGACGAAGTTGAGCTGGCCCAGGTCAGTGCCATTGATGGTCAGTCCCAGCGGGCGGTCGGCCTTGCTGGCGGCAAGCGCATAGCGGAAACCGATCTCGTAGCTGCCGTCTTCGGCAACATCCACCGTCCAGGTGATGGTCTGATCGCCGCTGCCATCGAAGTCGACGAAGCCATCGCCGGACGCGTTGCGGTCATCCTGACTCTCCGGCACGAACACGGCACCGCCCAGCACGGCGTCTTCGGCCTCGTAGACGGTGAAGCCCGGCGTGGCGTCCTCCTCGCGCAGGATCTCCAGCTGGTCGATGTTGGGCCCGGTGTCCTGGGTCGCCTGGAAACGCACGGTATTGAGGCCGGCGGCCAGGTCCGCGGTGATGTCCACGGTCAGCCAGTCAGACCAGCGGGCGTCAGGATCGGTGATGCTGGAATCCTGGCTCGGCGGGAAGGACACCACCCCCACCGAGACGTTGTTGACGAAGACCTCCAGCGGGCGATCGATGTCCGAGCCATTGCCATAGCGCACCCGCAGCACCGACTCGCCGGCCTGGGCGGGGTCCAGTTCGAAGCTGAAGGTGATGAAGTCGACGTTGGTGCTGCCGAAGTCGGCATAGCCCCCCGGCACGCCATCGTCATCCACGGTGTTGCCATCCAGGCCAAAGGCGCCGGGACGCAGGCCATTGGGCAGGTTCTGGTTGGTCTCCGGATTGTTGATATCGCGGATCTCGATCTCCGCATCGGCGCCGGTGGCGATGGTCACCGAGGTGCCATCGTTGGGCGTCACGTCCTCGGCCTGAATCGTCAGGACGGTGATCAGGTCGTCGTCCGGGTCCGGATCACCGGGATCGGTGGTGCCGCCCGGCACCGGATCAAGGCGGATGATCTGGCTCTGGCCGTTGCCTCGGTTCAGGGTCAGCAGATACAGCTGACCGGTGGCCGGGTTCTCGATGATATCCAGCGGATCGACGTAGGTGATGACGTTGCCGTCGGGATCGCGCAGCACGTCGTCACCGATGACGTTGCCGTTGGCGTCCAGGGTGATGGAGCGCACGTCGTCACCGCCGGAGTACTCGGTGAACAACACGTTGCCCTGCAGGTTGCCGCCGAACACACCGCTGGTGTATTCCACCGCACCGTTGGGCGAACGGTTCTCGCCCAGCGAATAGACCCCGGCGATGTCATAGGTGCCCTCGGGGTTGGTACCCGTCGGATACTTGTCGACCTGATTGGGATCATTGCCACCGGTGGGGTTGCCACCGTTCAAGATGTATTCGTCGCGCAGCGGGTTGGGATGGCCGTAGTAGCCGCCCTCCTCGATGCGGAACAGGTAGTCATCCTGCTTCTCGACGTTGGTGTAGCGCTCGTCTTCCGGTGTATTCGGATCATCCGGCACGTTGCCGCCGGCGGCCGAGCCGTTGGTCGGCACGTACAGATAGCCGTTGGAGTGCCACACCAGGTCGTAGGCGTTGCGCGCCCCGGTGGCGAAGATGGTCAGCACCGCATCGGGAGCATAGGGGTCGTAGTAGGACTCGAGCACATTGCCGTCGGCATCCTGCACCGTGGCGACGCCGCGATCATCAAACACCAGGAACTCGCCATTGCCCATGGGAATGGGGTCGTCCTTGGGATGGCCGTCCGGATCATCGAAGCGCTGGTTGAGCCCGTTGTCGGGCAGCGGCTCGGTGGTCACGTCGAAGGGGCCATTCGACACATCGCGGGTCGGATCGATCTCCATCACCGCCGCATTCAACAGCCGCTCCGGGCGGTTGCCCCAGGCGCTGTCCGGCTCACCCATGGCCGAGTTGGAGCCCTGGATCAGGTACAGCAAGTGGCTCGGCACATCCGGGTTGGTGTCCGCGTCGTAGTCCGGGTTCACCCGGAACTCCAGGCTGTTGGTGACGTGGTCACCGTTGGAGCGCGGAAGGCCGGTGATGTAGGCCTCGGCGGTGCCGGAGAAGCCGGGTCCATCGTCCAGAGTGATCTTGGTGATGCGACCACTGAAGTCCGGCACCCCGTTGTCACGTCCCGACAGCGGGATCGGGTAGTTATCGGTGATCCACAGCACATTGGGGTCGGTGGGATCGACCACCAGGCCAATGATGCCCCGCTGCTGGGTTTCTCCCGGCTGATCGAAGTAGTCGTTGGGCAGGCTCAGCTCCAGCCGGTTGGACAGTGAACCATCGATGGGGTCCACGTCGTAGCGCAGCAGCTGGCCACTGATGGTGGCGATGTACATGAAGGCGCCGTCGGGGCTCATCTCCAGCGAGGTGAAGCCGAAGGCCCCATCGGCAGCGCCGTTGAGCTCGACCACATCATTGAAGGCCACATCACGGGCCACGATCTCCGGCTCAGGGCCGGTGACGAAGGTGTTGGTGTACTTCTGGAACTCCCGGGTCGGCGCGCTGGCATCATCGTTGGGGCCGCGATCCTGGAAGCCATCGATCACCAGGGTGTAGCTGGTGAAAGGCTTGAGCGACTGGCTCGGCGAGATGGTCAGGGAGTCGAAACCACCGGTGGTGTTGGCATTGAACGTGACCTCCTGGCCGGTCACGGTTTCGAACAGGCGGATGGAGCCATCGGCCAGGCTTTCCAGCAAGGCCCCGCCGCGGCCGTCCACCACCGAGATGCCGACGAAGATATCAGAGGTCGGATCAACGCCGGTGGGGATGCTACCGTCGTCCGGGTCGAGATCCACCTCCACTTCGTTCTGCCCCACCCCAGCGATGGCTCGGGCGTCGGTAAAGAAGGCGTAATCCTCGACCGCCTCGCGTCCATCTCCTGGCGTCAGATCCGGCAACGCCTGGATCTCGATGTACTGGATCTCGGTGTTCTCGTTATCGAGACCCATGGAGTCCAGGGTCAGGCGACCGTCGGTGACCTGAACGATGCGGGTCACCAGGTCGGAGCGCACGCCCTCGGTGTCATCGGCCGGATTGCCGTCTGCCGGGAAGTCGTCCGGGCGGAACGGGGTGAAGGGGTCGTTGAACAGCTGTCCTTCGGCATTGAGCACATTGTTGCTGTCGTAAGGCCCACTGGTATCGCCGATGGAGATGGTGACCTCGTAGTAGCCATCGTCGAGCTCGATCTCCCAGCCGGCGCGCACATAGTTGCCGGGCTGGTCAAAGTGCGCATAGGTGCCCTGGCGCGGGTCGAGTCCGGCGATATCGTCGGTGCGGTCATTCACCGCCACGCTGGTCAGCGAGCTGATATCCAGCGGCTCGGTGCCTGGGTCACTATCGTAGATCGACTCTTCGGTGACCCAGCCATACTGGTGCACCTGGCCATCCACCGTCACCGACTGGGTGCCAAAGGCCTTGCCGTTGTCGGCGATGTAACCATCGGGCACCGCGGTGCCTTCGGGCTGGAAGTTGATCTTCACCGAGAAGCGGTCGCCTGGCTCCACCGGGCGCGGCGGCGCTACGCCGTCACGGCTGACGGTGACCAGGTCAATGTTGGGGCCCGCGGTGCCTTCGTTGGCCAGGCGAATGGTGTTATCGCCGGCCGCAAGCTCCACCTCGATGGTAGTGGTGGTCCAGTTCTCCCAGCCCACCGGGTCGCCGCCGGTGGAAGCGAAGGCCAGGCTGCCCTGGCTCGCCCCGTCCACCAGTACCGTCATCGGACGGTCAGCGCCATTGCCCGCGCCGTTGGCGTAGCGCACTTCCAGGGTGTAGGTCCCAGCCAGGTCCACGCTGACCTGAAATTCCGCGGCGTCGCCCACGTCACCGCCCATGTCCAGATATCCGGCACCGCTGAAGCCATCCCACAGTCCGTCCGCGCCTGCCGCGGCGTTCGTCTCGGGGTTGCTCGGGTCGCGCACCTGGGTATCGCCATCGGCGTCGACGATATCCAGCGCCTCGCCTTCGATGCTGAAGCTGAACGGTGGCTGGGTCACGCCGTCGTTGAAGTCGAATACCACCTGGTCGATGTTCGGGCCGTTCACCGCGCCAGCGGGAATGGTCAGGGTGAAGGTGTTGGCGCCCTCCACCAGCTCCACCGTGACCTCGAGGGTCTGCCACTCTTCCCAGGGCTCGGTGACACCGGTGGCATTGGGGAAGCCTAGCTGGCCCTGGTCGCTGCCGTTGACGGTCAGATCCAGTGGCCGTGGGGCGTCACCGCCGTTGGCGAAACGAATGGTGGCGGTATAGCTGCCCGCCTCCACCGCGTTGACGTTGAAGGTGATCTGGTCACCGGGGTTGGTACCAAAGTCGAGATAGGCCTCGCCCACCGCGCCAGGGCGGTAATTGCCAAAGTCGTCAGGGTTGGCCGAGTCGACCACGCGGGTCACTTCACCCTGGGCGGTGCCACCGACGTCGACGATGTCGGCATCCTCTGCCTGCAGGGTGATCGGCGCTACCACCACAGCGCCATCGTCGTAGCTGACGACCTCATCGACGCTGGCTTCGTTACCTGTTGCGTCGGTGACGATCAGCGTCACCGTGAGATCGCCACTCTGATCATCCAGCAGACCGCTGAGGTCCAGGGTGATGTTGCCCGAGGCATCCGGCGTCACCTCGGTGCGAGTGGCGCCGCCGTCGTAAGACACCTCGACGGTGGTGACGTCGTCATCGACACCCGACACATTGAACAACGCCGTCGCCAGCTGGCTGTCGTCCAGGCTGTCGTCGGCGGCCACGAGAGCCAGATCGCCGTCTTCATCGGCGCTGTCATCGATCACGATGGGCCCACTACCGCCCTCGGTAATCTCGATGCGGTCAATGTTGGGGCCGGTGTTGGCACCTGCCGGGATCGCCAGGGCAATGGTGTTGCTGCCCGCCTCCAGGGTCACCGTGATGGTCTCGAAGGCCCAGTGGTCGAAGCCTTCTTCCGGGCCCGTGCCATCCGGGTCGGTGCTGGCCATGGCAAGCACCAGCGGATCACCACCGTTGATCACCAGATCCAGCGGACGATCGGTATTGGTGGCGTAGCGCACGTTGATGTCATATTGCCCGGCCTGGGCCACATCAATCTGCCAGCTGATGTTGTCTCCGGGGGTGTCGCCAAAGTCCAGGTAGCCGCTGCCGGAGAATCCCGGACGCAAACCGGTGGGCTGGTTGGGCTCCGGGTTGCTGGGATCGCGAATCTGGGTATCAGCGTCGTTGGCATCCACGTCGAAGCTTTCTACCGCACCATCCTCGGCCTGCAGCGATAGCGGCGAGAAAGGCGCTTCATCCACATCATTGACGCTAACCGACACCAGCTCGCTGGTCGTCAGGCCATCGTCGGTGACGCTGACCTCGACTTCGTAGACGTTGTCCTCGTTGGCGTCCACGGCCAGCTCGAAGTCACGGGCCGAGGTGAAGCTGAGCACCCCGGTATCGGGGTCGATGGTAAACAGCGGTGCGTCGATGCCACCGGTTATGGCGAACACCGGTGCGCTCAGCGCGGCGGGCTGACCGTCTTCATCGAGTACCGCGATGGCACCGATCTCGGTCAGGTTCTCGTCCACGTCGAGCGTCGTCTGTGCGATGGATAGGCTTTCGTTGAGGTCGTTGACCGTGATCAGGGTCGCCTGGGACACGCTGTCTTCCCCGTCGCTGACGACCACGGTGACTTCGTAGACGCCGTCTTCATCGGCGTCGACCGCCAGTTCCGCATCGGGCGGGTTGACGAAGCTGAGTACGCCGGTGGCCGCATCGAAACTGAACAGCGGCGCGTCGACGCCTTCCAGGGTCACGCTCAGGGTGTCACCATCCAGGTCGTCCAGGGTGAGCGTCGCGACCGCGCTCGAGTTCTCATCGACGCTGACGCTAGCGCCAAGCCCGGTGATGGTGGGCGCGTTGTTGACCGGCTCTTCAATGCGCTCGAACGCCACCGAGTCGATACGCATCAGCTCGCCGCCCTGGCCACGCAACTCAAGCCCCAGCTGCGAGTCGGCGGTGATCTCGACCGCTGTCTCGAACACGATCGCCTTGCGGTTACCGCTCTGGCCGGCGTTGCCTCTGGCGCCACTGCCCACCAAGGTGCCGAAGTCGTCGCTGAGCACCACGTCGGAGGTCAGGCTGTCACTCGACAGATTGCGAGCCTCGAGCGCCGTTCCATCGATGGACAGCGTCAGCTCTCCCTCTCCGTCGGTTTCATCGAAGACGTACAGGGTGACCCGATACCAGCCTGGCTCGACCCCGGCCGCCGCCAGGTCGGTGCCGATGGCGGCAGGCGCGGTGCTGGTCAGGCGAATCAGCTGGTCGTTGGAGGCACTGGTATTGGCGGTGACGATCAGGTTGGCGGCATCCAGGTCACTGAAGGCTTCCGCCTCGATGGTCACCACATCGCCGATATCGGTACCGGCGATCTGGAAGTCGAGCACCTGGATGGCCGACAGGCCGCCCGGATCGGAGGCCCGCAGCGTCACGCTGAAGGCCCCACCCTCGGTCGGGGTGCCCTGGATCACGCCATTGACCAGCTCAAGACCCGGGGGTAGGTCCTCAACGCTCAGCGTCAGGTCGTCCCCGTCGGGATCAGAGAACAGCACAGCGTAATCCGCCAGGGTAATCTGGACGAAACTTTCGCCTACCTCGCCAAAGAATGGCTCCAGCGCGGCGGGCTCGGCCACCGGCGCGTCGTTGACGTTCTCGATGGTCAGCACAAAGCTGTCGGAGGTCTCGAACTCCCCGTCGTCGGCGAACAAGGTAACGGTATAAACCCCCGGTACCAGGTCATCCAGGCTGCCGCCCAGTACGCTGCCATCGATGGCAAGGCCAGCGGCGTCGACGGGCGCGCCGTCGCTGTCGGCCACCTCGAAGCGATAGCTCAGGTCGTCGCCATCGGCGTCTTCGAAGGGCAGATCCACCTCCAGCGTTGCGCCCTCGTCCAGCACCAGGTCAGCGACGCCGCCTCCGACCACCACTGGGGCCTGATTGGTGTCCACGGTGGTGGCTTCGCTTAGCGTCACATTGGAAAAACGCGCACTGCCCTTGGCGCCAAGGTCATCGTCATTGACGAACACCAGGGAGTCGATGGTCGAGCCGGCCAGGGACGACAGGTCGATGGTGAAGGTCAGAACGCCATCGCCATCATCATCGGTGCCTTGTCCCCGCAGGTCGATAAAGCCCTGCTGGGTCTGGGTGCCGCCCAGCTGGAACAGGCTGCCGCCACCACCGAAAGGGTTGTCGTCCGGGTCGATACCGACGGCGATGATCTCCGATACCGGGGAGCTCGAGGCGTCCAGTTCCAGGGTCAGCTGTGTATCCGCGGTAATCTGGTAGTTTTCGCCCAGGGCCACCCGCTTCCATACGTTATCGGTCAAGGCCAGGGTCGCTCCTGCATCCTCCGACGCTGCGCCAGTGCCTTGGCTGGGGTTGTCCTGATTGCCGCCGTAGGACGTGATCGGCCCCGCGGCAAAGTCCAGCGTCAGCGGAGCATCGCTATCGTCTTCCAGGGTGACTTGGGTGGAGGTAGTGGCTTCGTTGCCGGCGAGATCGGTCACGTACAGCACAATGGGATGACTGCCGCCGCCCAGACCGGACAGGTCAAGCTGCAGGCTGTCGCCATCAACCCCGACCGGGGTGCGCGTGGCGCCGCCATCCAGGCTGACCTCGACGCTGTCGGCGTCAGCATCGAGCCCAGCCAGGGTGAAGGTCACGGCGGCACTATCCGCCTGGGCCACCGGGTCTGCCGGGCCGCTAAGCGCCAGATCGCCGCCTTCGTCGGCGGTGGTATCCAGGGTCAGGGCCAGCTCGCGAGTCCCACGGTTGCCATAGGCGTCCATGACAATCAGGGTGGCCGACAGTGGACCGTCGGCTTGACCGGAAAGGTCCAGGCTGAAGGCACCGCTGGCGTCCGGAGTGACCTCCTCTACATTCACGCCGTCATCGAAGCTTAAGCCCACGTAGACGATATCGTCATCAAGCCCCGCGACGGTAAAGGGCACAGCGTCGACGCTTGCGGCGTTGACCACACTGTCAGGCGTGGTAAAGGCCAGGTCATCGCCCTCGTCCCCTTCCACATCGCCCACCGGGCCGGAGCCCGCCGTGGTCAGCTCCAGCCGGTCGATATTGGGGCCGCTGCCGGCGCCGCTGGGAATCGCCAGGGTGATGGTGTTGTCGCCCGCCTGCAATGCCACCGTCTGGGTCTGATAGGACCACACGTCAAAGCCTTCCGGCGCTTCGTTGGTGGCATTGGGGTCGGTAGTGACGAAGGCCAGGGCGCTGGCGATACCGCCGTTGACCGCCATGTCCATGGGCCGGTCGCCGTTGCTGGCGTAGCGGAAGTTGAGGTCGTACTGACCCGCCTCGGCCACGTTCACGGTAAAGGTCAGGCTGTCGCCGGGCACGCTGCCGAAGTCCACATAGCCGGTCCCGGAGTAGTCGGGACGCAGGCCCTGGAAGCCGGTCCCGTCCTCGGGATTGGCCGGATCACGCACCAGGGTGCCCGCATCGTTGCCAGCGCCAAGCTCGGCGTCTTCCGCCTGGACCACCTGGGGCGCAATGTCGGGCCCGGTGACCGCGGCGCTGACCAGCACCAGCTCCATCTTGTCGATATTGGGGCCATTGGTATAGCCGCCCAGGCGCAGGGTGTTGCTGCCGGCGGCCAGCTCGACCTCTACCGTCTCGACCGTCCAGCCTTCCCACTCGCTCTGCAGGTTGCCGCCGCTCGTGCTCGGGCGGTTGGCCACGGCGATATCCGCTTCGGTATCGTCCGGGTAGTAGACCGGCTCCAGGGTCGGCGCAAAGTCAAAGGTGGCCAGGGTGGTGGTGCTACCGCCGTCGACCAGCATCAGGTCCAGTGGACGGGCGCCGGACGTCGCGTAGGTGATGCTGATGGCGTAGGTGCCAGCGGTGGCGATGTCCAGGGTAACGTCGGCAGTGGCGTTGGCATTGCCAGAGGCCCAATCCAGATAGGCTTCTCCTTCGGCACCAACCCGGAAGGTCTCCAGACCGCTGGTGAAGCCGGCGATGGTGTCCAAGGTCGCCACCCGGTTGGTGCCGCTGTCTTGCGCGTCTTCCGCCGGAGACAGCTGCATATCTTCGCCCTGAATCACGTAACGGTCAGGGTCCGGTGCGGTGATCTCGAGATAGTCGATGTTCGGCCCGCTGGCGCCGTTGGAGGTCAGGGTAATCGTATTGGTGCCCTGCTCCAGGGTCAGACGCACCGGCTGGGTCAGCTCGAAGTTGGTGAAATCGTCGCCGGTGGAGGTCAGGTCGAACATGCGGTCGAACAGCTCACCGTTGACGTCCAGGCGCAGCGGGCGATTGCCGGCGCCCATGGCGTAGCGCAGCACCAGGTCGTATTCACCGGCCTCGGGCACGTCGAAGGTAAAGGTCAGGCTCTCGCCGCCGGCCACCCCATTGCCATAGTCCACGTAGGCATTGCCCTCGGCGTCCGCCGCGTCCGGGTTGGCTGGATCATCCACCACCGCGATGCCGGTATCTCCGGTGATACTGGCCGATGCGCCGTCGCTGGCATCATCGTCTTCGGCCTGGATGCGCAGCGAAAAGCCCACGGGGGCTGCCAGGGCCACTATTGCCGGGGCCGCGGCCGCTGCAGGCAGGGTGTCTGACGAGGGGGCTGACGAGCTGTCTGGAAGGCTGTCTTGAGAAGCGTCTTGAGAGGCACCTGAAGCAGGCCCTGAGGACGCTGCGGCAGAGCCCGCCACCCCTGACGCGCTGTCCATGTCAGCGCCATCGCCTCCCCCGTCACCATCGCTGGCGCCCGCCTGCGGGCCGTCGACATCCTGCGCTGACGATCCCGGGTCGTCGCCCACGGCTGGGTCGATTGGCTCAGGGTGGCTTGCTACAGGGTCGGTGGAGCCTTGCTCTGCTCCATCATCGGTATCGGCCTCGGCGTCCTGCACCAGCACTTCACGCAGGGCGGCAACACCGGGGAGCAGCGCTCCTCTGGCGTCGAGCGCCTCGATCATCATCCCCAGCTTGCCAATGGGGGGCGTCGGCAATTGCTCGAACACAAAGGGTCTTTCGAATTTCTCGAAGACGCTTCTCGCTCCTGACGCGTCTTCCCATGTCATGCGCACGGCCGCGACAGCCTCTTGCCAGCGCCCGGGATGGGGCGCCACCACTACGTCATGCAACTCGAAATCTTTATTTAGGAAATGCGCCTTGTCTTCCAGGCGTTTTTGAAAGGACTTGCGACCGCGACCAACAAATGACATGGAAAACATGAGCTGTCCCCTGACGATGATATCGGATGATCAGTCCTTGACGAACCACATTTTATTGTCGGCATCCACTGCCAAAGCTTGGTCTTATTTGCGACTACCCTTGCATTGCCGAGGTAACGAATGATTCCGCGATTCGCGAGAACATCCTTTCCTCTTTCTGGTGCTCTTCCGGCCTTACCCTTGCCGACCACACCCTTGGAACCCACCCCATGGAGAAAAGCTGTCACTCAGCACTATGTTCCAGTAGCCATGCTCCACTAGCCTCTATGCTCCGCTAGCCTCTATGCTCCACTAGCCACCGTGCTCGAAACAGCAAAACTCATAAGATGTAGCCCACCTTCACTGATTCTATAACCCCATCGACATACAGCAAGATTTTTTTGACAGCGCTAACGCTAACGCCACTTAGCCTTCAATAAAGGAAGATATGCTACGCTCAAATCATTGTATAAATTGATTTTTTTAGTTATCTAAACTGAAAACACTAGACTTCATATTTGAAAAAATTCAGTTAAATAGCACTGACAGCACCAGCAGTAACCAACCCAACGATGAGACTTAAAGTGTAAAAAAGCAGACTAACCTCCACTTTTCTCCAACACCCTTTATTCAGGGATACCATCGCATTCTTTCCTCTCTGCAAAAGCCGAAGAAAACATTGGCTTCATTGCTGTCACCGCTATTGTGGTTGGCCATATTTTCGCTACTATCCCTTCGAGACCCGTTTCCGTTTCATGGCTCTTTTTCACCATCATCACATCACCTGGACGGACCAATATCTCGGAACACTTCCGAGGGTCTTCAGGAGAACACTCAAGAGAACATCAATAGATCGAAGATGCGCCACACATCACTAAAAAAAGAAAACCACGGATAACGACAACAACACCATCCCCGCAAGAGGGGTGATGTCAGGGGGAACCATCATGGCTGCAGAGAAGAATGACCTGCGTAAGGTCCTCGCCTTCTGTCGAAGAAGCTTCGGCTATGTGGCGCTGTTCAGCATGTTTATCAACCTGCTGATGCTGGTACCGCCGCTATATATGCTGCAGGTCTACGACCGCGTGCTGACCACCCGCAGCCAGGAAACCCTGTGGATGTTGACACTGGTGGTGGTGTTTCTTTTTGTGGTGATGGGGGGACTTGAGCTGATGCGCTCGAGAATCCTGGTCAGGGTGGGTAACCGACTGGACACCTTGATCAGCCCACGCCTCTACGCCGCCATGTTCAAGCGCAGCCTGGCGAGCCCCGGCAAACCCTCCGCCCAGCCGCTCAACGACCTGACCAGCCTGCGCCAGTTCCTGTCGGGCAACGGGTTGTTTGCCTTCTTCGACGCTCCCTGGGTGCCGATCTATATCGGCGTGCTGGCCCTCTTCCATCCCTGGTTTGGGGTGTTCGCTCTGGTAGCCGGGATCATCCTCGCGACCATTGCCGTGATCAATGAACGACTGACCAAACCGCTGCTGACAGAGGCCAACGGTCGCCACGTGCAGTCACAGGATCTGGCCAACAGCAACCTGCGCAATGCCGAGGTGCTGCATGCCATGGGCATGCTGCCCGGCATCCAGGGGCGTTGGGCAGCACGTCATCGCGAATACCTGGTGCTGCAGTCCATGGCCAGCGACCGCTCAGGCCTGCTGACCAACACCTCCAAGGTGCTGCGGCTGATGTTTCAGTCCTTGATTCTTGGAGTCGGTGCCTTTCTGGTTCTGCGCGGTGAGTTGACCCCGGGGATGATGATCGCCGGCTCCATTCTCATGGGCCGGGCGCTGGCCCCTATCGACCAGATGATCAATGGCTGGAAGGGATTCTCTGGCGCGCGTACCGCCAAGGGGCGGCTGGAAGCCCTGCTGGACGAGGTTCCTGCCGATCCGCCTGCGATGCCACTGCCGAGTCCCAAGGGTCAGCTGACGCTCGACGATGTCAGCGCTGCTCCCCCCGGTGTCAAGCTGCCCACCATCACCAACATCGACCTGCGCATGGCCAAGGGCGAACACATTGCGGTGGTGGGGCCCAGCGCGGCAGGCAAGTCCACGCTGGCTCGGGTGGTACTCGGGTTGTGGCCCACTCAGCTTGGGTGCGTGCGCCTGGACGGCGCCGACATCAATAAATGGGAACGCACGGCGCTGGGGCCGCATCTGGGCTACCTGCCCCAGGACATCGAGCTGTTCGATGGCAGCGTCGCCGAGAACATTGCGCGCTTTCAGGACGTGGATCCGGAACAGGTGGTGCGGGCCGCCCGCCGCGCCGGTGTGCACGAACTGGTGCTCAAGCTTCCGGACGGCTATGACACCTGGCTGGATCACGGCGGCAGCGCGCTGTCCGCTGGTCAGCGCCAGCGTATCGGCCTGGCCCGAGCGCTGTACGGCAACCCTGCCCTGATCGTGCTGGATGAACCCGATGCCAACCTGGACGATGCCGGCGAAGCGGCCCTGGCCCAATGCCTGATCGAATTGCGCCAGCAGGGCACCACTGCACTGATCATCACCCATCGTCAGCGCCTGCTGGCCAATGTGGACCGCATTCTCGTGCTCAAGGAGGGACGCGTGGCATCGCTCACGCCACCGGGGCGTCGAGAGCCTGTCTCCGCCGTGGCGGCGGGAACAAGACGGGTCTCCCCCGTCACCACCCTGCGCCCCAGCGCACGTGGCAGAAGCGCGGCCGTGCCCGCTGAATCGGCGTCGCCGGTATCCACGGCGTCCACTGTCCGTCCCGACAGCAAGGAGACCTGATCATGAATCCCGCAGGTGCCCCTCAACAAGAATTGCCGTTGCAAGATCAACGTTACCGCCGCCTTGGCCTGCTCATCCTGCTGGTGGCGCTGGGCGGCTTCGGCAGCTGGTCGGTGATGGCCAGTCTGGCGGTTTCCGTCGTTGCCCCCGGCTCCGTATCGGTGGAAAGCTTCACCAAGACGGTGCAACACCTGGAGGGCGGTATCGTCGAGCGTATCCATGTGGAAGACGGCAGTCAGGTCGATGCCGGCGACGTGCTGATCACGCTGGATGACACCCAAGCCAGGGCCCAGAGCCGTATCGTCGAGGCGGACTATCTGATCGCCAGGGCCAGCGAGGTACGGCTACTGGCCGAGCAGGCAGGAGCGGACCAGCTGGTGTTTCCCGACGCTCTGCGTCAGTCCGACAATGGCCGCGTCCAGGCGGTGCTGTCGGTTCAGCAGCGCCTGTTCGAGGTCCGTCGAGAGTCTCTGGACGGCACCCTGGCGGCACTTGATCAGCAGATTCTGCAGCTGGACGAGCAGATCACCGGGCTCGAGGCCACCCGCCAGATCACTCAGCGAAGGATCGACTCGCTCAATGGTGAGGTGGCCAATCACCGCAAGCTGTTCCGAGATGGACTGATCAGCAGCCAGCGGATGCGCGAAATGGAGAGGGAGAGCCTCGAGTACCAGAGCGACAATGCGCGTCATCTGGCCGAGGTCGCCCGACTGCGCGCGCAGATCAGCGAGAACGTGCTGAACAAGCAGATTCGCCTGCAGGAGTTCCAGCAACAGGTCGGCGAGGCCCTGCGCCAGGTGCAGTCGGAAGTGGCCGATGCGGAGGAGCGCCTGGTAGCCCTGACCGATACCCTGCGACGCACGGCTATTACGGCGCCGGTGGCCGGCACCGTGGTGGGACTGAAGGTCCATACCCTGGGAGCGGTCATCCGCGGAGGCGATCCGCTGATGGATCTGGTGCCAATGGGCGATGGCTTTATCGTCGAGGCCAGGGTAGCCAACCACGACGTCGACCATCTATACCTGGGGCAGCCGGCGGAGATTCGCTTCAGCGCCTTCAACCAGCGTCTGTCCAACGTCATCGATGGCGAGGTGGTCCATGTCAGCGCCAACAGTTTCGAGGACGAAGCCACCCGAGAGCGCTACTACAAGGTGCGCATCCAGGTCACGCAACAGGGCGAGGCCAACATGACCGACAACATGCGTCTGATGGCCGGCATGCCAGCGGAGGTGATGATCCGCACCAGCGAGCGCAGCTTCGCCAGCTACGTGGCCAAACCGGTCACCGACATGCTGGCAAGAGCCATGCGCGAGGAGTAAAGACGACGATCCTGCGCCGAATGGGAAGAGGTTCAGCCTACACGCCCTGCCGCCGTAGCCAGCGTCTGTTCTGCGTCTGTCCTAGGTCTGTCCTGGGTCTATAGTGAGGTAGAGACGCTGGTACGGCGATGCCACATTGCGGGGTTCGGCACGTGTACGACAATCGCACCAAGATGCTGCTGGTGGTGTCGAGGCGACTGCTGGTGTTCATCATTATCAGTCTGCTGGCCACGGCGGCCCTGTTCGCGGCAACGCTGTGGTTTCAGCAGCGCCTGATGATTTCCTGGCTGGTGTTCGAATGCGGCATCGTCGGAGGCTTTGTCAGTATTCAGCAACGCTTGAAGCACATCTCGTCGACCGAACTGCGACTGCTCACCCAGTCCTGGGCGACCGTGCTGGTGGTGCCCATCTACGGAGGCACCTTTGCGCTGGTGTTCTACGCGCTTACCCTGGCCGGCCTGATCGAAGGGCACCTGTTCCCCAGCTATCACATCGCCGCCTTCCCCGAACCGCCTACTACGGATGACATTCTTCACTTTCTCTCGCGAACCTATCCCGCCCAGGGAGAGGACGTCGCCAAACTGATCTTCTGGTCCTTTGCCGCGGGGTTCTCGGAGCGGCTGGTGCCACAGATCATTCATCGCACAACGGACCGACAGCCTTGAGCCACGCTTTAGCCTGCCCTGCACTCGCGGGACGGCGTCACACCGCTATCAGGCGTTGAAGCGAACGGCTCCCAGGTCAGAGACGTCGTAACCGCCGAACTGTTCGGCCTGCTCACGCAGGCGGGGTTGCCGTGCGAACGCCAGCAGTCGTTGCAGCGGCGGCTCGAAGTAACTCCTGCGGCGCAGCAGCAGATCAAAGGACTCCTGCTGCAGCGGCAGGAAGGCGAGTCCCTGACGTCGCGCGGCCGCTTCGACACCAAGGCCCGCGTCTGCCCTGCCCTGGGCAATCGACAGGGCAAGATCATCCTCGCTCATGGCGGGTTGCTCCAGCAGGCCAAGGGCGTCCATCGAGATGCCCTGCCGATCCAGCAGTCCTTGCAGCAGGCGATGGGCCCCTGCGCCCTGCGGTCGACGTGCCACCCGGACGTCGCCCCGGGTCAGGTCACCAAGACCCGAGATACCCAGCGGATTGTCCGCCGACAGCATCAACCCCTGCTGGCGACGTGCCCAGTGGACAACGACCAGGTCACGCATGCCTCCCAGTCCCAGCTGCGCAGGATCGTTATAGCCGCCATCGGCATCCAGCAGGTGCGCGCCGACCACGCTCGCCTTGCCGGCCAGCAGTCGCTGGATACCGTCACCACTGCCCTGGCACAGGCTGGCCAGGCCACAGCCGCTCTCGCGCATGGCCCAGTCGAGCAGCGGATCCTGACTGCCACCGAGGACTTCCTGAGGCCCCACGCTGGCTGCCTGATCCCCCTCCAGGTGATTCATGACCCACAGATCCACCGCCTGCCGCGGAAACAGCAGCTTGCCAGTGGCCCGGCTACACGGAATCTGCCCCTGGCGTACCAGGTCATAGACCTTGCGCGGCTTCAGCCGCAGGTAGTCCGCCACTTCCGAGGTGGTCATATAAGTCGGGAACGCTGCGTCATCCATGGTCCTGCCTCCCTTTTGCTCTGCGGGGCTGGTCGTCTGTCTCGAAGCGCTGGTTCACTGGTTCAGAACGAGCCACTAGCCGAAAGATGTAGCCAGTAACTATGCATGAAGATGTTTCAGGCTGCATAAATTTCAGTGCCCGGATGCGCATGCCGACGTTTCATCACATTATGCTGGTATATCAAGGGCATCCCGCGACCGCGGCGCCGTTCTGACCCTACCTGACCCGAGCCGTGATGACCAACTCCGCCTTTGCCACCGCCCTGGACCTGATTGTTGGACTGGATCCCGACCTGCTGGCCATCGTCAGCCTGTCCCTGCGCATCTCGCTGACGGCGGTCGCCATCGCTGCCGCGCTGGCGTTGCCCCTTGGCGCGGCGCTGGCACTGTACCGTTTCCCTGGCCGCGCCCCGCTGATCATCGCCCTTAACGCGCTGATGGGCCTGCCACCGGTGGTGGCGGGCCTCACCGTCTATCTGCTGCTGTCCCGGGCGGGGCCCCTTGGCTCCCTGGGCCTGCTGTTCACCCCCACCGCCATGGTGGTGGCACAGGTCATTCTGGTCCTGCCGATTCTGGCCTCGCTGACCCGGCAGAAGGTCGAGGAGCTGCATGGCGAATACGCCGAGCAGCTGGCATCCATGGGGATTTCCCGAGTACGCCGTATCCCGACGCTGCTGTGGGACGCCCGTCTCGCGTTGATTACGGTCATGCTGGCGGGCTTCGGACGAGCCAGCGCCGAGGTGGGCGCCGTGATGATCGTCGGCGGCAACATCGACGGCGTCACCCGGGTGATGACCACCGCCATCGTGCTCGAGACCAGCAAGGGCAACCTGCCCCTTGCGCTGGGTCTGGGCATCGTGCTGTTGGCCCTGGTAGGGCTGATCAACGCCCTCGCCCACCTGATCGGCGAGTCCACCAGGAGGCAGCTGGGATGACCACGATGACGCTGTCGGCGCCAGCCTCGGCCCCTCGCCTCACCCTCGACCGGGTCAGCTTCTCGACCGCTGGTCAGCGCCTGCTGGGCCCCCTGTCACTCACTCTCGACGGTCATCGGCGCACCCTGATCATGGGCCCCAATGGCGCGGGCAAGAGCCTCTTGATGCGTCTTGCCCATGGCCTGCTCTCGCCCACTCAGGGACAGCTGCAATGGGAAGGTTCGGCTCCCCGCCAGGCCATGGTATTTCAGCGTCCGGTCCTGCTCAGACGTAGCGCCCTGGCCAATCTCGAGTATGCGTTGGCGGTGAATCATGTGCCACGCCGACAGCGGCGCCAGCGCGCCATCGCCGCCCTCGAGCGCTTTGGTCTGGAAAGCCTGGCCAAACGCCCGGCTCGAGTGCTGTCAGGTGGAGAGCAGCAGCGTCTGGCACTGGCCCGGGCCTGGCTGCTGGAGCCCGAGGTGCTGTTCCTTGACGAACCGACCTCGGCGCTTGACCCCGCCGCCATTCGGGCGGTGGAAAGTGCCATCGAGACCTTTCATCAGCAAGGCGTGCGGATTGTCATGTCCAGTCACGACATGCACCAGGCGCGCCGTCTGGCCGACGACGTCATCCTGCTGCACCGGGGCCGACTGGTCGAACAAAGCCCGGCCAACCTGTTCTTCAGCCGCCCCGTCACCCAGGAAGCCAGCGCTTTTATCGCTGGAGAGCTACTGGACTAGATCGAGGCCACGGTGGTGACCACGCCTCAGGCCCATTCATCCACCGCACGACACCCGTCGTGCGATCTACGCAAGGAACTGCACCATGTCACATCGCCATACCCCATCGTCGCGCAGGCTGTCTCCCATGCAGGTTCGTCGTGCGGCCACCAGCGCTGCCGCGGCGTGCGCGCTGATGCTCGGTGCCAGCAGCGCACTGGCCCAGGACGAGGCCCCCTTCATCACCCTCGCATCGACCACATCCACCCAGAACTCTGGACTGTTTGACGCCATTATTCCGACCTTCACCGACAGCACCGGCATCGACGTGCATGTGGTCGCGGTGGGCACCGGCCAGGCCTTCGAAATCGCCCGTCGCGGTGACGCTGACAGCCTGCTGGTACACGACACTGCCGGTGAGGAAGCCTTCGTGGCGGACGGCTACGCCAGTCAGCGCGATGACGTCATGTACAACGACTTTGTAGTGATCGGACCGTCCGACGATCCGGCCGGCATCCGCGACGCCGACAGTGCAGCCACTGCCTTCAGCTTGATCGCAGAGAGTGGAGCCCCCTTCACCTCTCGCGGCGACGACAGCGGCACCAATCGGGCTGAATTGCGCCTGTGGGATGCCGCTGGCGTTGAGCCTGGCGGTGACTGGTATCGCGAGCTGGGGAGCGGCATGGGCGCGACACTCAACACTGCCGCGGGTATGGATGCCTACGTCATGTCCGACCGCGCTACCTGGGTCGCCTTTGATAACCGCCAGAACCTTGAGCTGTTGTTTGAAGGCGATGACGTCCTGTTCAACCAGTACGGCAGCCTCAAGCTGTCGCGGGAGCGTCACCCGGAGCTGAAGCATGACCTGGCTGACCAGTGGCATGACTGGCTGCTGTCCGAACAAGGCCAGCAGGCGATCGGTGACTTCGAGGTCAAGGGTCAGCAGCTGTTCTTCCCCAACGCTGACGCCCAGTAAGCCTATCCTGATCGACGCCGCGAGCCCTGTCGAGATAGCCCTGTCGAGATAGCCCTGTCGAAATAGCGCTGCATGGCTCCGGCGTCTAGGCTGCAATGAGGACCGACGCAGGACGGACGACGCCCCACTTGCGGGCTGCTCGTCCGTCCGCTGCACACACAAGGACCCTCAATGCGCGCACGCATCCTCTCTCTCTGCCATTGCCCGATTGCCCGAGAACACCACCAGCACGGCGACAAGGTCGACGCCAGCATCATCAACCTGACGCCGGTGCTGGGCATGCGCGATCTCGGTTGTCGCCGGGTCACCCTGGCGCCGGGCTGCCACGCCTGGCCCTTTCATTTCCATCACAACAACGACGAGATGTTTGTGGTGCTGAAGGGCAAGGGCAGCGTGCGCCTGGGCGACAAGCGCTATCCGATCGTCGAAGGCGAGTTGATCGCGGCACCTGCCGCAGACCCCGACTGCGCCCATCAGATCATCAACGACTCCGACGAGCCTCTCACCTATCTATGCATCAGCAGCATGAATGCCCCGGACGTGACGGAGTATCCGGACTCCGGCAAGTTCCAGGTCGTCACCGGCTCGGCCCCGGGGGGCGACAAGGCCAGCCGCGGCTTCGTGCACACCGGCCTGCGCAAGGATACCGTGGACTACTGGCAGGACGAGGACTGACGCTGGCTGAGCCGGCTGACCATCAGCCGACCTGGCCGGCTTCGCCAGGGGTCTAGCCCAATTAGCCCAAGGCCAAGAGGCCTTGGCAGAAAACCGAGAGGCCTTAGCCCAAAGCCAAGAGGCCTCTGAGGGCAGCTTGCGCTGTGCGCCGACTCCTACTCTGCCCATGGCTCCCCCCAGGTCCATCGATTCCCCCCTGCAGACGATGTCGCCCCCCACTTTGGTCGCAAGCGGCAGAAGCTGCACTTTACGTTAACGTCAACTTTGCCTAGTCTTCTTAGCATTCCGCCAGCCGCTGCCTCGACGGCCGCTGATCGGCTTTTTCAGCCCTACATCACTGCCGATGGTCGTGGTCTTGACCGCCACCGCAACGACCATTCAAGACGCTTTGGAGCCCGCCATGTTCAGCCCCTATACCCCGCTCGATTTTGGCCTCGATGAAACCCTGGTCATGCTTCGCGATCAGGTGAATGCCTTTGCCCGCGACGAGATCGCCCCTCGCGCCGCCGAGATCGACGAGCGCAACGAATTTCCCGCTGATCTGTGGCAGAAATTCGGTGACATGGGCCTGCTGGGCATCACCGTTCCCGACGAAGATGGCGGCAGCGGCATGGGCTACCTGGCCCACTGCATCGCCATGGAGGAAATCTCCCGCGCCAGCGCATCCGTCGGACTGTCCTACGGCGCCCATTCCAACCTGTGCGTCAATCAGCTGAAGATCAACGCCAACGCCGAGCAGAAGGCCAAGTACCTGCCCAAGCTGATATCCGGCGAGCATGTGGGCGCACTGGCCATGTCCGAGCCGGGAGCCGGTTCCGATGTGGTGTCCATGTCGCTGCGCGCGCGCAAGGAAGGCGATCGCTACATCCTTAACGGCAACAAGATGTGGATCACCAATGGCCCTGACGCCGATGTGCTGGTGGTCTATGCCAAGACCGACCCGGACGCCGGGTCCAAGGGCATCACCGCCTTCATCATCGAGAAAGGATTCGACGGTTTCTCGACCGCCCAGAAGCTCGACAAGCTGGGGATGCGGGGTTCCAACACCTGTGAACTGGTGTTCGAGGACTGCGCGGTCCCCGCGGAGAACGTGCTGGGCGAAGTCGGCAAGGGCGTGCGCGTGCTGATGAGCGGCCTCGACTACGAGCGCACCGTGCTGGCGGCGGGCCCTATCGGCATCATGCAGGCCGCCATGGATGTGGTCGTGCCCTACATCCACGAACGCAAGCAGTTCAACCAGTCCATCGGCGAATTCCAGCTGGTGCAGGGCAAGATTGCCGACATGTACACCACCCTGAACGCCTGCCGCGCCTACCTGTATGCGGTGGCCGCGGCCTGCGATCGCGGTCAGACGTCACGCAAGGACGCCGCCGGGGTCATTCTCTACTGCGCCGAGAAGGCTACCCAGGTGGCACTGGATGCCATTCAGCTGCTGGGCGGCAATGGCTACATCAACGAGTACCCGACGGGTCGCCTGCTGCGCGACGCCAAGCTGTACGAGATCGGCGCGGGCACCAGTGAGATCCGGCGCATGCTGATCGGCCGCGAGCTGTTCAACGAGTCCGCCTGAACCCGACGTTGACCCCGGAGCAGAGCGCGTTCAGCGCCTTGTGAATGCTGGCGTACGTCGCCCCTCTTTTGCCTACGGAGCCACCAGATGGCCATGTTGGATACCGCAATCAATCCGCGTTCCGAAGACTTTGTGGCTCGGGATGCGGCCATGCGTGCCGAGGTCGGCAAGCTGAACGAACTGACCGACGCCATTCGTCGCGGCGGCGGTGACAAGGCACGCAGTCGCCACGAATCCCGCGGCAAGCTGTTTGTACGCGACCGCATCGATCACTTGATCGACGAGGGGTCGCCCTTTCTGGAGCTGTCGGCCCTGGCCGCCCACGGCGTGTACGACAGCGATGTGCCGGCGGCAGGCCTGGTTACCGGGATCGGTCGTATCAGCGGCGTCGAGTGTGTGATCGTGGCCAACGATGCCACCGTGAAGGGCGGCACCTACTTCCCGCTGACGGTGAAGAAGCATCTGCGTGCCCAGGAAGTCGCCCGCAAGCATCGCTTGCCCTGCGTTTACCTGGTCGATTCCGGCGGTGCCTTTCTGCCACGCCAGGACGAGGTGTTCCCCGACAGAGACCACTTCGGCCGCATCTTCTATAACCAGGCCACCCTATCGGCCGAGGGTATTCCCCAGATCGCCGTGGTCATGGGCTCCTGCACCGCCGGGGGAGCCTACGTGCCCGCCATGGCGGACGAGTCCATCATCGTGCGCGAACAGGGCACCATCTTTCTTGGCGGTCCGCCCCTGGTCAAGGCTGCCACCGGTGAAACCATCAGCGCCGAGGATCTTGGCGGCGCCGATGTCCACGCCAAGATCAGCGGCGTTGCCGACCACTACGCCGACAATGATGCCCACGCCCTGCAGCTCGCCCGGCGCTGTGTCGCCCGACTGAACTGGCAGAAGCGTGGCCGACTGGCGATGCAGCCACCGCGTCCTCCCGCTCTCGATCCGGCCGAGCTGTACGGTATCGTCGGCACCGACCTGAAGAAGCCGTTCGACGTACGTGAGGTCATCGCCCGCATTGTCGACGGTTCCGACTTCGACGAGTTCAAGCGCTACTACGGCGATACGCTGGTCACCGGCTTCGCCCATATCCACGGCCACCCCGTTGGCATCGTGGCCAACAACGGCGTGCTGTTCTCGGAAAGCGCGGTCAAGGGCGCCCACTTTATCGAGCTGTGCGCCCAGCGCGGCATTCCCCTGGTGTTCCTGCAGAACATCACCGGCTTTATGGTCGGTTCGAAGTACGAGCATGAAGGCATTGCCAAGCACGGCGCCAAGCTGGTCACTGCGGTGGCCTGTGCCCGCGTGCCCAAGTTCACGGTGCTGATCGGCGGCAGTTTCGGTGCCGGCAACTACGGCATGTGCGGCCGCGCCTTCGAGCCCAACCTGCTGTTCATGTGGCCCAACGCCAGAATCTCGGTGATGGGGGGCGAGCAGGCGGCCGGGGTGCTGTCACAGGTCAAGCGCGAGCAGCTGGAACGCGCCGGGGAGTCCTGGACAGCAGAGCAGGAAGAGGCCTTCAAGCAGCCGACCCGAGAGCAGTACGAGCACCAGGGCCACCCCTACTACGCCAGCGCGCGGCTTTGGGATGACGGCGTCATCGACCCTGCCCAGACCCGCGACGTGCTTGGGCTGTCACTGGCCGCCGCGATGAATGCCGAGATCGAAGAGACGCGCTTCGGCGTCTTCCGCATGTAACCGAGGATGCAGACATGTCTCAGACATCGACACTAGACATTGATGCCAGGGGGGTGGCCTGGCTGACGCTGACGCGTCCGGAGGTCCATAACGCCTTCGATGATGCCTTGATCGGCGAGCTCAATCGCCACCTGGACCGAGTTCGCGCCGCCGCAGAGCGCGGCGAGGTCCGGGTCATGGTGCTCGGCTCGGAGGGCAAGAGCTTCTCCGCCGGTGCCGACCTCAACTGGATGAAGCGCATGGTCGACTACAGCGTCGACGACAACCTGGCCGATTCCCGCGAGCTGTCGCGCCTGATGCACGGACTGGACACCCTGCCCTGCGTCACCCTGTGCCGGGTACAAGGTGCCGCCTTTGGCGGAGCCGTGGGCCTCGCCGCCTGCTGCGATATCGTGCTGGCGTCCCAGCGCGCCAAGTTCTGCCTGTCCGAGGTCAAGATTGGCCTGTCGCCAGCTGTCATCAGCCCTTACGTGCTACGCGCCATCGGCAGCCGCCAGATGCGCCGCTATGCGCTCAGCGCAGAGGTGATGGACGCCACGACAGCGCAGGCACTGGATCTGGTGCACAGGGTCGTTGAACCCGAGGCCCTGGACCACGCGGTAGAGAGCATGCTCGAGACCCTGCTGGCCACCTCTCCCCAGGCCAGTCGAGCGACCAAGGCCTTGCTCGCTGAGGTCGCTCGCGCGCCGGACGAACAGGCCACGCGGGAGCGCACCTGCCTGGTCATCAGCCGCCTGCGCGTCAGCGACGAAGGCCAGGAAGGGCTTTCCAGCTTCCTCGACAAGCGCCGCCCTGCCTGGGCGGGCACCTCCAACCATAGCGGGAGCGCCTCATGAGCTCGACCCCCACTGCTGACCAGCTGCGCTTCGACACCCTGCTGGTGGCCAATCGCGGTGAGATCGCCTGCCGCGTGATGCGTACCGCACGCGCCATGGGCCTGAAGACCATCGCCGTCTATTCAGATGCGGACGCCGACGCCCGCCACGTGCGCGAAGCCGACGAAGCCATCCATATCGGCCCGGCGGCCGCCCGGGAAAGCTACCTGGATATCGCCAAGGTGATCGACGCTGCTCGCCGCAGCGGCGCCGACGCCATTCATCCGGGCTATGGTTTCCTGTCGGAAAACGAGGCCTTCGTGCGGGCCTGCGAGGACGCCGGCATTGTCTTCGTCGGCCCTCCCGCGGCCAGCATCAAGGCGATGGGCGACAAGTCCGCCGCCAAGGCACGCATGATGGATGCCGGCGTGCCACTGGTTCCGGGTTACCACGGCGATGACCAGGACGACGCTCTGCTCAAGCGCGAGGCGGATGCCATCGGCTACCCCGTGTTGCTCAAGGCCAGCGCCGGCGGCGGCGGCAAGGGTATGCGCGTGGTCGAGAGCGGCGGCGAGTTTCAGGCGGCGCTGGAAGGCTGCCGCCGGGAATCCAGAGCCGCTTTCAATGACGATCGCATGCTGATCGAGAAGTATCTGACCCAACCCCGCCACGTTGAGGTCCAGGTGTTCTGCGACCGCCACGGCAATGGGGTGTATCTGTTCGAACGGGACTGCAGTGTCCAGCGCCGTCACCAGAAGGTACTGGAGGAAGCGCCCGCCCCCGGCATGACGGCCGCGCTACGACGTGCCATGGGCGATGCCGCGGTTCGCGCCGCCCAGGAGATCGGTTACGTCGGCGCGGGCACCGTGGAATTCCTGCTCGACGCGACGCCCGGCGCTTCGCAACAGCAGGACGGCGCCTTCTATTTCATGGAAATGAACACGCGGCTGCAGGTCGAGCACCCGGTGACCGAGATGATCACTGGCCAGGATCTGGTGGAATGGCAGCTGCGGGTGGCGATGAATGAACCGCTGCCATTGCGCCAGGACCAGCTGTCCATCGATGGCCATAGCTTTGAGGCGCGCCTGTACGCCGAAGATGCCGACCAGGACTTTCTGCCTGCCACCGGCGTGCTCGATCGCTTCGCGCTGGACCTGGTCGGGGCCGACCTGAGCTCCGCTCAGGTGCGCCTGGATAGCGGGGTGGCCACTGGCGACACGGTATCGATGCACTATGATCCGATGCTGGCCAAGCTGATCACCCACGGCCCGGATCGTGCCTCTGCCTTGGCTAGTCTCAATCGCGCGCTGGCCGCCCTGGACGTGCAGGGAGTGATCACCAATCGAGGCTTCCTGCAGCGGCTGACGAACCATCCGGACTTTCAGGCTGCCCATCTCGACACCCGCTTTATCGAGCGCCATGAGGAAAGCCTGTTTGCCAGCCGCGGGCTGGACCAGCAGAGCCTGGCCAGCGCGGCCCTGGTGGCACTGCACCAATTGTCCCGGGAGTCGGAAAGTGACTCTCCATGGGATCGCCACGATGGCTTTCGCGTCAATGGCCCCCGTCAAATCCGCATCGCGCTGTGCGATCCACGGGAGGCCGCTGAGGCCGAGCCATCCAGCCTTTGCGTGGTGGAGGGACGGCACGCCGCCAGCGATCAGGCATGGCAGCTCAGCATCCGGGGTCCCGGGGAATCTCGTGCCGAGGTATCTGCCAGCCTGACTGAGCTGCCCGGCGATGCGGTGGCGATCACCCTGGACGGTCATCGCCGCCGGCTGCAGGCTCGCCTGCTGGGGCAAGGCCAGCAGCGTAATACCATTGTGCTGTCCAGCCCTGAGGGTGAAGTGCGCCTCTGCTGGCGTCGCATTGATGCCATCGATCATGGCCAGCACGAGGTGGAATCGACGCTCACCGCGCCGATGCATGGCACCGTCGTGGCACTGCTGGTGGCGCCTGGCGCCGCGGTCAGCAAGGGCGACGCGCTGATGGTCATGGAAGCCATGAAGATGGAGCACACGCTGACCGCGCCTGCCGACGGTTCGGTCGAGGCCTTTCGCTACGCCGCTGGCGACACCGTCGGCCAGGGCGATGTGCTGCTCGACTTCACTGCCCAGTCCGCCGACAGCGTGCATGACAAGGAGGCTCTCTGATGGCCTTTCCCGACAGTGTGCGGATTGTCGAGGTGGGCCCGCGGGACGGCCTGCAGAACGAGCCGGACCCGATCACCACGGCAACCAAGCTCGAACTGATCGAGCGTCTGGCCATGGCGGGACACTGCCATATCGAGGCGGCCAGCTTCGTCTCCCCCAAGTGGGTGCCGCAAATGGCCGATCATCGCGAGGTCATGCGGGCCCTGATGCAGGAGGGAGCAGCACAGCCCGGACGGCGTTATTCGGCGTTGACGCCAAACCTCAAGGGGCTGGAGGCTGCCATCGAATGTGGCGTACAGGAAGTCGCGGTGTTTGGCGCGGCCTCTGAATCGTTCTCGCAGAAGAACATCAACTGCTCCATCGCCGAATCACTCGAGCGCTTTGCCCCGGTGGTCGAACGTGCCAAGGCCGAGGGCATCCAGGTACGAGGGTATGTGTCCTGTGTTCTGGGCTGTCCCTATGAGGGTGACATCGCGCCTGGGCAGGTGGCCAAGGTGGCACGAGCGCTGGATGAGATGGGCTGCTACGAGGTATCGCTGGGCGATACCATCGGCACCGGCACGCCGCTGAAAGCCCGGCGCATGCTCGAAGCCGTCGCCCGGGATGTGCCGGTCACCCGACTTGCGGCCCATTTCCATGATACCTATGGCCAGGCCCTGGCCAACCTGGTGGCGGTGCTCGAAGACGGTGTCCAGGTCATCGACAGCTCGGTGGCCGGCCTTGGAGGCTGTCCCTACGCCAAGGGCGCCAGCGGCAACGTCGCCACCGAAGACGTGGTGTATCTGCTGGAAGGACTCGGCATCGACTGCGGGGTCGATCTCGCTCGCATTGCCGCCGTCGGTGACTGGATCACCCGCACCATCGGCCGCCCGAATCGCTCCAAGGCGGGGGTGGCAATGGTCGCCAAGGGCTAACGAACACCTGAGCGATCGGCGGCGCCGTCAGGGGCCGCTGGTCGCTGATGCCCGCTTCCCTGATCTTGCCCTCGGCGCCCTGCCCTGGACGCCCTGCTCGCGGTGTTTTGCTCGCTATGCGGCGCCGCGGACATGCTACTATCCAAGGTACGCGAAGCCTTTATCCAAGGTACGCGAAAAAAGAGGCATTGCCATGAGTAGCGAAGGGCAGCTCGTACTGGAACAGATTCAACAGCAGTTGACGACCTCCATCGAGGCTGCGGAAACGGTCGGCTGGGATGACGTCGAGGTGACGCCATCGGGTACCATCGTGGTCCGCAAATACGCCAACAAGGACGCCGCTGAACTGGAGCGGCAGCGGCTTGATCACGATATTCTCTAGCGCCAGTCGCTGACCATGATCGGCCTGCTGATCTTTCCCGTATTGGTCTGCGGCTACATCTACATCACCGAAAGCCCCAGAGAGCAGATTCGCATCAGCCTCTATCATGGCTGGCTGTTGTACATCCGGGCTGCCAAGTTCGGCATTCTGATCGTTGCCTTCGTTGCGGCACTTTTTGGCTATCTGCTCCCTGCCATTGGCACGTCCATCGGGCACTGGACAGGCATTACCCTTCTGCCTGACACCCACCTGTTCCTGTACCTGGCAAACCTGATGGGGTCGGGCCTGTACCCGGGTCGTCAGCTCGATCCGTCTACCCTGGCATCGTTGCAGTTGGCGTCCCTGTCCTTCTGCTCCATCGTGCTGACCTGGCTGACCGCTTTCACCTGCCAACGGGTCAACTGGCTAGGTGCCCAGAGGCTTCGTCGGGCCAGAAAGCGACAAGTAGAGCTGCTGCTCGAAGACAAGGCACCGATCGAACACCAGCTCATCACCATCAAGACACAGGCCAAGATTGACTTCGCCCACAATGCCGCGATCTACCGTGCCAGACGAGACGTCTTGTCCCATCTACGCTGCGGAAAGATCAAGCGACATGACCCGGAGGACAGGGCGGCACTGGCCGCGATACTGAAACAGCTAACGTATCGACAGGTCACCTACGCTCTAATTAGCCTCGAGAACGACAAAGTGTATATCGGGCTACCTACCCTGCTACCGGAGCCAGATGAAGAAAGCGTGATTTCCCGAGGCATTGGTGTGATTCCGGTACGCTCGGGATATCGAGACAAAAGGCGTCGTATCGTCATTACCGGCGGACATGACTTTGACCTGGCCGCCCCGCTACCGACCAATACCCTGTCGCTGACACGAGACAAGATCATCTCTATTTCGGGCTTTACCTTTCCCAGTCGTCCCTACCCTCGACTGCTTCCCCCCAGCGATATCAGCGACACGCCAGTCACGAGCTCCCGCCGCACCATTCGCTGATCCAGTGTCGCGACGACCTGGCTTCACCTACCCCAGGCAAGCGTTTACACCTCGCCTTGTGATTCGCCTTGCAGCCGCCTAGCGTGTGGATCAAAGGTCTCTGTTTTCACCACAATTTTCACCACAATTTTCACAACAAGGAAGTCACCATGTCCCCGGTTCTCGCCTTCAGCTTGATAGCGGCGCTCGGTATCGGTGCGCAGTGGCTGGCGTGGCGCTGGAAAGTGCCCGCCATTGTCCTGCTGCTGCTCAGCGGTGTGCTCATCGGCCCGGTCAGCGGGGTGCTCGACCCCCACGCCGTCTTCGGGGACCTGCTGGAACCCCTGGTCGCCGTTGCCGTGGCCATGATTCTGTTCGAGGGTGGTCTAACCCTCAACCTGACCCGCCTGAGAGGGGCAGAGCTCGCCGTCAAGCGTCTGGTGTTTCTCGGCGGACCGCTGGTCTGGGGCCTGGCCACGCTGTCGGGACACTACATCGGCGGTCTGTCCTGGGCCTCGGCATCGGTGCTGGGCGGCATCCTGATCGTGACCGGCCCCACCGTCATCATCCCGCTGCTGCGCCAGGCCAGTCTCAAGCGGCGCCCCGGTGAGATCCTGCGCTGGGAGGCGATTCTCAACGATCCGGTCGGTGCTCTGGCAGCGGTGCTGGCCTTCGAGATCACCATCGTGATGTATTCATCCCACGACCTGTCGGTGACCCTGGGGCATATGCTGCTGGGCATTGTCGTCGCCACCGCGGTCGGACTGGCCACGGCCTGGGGCTTGATACGCGCGATCAAGGCCGGACAGATTCCCGAATTTCTGAAAGTCCCGGTCATGATCTTTCTGGTCATGGCGACCTATACGCTGCCCAATGCCCTGCTCCATGAAAGCGGGCTGCTGGCGGTCACGGTGATGGGGGTAGTGATCGGCAATTCGTCGCTGTCGTCCCTGGACGAGATTCGACGCTTCAAGGAGAACATCACCGTCCTGCTGGTGTCGGGCGTGTTTATCCTGCTGGCCGCCCAGGTGGATCTTGGCACCCTGGCCACCCTGAGCATGCGCGAGTATGTGTTCGTCGCCGTCGTGCTGCTGCTGGTCAGGCCAGTGGCGGTATTCCTGGCCTTGATCCGGGTCGACCTGCCCTTCTCGGAAAAGCTGATCGTGGGTTGGATCGGCCCGAGAGGCGTGGTGGCGGTAGCCATTGCCGGGTTGTTTGGCGCCCGCCTCAGCGATGTTGGCGTCGAGGACGCCGCCCTGCTCTCGCCATTGGCGTTTGCCATTGTCGCCGTGACCGTCCTGCTGCATGGCTTTTCGCTGCAGCCCTTGGCACGCCGGCTCAAGTTGCAGTCCACCGATACCAAGGGGCTGCTGATCGTCGGCGCCAATCCCTTTACCGCGGCCCTGGCCGAGGCGATTCAGGCCCAGGGAAGACCGGTGCTGATCGCGGACCGCAACTACAATCACCTGCGCCAGGTCAGAGGACGCGATATCCCGACCTACTACGGCGAAGTGCTCACCGAGGAAGCCGAGCTGACGCTGGAGCTCAATCGCTTCGACAGTATGGTCGCGCTGACCGACAACGATGACTACAACGCGCTGCTGTGCATGCACTACGCTCCGGAGTTCGGACATCACCGGGTCTATCGCTTCGCTCCCGGCGGAGGCGTCGGCGGCGACCAGCTCGAGCAGACGCTGGGAGGGCGTTTCTTCGCCAAGGAACTCGACTATGAAGAGGCCAATTCACGGATTCGCCAAGGCTGGTGCGTGCGCCTGACACGCCTTAGCGACAGCTACTCGTTCGACGACTATCGCCGAGACAACCCGGATGCTCGGGTGATCTCCGCCTATGCCGAAGACGGCGACGTCAGGGTCATGCACAAGGACGAGAGCTTCGATGCGGACACCGGCGAAACCTTGCTCGCCCTAGTGCCCGACGACACCCATGAAGACAAAGCCCAGCGCCAGCGCACCAGGCAACAGCGCGCCTCGGCTCAGCCGTCAGCCGACACCAGGGAAGAGAGCAACGTCGGCGATGACGGCGAGGCTCCAGGCTCCGACTCTGGCTCCTGATGGCCCCGCCAGGTGCCATCACCCCCTGGCGCCAGCGGCCGGGACGGCTCATCATGGACAGCGCCGCCGCGGAACTTAACGTTCCTCGAGCACACCAAGCTAAGGTGGCCAGCGATGGCCGCCACCCTCTGCGACAGGACTTTCGACAAGGAGAAACGTCATGAAGGTTTGCTGGATTCCCGCTGCTGCCCTCGCCCTGCTGATAACCGGCTGCGCTGGCACTGGACAGCAAGGAAATGAGCCCCCGGCAGATGAGGCAGCTTCACCCTCCGCCGATTACATCTGCCAGGATGGCAGCCAGTTCACGATTGTCTTCGACAGTCCCGATTCGGCGGAAGTCCGGATGCACGGCGATCGCTATCCTCTTGAGCGTCAGCCTGTCGCTTCGGGCATGAGCTACGCCTCGGAAAATGGCCAGCATGTGTTCCGCGGCAAGGGTAATGAAGCCACCTGGACAATTGGCAGGCGCATGCCGGTCAACTGCGAAGTCAGCGGCTAAGCCCCTTCATTCGCCTATCGCTTGGCTTATTACAACCGCTTGGCTTGCCAGCACTGTCGATCTTGCCAGGGCAGGTAACGCTCCCCGGCCTGACTCTCAGCGCAGGATCATCACTACACAAGCTGCGGTCAGAGCGCCCATCAGCCCGTTGAACACTCGCCAGGCTCGGTCGGTCGTCAGCAGGCGACCGATGGCGGTGCCAAACCCTGCCCACAGGGCAATGCACGGGAGCCCCACCACTTCGGCGACGCCTGCCAGAATCAAGGCATTGAGCAACGGCTGCCCGGTCTCTGGCAGAAACCCCGCCATCAGGGCGATACCCATCACCCACGCCTTGGGGTTGGCAAATTGAAAGGCGGCGGCCTGCACGAAGGTCAGCGGTCGCGCGTCGCCCACGCGCAGATCCGGCGGCGGAGCGGTGGCGATTTTCCAGGCCAGATAGACCAGGTAGACGCTGCCGACCACCTTGAGCGCGGCTTGCAACGCCGGATAGCGCTCGAAGACGACACCAAGTCCCAGAGCGATTGAGGCAAACAGCACAAAACAGCCGCCGACAATGCCGAAAAGGTGCGGCAAGGTGCGCCTGAAGCCGTAATTCGCCCCGGAGGCCGTCAGCATGACATTGTTCGGCCCTGGGGTGATGGTCATGGACACCATGAACAGCCCAGCCGGTAACAGGAAGGCGAACTGGCCGGACGACAAGCCGTCCAGCACATTCTCGATCCAGGACGTTTCCCACCACACTGGCTCCATCAGCCTATCTCCCGTCATGTCATGCTCCCGTCCTGTCATGGATTGGCGGGACACTTATTGTACCCCTACAATATTTACGATAACGTCAATTGCTACCGTATAATCGAGAATACCTCCGCCACAATTCCCGTCAAAGGTTTTATTGTCACCATGACAATCTGGATTCCGGATCTGGCCCACGACGCCGAAACGCCTCGCTATCAACAGATTGCCCAGGCCATCGGTCAGTCCATAGATAGCGGGCAGCTCACCGCGGGACAACGGCTCCCCCCACAGCGAGCGCTGGCGGATGCCCTCAAGGTGACTGTCGGCACCATTACCCGCGCCTACGCCGAGGCGCAGCAGCGAGGCTGGGTGATGTCACGGGTGGGAAGTGGCACCTATGTCCGTGATACGGCCTCTCACGAGCCACCTTTCAGCGTTCACGTCGCGGATGATCAGGCCGACGTGATTGACCTGAGCTTGAGCTTTGCGCCCCCCCATCCATGGCGCGACGAGTGCCTGCGCGACGCCTTGGTGGAGGTCAGCCAGGATCCCGCCGCGATTGCCATGGCGGCTGCCTACCAGCCGGATATCGGCACGACGGCCCACCGCCAGGCCCTCAGCCAATGGTTGGCAGCCCTTGGCTTCCCGCTGCACGAGGTGCTGGCGGTCACCCAGGGAGGACAGCACGGCCTTGACCTATGTCTAAGAGCCTTAACCCGCCCTGGCGACCATGTCGCCGCGGATGCCCTCACCTATCCTGGCTTCAATGCCGCTAGCCGCCATGCTCACCTGCGGCCCATGGCCATTCCGCTGGATGAGCATGGTCTGGACACCGATGCGCTGGAGCAGCGCTGCAGGCGACAGGTGCCCCGACTGATCTACGTCACACCGGATCAGAACAATCCCACCAGCGCGGTGATGTCGAGCGAACGACGTCAGCATCTCGCCGAGCTGGCCGAACGCTACGATTTCTGGGTGGTGGAAGATGCGGTGCAATATGTGCCGGCAGCGCACCGGGGCCCTTCACTGGTCAGCCTGGTCCCCCATCGCACGCTACAGATATTCAGCACCTCCAAGATTCTCTCCGGCGGGCTGCGAGTCGGCACTCTGCAGATGCCAGCCACGCTGCGCGAGCGCATCGGCAGCCTGATGCGCGCCCAGTCCTGGATGTGTCCACCGCTGATGGCCGAAGTCGCCTGTCGCTGGATCGACTCACCTCGCTATACCACTTTGCTGGCCTGGCAGGAGCAGGAACTGGCCGCTCGCCAGCGGCTGGCTCAGAGCACCTTGGCCGACCTGGAACCGCGCAGCCTGCCCTATGGCGCCAACTTCTGGCTGCCGCTGCCAGAGGGCCGTCGCGCCAGCGAAGTGCAGACGCTGTTGCAACGAGAAGGAGTGCTGGTCGCGACGCCTGAGCCCTTCTGCAGCGGCAGCGACCCCGCACCACAGGCCATCCGTCTGTGTGTCGGCGCCGCCACCAGCAGAGCACGGCTGACAACGGCACTGACGACGTTGCGGCGGGTGCTTGACGAGGGCAACACCAGTCCCTGGGCCACCCTGTAGCCAAGTCTTTCGCCAAAGCGGCTGCCGTCCAGTCAGCTGCCGTTGCAGCGTAGAACGGTGCCCATGTCGTGCCGAAGCAGACACCTCCGGCACGAAGCATGGAGCGTCTAATGTATATACATTAGACTCGAGGTAACGCCCGCTCATCGCGTCACCTCACAGGGAGTTCATCAGCATGCCCACCCTCGTCATCACCCCCGGTCAACTTCGCCTGGAGGACGCACGGCGCCAGCTGGAGAGCCCCCTCGCCATCGCCCTGCCGCCTACCGCCAAGGCCGCCATCGATGCCTCGGTCGAGGCGGTCAATGCGGTGATACGCGAAGATCGCACCGCCTATGGCATCAACACCGGTTTCGGCCTGCTGGCCCACACCCGTATCGATCGACACCGCCTGAACGACCTGCAGCGCTCCCTGGTGCTGTCCCATGCCACCGGCGTTGGCGAGCCGCTGGACGACGCCCTGGTGCGGCTGATCATGACCCTCAAGGTCAATAGCCTGGCCAGGGGCTTTTCCGGAATACGACGGGAAGTGATCGAGGCCTTGATTACCTTGGTCAACGCCCAGGTGACACCGCTGATTCCGGCCAAGGGCTCCGTCGGTGCCTCTGGCGACCTGGCTCCCTTGGCACATATGAGCCTGGTGCTGCTGGGTGAGGGCCAGGCCCGCCATCGCGGTGAGGTGCTAAGTGGACGGGACGCGCTGGACATTGCTGGCCTATCCCCGCTGACCCTGGCCCCCAAGGAGGGGCTGGCGCTGCTCAACGGCACCCAGGTCTCTACCGCGCTGGCGCTCAAGGGATTGTTCGAGGCGGAAGACCTGCTGGCAAGTGCGCTGGTCTGCGGTGCGCTGAGCGTCGAGGCCAGCCTGGCGTCACGGGTGCCTTTCGATGCGCGTATTCACGAGCTGCGCGGCCAGCAAGGCCAGATCGACGTGGCACGGGTCTTCCGCGAACTGCTTGAGGATCAGAGCGCCGTGGGCAACTCCCACGCCAATTGCGACCGGGTCCAGGACCCCTATTCGCTGCGCTGCCAGCCACAGGTCATGGGGGCGGTACTGGATCAGCTGCGCCACGCCGCCCGCGTCCTCGATATCGAAGCCAACGCCGTCAGCGACAACCCTCTGGTGTTTGCCGACAGCGGCGACATTCTGTCGGGCGGCAACTTCCACGCCGAACCTGTCGCCATGGTCGCCGACAACCTGGCCCTGGCACTGGCGGAGATCGGTGCCCTGTCCGAGCGCCGGATTTCACTGATGATGGACACTCATATGTCGCGGCTGCCGCCTTTCCTCGTCGACAACGGAGGTATCAATTCCGGCTTCATGATCGCGCAGGTGTCCGCCGCCGCACTGGCCAGCGAGAACAAGGCACTGGCCCATCCTCACTGCGTCGACAGCCTGCCGACCTCTGCCAACCAGGAGGACCATGTCTCGATGGCTCCTGCCGCGGCGCGCCGACTCGGGGACATGGCCGCCAACGTGAGAGGCGTGCTGGCCATCGAGTGGTTGGCCGCCTGCCAAGGGTTGGACATGCGCGATGGACTCACCACGACGCCGCTGCTGGAGCAGGCCAGACAAAGCCTGCGCCAGCACGTGGCGCACTACGATCACGACCGGTACTTCGCCCCCGACATCCAGGTCGCCATCGAGTTGCTTGATCGTGGTGCGCTTTCTCAGCTGATATCAGGCGCCATTCTGCCCAGTCGAGCCTGATGGCTCGACACGGCGCGCCACGGCGAGCTAAACCCTAAGAATGATACCGACCATACCCTCTTGCCCTGCCTGTCGTTCATGCCATTCACGTTCAGTCACGGCTTATGAGTCGACCTATCTCGTTGAAGGATGCTGATTGAAGGATGCCCCGTAGCAACACCACGGCCCCGTCCTTGGCAGAGCGTCCTTGGGGGTTTCCTGGCTGCTATGTAACCGCATCGTAACTGCATCTCGGTGAGCTAGTTCGGACAGACTGACTTCAGGGCCCAGACAGGAGCGACAGGGAGCGATAAGGAAAAACAAGGAGCGACAGGGGGCGACAAGGCAGTACACAACAAGGCGGGCCCGCGTCTACCGACATTCTAGCCAGCGAGATATCAGCGATGACCCAAGACCCGCAGGGAAATGCGGCCGCCCGGCCGAGCACGAATGCTAATCAGACGCTCCCCCACGCCTTTGTCATCCTGTTTCTGCTGGCGGTGCTGGCCGCTGTGGTGACCTGGTTCATTCCCAGCGGCAGCTATGAGCGCGCCACCAACGCCCAGGGCCGCTCCGTCATCGTGGAAGGCACCTACCGGCTGATCGACAATCACGGCATCGGCCCTTTTGACTTCTTCAATGCCTTCTTCGAGGGCATGAAAAGTGGTTCCTCCATCATCTTCTTTCTGATTATTGTCGGCGGCACCTTTGGCGTCTTGCGCCAATCCCGCGCCGTGGAGGGGCTGGTCAACTTCCTGCTGGAGCGCCTGAAGGGCCGGGAAATTCTGATCATCCCGCTGATGATGACCTTCTTCGCCGTGTGCTCCGGAACCTACGGCATGATCGAAGGCAGCATCGTCTACATTTTCATCCTGCTGCCCCTGGCACGCCGGGTGGGCTACGACGCCGTGGTCGCCGCCGCCATCCCGCTGATTGGAACCGCCATCGGTTACACCGGTTCCTTCCTCAACCCCTTCAATGTCGGTGTGGCCCAGAGCATTGCTGAACTGCCGCTATTTTCCGGCATGGGCTACCGCATCATCTGCTGGCTGGCCTTTGTCGCCGTCAGCATTGGCTACGTCATGCTCTATGCGCGCCGCGTTCAGGCCTCGCCGGATCGCAGCGTGGTCTATGGCCTGGCACCACCCGAGGCCAGCGAAGTCAGTGCCGAACACATCCACTTGACCCCTCGTCACCTGATCATCCTGGGCGCCTTTGCACTGGCATTGATCGCCATCATCGCCGGCGTCAGCGCCTTCGGCTGGTACCTCAAGGAAATGGCTGGGGTCTTCCTGGTGCTCGGCATCGTTACCGGCGGAGTTGCCGGCATGGGCGCCAACCGCCTGGCAGCCTCGTTTTCCACCGGGTGCAAGGACATGGTGGACGGTGCCCTGGCGGTAGGAATGGCCTTCACCATCGTCGTTATCGTCCAGCAAAGCGATACCATCGACACCATCATCCACGTCCTGTCGTCCATCATCGGCGACACCTCCTCCAGCGCCGCTGCCCTGGGCATGTTTGCGATGCAGAGCGCGATGAACTTCATCGTCACCTCCGGCAGCGGCCAGGCCGCCCTGACCATGCCCATCATGACGCCGCTGGCCGACCTGGCCGAGGTCAATCGACAGGTCGCAGTGCTGGCGTTCCAGTTTGGCGACGGCATCTCCAATGCGTTCACCCCGACCGCTGGTTGGCTGATGGCTGGCCTGACCATCGCGGGCATTCCCTGGACCCGCTGGATCCGCTTCATGCTGCCTTTGATCGCGCTGCTGTATGGACTGGGCGCGCTACTGGTCCTGCTGGCCACCACGGTCGTGTGGCCTGCTGCCTGACACCTGCGAGGAGACAAGGGTTGGCCGATATCGCGTTACCTGCCAGCGTGCCCATGATCGAACGCCTGGTGACTTTTGATACCACAAGTCGACACTCGAATCTGCCGATGATCGAGTTCATCGCAGGCTGGCTAGAACGGCGAGGCGTGACCGTCACGCTGTGTCGTAACGGCACGGGCGACAAGGCCAACCTTATCGCCGAATTTGGACCGAGGGAGGCGCCGGCGATCATCGTCTCGGGACACTCCGATGTGGTGCCCGCGGACGGCCAAAGCTGGCAGATCACCCCACCCTTTACTCCGCGTCGACATCGGGGCCGGCTTTACGGCCGCGGCACCGCTGACATGAAAGGATTTGTTGGCGTCGCGCTGACCCGACTGACGGCCTGGCACCAGCGACATCGCTCACGCCATGGGGTGATCCTGGCCCTGTCCTTCGATGAAGAAGTGGGCTGCCAGGGCGCCCCGCTGATGCTGCCAGTGCTGGCCAGGCAACGGGAGCGACTAAGGGGCGTCATCATAGGCGAACCCACCGAGATGCGCGTTGCCACTGCTCACAAGGGCCATGTGGGTCTTCGCGCTGTCCTTAACGGCGTCGGTGGCCATTCCGGCTATCCAGAACGCGGCATCAATGCCATCGACCTGGCCGCCGATGTGCTGCTCAAGCTGCGCGAGCTGGCTCAGGAAAAACGCCAGCAGGCCCTGCACGACGTTCGGTTCGACCCTCCCTGGTCCACCGTGCACGTCGGCACCATTCACGGCGGCACCGTCCTTAACCGCATCCCGGAACGCTGCGAGATGGATATCGAGATGCGCTGCCTGCCCGATCAGCGTGTCGAGGAACTGCGCGAGTACCTGCAAAGGCTCTATCCGCCTTCCGCCGTTGGTGACCCGCTGGCATCCGGGACCGATGCATCCCGACCTCCTGGATGCCTGAGCACGGGCTCTCACGACACGGACTCTTACGACACGGCCTCTCACAGCACGGCCTCTTTGCCGAGGGCCCGCGCCTCATTGCCCAAGGAACCACCATCCCCCGCTGGGTCGGCAACGGTCGCAACGCAGGCCGGCCGAAGTCAGCGCGGATCCCTGAAGCTCGAAAGCCTGGGGCACTATCCGGCACTTGATGAGCGGCGCCGCGAGTTCCCGCGCTGGATCGCCGACCTGGCCGGCAGCCCCGCCCAGCCTATGGCGCTGGGGTTCGGCTGTGAGGCTGGGCTGTTTGCCCAGTTGGGTGCGCCGACGGTCATCTGTGGCCCCGGCAGCATCCACCAGGCCCACCGGCCCGATGAATACATCACCTTTGAGCAGGTCATTCAGTGCGAGCAGTTCTTCACCCGTCTACTGGCAGCGCTCGCCTTCCCGATTCCTGGCTCAGCTGAAGCGGAGTGCACATGAACCTACGTATACATCCTGACACCATCGTCGATGACGACGTTGTGGCAGACTTTCAGCGAGACGGCGCCATCTGCCTACGGGGTATCTTCTGTCCAAAAGAACTCGCCCGACTGGCAGAAGGCATCGAGCACAACATCCAGCACCCGAGCCCTCGCGCCAAGGTGGCCAGTCGTCCAGACGATCCAGGCTGGTTCTTCGAGGATTTCTGCAACTGGCAAGACAACCCGGCCTATCGTCACTTTATCTTTGATTCGCCCTTGGGATTGATCGGCCAGCGACTGATGGGCTCGCGCCAGGTACGCCTCTACCATGACCATGTGCTGGTCAAGGAGCCGGGTACACGACAGCGCACGCCCTGGCACCAGGATCAGCCCTACTACAACGTGGAGGGTCATCAGAACCTGAGCATGTGGCTGCCGGTCGACCCGGTACCGCGGGCCTCAACCCTCGAATTCGTGGCGGGGTCCCACAAGGGTCCGTGGCTAATGCCCCGCACCTTTATGGACAACGAAGCGAAGTGGTTCCCTGAAGGCAGTCTTGCCGACCTGCCTGACATCGAGGCCCATCGCGAGCGTTACCCCATTGTGGGCTGGGCGCTGGAGCCCGGCGACGCCGTGTTCTTCAACATGCTGACGCTGCATGCAGCAGGTGGGGTCAGGGGGCCGCAACGTCGCCGCGCCTTCTCCGTCCGGCTGCTCGGCGATGACATGGTCCACGCCCCGCGTCGCTGGACGACCTCTCCTCCTTTTCCAGGCCTGGATGAACAGCTGCCAGCAGGAAGCCCCATGGACCACCCTCTGTTCCCATTGCTGGTCGAGTGATTGTCGTTATCCAGGTATCTTGATCTGTACACTGCGACACCATGTTTGCCACGACACCTTGAAAAAGCCTCCTAGAACAGGACAACGCACCCTGCCGTGGCAGGGTGCGTGGGTATCGATCGTCATCATTCGTGGATAAGGGTGCTCTCTCCCAGCCATTGACCGAGGGGGTTGTCACTGCCCCACTGGAAGCCAGAGGCCAAGGCAAGACCCGGTGCCTGGACACTGCTACTGGCCTGGGCGTCGATGCTGGAGGTGGAATCGGCCCCTTGACCGCTGCTGCCCGTCACATGACCAGCCAAATGACTCTCCAAATGGCTATCCTGTGACGCCTCCATGGTCAACAGTACATCGCCCTCGTCGGAGTCATCCAATAGATCGCTAATGCTGAGCGCTACCTCAACCGAACCGCTGCTTGTCAGCGTACCCTCTCCTACCTCGGCCACTCGCTCGGCATCCAGATCAAACGTGACGACCTTGTCACCAAAGCGCCCCTCCCAGCTGATAGTGGAACTGGCATCAAAGCCGGAACCCATATTCAAGAAGTAGCCTGCACTGGTGCCGGCATCAAAGCTGGCATTGGCACTCAAGCTGTAGCCTCCCTGAAAGCTAGAACTGCCCTCAAAGCTTGAACTGCCCTCAAAGCTGGAGCCGTCCTCGATCAGCCGATCTGTCTCCACCTCAACAGTGGAAGATGCACTGCCAGAAAAACGAGTGGCCACAGGGGTGTCGACAGGGCTGGCGAGGACACTGATGTCGGGGCTAACGAGAGCACTGGCCACAGGAGCTACAAGCGCACTAACGTCAGAGGTAGCGACAGAGGGCTCAGCGGTGACGTCGTCATCTGCGCGATATGCCCGCGCAGACTCCACGGTAGGGTTATCCCGGATATTAATATGAAGCACGCCGGATGCGCTATCCCCCTCGCTATTGTTAACCGCGTAGCTATCGTAAATCGTATAGCCAACGTCCAGATCTATATTTCCAGGAAAGCTCAAATACTCCGCTCCGACACTATCGTGATCCAGCGGCTGGAACAGGGCCACTTTAAAAGCGCCATTTTCCACGTCCGGCAGCTGAATCAAGATGACGCGATCACCATTATCATCATGACCGGCAATCTGGCGGCCGTTACGCGTTATGGACCAGGTCACCGAGCTTCCGCTTTCCGTCGTCAGATCAGGAAGGTCATCTATGTGCCAAGTAAAGCGCCCCGGTCCATCAAGCCCAAAGTCATAGCCGAGAAATCCTTTCTTGACCAACACCCCCTTGACGTCATCAATGTGTGATTCCCACAGAACCACAGCCGGGTTACGGGTACTGTCATCACCGTCCAAGTCGGGCGTTACCGGCTTATCGGGGCCAGGAATGATAAGGACGGTGAAAACCTCCCTAACCATATCCCCATCACCGTCTACCGCATCATACAAAATCGTTGCAAGTCCAACAAAATCATTATTCGGAATAAAGGTGATCTCTCCGTCAGTGGTAAAACTGACCTGGCCGACCTCATCACCACCTTCTACCTTTGCTCGATAGAGCGCTAATCCATCTAAACGGCCAGAATCATTGTCCAGCACATTCCAGGATACCGAGATGGCACCTTCATTGGCATCCACGTGATCGCTATGCGTAGAAGGCCGACTGTCGTTAAACTGTAGGCGCAATGCACTGGACGCCGTATTACCCTCGCTATCGGTCAGGACGTACTCAGCATCGACGATAAGCAAGTCGCCAACGTTGAAAGAAAATCCATCTTGTAACAATGGGTTATCATGATCCAAGCCTCTATACCTGGTAGCATTGAAGTGGCCAGACAGCACATTATCCACCACTATTTCAAAGACCCTCATACCGTCAGGGGTTTCCGCGGTGAGTGTTAAGCCGTCATTCGATACCACGTAGGACAGTTTCTCTCCGCGTGACGTCAGTGCAGGCAGACTCTCCGTGGACCAGCTAAACGCGCCCGTTTCCGCAGGCTCGAGAGCACCAAAGCTATAGTTGAGATACCCCTCATAGCTTGCGCGATTATCAATGATAACTGAGCTGCTGGGGAGCTCGCTTCTCGCTACCCCCTTGTCCTCACTCAACGCTCCATTGCTGTCAGGTACAGATCGCGCACCAACATTCACTGAAGTTTGTGACATCGTATCCTCACCGTTCATATCCGCCTCCAGAAGCGCCACCAGGTACTATGGCCTACCCACTAGTGCCGACCATACTCAAGCGTATGCGAAGGTGAGAATTTCAGCATTGTCCTATTGAACCCGAACGCGGGCATAATTTTTCACTTCAGCACACTTTTTGGTCAATTACCACGCGGATATTGTTTCACTCCAAGAGCAATAACACGATGAATAGATGCACTGTCACGCTACTACCCGACGGCAGATGTTGCGATAATGGATCTCACCTCAAAGGTTTGCTCCAATTTCAAGGGATCAGTCTTTTATGACTGGCCGAATATCTGCTCCTGGAAGCATAGATATCATGCACATATCTTTTTAAGATCGTCGCGGCAGTGCATACATAGCGGACAATGTGGAACACTACCAATAGGACACACCAATCAGATGACGGCAATGACAGCGCCCTATTGTCCCCAATAGCGGAGTGACGATATCGCTATTCTCCCCTACTGACAGGAGAGCTCTCTTCACTACAGTCCCGGCAGCGCTACCTAGGCAATGGTAGTTGGCGCAGCGGACAGGCTTTTACCAATGGCGCTCTCGAAGTAGCTGAGGGTGGGTTCCGTCAGGCGAAACAGGCGCGCGGGAGGCCCCTTGCTGCTGACCGCCCTGGTGGTGCCGGTTTCTTCGAGCAGGCCAGCCTTGATCCAGCGGTTGATGACGGTTTGCTTCTTCACCTCGATACCGAAGGTGGCGTAGGCATCGACGATCTCACCGATGGTTACCTCGGACGGCAGCAGGTAGAGCAACAACGACGAGTACTTGATCTTGTTGACGAAGGCCTGATACGCACTGCTGACCAGCGTCAGGTGGTCAAACGGCAGAGGCACCCTGCCGTCCAACAGGTCCCACAGCGAGGCCCAACGCAGGTGATCCTGGAGCGCAAGACGATCGTTGTCGGTGCGATTGAACAGGCAAAGATGAGGAATGGTGACGGACCATCCTCGCGCTATGTCGCGGTAGAGACTGCCCTGGGCCCTGACCTGCTCCAGATAGCTGGGCGCTAGCCCCACCTTGTCGCGCAAGATACGATGCACAGCATCATCGAGACAGCTGTCTCCTGCGCCGGGCTTCTGAGTCCGTTCCTGGGTCCGCTCCTGGGTCTGTGGCTGGGTCTGTGGCTGGGTCTGCCCCTGGGCCTGCTCGCGGATCCAGCCGCCTACCAGGCCATAGCTACCATGTTCGGGTGACGTCTCCCGCTTTCGCAGCAGCACTTCCGGTGCCCGAGACTCTGGGTGGAGCCGGATGCAGACGAAATCCAGGGTGACGATCATGGCGTACCTCAAGGCAGATGCTGTGCCGCTAGTGTAAAGGACACCGAACTACAGTCAAACTGTTTGACAAAAGAACATGCAGCACGCAGACTGCATTTAGTCAAAATACTTGACAGTATGGAGCGCCCCCATGAACGGCCTGCCCAGGTTCCCTGCTGGAAAGCGCAACCCGATGGTTGCCGGCGTCAATCGCTCGCTGTTCCGCAACGAGCTGATCACCAGCCTACTGGACACAGACGCCTACAAGATCCACATGATGCAGGTGGTCTTCGAGCGCTACCCCACTGCCTGGGTCAAGTACCGCTTTCACTGCCGCAGCCAGGAAAACCTGGCCGCCTACGCCGACGACGTCAGACAGGCGATCCTCAAGCTCCAGCGACTTCGCTTCAGCGATGACCAACTGCGTTACCTGCGCACACGCGGCGAGATCAAGCCTGCCTTTGTCGACTACCTCAAGCGCTTCCGCTTCGACCCGGCGCGACACGTCACGGTAGCCATCGACGCCGGCCAACTGGCGATCGAGGTCGAGGGGCCCTGGCTAGACACCATTCTTTATGAGATACCGGTCCTGGCCATCGTCAGCGAGATACGCAACCGTCGGCGCTTTGGAGAGGTCCCTGAGGAGGCGATCGGACGCACCCTGCGCCACAAGGTCGAGCGGCTCAAGACGGAAGTGCAGCGAAGGGGTCTGACCGAGTTCCGTTTCGCCGACTTTGGTACGCGTCGACGCTTCTCCTATGCCATCCAACGTGAAGTCGTCGAATACATGGTCAACGAGATTCCCGAGCACTTCGCGGGCACCTCGAACTACCATCTGGCCCGGGAGTTTCAGCTGCCGGCCATCGGCACCATGGCCCACGAATTCATCATGGCGCACCAGGCACTGGTGCCCGCGCAGGAAAGCCAGAGACGCGCCCTCGATGTATGGAGCGATGTCTATCGCGGCCAATTTGCCGTGGCGCTGACCGATACCATCTCATCCGATGCCTTCCTGAAGGACTTCGACGCCAGACGCAGCCAGCAGTACCAGGGAGTGCGCCACGACAGCGGCGACCCGATACGCTGGGGCGAAAAATTCATCTCTCACTTCGAGCGACTTGGTATCGATCCGATGGAGCGAACGCTGACCTTCAGCGACTCCCTGACCTTCGATAGAGCGCTCGACATCGCCCAACACTTCCAGGGCAGGACCCAGACCTTTTTTGGCATCGGCACCTATCTGACCAATGATCTCGGCGACTATGCCACCGAGCAGGGCGTCCCTTACACGCCGCTGAGCATCGTGATGAAGATGGTCGAGTGCAACGGCCAGCCGGTGGCCAAGATCTCCGACGACCCTGGCAAGAGCATGAGCATCGATGACACCTATGTGGCAACGCTGAGGCAACATTTCGCCAGCGCGTGAGTCCATTCGTCAGAAGCCCCGCTAGTTGAGAAGCTGCTAGTCAGAAGCCCCGCTTCCCGGCAGAGCCTGTTACTCAGGAGCGTCCCATGAGCCAGATTGCCTCTTTCGATGTCGATCCCCAGAAGACCTTTACCCCGCTATGTCCCGACGAGCTGCCGGTAGCCGATGGCGATGCCATCGTGGACGAGCTCAACGCCCAGGCGAGGCTTGCCGATCTGCGTGTAGGCTCCCGGGACGCCCACCCGGCCAACCCGGTCTGGCTGGCGAAGCATCAGGATGAGCTGTTGACGCCGGTCGACAGCGCCATTGCCGGCCCCAATGTCGATGTCCGCTGGTACCGTCATGCGGTTGTCGGCACCCGCGGCTTCGAACTGCTGGACGGCCTGCCGCATCCGGTGGAGGGCTACGACTATATGGTCAGCAAGGGCCTCGATCCCGACTGCCACCCCTACGGCGCCTGCTTTCACGACTTGAATGACCGGGTCAGCACCGGCGTCATCGAATTCCTGCGGGGGCGCGGCGTAGACAGAGTGATCGTGGGCGGACTGGCTCTGGACTACTGCGTCGTCACGACGGTGATGCAGCTTCGCGACGCCGACTTTCAGGTTTACCTTAATCTGGCAGGTTGTCGCGGCATCGACCCACAGCAATGCGAGCAGGCACTGGCCCGCATGCGAGGCGCAGATGTGGTGGTGGCCGCCGACGCAGCAGAACTGGCCGCACTGCTGTGACGACGCTTCCCACCCTGAGCTCTCGGGATGTTACCTTCTGAGCGTTTATCCTTTTCTGCTTCGAGATCGACCGCCATGTGGTTCCAGAACAGCCTTCGCCTCTCCGCCCGTCCACGGGGGTTTCACCTGATTACCGACGAGATCGTCAAGGCACTCCCAGACCTGCCTGCGATGCGCGTCGGGCTGCTGCATGTGTTCATCCAGCATACGTCTGCGTCGCTTACGATCAACGAGAATGCCGACCCCAGCGTGCGCGGCGATTTCGAGCGCCATTTCAATCAAATGGTGCCCCAGGACGCTCCCTACTACCGCCATACCGATGAGGGCAGCGACGATATGCCGGCCCATCTCAAGGCGAGTCTATTGGGGCCCGCACTGACCATACCGGTGGGAGATGGCGAGCTGAAGCTCGGCACCTGGCAAGGTATCTATCTTTGCGAGCATCGGGACCATGGCGGGCCGCGCCAGCTTATCGTTACGCTCAATGGCGAGCGCTCACGCTGGCGGCCAGAGCAGACCATGCCCGATCCTTACCGCCGGCGCGACTGACAACGATCGCGAGGATGGACGGCACCGCTGACCTGTTACTTCATGTCAGTCTTTTCGTGGCGGTTTCTACTGACCGAGACGCCGATAGTCAGGCTGTTCGTTGGCGCGCCAGAGATACCAGGATGCCAGCGTGCGCCAGGGGCGACATGGCTCGCAACGTCGCCGCGTCTCGGCGGGGGTTGGCATGTGATCCAGCCCGAACAGGTAGCGCGTGCCGTCACGGATGCCGAAGTCGTCTACCGGCAGGATATCCGGCCGCCCAAGGGTCCCGATCAGCATCATTTCCACCGTCCAGCGCCCAATGCCCTTGATCCGGGTAAAGCGCTTGACCAGATCCTCGTCGTCCATCTCGGCGGCCTCTTCCCGCCCCGGTATGTCACCTGCCATCGCGGCACTGGCCAGGCCTTGCAGGGTCGCCACCTTGCGCGCAGAAAAGCCACATTCCCGCAAGGTCTCCGGCGCCAGCGCCGCCAACTGCTGAGGCGAGGGAAAATCCTGTCCCGGGAACCGTGCGACAAGACGCCCCACGATGGCCGCGGCGGCCTTGCCATGCAGCTGCTGGTAGGCCACCGACCGCGCCAGAGACTCGTAGGGACTGCGCTCCACTGCGGTCGTGAGTCGGCAGTCTCCGACCTGGTCGACAAGTCGCGCCCAGGCGGAATCAATACCGCGAAGGTGGGCCTGGCCGGCGCTCAGATGGCGGGCGATATCATGCTCGGGCATGAGAACTCCTGCGGGTTATTGGGGGCGGTTCAGCGGCCCTCGAAAGGAGCGCTGTCCGATCGTTTCGGTCTGGCTCATCATACCTTGGTAGCAGCTGTCCGCCATCTCTGACAGCCCATGCACTTTAGCTTCAAAAAATGCGACATCCGGGCTGTAACCGACACGTGAGCCGCGTATACTTTGCTGCGCTGCGAAATGCAGTGGACAGGACCCCAGATGCGCCCTTTAACCGGCGCCTGACCTCCGCCGGGAACGCTTCCACCAGGCAGGAGCCAGCGAGCCCCTGAACCCCACTGCTTGCAGCCCTTTTTCGCTTTCAGCAAGGCGCGTGAACGCGCCTCTTGCTCAGGACCCGGCTGTCGCGATGGACATGTCATTATCGCCTCTTCTGCCCGCCACGCATTCATGTCATGCGGGTATCACAGCAATGTTCATCCCGTTTGCCGTATTCGGTCGTCACCGCATCCCAGGTGGTCGGGCCAAGGTTCGGGCCAGCGCCAAAGAGGTCTCGGGGGCTTCTTCATCCGATGTCTCGGCCCCTGCCTCAACCGCTGCTACCGCCGCTGTTTCACCAGCCGTAACACACCCTGTTACCCATCCTATTTCCGTCGAGCTTCCAACCGCGCTGCCGACGATGCTTTCCACCGCTATCTCTCCCCCTACCCCAACCACTTCAGAGGCTTCACTCCATGTCGGTGTACGACACCCTATGCCTGCTCGCCGCGATGGCGATGGTGATCTCCTTGATCAACGGCAAGATAGGCAAGTTCCAGACCACCATCGCCATCACTGCCGGGGCGCTGATACTGTCACTTGCCATTGTCATCGCTGGGCACGCGGGCTGGTTCGCCCTTGATGAAACCGCAGAGAATGCCATCAACCAGTTGAATTTCGAGGATTTCCTGCTGAAGGGGATCCTCGGATTTTTGCTGTTTGCCGGCGCTCTCGGGATCAAGCTCCCCCACCTGCGTGATCAGAAGTGGGAAATCGCCATTCTGGCGATGGGCAGCACCCTGTTCTCCACTTTCTTTATCGGCTATACCCTGTGGCTGCTGGTCGGCTGGCTGGGCATCGACTTCGATCTGATCTACTGCCTGCTGTTTGGTGCACTGATCTCGCCCACCGACCCCATCGCGGTACTGGCCATCGTCAAGAAGATGAACGCGCCGCGTCGCATCTCCACTCAGATCGAGGGCGAATCGCTGTTCAACGACGGCTTTGGGCTGGTGCTGTTTGTCACGCTGTTTGCCATCGCCTTTGGCGGTGCGACCCCCACCGTCATGAGCGTCGGCCATCTGTTCTTGCAGGAAGCACTGGGCGGCATCCTCTACGGCTTCGTCCTTGGCCAGCTATTCCACTACCTGATCCGGCATACCGAGGATCACTCCATGGAGCTGATGCTGACCCTGCTGGTGCCCACCTCCGGCTATGTGTTCGCTGAGTTCCTGGAGGTATCGGGCCCCCTGGCCATGGTGGTGGCGGGCATCATCATCGGCAACAGAACCCGGCGCAAGGGCTTCTCCGAGGAGACCCAGCAGCACCTCGATCACTTCTGGGAGCTGGTCGATGAATTCCTCAACGGCGTGCTGTTCCTGCTGATCGGCATGACCATGCTATCGTTCAGCTTCCACCCTGAAGACTGGGTGCTGATGATCGCCGCCGTACCGCTGGTACTGCTGTCGCGCTATCTCAGCGTGCGCGTCGCCTATGTTGGCTTCCATCGCTTCCGCCGTTACAACCCCTACTCCGTGCGTATCCTGACCTGGGGTGGCCTGCGTGGTGGTCTGGCGCTGGCGATGGCGATGTCCATTCCCGCCGGCATTGACGTGATTCCCGACAAGAACATCGATGTGCGTGAAATCATCCTGGTGATGACCTACTCGGTCGTGGTGTTCTCGATCCTGATCCAGGGCTCCAGCATCACCCCCTTGATCCAGCGCGCCAAGGCCTGGGAGGTAGAGCAGTTCCGTCGCGGCAAGCGCAGCTGAACCCAGGTCGCGCCGCCGGGGCCCAGCCGCGGCGGCGCGACGACTCAACGACAGCGAATCAGCGCGGCCGTGGGGCTCTGCGCCCGGTCAGGCTGGCGGTTGCGGGGTGGCCACCAGGGCCAGATTGCGGGGCGTCAGCGCTCGCTCACAGAACTCGCTCAAGCGCACCTCGAAGCTGGCCTCCTCGAGCCACAGGGCCCGGTCCAGGACCAGCCATAGCTCCAGTGGTCGGCGAAACAGGTGGCGCACCAGCTCGAATCGATTGACCCGCCCCTGCCGCGCCACACCGCGACGCTCGAACGCTTCCCAGTCGACCCCCTTAGGCAGCGCCAGCCCCTTCTCCCGGGCGGCCCAGCGACAGAACCCGGCGAAGTCATCTGGCATCTGCCCGTAGGCCAGACTCGGCACCGCCAGGTAGTCGTCCGTCCCACGCAACTCCCGCTGCAACTCATCGAAGCCGAGCCGCCAGGCGTTGGCCCGTTCGCGCTTGCGTTGCTCCCCCCGGCTGGCGGTCACCGTCTCCTGCACCGCCATGGCCAGCGTCTCACGATCCAGCGCCAGATCATGCAGCTCAGCCTGGTATCGGGCCTGGGCGGACAACGGCCGGTAGCGCTCATCCCGGGTCCGCTGGTAGCAGCATGGCGCCAGCGTCACCGCCACGCGCTTGTCCCGCGCCAGCTGCAACAGGCGCACGTGCAGATCGCCACAGGCGTGCAGCGCCACCACCTGATCGGTGTGATCAAATTGCTCGGCCGCCTCCGGCTGCATCACGTCCTGCTCCACCAGACTCACTTCGAGCCCCTGGCGATCGGCCAGCGACTGGCCGCTGCGACAGAGCGCTGGCTGCCATTCCAGAGCACGTACCGGGCCATGATGCCAGCGCGCCAACAGCCGCGACAGGTGGCCCTTGCCGGCGCACCACTCGACCAGGCGCTGGCCACGCAGTGGTTCGACCTGAGGGGCAAACGCCAGCATCTGCGACCACTTGCGCCCCCCCACGTGGGCCGCCCAGGCCTCGGGGGCATCGATCGCCGGTTTCCCCGGGGCAACGTCGGTGAGTCGCTTCAGCTCGGCCACCGGCAGCCAGGCCGCCAGCGGCGAGTCGTCGAAGGGCCGCTGCTGCAGCCGCTGGCAGCGCTGGTCATCCACCGCTTCGAGGCAGGCAGCGATGTCTCCGGCCTGCGCGCGGTCGGGCCAGGGGATGGAGGCATGGGTGAAGGGGGTCGGCGACCACAGCCAGTACCACTCGGCTAGCAGGCGGGTCAGCGCCGCGAGGCGCTCGGTGTGGCTCAAGCTGGCAGTCATGCGCGCAAGGACGACGTCGGTCGTGTGGTCAAGGGGACAGGCGCGCCATGGTAGCAGACACGGGGCCTGTCAGGCGCGTCCATCGGACTGGTGCTGAAATAGCATAAATTGCCGGAACAGCTCTGCCTGGCTCGAGATGTTCAGCTTGGCATACAGGCGCTTGCGATGATTCTTGACGGTGCCGGTAGAAATTCCCATCTTGCTCGCGATCTCCGGACTGGTATGTCCCCGCAGAATCAGCCAGGCGGTCTCTCGCTCACGCTCGCTCAGCCGATCCTGTCCAAAGCTCGCCAGCAGGCTTGGCGTTTGTTCCTCCCGCGGCAGATGCAGACTCGACACCAGCCAGAACTGGCGAACCAGTGACTCAAGCAGAGGAAACAGATAGGCCACCTGGGCCATCAGGGTGACGTGATCGGCGCCCTCCTCCAGAGCACCGTAGGCCCCAAAAGACATCGTGATGCCATCCCCTTCTCCCAGCGAAAAGAACGCGGCGGCTTCCCGTTCAAGGCCCAGGTTGCGGTAGTAGGTCGCGAAGTATTCCGTCTCGCGGAAGCCGGCGGGCGCCAGTTCTTCAAGCCACCACACCCCTGGCGCCGCCTGGGACTGCCAATGCTGATGAAACGGGTCGAGCAGGTACATGCGCTCCACATAGGGTAACAGCACCCGACGATCGAGCACCGCCGACAGGTTATGCGCCAGCACCGTGGGCCTGCCCACGCCGGGAAAGTGCATCACCGCATAGCTGATCCCCGGGGCATAGGCACCCAGCACCTCCCCTAACCCCTCGAGAAAATTGGGCGAACGCACGCGGTCGGCAAGGCGCGCCACCGGCGCAAGATCGCTCGGTGGCAGCACCTTCGAGGGCAAACGGCAGGGGCGGCAAACATCCATCGGGTCAGAATACGTCACCCCAGGTGTCTGACCAAGCCATCAAGGCGTGCCAGCAAAGCCTCCTGATGCGGCTGCAACGTCTGCTGGCCCCAGCGTGCGATCTCGTCGTTCATGGGGTCATCGGCCTGGATCGCTGATCCTGCCAGAGTCTGGATGACCGCATGACCGCACAACGGCACGTAGCCCTCGCTGTAGCCTCCCTCATGCACCATCACCAGGCGGCCCTGGCACAGTCTGTCCGCCACATTGAGCAGCCTGGCCGTCATCTCCGCATAGGCCTGGCTATTGAGCATCATGCCGCCCAGGGGATCCATGGCGCTGGCGTCATAACCACAGGCCACCACCACCAGCTCTGGGCGAAAGCGCTCCAGCGCCGGCACCACCACGCGCTCGATGGCCGCCTGGTAGGCGCCGATACCCGAGCCCGGCGGCAACGGCACGTTCAGGTTGTAGCCGCGGCCGACACCACCCCCGATATCTTCGATGTCTCCACTGTCGACGGGGTAGTTGCGGTCCTGGTGCAGCGACAGGGTGAGCACGTCATCGCGCTCCCAGAATGCCTGCTCGGTGCCGTTGCCATGGTGCACGTCCCAGTCGATGACCGCGACACGCTTGAGCGGATGGCGCGCCATCATGGTCATGACCGCGATCGGGATATTGCCCAGCAGACAGAAACCGCGGCCTCGGTCCCGCTCGGCGTGGTGCCCTGGAGGGCGACACAGGGCATAGGCGTTGTCGGCGTCTCCGCGCAGCACCGCATCCATGGCGGCAATCGCCTGTCCGGTGGAGCGACGGGCGATGTCGTAGCTGTCACGCCGCAGCGGCGCGCACTCCCCGGCATCACCAAAGCCAAACTCGCTCATCTGCGCCAGCCGCGCCAGATACTCGGCGGTATGGAAACGCAGCAGATCGCTCTCATCGGCAGGGGCCCCCTTGATCGGCACCAGCTCATCCATCAGTCCGGTGACTTCCAGCAGATTCTTGAGGCGTCGCTTGGTCTCCGGGTGTTCCACCGCGGCCGCAGGCTGGACATGTTTACCAGGCGTCGCAAAGACCGAGCAGGGACCGTTGTCGTGCCACAGGCAGTGCTCATGAAAGGCGAAGGCCGTACGTCGTTGCATTCGTGGCTACCCCAGCAGGAAATAGAGAATGGCACTGGCACCTGCCGCCAGCAGCACGTACGGCAGCTGTGTCAGGGCGTGCTGGATCGGCGTCACTCCGCAGCCACGTGCACTGAGCACGGTGGAGTCACCGAAGAAACAGGCGTGGGAACCGAAGGCACCGGCCGAAATCATCGCCCCCAGGGTCAGCCCCATGGAGGCCCCGGTCGCCTCGGCCAGGGGAATCACGATGGGAAAGGCGATGGCGTAGACGCCCCAGAAGGACCCCGTCGCAAAGGCCAGTCCTGACAGCAGCAGGAAGGTGACGCCCGGCAACCAGCTTCCCTGCATCAAAGGTTCGACCCAGGCCACCAGCGTCTCGGTCAGGCCGAGGTTCTGGTTCACCGTTTGCAGCAGGAAGGCGGCGAACACGATGCCGAGGGGCAGCAGCATCTGCTGAAAGCCCCCCAGGAGCTCATCAAACATGCGATTGAGCGGCGCGATCCGCTGCGCTGCATACAGCGCCAGGGCAACCAGCAGGGCGAAGCCGACACCGATCAGCGCATCGATACCGAACCACCAGGTCGCCAGCAGCAGCGTGGTCACCGGCAGTACGAAATTGATCAAGCGGGGCGTGATCTGGCGCTGCACCTCGTCGGCTTGCTCGGCGCTGCTATCGTCCACCAGCTCATCTCCCGCCTCTGCCGCGCGCATGCGCCCAAGGGCAGGCAACACCCCCAGCGCTACCAGCAGTACCACCAGCAGCGCAATCAAGGGGTAGAACAGCATCGGTATCAGGCCGAGATAGGTGGCGAAGCCCTCTCCGGTTGAGGCAATGCCCTGGCTTTCCAGCAGTCCCGCCAGATAGATGGCCCAGGTCGAGAACGGTATCAGCAGACAGATCGGCGCCGCGGTGGAATCGACGATATAGGCCAGCATCGAGCGGGAAATCTTGAGTCGATCGAACAGCTTCTTCATCGCCGCCGATACCGTCATGGCATTGAGGTAATCGTCGATGAAGATCAGGATGCCAAGGCCCGTGGCCCCCAGCATGGCCCGTCTGCGCGTGGTCAACAGGCGGCCCGCGCTATCGCTGAAGGCCTCGGTGCCCCTGACGAACTGCAAAAGGCCAATCAAGGCACCCAGCAGCCCACAGACCAGGGCGATCCAGCCCATGGTCGGCTGCTGCATGACCTCCAGCCCCGCCAGCGCCATGTCCTGAATGGCGCTGGAAGGTGACAGGATGATGAAACCGCTAAGACACCCAGCCATCAGCGCCTCGAGGGTACGGTGGGTGATCAGCGCCATGGAAATGACGACCACCGTGGGCACCAGCGCGTAGGCGCCATAGTGGCCATCCTGGATCAGCCAGTGGCCGGACAGGCTGGCAACCAGCACCACACTGAGAAAGAGCAAGCCGCGACGCAGGCCGCGATTGGGGTCCTGGCGACGATTCGCCAGCTCTGAAAGACTATGATCCACTGTCGTCACCATCGGGTTGTTGTTGAAATGTGACCGTGCGATGCCTTTGATAGCACTGCCCTAGCACCTGCGGCGATATCCCCATGCGGACCATCGCCACACTCAAGACCCTCGATGTCAGGAGACTCATCCCATGTCCCAACACCGCCATGTCCGGCTATGTCTGCCAGCGCTGGCGTCGATGCTGGTATCACTGTCGGCACCGCTGAACATGGCCCTGGCATCCCCTATGGGCGATGACACCCAGCCACCCGTCGCCGCGCCCTCGACAGGCGCCCCGGGCACCGCTTGTGCCCTCCCCGGCGATTGGCGAACGCCAGGAGCCAGCCTGACCAGCCGCTCCCCTCCCATGGGCTGGGCGGCGCTGGCGGACGAGCAGGTGGTACTGCTGGGCGAGCGCCACGACCAGCCTGCCCACCATCGTTTTCAGCTGGCGGCGATCAGCGCCCTGCACGCCCAGCAGCCGCGCCTGGCCATCGGCCTGGAGATGCTGCCAAGGGAAAGCCAGGCGGCGCTGGATGCCTGGGTGGCCGGAAACATCGACGAGACAGAGCTGCTCAAGCAGAGCCAGTGGTATCGCTACTGGGGCTTTGACGCCGCGCTCTACCTGCCGATACTGCACTTTGCCCGTGACCATCGCCTGCCGCTGAAGGCACTCAACGTCACCCCGGAGCTACGCCGACGCCTGGTCGAGCAAGGTGTCATGGCCGTTCCACCCACTGAGCGTCACGGCATCCCGGAACCGGCCCCGGCATCGCCCTCGTACCGGCAGCGCCTGGAAGAGAGCCTGGCCCAGCACGCGGCCGAACTTGGTGACGAAATCGGCAGTCGCGTATTCGATGCCGGAATGATCGATGACTTCGTCTACGCCCAGCAGGTCTGGGACACGGCCATGGCGTACGGACTTACCGAGCTGGTAGACGACGGCTACCTGGCGGTGGGCCTGGTGGGAATGGGACATACCAGCTATGGCGAGGGCATCGAAACGCAGCTTTCACACCGGGATATCCGCGCGGTGTCGAGCCTGCTACCGCTGACGGTGGACGAGGCCTGCACGGCCGACGACGGGCTCGCCGATGCGATCTTTGTGGTGCACAACGACATGATTCAGCATGGACCGCGACTGGGGGTTGGCGTCGACATGGACGAAGGCAGTCTGGTAGTCAGCGAGGTGGCACCCGATAGCCCCGCCGCGGCTGCGGGGCTGCGTGTCGGTGATCGCCTGCTGCGCTTTGCTGGCCAACCCCTTGACCAGCCTGCGCAGCTCAAGGCGTTGGTGAACCGCGTAATGCCGGGGACCCAGGCGAGAGTCGAGGTAAGGCGCGAACGGGCCCACCACACGCTGACGGTCAGTTTTCCCCCAGCGCCCACCGAGGTTGAGGGATAGGTTGAGGAATAGCGCGCGGCCCATAGGCCGGTCCCGCAGCGACAGGAGGCTGAGGAAGCCAAGCAGTCCGAGCCTTGAGCGTGGCCCCTCACTGACGCCCGCCCTTCAAAACGCCTCGTCTGCGTCGAGCTGGGCCAGCCGCTCTCCCAGGGCGTCCAGCTGGTGGGGAGCGAAGACCTCAATGCCAGAGGCACGCAGCAACGCCGTGGTGACTCCCTCACCGGCCACCAGAGTGCCCTCAAAATGGCCGTCGTAGATCTGGGTGCTGCCGCAGGAGGGGCTGCGGTCAATCAACAGGGCCAGGCGAACCCCATGGCGCCTGGCCGCGGACAGCGCAAGCTTTGCACCCCGGATAAAGGCATCGGTGGGATCGTCCCCGGCGTCATCCGCGATCCTTGCCTGCCCGTGCAGCACCTGACGTCCCTGCCCTCCCTGGATTTCGGCGGGAGGTCTTGGCGTCGGCAATCCTCCCGCCACTTCCGGACAGATGGGTACCAGCCGCCCCTCCTCGCGCCAGCGCCTCAGACGCGCATCGCCCAGGGCCTTGTGACTGGCGTCATAGCGCACCGGGTCTCCCAGCAGGCAAGCACTGACCAGAACCTTGTTCACGTGGCAACTCCTCACCATCACTTCTATCGTCAACATGGCATCGCTGGCGGCTACCTCCGCTCGACGACAGGATGCCCTGTGTGCCGCAGCATGCTAAGCTCCGCCCACCTTTGATTCCCCCAGCACTCAATTGGAGTTTCCCATGGTTCAAGCTACTGCTCGCCATATCCTCGTCGACAGCGAAGACAAGTGCCAGGCCCTCAAGGCCGAAATCGAGAACGGTCGTGACTTTGCCGACGCCGCCCGCGAACACTCCTCCTGCCCGTCCGGCCGCCAGGGCGGCGACCTGGGCAGCTTCGGCCCCGGCCAGATGGTGCGCGAGTTCGACGAAGTCGTGTTCTCCGCCGAGCTCAACAAGGTCCAGGGCCCGGTCAAGACCCAGTTCGGCTACCACCTGCTGGAAGTCACCAGCCGCGGTTGATATCCCGCCGAGCGAGTCACGCCGATCTAGCCACACCATGCTAGTCAAACCAAGGCCACGCCAAAGCGTGGCCTTGGTGTCTAAAACAGTGTCTTAGGCAGCCTCTTCTGCCCCCCTTCCTGCCGCTGTTATCTACTCCACTGTCTTCTCGACTCGGGTCAGGGGTTCACCGCGGGTGTGGATCATCACCACGATCAATTCCGCAGCACTTTCATCGCTGGCATTGACCAGCTTCACATGACGCACGCCCTCCGGCTCTCGCCACTCGTCGCCAGGCCCAAAGCGTTCTTCTTCCCCACCCTCAAGCTGTGAGATCACCTCGCCGGCGGCCACCTTGACGTAGGCTGGCCCTGCGTGGCGATGGGGCGGCAGACTGGCCCCCGGGTCCAGGGTAACCAGTACGACGGTGGAGATCAGGTTGGAATCGTCTGACACCCACTTCTGCTGCATGATGTTCTGGGACACGCTGGGCGTTACCTGCTCGCCACTCTGTGCCGACGCCTGGGGCGTTACCGCAATCAGCAGCGCCAGGGCGAACGCCAACCGCGACGCCAACCACAGCAAGCGCCCGGGCGACTGGGGCAGAGTCACAGTACCGCACGCCTTGTTCTTGCTGGTCACTCGTTTCAACGTCAGGGGAGACTCAGGAACCATGGAGCAGACCTCTTGGGACAACGTCGTCGGTGACGAGAGTGTTTGGATGACGCCACCACCGCCTTCCTTACATCCGTTCCGGTAACGTCCCGTGCCGAACGGCATGTTCGACCCACGGCTGCAGCTTCGTGCACATTCTATTGGGAAAATTCCCCAGCCCTGCCCGCTGGGCCGAGTTAGGCTATGCAAAAACAACCATCGACCGCCCCGACCGAGGATGAGGAGTCCCCTATGTCGATCATCGATTCACCCGAACGTTATGGCAGTATCAGCCGTTTCTTCCACTGGAGCATCGCTGCCCTGGTGCTGTGGCAGCTCGTCACGGCCACCACCACAGTGCTGTTCGAAGATTCCTGGCTGGATAAACTGACCTGGGCTACCCACAAGCCGGTGGGCCTGCTGATTCTGATCCTGATGCTGGGCCGGGTGGCCTGGGCGCTGTTAAACCAGCGCCGCCGCCCATCCAGCCTCAACCTGCCGTCGCATCTGGGTCATCTCGCGCTATACGCCCTGCTGGTCGTGATTCCGTCGATTGCGCTGATGCGCCAATATGGCTCCGGGCGCGCCTTTTCGCCCTTCGGCATCGAGCTCATGTCAGGCTTTGACGGCGACAAGATCGAGTGGATGATGCTCCCTGCCAATCTGCTCCACGGCTGGCTGGGGTGGGCGCTGTTCGCGATGGCCCTGGGGCACGTGTTGATGGCGGTTCATCACCGCATGAATCCCAGGCAGCAGGATGTCCTGCCCCGCATGCTTGACGTCAGCGCCAGGAAATAAGTCCGCCGCAGCCATGGACGGCATGAACCTGCGGCCCCGGCGGAGGGGACACACCGGCCAGGGCGTGGATCGGGCCGGTGTGCAGATACAGACAACCGCGCTAGGATGGGCGAAGGCCATCGATAAGGACGTCAGCATGGAGCATTCATCAGGACTGCCTCACCCGCCGCACCAAAACCTTGACCCCGGGGGAAGGCACCCATGAGCGACTCCCCGATCATTGATGTCCAGGCGCTGACAAAGATCTATGCCGGCGGATTCGAGGCGCTCAAGGGCATCGACCTGAGCATCAAGCGCGGCGAGATCTTTGCCCTGCTTGGCCCCAACGGGGCAGGCAAGACCACCTTGATCAGCGTCATCTGCGGGCTGGTCAATCCCTCATCAGGCCACGTCAGGGTTGACGGCCACGATATTCTCGATGATTTCCGTGCTGCCCGTTCGCTGATCGGGCTGGTGCCCCAGGAGTTGACCAGTGAAGCCTTCTCCACCGTATGGGACACGGTGTCCTTCAGCCGCGGCCTGTTCGGCAAGCCCAAGGATCCGGCACATATCGAGAAGGTGCTGCGCCAGCTCAGCCTGTGGGAAAAGCGCAAGAACCGGCTGATCACCCTGTCCGGCGGCATGAAACGTCGGGTGCTGATCGCCAAGGCACTGGCCCACGAACCCCAGGTACTGTTTCTGGATGAGCCCACCGCCGGGGTCGACGTCGAACTGCGCCGTGACATGTGGGAGGTGGTGCGAGGCCTCAGAGAGAGCGGCGTCACCATTATCCTCACCACGCATTACATCGAGGAAGCGGAAGAGATGGCCGAGCGCATCGGCGTCATTCGTGCCGGAGAGCTGGTGCTGGTGGAGGAAAAGCAGGCGCTGATGGCGAGCCTCGGCCGCAAGGAATTGACCCTGCACTTGCGCGAACCCCTCGACGCTGTTCCGCACGCCCTGGCTCACCACCACCTGGCCTTGAGCGACGAGGGCCATGCGCTGGTCTACCACTATGACGGTGCAGACGACGGTGAGAGCAGCATCGCCGACTTGCTCGCAGACGTCGACGCCGCCGGCATCGCATTCAAGGACCTGCACACTCGCCAGAGTTCGCTGGAGGAAATCTTCGTCAATCTGGTCAAGGAGCGACCATGAACATCACCTCGGTCAAGACGCTCTACCTGGCAGAGATGGCCCGAAGCCTGCGCACCGTGCTGCAGAGCGTGGTATCCCCCGTGCTATCCACCTCGCTGTACTTCGTGGTCTTTGGTTCCGCCATTGGCTCACGCATCAGTGAGGTCGAGGGCATTCCCTACGGTGCCTTCATCGTGCCGGGGCTGATCATGCTGATGCTGCTGACCCAGAGTGTCTCCAATGCCTCATTCGGGATCTTCTTCCCACGCTTTTCGGGGTCGGTCTACGAGATTCTATCGGCTCCCATCTCGCCGCTGGAGATCGTGCTGGGCTTTGTCGGCGCTGCCGCCACCAAATCTATTGTGCTCGGCTTGATCGTGCTGGCAACGGCCAGCCTGTTCGTGCCCTTTACCATCATGCACCCGCTGTTGATGCTGCTGTTTCTGGTGCTGACCGCACTGACCTTCAGTCTGCTCGGTTTCATTATCGGGATCTGGGCCGATGGCTTTGAAAAACTACAGCTGGTGCCGCTTCTGGTCATCACGCCGCTGACCTTCCTCGGCGGAACCTTCTACTCCATCGACATGCTGCCTCCCCTGTGGCAAACGGTGACCCTGTTCAATCCGGTGGTCTACCTGGTGTCGGGTTTCCGCTACAGCTTCTATGGACTCGGCGATGTCAGCGTATGGGTCAGTCTGGGCATGATTCTGCTGTTCATGGCCCTGGCGCTGGCGGTCATCCATGCCATCTTCCGCAGCGGCTATCGCCTCAAGCCATGAATCGGCTTCGGTCTGACGCCCCAAGTACGCTATCATCTGCCGCCGTTTTTTGGTCACGAGGTTTCCATGCCGATCTCTGCCTGCGTCATCCAGCGCCTGGACAAGAGCGCCAGCGACATCCCGGCAACGCTTAAGCCTGCCAGCGAGCTGCATCCCGACAGCGACGCATTGGACAGCCTGGTCACCCGCCTGACCGACGCTTACCACGGCAAGGCCAAGCGCTGGGGCCGGCTCAATGAGCACGCTCCCCCCAGCACCACGGATCGCCCGAGCGTGCAGGATAGCGACGCCAGCGGCGAGGATGTCGCCCCTTGGGACGACGATGACTCCTCCGCGACAGGGACCTCTGGTGCAGGCTCCTCTGGCCTGGACGCCTCTGATGAAGGTCCGGTAGTGGCGACCACCAGCCGCTTCCCTGCGGAGTTTCGTGCCTTCCTCGACGGCGAGCGAGACTTTCAGACACTGGCCAGGGAGCTTGGCGAGGCCATCAAGGGCGTGGTCGACGCGCACCTGCCCACCGGAGGCCACCTGCTCATGGTCGACCAGCGCCAGGGCGAGACCCGCCACCTGTTCGTCGCACTGGTTCACCATCGGGACGGTTTCGTCATCGGTGAAGACGGTCGCGTCGGCATCACCGGGCAGCTCAATCACAGTCAGATGTCGCTGGCCTTTCGCCTCAACCTGACCCAATGGCAGGACGGCGGCCCGTCGAGTCAGTACCTGTCGATGCTGGCAGATCGCGGCGCGAAGAAGCTGGCCGACGACCTGCAGGCCCTTTTGGGCGCTAGCGAAGGCGTCGATCCAAAGAGCGAAACCCGTACCTTGCTGAAGGCCTTCAGCGACTATGTCGAGCAGGAAGACATGGAGGAGGAAGCGTCGCGGGAAAAGACCGATGCGCTGATCGACTACGCCCAGGACCAGGCAAGTCGCGGTGAAGCGATGACCCTGGATGAGCTCTCCGCCCTGGTCAACGATGACAATCCGCGGGCCTTTTACGAGCACATTCGCAACGCCGACTACGGCCTGTCACCGGAAATCCCGCCGGACAAGCGCACCCTCAATCAGTTCCGCCGCTTCACCGGCCGCGCCGAGGGCGTCTCGATCAGCTTCGACTCCCACCTGCTGGGCAACAGCATCGAGTACGACGAAGAACATGACCGATTGATCATCAAGAAGCTGCCCAGCAAGCTCAAGGAACAGCTGCAGGGGGGCTAGTTCAGGCCTCCCGGGATTGCGACGCCATGCTCTCGACCTCGACTACCCGATCCAGGCGCAGCTCGTCCTCCGAACGCTCGCCGGGATAGCCGCCGGGCACGGCCACCACGCGGGTGTCCCCCAGCGTCAGCATCACCGGGTCGTGGACGTGGCCATGGACCCACAGCGCCACGCCCTCCATCAGCGACTCGAGGCGTGAGGCAAAGGCCGGCGACAGCGGGTCGCCCTGATAGTGGGCAGGAATGCACTCGGCCAGGGGAGCGTGGTGGCTGACCACCACCGTGGCACCGGCGAAGGGCCTGGCGAGCTCGGTCTCAAGCCAGGCCCGGTTCTCGCGGTGCAGCTCGACGCTGCGCTCCGGCGAGAAGACCTCGCCATCAGGTTCTTCGATGATCGCGAAGTCGGGCATCTGCCTGAGTGCAGCGGACAGCGTCTCCGCAGGGATGTCCTGCGGGTCGGGACGCTCATCGTAGAGCGCGAAGTCGGTCCACAGTGTCGTCCCCAGAAAGCGCACGCCGTCGAGTTCAAGTCGTGCGTTGTCGAGCAGGTGAATGCCCAGCGTGGCCGCGCGCTCACGCATCTCCTTGCGCAGGGGCTCCATGCGATGCTTGTAAAATTCGTGATTGCCCGGCACGTAGATCACGGGCTGATCGGGAAAGCGCGCAGCAGCCCACTCGATTCCCTGCAGGCCTAGATGAATATCACCTGCCAGGATCACCATATCGGCCTCGATGTCGGGCAGCAGGCGATCCCCCTCGAAGTGCTCCAAGTGCAGGTCCGACAGGATTCTCAGGCGCATGAGCTCGCCTCCGGCTTAAGCGTTATGGGCTGCGCTCACTCATGGCCAGCCTGGCCGCCAGGCCAATGAACAGCGCCCCCAACCCTCGCTCACACCATAGACCAAGACGACGATTGCCGCGCAGCGCTGTGACCAGCCTGGCGCCCAGGATCACCAGCGGCGGCTCGATCAGCCCCGCCACCGCAATGATCAAGAACCCATGCAGGGCAAGCTGGAGGCTGGCCGGCCCTGCGCCTGGCACCACGAACTGAGGCAGAAAGGCCAGGAAGAAGATGGCGACCTTCGGGTTCAGCAGAGAGATCACGACGCCCTGGCGATAGATGCTGGCAGCCCCAGGCAGAGACGGGGCCGGCGCCGCCGTTTCGCTGGACGGGCGGGCGAGCAGCGCCTGAATGCCTAGCCACAGCAGGTACGCCGCGCCGACCCACTTGATCAGGCCGAAGGCGACCGCGGACGTTGCCAGCACGGCGGACAAACCCAGCGCCGCCATCAGCACATGCACGCCCGCCCCACTCCATACCCCGAACATCGCAGCGAAGCCCCCACTGCGGCCATGTCGCGCGGTCTGGCCCAGTACAAAAGCCATGTCAGGCCCCGGTGAGAGATTCAGCAGCAAGGCTGCCGACAGAAAGGTGACCCAGTGGGCCAGGGTATACTCGAGCATGGCGGATCTCGTGGCGGCAGCGTCGGTAGCAAAGCCTTCCACGCTAGGCGACGGGCCCTCAACGCGCAACCCAGTTGAGCCAGAAACACACCTTGCTGCATGCTGTCTTCCCTTGCCCGGCCAACTCAAGACGCCGCCCCCTTCTCCCCTGCCAAGGAGTTCTACCATGTCCGCGTTGCTGCCCCGCCTCGGCTTTATCGGTATCGGTCTGATGGGCGACCCGCTAAGCCGCCGGCTAGCCAAGGCCGGTCATCCGCTGGTCCTCTACAACCGCACCCGAGCTAAGGCCGACGCCGTCGCTGCGGAGACCGGCGCCAGGGTCGCCGATAGCGTGGCGCAGTTGGCCGCTCAGGTAGACGTGGTGATCACCTGCGTGGCCAATACCGAGGTGCTGCGCGAGCTGATGCTCGGGGCCGAGGGGGTCATCGCCAACGCGCGTCCCGGTGGCGCCATCATTGACCTGACCAGCGCCGACCCGGCCGCCACCCGGGAGCTTGCCCAGCTGGCCGCCGAATCCGGCCTCAGCTGGGTCGACGCCCCGGTCTCCGGTGGCGTGGCGGGTGCCGAGGCCGGCAGCCTGGCGATCATGTGTGGAGGCGACCGAGCCCACGTGGACGCCGCCAGGACGATCCTGCAACCACTGGCCTCGCGCATCACCCATATGGGTCCGGTAGGCGCAGGCCAGGTCACCAAGCTGTGCAATCAACTGCTGGTGGCCTGCAATACCGCAGCGATCGCCGAAATGGTGGCACTGGCCGAGTCCAGCGGTGTCGATGCCGGCCTGTTGCCAGAGGCCCTGGCGGGCGGCTTTGCCGACTCAACGCCTTTTCGCATGCTGGTACCGCGCATGGCCGAGCGTGATTTCAAGGCGCCCAGTTGGCACCTGCGCACCCTGCTCAAGGATGTCGACATGGCCACCGCTCAGGGTTATCGCCAAGCCAGCGCCACGCCGATGGCTGCGCTGGCCGCCCAGCTGATGCGCAGTCGACTGGCCAGGGGCGAAGGCGAGAGCGATCCGGCGACGTTGATTCGGCTCTATCGTGACGACGCGCAGCGTAGCTAGACCCGTCTGCGGCGGCGCCGTACACTCGTTCGACATCCGCCATCAGTTACAGGATGCTTTTCCATGGCGTTCAACTCCACCGCCACTTACGTGGCTACCGATGCGCTCAAGCAGGCCGTCAATGCGGCCGTCACCCTTGAGCGCCCGCTGCTGATCAAGGGCGAGCCAGGCACCGGCAAGACGCTGCTGGCAGAAGAACTGGCCGCGTCCCTGGGCACCCGCCTGGTGACCTGGCACATCAAGTCCACCACCAAGGCCGCCCAGGGCCTCTACGAGTACGACGCGGTCAGCCGTCTGCGAGATTCCCAGCTCGGCATCGACGGGGTCGAGGATGTGGCCAACTACCTGCGGCCCGGCAAGCTATGGGAAGCCTTCACCGCCGACGAACGGGTGGTACTGCTGATCGACGAGATCGACAAGGCCGACATCGAGTTCCCCAATGACCTGCTGCAGGAACTCGATCGAATGGAATTCTTTGTCTACGAGACCGGCGAGACGATCCGGGCGCGCCACCGCCCCATCGTGGTGATCACCTCCAACAACGAGAAGGAGCTGCCCGACGCCTTCCTGCGCCGCTGCTTCTTCCACTACATCGAGTTTCCCGACCGCGCCACCATGGAGCGTATCGTCGCCGTACACTTCCCGGATATCGCCCCAAGGCTGGTCAGCCAGGCCCTGGAAGTGTTCTTTGAGCTGCGCGAGGCGCCGGGCCTCAAGAAGCGCCCCTCCACGTCTGAGCTGGTCGATTGGCTGAAGCTGCTGATGGCCGACGACGTGGCGCGGGAAGCCCTGAGCCAGCGCGATCCAGCCAAGAGTCTGCCGCCCCTGGCCGGCGCCCTGGTCAAGAACGAGCAGGATACGGCTCTGCTGGAGCGCCTGGCCTTTATGGTGCGGCGTCAGGGGCGCTGATGTTTCTCGATCTGTTCGACAGTCTCAGGCGCCAGCAGGTCCCGGTATCCCTGCGCGAACTACTGGACCTGCATGCCGCCGTGGACTCCGGCATTGCCTTTGCCGATGTGGACGCCTTCTATCAGTTGGCCCGCACCATCATGGTCAAGGATGAGCGCCACTTCGACCGCTTCGATCGCGCCTTCGCCGCCTGGATCGGGTCCGTGGAAAGCCTCGATGCGGCCATTGACGCACTGATCCCCGAGGAGTGGCTGCGCCGGGAGTTCGAGCGCCAGTTGAGCGACGAGGAAAAGGCGCAGGTCACATCTTTGGGCGGACTCGAGGCGCTGATCGAGACCTTCAAGCAACGCCTCAAGGAACAGCAGGGACGCCACGCCGGTGGCAACAAGTGGATCGGTACCGGCGGTACCAGCCCCTTCGGCGCCTATGGCTACAACCCCGAGGGGATGCGTATCGGCCAGGATGGCTCGCGCCATCGTCGTGCGATCAAGGTCTGGGATGAACGCCGTTTCCGCGACTATGACGATGATCAGGCCCTGGGTCCGCGCAACATCAAGATGGCACTGCGCCGTCTTCGCCGCTTCGCTCGACAGGGTGCACTGGAAGAATTCGATATCGACGCCACGATTCGCGACACCGCTCGGGATGCCGGCCTGTTGAACCTGCGCATGCGCCCGGTGCGCCACAACGCGGTGAAGGTGCTGTTGTTTCTGGACGTGGGCGGTTCCATGGACGACCACATTCGCGTCTGCGAGGAACTGTTCTCGGCGGCGCGCTCCGAGTTCAAGCACCTGGAGCACTTCTACTTCCATAACTGTCTGTATGAAGGCGTGTGGCGACACAATGCGCGCCGTCACAAGGAGCGGTATTCCACGCTGGAGCTGATGCGCACCTTCGGCGCGGACTACCAGGTAGTGATCGTGGGCGATGCGTCGATGTCACCCTACGAGATCACTCACCCCGGCGGCAGCGTCGAACACTTCAACGAGGAGCCGGGCGGCATCTGGCTGAAGCGACTGGTGGAGCGCTACCCTCGCCTGGTATGGCTTAACCCCAACCCGCCGCGCTATTGGGAATATACGCCCTCGACCAGGATCATCCGCGAGCTGGTGCAGGCGCGCATGTACGCCATGACGCTGGAAGGACTCGACGAGGCCATGCGCGAGCTGGCTCGCTAGACCACGACCCCGGATCTGATCAAGGACCCGTCGATGCCCCACCTGCCGCAGCCACTTCGCCGACTCAGACTCTTGGTGCTTGCCGGCGCATTGGTGTGGCTGGCCGGCTGCGACATGGCCACCGGGGTCGCCACGGAAGGGCTGATCCACTCCTACTCTAGGCCCGCTCTGGAACCCCGTGACGGCTATGTGGTGGACCATCGTCACCCCGCCCGTGGCCACAACAGCCGCGTGCATTTCTTGATCCTGCACTATACCGATGAAAACCAGGCCGACTCGCTGCGCGCACTCACCGGACCACGGGTCTCCAGTCACTACCTACTGCCTTTGCCAACACGTCGACTCCAGGGCTCACCCGTGGTGTTTCAGCTGGTGCCCGAGTCTCGCCGTGCCTGGCACGCCGGCGCCAGCCGTTGGGGCAACCGCGTCGGCCTCAACGATACCTCCATCGGCATCGAGATTGTCAATCAGGGCCCCGACCAGCCCTGGGTCGGCAGCGAGCTGGAGCCCCCCGAGGGAGTCGGCTGGATGCCCTACCCCGACAGCCAGATTGAAGCGCTGATCGCCCTGTCCCGGGATATCATCGAGCGGCATGGCATCGAGGCCAGGCACGTGCTGGCACACTCTGACGTCGCGCCCACGCGCAAGCTGGACCCAGGCCCGGCATTTCCCTGGAAACGGCTGCATGATGCCGGCATTGGTGCCTGGCCCGAGCCGGAGCGGGTGGCCCACTATGCCCAGCGCTTCGACGCTCGCCAACGTATCGCAGGAGGGAGCCTCCCCTCGATTGAGACGGTGCAGCGGGCGCTGCGTGCCTGGGGCTATGACATCGACGTCAGCGGCGTGCTGGATGACGCGACCCGCGCCACCCTGCGAGCATTCCAGCTTCACTTTCGTCCCGCCGACTTCAGCGGAAATCTCGACGCAGACACCTGCGCACGCCTGTGGGCTCTACTGGAGCGATACCAGCCAGAGGCGCTGGCGACACTGGCCGAGCCGCAACCAGCTGAGCCTCAACCAGCCGCTCCTCCAGCCGCGCCGGGCAGGTAATGGATCACGTCGTGAAAACGCAGCACCGCGGGCCCTTCGTTGCGCATCAGGTGCGGCCGGTCAGCACAGAAACGTAGCCCTTCCCCCGCCGTCAAACGGTGCCACTCATCGCCCACAGCCAACACCAGCGTGCCCTCGAGCACGACCAGGTGCTCGACCACCCCAGGCGCATGGGGGCTGGAGGCGCTTTCAGCGCCTGCGGCGAGTTCAATCTCGAACATCTCGAAGCCCAGCAGGGGATCGTACGGAAACAACAACTTTGCCTGCATACCCGCGCTGTCCTGCCCCCACACCGAATCACTGGTACTGCAGTGGCGCTGCTCCAGCGGCGAGTCATCGGTGCCGGGGCCTTGACCGAACAACGACGAGAAACTCACCCGAAAACCACTGGCGATGCGCCACAGCGTCGCCACCGTAGGACTCGACTCCCCACGCTCGATCTGGCCCAGCATGGCCTTGCTGACCCCGGTCTCCCTGGCGGTATGTGCCAGGCTCCAGCCCCGCGCCTGGCGCAGCCCCTTGAGGGAGCTGGCGATATGGTGGCCGATGTGGTGGGCAGTGTCCGACATGTCGTCTCTCATGAAAATGCGTGACGCGCACCAGTATACAGAGGCTCGAGCCCACAGCGCTTGTGCGTTATAACGCCCACTGCTAGCCTTGGACGTTATAACGCACAACCTACCCGCCCTTCCCAACACACAGCGACACGCCCCATGACCGAGCCGTCTTCCACTCTTGCTGAGCCAGCGACTCCCCCCGAAAAGCGTCAGCTGGCCAACGACCTGCATGCTTCCACCGTGGCAGCAGGGCTGGTGTCGGTACTGATCGGCTACGCCAGCTCCGCCGCCATCATCTTCCAGGCCGCCCAGGCGGCGGCAATTCCCCCATCACAGATCGGCTCCTGGATGTGGGCCCTGGGCATCGGCATGGGCCTGACCACCCTGGGACTGTCCTGGCGCTATCGCATGCCGCTGCTGACGGCGTGGTCGACGCCGGGCGCAGCCCTGCTGGTCACCCAGCTACCGGGGGTCGCCTTCGACCAGGCCGTGGGCGCGTTCATCGTGGCCTCGGTGTGCATGCTGCTGGTCGCCGCCAGCGGCGTGGTCACTCGGATCATGGCCATCGTCCCGGCAGCATTGGCCTCAGCGATGCTGGCGGGCATCCTGCTGCCGTTCGTTCTCGATATCTTCGCTACTGTCCGTGTCGATCCCTGGATGCCATTGCTGCTATTGAGCGTATGGGTCCTGTGCCGACGCTGGCTGCCAAGGCTTGCCATCATCGCGGTGCTGATGGCCGGGATCGCGATAAGCCTGGCGCGGGGGGATTTCCAGGTCGCCCAGGTCTCGCTGATGCTGACGCGACCTGAATGGGTCTCCCCGGCGTTTGACCTGGCGACCTGTCTGGGCATTGGCGTGCCGCTGTTCGCCGTGGCCCTGACCACTCAGCATCTGCCGGGCCTGGCCATGGTCCGCAGTGCGGGCTACTCGCCTCCTGTCGGCGCCTGCCTGGGCACCACCGGGCTGGCGTCGCTGCTGATGGCTCCCTTCGCTGGGCATGGCATCAACATGGCCGCCATCAGCGCGGCGCCTTGCCTGGGGGAAGAGGCGCACCTTGACCCGCATCGCCGCTACACCGCCGGCGTGGCAGCCGGTATCGGCTACCTGGTGCTGGGGACCCTGGGCGCTACCGTGGCCGCGCTGTTCGCTGCCTTGCCTGAGGGATTGATTGCGGTAGTGGCGGGACTGGCACTGATGGCCACCCTGGGTGGGGCGATGACCACCGCCTTTTCCGACGCTCGCCATCTGGACGCGGCGCTGGTGACCTTTGCGGTCACCGCCTCTCCCCTGACCCTGGCTGGGATTGGATCGGCCTTCTGGGGATTGATCGCTGGACTGGTCATCGTTGCCCTGGGGGCATGGCGCGCCTGAGAAGGCCCCAGGCGCGTTACCAAGCTAGCTGGAGGTGGGCGCTGCTCCATGAGACGCCTCGTCACTGGCCATACGCACCATCGCCAGCGCCTCGTCCAGGGTCGCCACTTGCTCGACGCGCACCAGCTCATTGCTCAGGCTCACCGCGGTGCCGGCGCGTTCACTGATCAGCTGCTCCAGGCTCGCCAGATCACGGGCCTCGCCCATGGGCAATGCATCGACCGAGGTGGTGCTGGTACCGGGCAGGTAGATCGTGCCGTTGGAGAAATCTACCGCGTAGGCAATCACGCCAGGCACGATGAAGAACAGCAGGCCCACACCGTTGGCAACGGCCACCACCGGGTCGATACGTCCACTGATCTGCCCCTTGCGCTCCGGATGAAAGACGGTGCCGCAGCCGGCGAGTGAGGTCAGGGTAGTGGCCAGGACCAGGCCGGTAAGCAGACGGGGTGGACGTAACATGAACAACTTCCTTTGCAGTTTCTAGCGCGATGGTAACGCGATGGTAACAAGGTCGATATCGCTGCCTGGGGCGGCCGTGGAGGCCATCCCGCCGCCTTGGCGACATCTTCCATGAGAAAACTCGCACGCATCCTAGCACGTTTTTCTGCACCACTTAGCTGACCTGGCCAACGCTGCGCAGCACTCCCGCTGTCGACTCCGCTGCGGTACGTAGATTCCGGTTCGCACCAACGGTGGTCTGGCGTTGTGCAGGCTGCCAAGATTGGCTTCCCTGGATGACGCTGTTTTGCCGCCGCGACAGCTTCACCGTACAATGCTCGACACTTTTGATGAGTGACATCGTCAACACACCACACTCTCCATTGCGAGCGTCGACCGATATCAGGCAGCGCCTGATCACCGGCAATAGAAGACTCTGCCGTATCCCTCGACGCTCTACGATCTATCGACTCGATGTGAAGGAATCTGCGGACCCATGCGCGCCACCGACCTGCTGATCAGTACCCTCAAGGAAACGCCTGCCGACGCTGAAGTCGTCAGCCACCAGCTGATGCTGCGTGCGGGCATGATCCGCCGTCTGACCTCTGGCCTGTACACCTGGCTGCCACTGGGCCTGCGCACTCTGCGCAAGGTGGAACGGGTCGTGCGCGAGGAAATGGATCGCGCCGGTGCCCAGGAGCTGCTGATGCCTGCCGTACAGCCCGCCGAGCTGTGGCAGGAGTCTGGCCGCTGGGAGCAGTATGGACCTGAGCTGCTGCGCCTCAAGGACCGGCACCAGCGCGACTACTGTGTCGGCCCGACCCATGAAGAAGTCATTACCGACCTGGTGCGCAAGGAAATTGCCAGCTACAAGCAGCTGCCCGCCAACTTCTACCAGATTCAGACCAAGTTCCGTGACGAGATTCGTCCGCGCTTCGGGGTCATGCGCTCGCGCGAGTTCATCATGAAGGACGCCTACTCTTTCCATCAGGACGAGGCGTCCCTCAAGGATACCTACCAGAAGATGTATGACGCCTATGTGCGCATCTTCACGCGGTTGGGTCTCGACTTCCGTCCGGTGATCGCCGACAACGGCTCCATCGGTGGCACCGGCTCCCACGAGTTCCATGTACTGGCCGACTCCGGCGAAGACGACATCGTGTTCTCCACCGAGTCCAGCTACGCCGCCAACATGGAGAAGGCTGAAGCGCTGCCGGCGCCGCTGGGCAGTGACGCCAGCCGTGCAGCGCCCAGCGAGGAGCTGCGTCTGGTCGACACCCCCAACGCCAAGACCATCGCCACCCTGGTGGAACAGCATGGCCTTGCCATCGAAAAGACCATCAAGACACTGATGGTCAAGGGCAGCGAAGGCGGTCTGGTGGCGCTGCTGGTGCGCGGCGACCACGAGCTCAACGAGGTCAAGGCCGAGCATCTGGAGCAGGTGGCCACCCCGCTGACCATGGCAAGCGAAGAAGAGATCCGTGCTGCAGTTGGCGCAGGGCCTGGCTCACTGGGACCGGTGGGACTCGACATGCCGATCGTGATCGACCGCAGCGTCGCGCTGATGAGCGACTTCGGCGCCGGCGCCAACGTCGACGGCAAGCACTACTTCGGCATCAACTGGGAGCGTGATGTGGCGCTGCCCCAGGTGGCCGACATCCGCAATGTGGTCGAAGGCGACCCCTCGCCGGACGGCAAGGGGATACTGTCGATCAAGCGCGGTATCGAGGTCGGTCACGTGTTCCAGCTGGGCCGCAAGTACAGCGAAGCCATGAATGCCACCGTGCTCGGTGACGAAGGTCGTGCCATCCACCCGTGGATGGGCTGCTACGGCATTGGTGTGACCCGGGTGGTGGCTTCTGCCATCGAGCAGAACCACGACGACAACGGCATCATCTGGCCCGATGCGATCGCCCCCTTCCATGTGGCCATTGTGCCGATGAACGCACACAAGTCCCAGCGCGTGCGCGAAACGGCCGATCGCCTGCATGACGAGCTCACCGCGGCAGGCTTCGACGTGCTGCTGGATGATCGTGATCTGCGTCCCGGCGTGCGCTTTGCCGACCAGGAGCTGATGGGCCTTCCCCATCGCCTGGTCGTGGGAGACCGTAGCCTGGACAAGGGCGAGCTTGAGTACAAGGGGCGCCGCGACAGTGACGCCACCATGGTGCCCGCCGACGCCATCGTCGACTTCCTCAAGCAGCGTATCGCCCTGTAACAGGGCCCTCAACGGTCCCGGGCGCTGAGGCGTCCGGGCCGTTGGCACAGGTCTGATCTGGCGGCGACGCGACAGCCGCAGGGCTGCTCATGCCGTGCTGCGAATCCTGCAGATAAAAAAACCGGCCCCGAAGGGCCGGTTGAAAAAGGGGGATGACTCCCCCTCCCCTGACGCTGGTCAATGGCTGGGTGCTGTGCACATGACACCCAACCTGTCTACGCGGAACCTATCGCTTGCGACGATGACTGTCGCGAATGACAAAGGCGATCCAGCCCGCCATGAAGACCACAGAAAGGGCGACAGCCCCCAGACCGAAGATCACTGCATCATCGAGATACATGGCCCTGCCCTCCCCTTGCTGTGTTGATGGTTCAAGCTTAGCCGCCCTCCTGATGAATTGTGCTGACCTGAGTCAAGGGTCCCTGTGCGACATTCGCCCGCCGCCATATCAGCCGTCGTCCATTCACGCGAAAGCCGCCCAAGGGCGGCTTTTTCTGGCGGTCGCGGACAGCGCAGGCGGTGGTCAGCCAGCGGCCTACAGCACCTTGCGATCTTCCACCGATGAGGCTTCGGTACCCGCGGGCAGTGGGTGCCCCTTCGCCAGTTCCGCGCGGGTCGCGTCGCGTACCTCCAGCACCTCGACCTGATAGCGCAGGGTCTGCCCCGCCAGTGGGTGATTGGTGTCGATCACCACCGTGGTGTCCTTCACCTCGACCACGGTGACGATCTGGGGACCGGCATCGCCGGGGGTCTGAAAACACATCCCAGGGCGCAATTCCGCCGCGGGGAACGCCTGACGCCCCACCTCACGGACCAGAGACTCATCCCTGCGTCCGTATGCTTCGTCAGGGGCCAGGGTGACATCGACACGAGAACCCGGCTCGGTCGCTTCGAGCGCTCGCTCGAGCCCCGCCATCAGGTTGTCGTGGCCGTGAAGGTATTCCAGTGGCTCGCCTCGCTGACGCGAGTCGTCGAGCACCTCACCGTGGCTATTACTGAGCACATAATGGAGCTGGGCCACTTTCTGAGGGGCAATCTTCATGATGCGTTCCTTTCGGAGATAAGTCTCAGTCCTGACGCTTCAAGGCGGCGACAGGCATTTCAAGGCGCTGTTGGCGATGCAGCATGTTGAGCAGCACGATGGCGCGCTCCTCTCCCTTGTGGCTATCGAACACTGCCTTCAGGTCCTTGAACGGACCGTCGGTGATTTCGACGCTCTCGCCGGCGCGGAAATACAGCTGCCCCGGGCCTTCGTCCTTCTCTTGCCCGTGCCGACGCAACAGCTCGACCAGCTCGTCGCTGACCGGTACCGGCATCGACAGGCCGAAGGTGACGATCTTCAGCACCCCCCGGGTCGAGCGAATGGGGCGCCAGTTGCTTTCGACCTGGTCGAGGCGAAGAAACAGGTAGTAAGGAAATAGTGGCTCTTCGACCCAGGTCAGCTTGTTGCGGCGCTTCTTCTGCACTTCAAGCACCGGATGGAAGAGTTCGTAGCCCTGATTGGCCAGATGCTGAGCGGCGCGAAAGGACTCTCCACCCTTGCACTGGATCACGTACCAGCGCGGCGTGGAATCGCCACCAGTGACCGTCTCGTTGATGCTGTGACTCATGTAACTCCTTCCGGGCACCCACCAGGCGGACAAGGATATGACCTGGGGGCCTGTCTTGGTCTCAGTTTCCGGCTCGCCACCGACGCGGCTTGTCGCGCGCCGCTGGTATCGTCCCTGCGGCTTTGCAACAATTCGCCGAGCAGCGCCGGGATACTGAGCGCATTTTACCATTCGGATCGCCGACCATCATGCAAGGAGGCTTTCACATGCCCACCCCTTCGGCCATGCGCCGCTGGATCGAGGCCCTTGGCGTCTATCTGCGGCCGCCTGTACTGGCCATGCTGTTTCTGGGCTTCTCTGCCGGCCTTCCGTTCCTGCTGGTGTTTTCCACCCTGACGACTTGGCTGCGCACCTCCGGGGTTGAGGTGGCAGCCATCGGCTTCTTCTCATGGATAGGACTGCTGTATTCGATAAAGTTCTTCTGGGCGCCTGTGGTCGACGCCTTTCGGTTGCCTCTGCTGACACGCTGGCTGGGCCAGCGACGCAGCTGGATGCTGGCCGGCCAGACACTGATGATGGCCGGACTGGTGGGCCTATCAACGCTTGATCCTGCACAGCAACTTGGCAGCGTGGCGCTGTTCGCCCTGATGGTCGCCTTCGGCTCCGCCACCCAGGACATCGCCATCGACGCCTTTCGCATCGAGTCAGCGGAAGACGATGTGCAGGCAGCCATGGCTTCGACTTACATCATTGGCTATCGCGGTGGCCTGATCATGGCGGGCGCAGGAGCCTTGTACCTGGCCGACCTGGGCTCCTGGCAACTGTCCTATCAGTGCATGGCCGCACTGACCGCCATTGGCATGATCACCGTGCTGCTGCGCCCCGAGCCTCCCCGCAAGCCCCTGGCACAGCGCCTCAGCGCAGAACCCAGGGTCAGGAGCTTCCTGCGTGCCAGCCAAGGCCAACCCGCCTGGTTCAGGCGCACCGGAGCCTGGCTGATCGGCTCGGTGGTCTGTCCTTTCCTGGATTTCTTCTCGCGCTTTGGGCTAGGTGCCCTGGGACTGCTGGTGTTCATCGGCATCTACCGCATCAGCGACCTGGCGATGGCGTCGATGGCCTATCCGCTCTACGTTGACCTGGGCTTCAGCCTGGACACCATCGCCACCGTGACCAAGGTGTTTGGCGTGGTCATGAGCCTACTGGGGGGACTGCTCGGCGGGGTCCTGGTCGTGCGCTTCGGCATCGGACGCATCTTGGTGATAGGGGCTGCCGCCACCGTGCTCACCAACCTTATGTTTACCTGGCTCGCCATGAGCGGCGCTCAGAAAGAATTGCTGGTGCTGACCATCATGGGCGATAACCTCAGCAACGGTCTGGCCAGCGTGGTGTTCGTGGCGTTTCTTTCAAGCCTGACGTCTCGCGCTTACACGGCCACTCAATATGCGCTGTTCTCGTCACTGATGACCTTGCCTGGCAAGTTTCTGTCAGGCTTTGGCGGGCTGGTCGTGGAGGGTTGGGGCTACCCCAGCTTCTTCGTGCTGGCCTCGCTTCTTGGCCTTCCGGCGGTGGCGATGGCGCTGTGGATCAAACGGTATTATGTGAAGGAAGAGCCCTCCAGCGCCGAGGCCTGATACCGGTAGCGAACGTCAGACGCAAAGGTGCGGCTGACGTTCGCTCGCCGGGCGGTCACTTCAGCGGCGAGAACCGCGTTCCTGCAACCAGTCCAGCGCCCCTGGAGTCGTCCGCCACTGGTCACGCATCAGGGTGCGGTACTGCCAGGCTTCGGCACGGGTGCCAGGCTCTGCCAATTGTCCATTGGGAGGCGTCGCCGCGCGCTGGGGGTTGTCGCTGCACAGCAGAGAGACCGCATGGCTGTTATGGCGCTTGGCTCTCTCCAGCGCGGCCGCCGCGTCGTCGAGCTGCCCCAGTCGGTACAGTGCCAGCACCTGACCCATGTACATGCCCAACAGCGGCGCATCCTGCTCAGCGGCATCCGTTTCGCTTGCCTGCTCCAGCGCCTGCCGACTCATCGACAACGCCTCGCCGTCACGGCCCTCACGCAGCAACTGGTCGAGCACCAGCTCACGCAAGCCGAGGCTGTCCTGCTCGTCCAGCGACAGCAGCAACTCGGCCAATTCACGGGAATGCTGGCGCGATCCGCGCTCCATGCCGACCACCAGGGCCAGCCCCGCGCGCAACAGCTGCGCGTTGTCCGCCTGATCCCACTGGAAGGGACCGTCGCCGCTCTGACTGACCTGCTGCAGCCAGCGCTCAAGCCGTTCGGCCAGCGGCTCGAACAGGCTGGGCGCCATCCACGGCAGGCTACCGAAGCGACTGGTCAATGCCAGCGACACCGATTGCAGTACTGCCGGAGAATCGAGCTGTTCGGGATTGGCACACAGCGCCGGCAACCAGACGCTGGCATTGATCCAGGGATCCCCCAGAAACCCCATGGGGGCGTCCGGATCCACGTCCACCTGAAAGCCTTCCTGGAAGGCCGCAAACAGGGTGTCTTCCCGTGCCGTGGAGCGATACACCAGCACACCATCCTGCTGTTCGACCTTGATCGGCGGAGGCGTCGGCAGCTCAGCCAGCAGGGTCTGCAGCCCCACCAGCGGCTCGGCCAGATCCTCTTCAGCGCTCAATAGCTGGTCAGCCAGGGTAGCGCCGGGGTTGTCGGCCAGATCGGCAAGAAACTGCAACTGCTCGGGATCGAGGTCGCCCTGCCGGGTCAGACGACGCAGCCAGAAGCGTGAGCGCTCCACCGCCTCCTCGTCATTGCCTTCATGCAGCAGCAGCATGGCCTCGATGTATGCCAGGGTCGGCGAGTCTGGCAGGGCCTGTTGCGCACGCACGAAGGCTGCGCGGGCACTATCCAGATCGTCATTGTCCAGATGCATCAGGCACAGCCGCTCGAGGGCGACCCCGCGCAGGAACATCGGACCTCGCTCCAGCACCTCGTCCAGCAGCGCCTCCCGCTTGCGATGGAAGCCGCGCTCCTGGAACAGGTCGAGCAGTATCTCGAAGGCCGGCTCCGCCTGCTCGGGCAATCGCTCCCAGTCCGCATTGGTGAACAGGGACTCGAGTATCTGCTGGGCACGGCCGCGCTGACCGGACTCCGCCGCGATCAAGCCCGCCTCGAGCAGCGCCTGGGCGGGGGCTCGACCGCTGGCCAGCGCCGCTTTAAGTGCGTCGCCCTTCCACTCACGCAGCGACAGCATCCACATCAGGTGTGGAGGCAGGTGGCCCGGCAGGCTGACCGCACCACAGCACTGCTTCATCTTGCGTCCGGAGTCACACCAGCAAGGCTCGTTGCGGCCGGGGCGCGCCAGGGTTTCACAGGCGAAATCGAGCCGAGCCAGCGGCGTCTGCGACCACAGCTCCGGCGCCAGCGCCTGGGCCAGCGACTTGTCGCCACCCACACAGTCCGGGCCTTGCTCCCGCGCCCAGCTCATCAGGCTGGGATAGCGTTCATCCTGCCGAATGGCTGCCAGGGCGCCAGAGGCATAGCCCAGCAGTTGATCCACCCATAACGCCAGCATCGCCCTCTCCCCTGAAATTAAAAACGGCACAGTCTAACAGTGCAGAGCTCAGCTTGGCAGACCCACGCCCTGGCCGGCGTAGGTCTGAAAGACCTGCGCTGTTCGATTCTGCATATCCAGGCGCGCCTCGAGACGCACCAGGTTCCAGTAATGTCCGTTGAGCGTGCGCGCCAACATCAACATGCCGGGCGGTGGCTGGAGACGGTCCAGCGCGCTCCATACTCTGGGACTCAGCTCGCGCAGACGCCGATGGACACGCACATCGCCAAAATCCTGCAGCCCCGGCGCAAACAGCGGGGCAATGGCCTCAGCCGACTCCTGATACAACGCCAAGGGCGCGCCTTCGCCCTGCCGCCCGCCGAGTCCTCGAAGGGCCTCATCCATGGCCACAGGGTCCCGTTCCAGGGTCGCCGACAGCAGCGCCAGCATGCCCCTCAGTCGCTCCGGCGGCACCGCTATCACCGCCCCCAGGTCGTACAGGATCAAGCGACCCTGATCATCCACGGCAAAATTACCGGCGTGAGGATCGGCATGCACCTCGCCATGGACGAACAGTTCCTCTGTCAGCCAGTCCGCCAGTGTGCTGGCCACGTGCTGCCGTCGTTCGTCATCGACCTGCTCGATCTCGCGCAGCGGTGTTCCCGGCACATACTCCATGGCCAGCACTCGAGACGTGCAGAGAGAGTCGACAGGTGCGGGAATGCGGATATTGCCCCAGGCGTCATAGCGCTGACGATAGCGCCTCAACATGTTGCCCTCAGCGACGTAGTCGAGCTCCTGGCGCAGGCTCTCGGCCAATTCATCGAACAAGGCATCGAGGCGACTCTGGGAGACCTTGAACCAACGCCCCAGGCGAAGGATACGGCGGACCTGTGCCAGGTCCTGCTCCAGCACCTGCTCGAGGCCGGGGTACTGTACCTTGAGCACCACCTGCTGCCCTTCCAGGGTGGTGGCGAGATGCACCTGCCCAATGGATGCACTGGCGAAGGGGGCGGGCTCGACATGACGAAACAGGGCCTGCAGCTCCCCCAGTTCCTGCTCAAGCGTCGTCCGAATATCCTCCCACGGCGCCGGAGTGGCATTGCGCTGCAGGCGAGCCAGCTCCTCGGCGAGTTCAGGGGGCAGCAGGTCATCCCATTGGGACATGACCTGAGCCAGCTTCATGGCTGGCCCCTTCAGCTCCGACAAGCCGTCGAACAGCGACTCGCCAAGCGCCTGCCAGTCAGCATTGCCGCCTACCCGAGATCGCAGTAGCGTGGTCCCCGTGCGCACCGACAGACCCAACATACGGCGCGTTCTTCCAGCCTGTCGCATGATGCTCCTCGTGCCACCAACGGCAGCGGTCGCAGCGCTCGAGATGGCAAGACTGCCTGGTCAGCCCACTCTCGATGCATAAAAAAATGATATAAGAGTTGTACATCAATCACGTCATGGTACACCTGGCATCGCTCTTCAGATACTGGAAGAATATCCAGAAACATCCCTTCTGTGGTGCGCCATGCGATTGATCATTGCGGAAAAACCTAGCCTGGCGCGCGCCATCGCCGATGCCTTGCCCGGGGCTGCACAGAAACATGACGGCTACCTGTCCGTCGGTGACACCGAGGTCACCTGGTGTCTCGGGCATCTGCTGGAACAGGCGCCCCCGGATGCCTATGACCCAGCGCTCAAGCCATGGCGAAGGGACCACCTGCCCATCGTGCCGAGTCAGTGGAAACTGGTACCGCGGCCCAAGGCACGAGGTCAGCTGGCCGTCATCCGCGCCAGAATCAAGCGCGCCAGCCAACTCGTGCACGCCGGCGACCCGGACCGAGAAGGTCAGCTGCTGGTCCAGGAGGTCATCGAGCACCTGGGCTGGAAAGGCGACGTAGCACGCCTGCTGATCAATGACCTCAACCGCCCGGCGGTCGTCAGGGCATTGTCACGTATCGGCGACAATCGGCACTACCATGCTCTCTATCGCGCTGCCCAGACCAGGGCGCGTGCCGATTGGCTCTATGGCATCAATCTGACCCGAGCCTGGACCCTGATAGGGCGACAGGCGGGTCACGATGGTGTGCTGTCGGTAGGCCGTGTACAGACACCGGTGCTCGGGCTGGTGGTGCGCCGCGACGAGGAAATTCGCCAGTTCGTCCCCTATCCGTTCCACGTGCTGTGGGCAGAGGTGCGCGTCGTCGCAGGGGCCTTCAAGGCCTGGTGGGTACCGTCCGAACAGCATCGGCTGGATGAACGCGGCCGGCTGCTCGATGAGGCCCCGGCCCAGGCCCTGGCCGCGCGCTTGCCAGGCAGCCAGGGTGTCGTGACCAAGGTTGAATCCCGTCACCGGCGCCAGCCTCCCCCGCTGCCATACTCGCTGTCAGCACTGCAGGTCGATGCCGCCCGTCGTCATGGTTTGTCGGCCAAGGCGGTGCTGGATATCTGCCAGCGCCTCTACGAACGTCACCAGCTCATCACCTACCCACGCTCCGACTGCCGCTACCTGCCCCGAGAGCACTTGAAGAGCTTGCCCGGGCAGCTGGCCAGCGCCTGTCGAGATGATGCGACGCTGGGACGCTGGCTGGCCAACGCCGACATGCAGCTGCGCTCGCGCGCCTTCGATGACAGCAAGGTCGGCGCCCACCATGCTCTGGCCCCGACCGGCAAACCCTTCAGCGCAGAGCGGCTGTCCGCCCAGGAAGCCGACGTCTATCGGCTGATCGCCCGCAACGTCCTGGCACAATTCTACCCGGCCCTCGAGACCCAGGAGGTCAAGGCAGAATGCCGACTCCTGGATGAGCGCTTTGCGGCGTCGGGGCAGACACTGCTGGTACCTGGCTGGAAGCCGTTGTTCACTACCCGTGACGAGGCGCCTCCGCTGCCCGCCCTGCACCAGGGAGAAACCTGCCAGGCCATCAATGCCGAGGTGGAACAGCGCGAGACACGTGCGCCAGAACCCTTCACCGACGCCAGCTTGATCAAGGCCATGATGAACATCGCCCGCTACGTGGAAGACGCCGAGGTCAAGCGCACCCTGCGAGACACCGATGGGCTGGGCACCGAAGCAACTCGCGCCGGCATCATCGAGACACTGATCGAGCGGGGCTACCTGGTGCGCAAGGCCAAGACTCTGCGAGCGACCCGCCTGGGCGTCGGCCTGATTCACTCCTTGCCGGATGCGGTCAGCAGGCCTGAAAGGACGGCGCTGTGGGAGCAGCGCCTGGAGGATATCGCTGAAGCCCGAGCGGAGCCCGATCCCTTCGTATCTCAGCTGGTGGTCGACCTCACTGCGCTGGTGGCCAGCGCCGATAGCCAGCGGTTGCAGTCCGCCCTGCGCTCCGCTCAGGGTGAAGTCGCTGCCGCCACGCCCGCGAAGCGGGCTGGCACTCGCCGGCGCCGGAGCCAGCCCAGGGCCAAAAAAGGATCCAGCGCACGAGACGCCTCCAGCACCACCTCCGACGGCGGCGCCAACCGCAAGTCCAGCAGCGGCCGGGGGCGCCGCTCGCCACGCAAGGGGAACACCTGATGAGCACGCTGATCGTGGGACCGGGCGCCATTGGCCGCCTGCTGGCATGTCGCCTTAGCGCTGCAGGGCAGTCCGTGCGGCTGCTTGGCCGACGTCCGCTTCCCCGGCAACAATCACTGACGGACCCCCACGGCCAGCACCAGCGACTGCTACTCACCATCAGTACGGATCCCGGCGAGGCCTGCCAAGGCGTCGAGCGGGTCATGCTGACCACCAAGTCATACGCTACCCAGGACGCCTTTGCCGCCGTCGCCGGACATCTTGCCCCGCAGACGCCGGTGATCCTGTGGCAAAACGGCCTGCGCGTTCAGCGCCCCATCACCGAGGCCTGGACCGGGCCGGTGCTATGCGCCTCCACCACCGAAGGCGCCTATCTCGAGGACGACCACGGGGTGGTACATGCCGGTCACGGGCAAACCGTGATCGGTCATCTGGACGGCACCGCTAACCCAAGCGGCACTGAGCTTGCAGAGGCATTGGCCGGTCAACTCCGCCACGCCGGACTGGATGCCCGGGCCGTCGCAGACATCTCGGTCAGGCTGTGGCACAAGCTGGCCGTCAATGCCGCCATCAATCCCCTGGTGGCACGCCACCGAGTCCGTAACGGCGAGTTGGCACAAGCCCCCTATCGCGATGAGGTGAACACCATCATCGATGAAATCCGCCTGATCCTGGCGGCCCTGGAGATCCCCCCTCCCGCAACAGCGCTGGACGGGTCGTACCCGCTGCAGCACGGACACAGCGCCTGGCACGCCAGGGTCTGGCAGGTCATTGCGCAAACCGCCGCCAATCGCGCCTCAATGCTTCAGGACATCGAGGCGGGTCGCCCCACCGAGCACGATGCCATCCTCGGCCCGCTGCTCGACGCTGCGAGCGACGCAAACCTTCCCTGCCCTCAGCTGACGGCGTATTGGCACTTCCTGAATGCTTGAATCAGGCAAGCCTGGAGTAGCATCCACGGGCAGCGATTGCTATTTTTAGCTCCAACGCCAGCCTGGGTGCAGGCCAGGACAGCACTCGGCCCCGCGACGTTTGATGCGGCAGAACGCGACAACCAGACCACCGGCGACTGATACGCGGCAAGGCAAGGCAAGGCAAGGCAAACGGCAAGGTAGATCAGACAGGACAGCCACGACGATAGTCGTAGATACTACGGTCGCTACTGTCTATAGTGAATGGCTATCCATGCTCAGCAAGGCTCTGCCGATGACGCAAATCCGGCGATAAAGACTGTCCGGCGACAGAGACTGTCAGGTGATAGAGGCCGTCCGGTGATAGTAGCTGTCTGGCGATAGAGGCAGTCCGGTGATAGTAGCTGTCCGGTGACGGCTCGAGATTCGTCACAGTCGCCACGCGCTACCTCCTTGGCGGTGCGTCGTAGAAAACGACGCTTGTTGAGAGCGGCGCTTGTGAAGAGCGGCGCTTGTGAAGAGCGGCGCTTGTGAAGAGCGACGCTTGTTGAGAGCGGCGCTTGTGAAGAGCGACAGTCGTCAAGCAACAGAGATTCCGGCCCCGCCGAGCACGGCAGCGTGCACGGGGCCTGTAACAACGAGGCACGACCCGCCCCAGGAAGGGTCGCCATTAGCGGAGAGGCTCCGCCAGGACAACCATCATGACAGCTCCACGCTTCTTGATGTCACCCACGCGCATCGCCCACAGCGATTCGCCATCACGCTCACCGCTCGCGCGGAGACGCTCGATCACCCTGTTCCTGCTGGTCAGCCTGCTGATGCTGGCGGCCCAAGGGGTCTGCGCCAACGAAAACACCACCACGTCCACCCTGGCTGACAACGACGCGGGCCAGGGGGCGACACCGGCCTTTTCTGGCATGGGTCAAGAAATCGTCAGACTCGACAGCGGCGTGCTGGTACAGGGTGACAAGGTACATACACCTGACGGCTATACCTCTGGATTCCGCCTGACAGCCGGTATGGCTCCAGAAGATGTGTCCGGCTGGGACCTGGGCGCCGAGTTGCGTTATCGACATAGCGACGATGTCCCTATGACCGCCAGCGACAGTCAACACGTGCAGGACGTTACCAGCCTGGGTGGCAGCCTGGTGGCCGGCTACCGGATCGGACAGTTCGGGGTCTACGGCAAGACCGGTATGGCACAATGGATCAGCGATCCAGTTACCGGGCGTAACACCTTCGACTCCACCAGCGGCTCTACCCGGGTGCAGGGATTTGGTGCCCGCTGGATGACATCCAGCTGGATCGGGCAGGTCGAGTTCGAGGAAGTGGATGACCGCGAGCTGGAGCACCTGAACATGATCACCGCCTCCTTTCACTTGCCCTTCTGACCCCACGCCGGGGTCCATCGGAAGGTCCTCTGCTGCACTCGTCAGCACTCTCCCAGCAGTTCGCCAGCGCGTTTCCGGCACTTCGCCCACTCGCGGACGCCCCGAGGCAGCTGAAGACCTGCTTGCCCTGAAAAGGCCACCCATCTCTGAGTCGATATCGACTCAAAGAGGCTTGACGCGGCAACCATGAGCCACTTTCAGTCGTAAGTCGCGCCATGCGACATACTTTATCTCATTGTTTCATAAATCTTTTTCTCGAAATGGCCCATGATTCGCTAGATGCTGTGGCATAACACAACATCACAAGGAAATGCTGCCATGACGTCTTCGTCGCGCCCTGTCGATATCGATGCCCAGCGGTTGTGGGACAGCCTGATACAAATGGCCAAGATCGGCCCGTCATCCAACGGCGGCAACCGGCGACTTGCCATGACTGAGGAAGACGCAGCAGGCCGGCGTCTGCTGCTGGATTGGATTGAAGCCATCGGCTGTAGCTGGAGCCGGGACAAGGCAGGCAACCTGTTTATCCGGCGCAGTGGCCGCGAGGACGACCTGCCGGCAGTGTCCATGGGCAGCCACCTGGATACACAGCCCCTGGGAGGTCGATTCGACGGCATTCTCGGCGTGCTTGGCGGCCTGGAAGTACTGCGCAGCTTGCATGAGCGCGACATCGTCACCCGGCGTCCACTGCAACTGATCGTATGGACCAACGAGGAAGGCAGCCGCTTCGCTCCTGCCATGGGCGGTAGTGGCGTATGGTCCGGCCGCCTGGACGCCGCCACCTTCTTCAACGCCAAGGACAGCCAGGGCATCACCCTGGCCGACGCCATCGAGGCCTGCGGCGAGGCCGGCGATCAAGCCTTGGGCGAACCCGACCTTGACGCCTACTTCGAGCTGCATATCGAGCAAGGACCGGTACTTGAGGAACAAGGCCATGCCGTGGGTATCGTCACCGGCGTGCAAGGTATTCGCTGGTACGACATCCGTCTGACGGGACAGTCGGCTCACGCTGGCCCCACCCCGATGAGCTACCGGCACGACCCGCTGCTGGCTGCCACTCGGTTGATACAGCGCATGCGCGAGGAGGTCATGGCCGACTCCGAAGGTGCCGCGCGCTTGACGGTGGGGGACTTCAAGGTCATCGAGCCTTCCCGCAACGTGGTGCCCGGTGAGGTGGAGCTGACGATCGACCTTCGTCATGTCAGCGATAGCGAGCTTGACGCCTTGGACGCTGCGCTTGAGCGCATCGCCCACGAGTCCGCCGAGGCCGAGGGCGTGACGCTGAGCTTCGAGCGGCGCTGGCATTCCCCGGTCACGCCCTTTGACCCGGTGCTGATCGACGCCTTGCGCGATGCCGTCGAGGCCCGCCAACTCGATGCTCCCTGCATGATGAGTGGCGCAGGCCACGATGCGGTGCACCTGTCCCATGTCACCCCGACGGTCATGATCTTCGTGCCCTGCCGCGACGGCATCAGCCACAACGAGGCAGAGTACGCGGAGCCGGATCACTGTGCACTGGGTACCCAGCTGCTGTGCGATGCCGTCATCGCCAGGGCCGAGCGTGAGGATAGCTGAGCAATCGAGTCTAATTCGACTCAAATGAGTTGATATAGACTCAAACGAGCTCTAGCGAGGTGGGCAGAGATGCGCTGTCCCCTCGCTCACAACGCCAACCACCGCTATGACGATCCGCTCCATGATCTTCATGGCGGCGGGCCTCCCCGTCACACTCGTTCACAGCCACAGTCCTCACAGCAATCTTCACAGCAACCGACTTCACAACAATGGTCTTTACAACGATGGTCCCTACAACGACAAACCAACAGGGAGTCTGGCTCCCATGAGCAGTGTCTCGATGCATGATCAGATTCGCACGTTCATCAACGAACGGCGTGATGACTACATATCACTACTGAGCGAATGGGTTCAGGAGGCGACGCTTCCCGGCCACGAGCAACACTATCAGCAGCGCATTGCTGAGCGCTACCAAGCGCTGGGGCTGGATACCGACCTGTGGGAAATCGATATCGACACCCTCGCTGACAACCCCTACTTCCATTGCCAGAGAGATAGCCTGGCCGGTAGCCCCAATGTCGTGGGCACCTGGAAAGGCGCTGGCGGTGGCCGCTCGCTAATCCTCAATGGCCACGTCGACGTAGTGCCGGAGGGTGATCATGACCAGTGGCAGGATCACCCCTTCTCCGGCCATGTCAGCGACGGCTGCCTGTTCGGTCGCGGCGTCACCGACATGAAAGGCGGTAACCTGTCTGCCTTGATAGCGGTGGAAACCCTGATGGCACTGGGCATCCGCCTGAAGGGCGACGTCATTGTGCAAAGCGTGGTCGAGGAAGAGGCTGGCGGCGCTGGTACCCTGGCGGCTCTGGAGCGAGGCTACACCGCGGATGCGGCTCTGATCCCCGAGCCCAGCGAGCAGAAGTTGTTTCCGCGCCAGCAAGGGTCGCGCTGGTTCAGGCTGACGGTGTCCGGGGTCAAGGCGCATGGCGGCACCCGCTATGAGGGCGTCAGCGCGCTGGAGAAAAGCGTTCCCGTGATTCAGGCGATCCAGGCCCTGGAGGCACGCCGCAACGCCGAGCTGGATGACCCTCTCTACGCCGGTGTACCGATTCCTCTGCCGATCAATCTCGGCCGCATCGCCGGTGGAGATTGGCCGTCCAGCGTGCCGGACGATATCACCATGGAAGGCCGTATCGGTGTCGGCCCCGGTGAGACCGTGGCGGCTGCCGAACAGTCCCTGCGGGACGCCATGGCAGCCTTGGCAGAGGTGGACGACTGGTTCATCGACCACCCGGTAGACGTCACCTTCTACGGTGCCTGCTGGCAGCCAGGGGGCATCGATATGGACAACCCTTTGGTGACACAGCTCGCCGATGCCTTCGAGCGGGTCCACGGCCGCCAGCCGGCGGTGCAGGCCTCGCCCTGGGGAACCGATGGCGGGTTGCTTTCCCAGTACGGCATTCCGGCGCTGGTGTTCGGCCCAGGCATCACTCGACTGGCCCACCATCCCGATGAGCACATTCGCTTGGACGATGTCTTTGCCGTGGCCGAAATCATGGCGCTGACCTTGATGGACTGGTGTGAACTGGCCGACACCTGATCCGCTGACCCGATGACAGGACGGGCTAGGCGTGCGCGCTATACCCGACCCACAACAAGAGGCTTTTCGATGGATTTCCACCCCCACGTGCTGTTTCTGTTTGCCAACGCCTTCCTCACGACGGCACTTTCCGTCGCGATTGTCGGCGTCATTCTGGTCAGGGAGTATCGCCCGACCATTCGCCGGCTCAAGCAAGGCGCTCAGCCCGACAGCGCGCCTCAATCTGGGCAGCCCAGCCCTCAGCAAACCAGGAGCCCGTCACCACAGCCCGAGACTTCCCGGGGCTGACCCCTTTGCCAACCCAAGGGAAGTGCTGAAGACATCGGTCCAGCGCCACGAGACGCCAAGCGCCCACAGCGCAGCGAATTGGCAGCGCAGCGAATTGGCAGCGCAGCGAATTGGCAGCGCAGCGAATTGGCAGCGCGGCGAATTGGCGGCGCAGGCATTTGCTGCTGCATTTCCCTAACACAACCACAACCTGTGACAAGAGAGACCTGCCATGACTCTGGCAATCTTCGCTACCGTACTTACCGCCTACGTGGCGGTGGCGGCACTGCTCGCCCGTCGTATCAAGAACAAGGACGACTTCTATGTGATGGGCGAGCAGGGTTCGACGCTGCTGATCGTCGGCACCCTGGCTGCGACCTTCCTGAGTGCGGTGACCCTGATGGGCATCGCCGGCATTTCCTACAGCGAGGGTCCCCTGGTGATCGCGGCGCTGGGCTCCTTCGGTGCCTGGGTCGGCACCCTGATCGCGGTGGTCTTCATCGGGCGCAAGCTCAAGGCGCTCAACTGCCGCACCATGATGGACTTCTTCGACTATCGCTTTAACAACAAATGGGTCAGCGTGGTGGCGTTGATCCTGATGGTCGTGGGCCTGCTCGGCTACGGCATCATCCAGCTGATTGGTGCGGGCCTGGTACTGGCCGAGATCATCGACATCCCGTTCCCGGTGATCATCGTCGCCTTCACCCTGGCCCTGCTGGCTTTCTGCTCGCTGTCCGGCATGTATGGCGTGGTCTACACCGACACCATGATGTTCTTCACCATGCTGGCCATTGCCTTCGTCATTGCCCCGCTACTGATCGGCGATGCGGGCTTTGATGCCATGAAGGGCCTTGGCGAAACGCTGCCTGGCTTCTGGACCATCGGTGGCGCCAATGAGCGTCCGCTGGGCTGGTCCATCTCGCAGTTCCTGGTGTGGATCCTGTTCTTCGCCTGTACCCCTGCACTGGTCTCCCGCGTGTTTCCGGCCAAGAACGACTTCGTGATCCTCAAGGTCGCGGTGATTGGGGTGTTCTTTGCCCCCGCCATGCAGCTGCTGGTGTTTCTTGCGGCCGCCGCCATGCAAGTCATCCAGCCGGGTATCGAGCCGACTGACCGGGCCATGATTGTCGGCTTCATGGAGCACACCAATCCGACCCTGGCGGGCATCGGCCTGGCGGGTCTGATGGCCTCCATCATGTCCACGGCGTCCACCCTATTCGTGCTGACAGGCTTTGCCCTGGCGCGAGACCTCTACGAAAAGCTGTTTGACCGCCAGGTCAGCGAGCGCAAGGGGGTCGTCCTGGGTCGCATCTCCCAGGCGGTGGTGGCACTGATCGTCTGCGCGGTGGCGATCTCGCGCCCCGCCGGCATCTACTGGATCTCCATCTATGCCGGTGCCATCTTCGCCGTGGCCTGGCTGCCGACCATCGTGGCTGCGCTCCACTGGCGCCGGATGAGCGCCAACGCCGCGCTGGCCTGCATGCTGGTGGGCTCGATCACCTTCATTGTGGTGGGCGAACTGGAACGTCATGGTCTGCTGGCACTGCCGCTGCACATCGACAATCTGCAGGTCGCCATTCTGCTCGGCACCCTGGCGCTGATTGCCGTGGGACTCAAGAGCCAGCCCTCGGACTATGAGTTGAAGGTGTTCGACGACATCCGCGCCCGGCGGCTGTCCGACACCACCATCCGCGACATCCTGGCCCGCCCGAACGGCGCCAAGGCACTTATCCGCGAATACCGCCAGGTGTGGTTCATCATGGTGCTGTTCGTGGTCATCGCCGGCGCGCTGTGGGGCTACCTGTTCAGCCAGCTTGGGCTGTAACAGCAGGCTGAGGGGCTGCTGAGCCCCTCTCCCACCTTTACTAACGCTCGCTCCGGGCACACCATGACCCACCTGGTCACTGTCCGGAGCCTCGATGAACCACGGCACCCTCATGCCCGATCAACTGCTGGCCATCCTCAATGCACTCGAGGATGGCATCTTCATTACCGACCTCGAGGGACGCGTGCTGTGGGTCAACCAGGCCAGCCTGTCCCAGCTCGAGACCACCGAAGCACGGCTGTATGCCAGCGACGTCTATACCCTGGAGCAGGAAGGCGTGTTTTCTCCGTCGGTCACCCGCTTCGTGATCGATGAACGCAGGCCCGTCAGTGTCGTGCACCGCTATCGCGGCAAGGACTATCTGGTGAACGGCAGCCTGTTCTGCCTGAACTCAGGCTCTCCCGCCGAGCCCGATGCCGTGCTGGTACAGACACGCAATCTGGACCGTGACGTGCTGGCCTCCCGCTCCCCGGACACCACCCAGGCATTGCTTGACCATGTCATGCACCAGCTCAAGCGCATTCGCCAAGAGCAGGTCGCCAGCGAGACCAGTCCGGCCTCACCCAGCCGCAGTCCGCGCTATCGCCAGTGCCTCGAACGCCTGGACCGAGCCGCCGCCAGCGATACCACCGTGCTGGTCACGGGGGAAACCGGGGTCGGCAAGAGCTGGCTGGTCAATCGCCTGCACCAGTACAGCCCGCGCTCCGACAAACCGCTGATTCACGTCAACTGCGCCGCCATCCCCGAAGCGCTGCTGGAGGCCGAACTGTTCGGCCACCGCAGTGGCGCCTTTACCGGCGCCCATCGTGATGGCCGCGTCGGCTATGTCGCCCTGGCAGAAGGCGGCACGCTGTTTCTCGACGAGATCGGTGAGCTGCCGCTGCCGCTGCAACCCAAGCTGCTGCAACTGCTGCAGGAACGTCAGTACCATCCGTTGGGGGGCAAGGTGCAGAAGGCCAACGTGCGTATCGTGGCTGCCACCAACGCCGACCTGGCGACCCGGGTCCAGGACGGGAGCTTTCGCCCTGACCTGTTCTATCGCCTCAATATCGTGCCCATCGAGGTGCCGCCACTGCGCGAGCGCCCCGAGGACATCCCCCGCCTTGCCACGCAGCTGCTGAAGGACATTGCACAACGCCACAAGCGTCACCTGAGCCTTGAACGCGCCGCCTTGAGAGCGCTGAGCCGCTATCACTGGCCGGGTAACGTGCGCGAACTGGAGAACCTGCTGGAGCGCATGAGCGTCTTTTGCGAAGGTAGCACCATCGGCGTGGCCGATCTGGCCCTGGACCTACCCGAACTGGAGCCGAGTACCGCCGCTGATGCCACGACGTCCCACGGCGCGCTGCTGGCAACGCTTGAAGACAGTGACCCACGGCCACTACCTGAGCGCCTGACGGCATTGGAGCGGGCGGCCATCGATCAGGCCCTCGAACAGCATGGCAGCACGCGCAAGGCCGCCGAGGCGCTGGGAGTCAGCCAATCCTGGTTGATGCGCCGCCTCAGGAAGGGGTGAAGGCCTCAGTTGAGCGCATATCCCTGTGGGCTGGCATACCTTGCACCTCACACTATCTGCCCGGCCATATGGCCGGGCAGATAGTGTGGGCATCGCTAACAGCGCGCTACATGGTCGTCGTCAGCCGGTGTTACGCAGCCCGGCGGCGATACCTGCCATGGTGACCATCAGGGCACGGGACAGATCCGCGCTGATGGCACCGTCCGCGTCACGGTTACGCTGCAGCAGTTCGGCCTGCAAGCCGTGCAGCGGATCGATGTACGGATTGCGCACTTCGATGGCCTGACGAATCAACGGCGTCTTCTCCAGCAATTCCTGCTGGTCGAGGATCTTCAGCAGCTCTTCATGGAGCTTGCGGAAACGCTCCCGCAGCCGCTGACCCAGCGCCTCGAGACTGGGTTCGTCGACCAGTCGATGCTCGTAGTAGGCCGCCAGTTCCACGTCGGCCTTGGCCAGCAGCATCTCCAGCATATCCAGGTAGGTACCGAAGAAGGGCCACTGCTCACGCATCTCTTGCAGGACATCCAGGCCACCTGGTTCTGCCAGGCGCGTGGCGAAGGCCTCGCCGGTGCCCAGCCAGGCGGGCAGCATCAGGCGAATCTGGGTCCAGGCGAAGATCCAGGGAATGGCGCGCAGGGTCTCGACGCCACCATCCTGGCGCCGCTTGGTCGGACGCGAGCCCAGGGGCAGGCGACCCAGCGCACCTTCCGGGGTGACCGCGCGGAAGTACGGCACGAAGTCCGGATCCTTGCGCACCACGCCGACATAGGCAGCGTGGGCGATCTCGGCCAGCCGGTCCATCTCGTCACGCCAGGCGGGCTTGGGCTTGGGCGGCGGCAGCAGCGAGGCCTCGAGCACCGCGCAGGCATAGATTTCCATGGAACGCAGGGCGATATCCGGCTGGCCAAACTTGAAGCGAATCATCTCGCCCTGCTCGGTCACCCTGAGGCTGCCGTTGACCGACCCCGGCGGCTGCGACAGGATCGCCGCGTGGGAAGGACCACCGCCGCGACCCACGGTACCACCGCGACCGTGGAACAGGGTGAGATCGACCGCGTGCCGCTGACACACGTCGACCAGCGCTTCCTGGGCGCGATACTGCGCCCAGGCCGCTGCCAGTTGCCCGGCATCCTTGGCCGAGTCGGAATAACCGATCATCACCTCCTGACTGTCACCTGCAAACTGGCGATAGCCAGGCAACGCCAGCAGCCGGTCGATCACATCGCCTGCACGGTTCAGGTCATCGAGGGTCTCGAACAGCGGCGCGATGGGCATGCCCACGCGACCGCCGACTTCTTTCATCAGCAGTGCCACCGTCAACACGTCCGAGGGCTGGCCTGCCATGGAGATGATATAGGTGCCCAGTGCCTCGCCGTGCTCGGCGGCCACCACCTGGAAGGTGTCCAGGGTCTCGCGGGTCTCCGCCGAACATTCCCAGCGACGCGGAATCAGCGGCCGCGCGGATTCAAGCTCCGCCAGCAGGAAGGCCTGGCGCTGCTCCTCGCTCCAGTCGCGATAGTTGCCAAGCCCCAGGTCGTGAGTCAGCTCTTCCATCACCTGAGCGTGACGTCCGGCTTCCTGGCGCAGATCCAGCTTGGTCAGGGTGACGCCAAATACCGCCACCCGGCGCAGGGTATCCAGCAGCACGCCGTTGGCGATGGTGTCCAGGCCGACGTCACACAGCGAGCGATAGCAGGCCAGCAGCGGCGCATACAGCTGATCACGGGTCTCGATGATCGGCCCACCGTCGTAGCTCTTGCCGTCCAGCTCTGCCTTGGCCCAGTCGCGGGTCGCCTCGACCTTCGTCACCAGGCGCTTGAGCAGCTCCCGATAGGGCTCAGCGACATTGCCGACCTCGGCACGCAGGGCACTGTTGGTGCTCCACATGGACAGCTCGATCTTGAGCTGTTCGAGATCACGCAGATAGAGATCCGCCGCCATCCAGCGCCCCAGCAGCAGCACTTCCCGGGTAACCCGGGCGGTGACATTGGGGTTGCCGTCGCGATCGCCGCCCATCCACGAAGCGAAGCGCAGCGGCGCAGCGTCCAGCGGCAGGCGCTCACCGGCGCTCTCCAGCAACAGGTTGTCGAGGTCTCGATGGAAATCCGGCACCGCCTGCCACAGGGAATTCTCGATCACTGCGAAGCCCCATTTGGCCTCGTCCACCGGGGTCGGCCGATCATGGCGAATCTCGTCGGTGTGCCAGGCCTGGCTGATCAACTCTTCGAGCCGCCCCTTGGCCCGTGCCGCGCGCTCGGGGTATTCACCAGAAGATTCGATCGCGGTCAGGCAGTCATCGATCGCGTCGTACTTCTGGATCAGCGTGCGCCGGATGACCTCCGTCGGATGCGCCGTCAGCACCAGCTCGACGCGCATGTTGGCCAGCGTCTCGACCAGCTTGCGCGGGGTATGACCCTCCTGGCGCGCCCGCTCGAGCAGTTCGCCCAGTACCGGCTGCATCCCTGGCTTGTAGTCCTCGACCCGACGAAAGCGCGCGCGGTAGTGCTGCTCGGCGATGTTGGCCAGATTGAGGAACTGATTGAAGGCGCGGGTGACCGGCAACAGGTCCTTCTCCGGCAGGCGACGCAGATACTCGATGAGTTCCTGCTGGCCGGCCTCCTCTCCCTGGCGTCCCCGCTTGGCCAGTCCGCGAATCGTTTCAATGCGCGAGACAAACCCCGGGCCGAGGTCATCGGCAATCGTGCGTCCCAGGCTGTCACCGAGAATGCGGACGTTGTCACGCAGGGATTCGTGCAGGTCGTGGCTCATGGGGTCTCCTTGTCTATTGTGTCCAGCGGGACCCCTGACGCCGGCCCCACTACGTTGTGGTGGTAAGGTGCCCGTGGATCAGTCGGCGCCAGCCAAGCCCTGGTGTGGCGGCGAGGCCTGCTCGCGTTCTGGCTGCTTGCGTTCTGGCTGCTCGCGCTCCAGCCGCTTCGCCTCCTGCCAGCGCTCTTCCATCTGCTCGAGGGAGGCCCGCTCCAGCGCCGTGCCCTGCTCCACCAGTGCCCTTTCCATATAACGAAAGCGCCGTTCGAAGCGTCCATTGGTGCCCCTGAGGCAGGCCTCCGGGTCGACGCCAAGCCGGCGTGCCAGGTTGACCGTGGCAAACAGCAGATCACCCACCTCACTGGCCGCGTGGTCGTGATCGCCGGCGTCCAGGGCCTCGCGCACCTCGGCCAGTTCTTCCTCCAGCTTGTCCATCACTCCAGCCGCATCGGGCCAGTCGAAGCCGGCCCGCGCCGCCCGCTTGGACAGCTTGGACGCGCGGCTGAGGGCAGGCAGTGTGCGCGGCACATCATCCAGCGCCGATACATGACGGGCCTCGCCCTCGGCACGGCTCTCCCGCTCGGCCGCCTTCAGCGACTCCCAGCGCGACTTCACCTGACGCGTCTCGACCTCGGCCGCGGACTCACCCTGCCGGCGAGACTCCAGGGTGCCGTCCACAAACACATGTGGGTGGCGCTTGAGCATCTTGTCGGTCAGCACATGCACCACATCATGGAAATCGAAACGCCCTTCCTCGCGGCCGAACTGACTGTAGTAGACCACTTGAAACAGCAGATCCCCCAACTCACCAGGAAGCTCGTCAAACGCCCGGCGCTCGATGGCGTCAGCCACCTCGTAGGCTTCCTCCAGGGTGTGGGGCACGATGGAGTCCCAGTGCTGCTTGACGTCCCACGGGCAGCCCTGTTGAGGGTCCCGCAGCACGCGCATCAGCGTGAGCAGATCGTCGATGTCGTAGCGTCGACTCATCCTCGCGACCTCCCCTGGGCGCGCTTGCGCTTTACCTCGATGATGTTGGGCAACTGCTGGATCCGCGAGAACAGTCGCTCCAGCGTCTCCAGACCATCCACCTCGGCGGTGATCGACAGCCTGGCGATGCCATCGTCGGTATCGGTGCGCGTATTCACCGACAGCACGTTGACCTTGTCCTGGCCCAGCACGGCAGTGACATCCCGCAGCAGGCCGGACCGGTCCCAGGCAAGGATCTCGATGTCGACCGGATACTGGTTGCTCGCCCGCGACCCCCACTCGACTTCAATGACCCGCTGGGGCTCGTCGACCCTCAGTTGCAAGATATTGGGACAGTCCTGACGATGAATCGACACCCCACGCCCCTGGGTAATGAAGCCGACAATCGGCTCCCCGGGCATCGGATGGCAGCAATTGGCCATGTTGGTCTTGAGATTGCCCACCCCCAGCACCGTGATGTCGCCATCCGGGGTCTTGGCGGGACGCTGACGCTGCTTGGCCAGCAGTCGGTCCAGGTGTTCCTGCTCGTCGCTGTCGCCGAACAGCTGCTGGGCCTGATGCAGCACCTGACCGATGCGCAGATCCCCGGCGCCAAGCGCAGCATACATGTCATCTGCGTTGGCGTAGTTGACCTTCTTCGCCAGGGTGTCCAGATCCATGTCGTGCACATCGAGACGTTTCATCTCACGCTCGAACAGTGCCTTGCCTTCCTCGACGTTCTGGTCTCTGGCCTGGTGCTTGAACCAGGACTGAATCTTGGCCCTGGCCCTGGAAGTGCGCACGAAACCCAGATTCGGATTGAGCCAGTCACGGCTTGGCGCGCTCTTGTTGGCGGTAAGGATCTCCACCTGCTGGCCAGTCTTGAGCTTGTACGTCAGCGGCACAATGCGTCCGTTGACCTTGGCACCGCGACAGCGATGCCCGACCTCGGTATGCACCCGGTAGGCAAAGTCGATGGGGGTGGCGACCCGTGGCAAGTCGATGACATGACCATCCGGGGTGAACACATAGATGCGATCCGGAGCTACATCGCTGGTCAGGCCCTCTCGCAGATCGCCGAACTCGCCGACCTCCTCGTGCCATTCCAGCACCTGGCGCAGCCAGGCGATCTTCTCTTCGTAGCTGTCGCTGCGGGCGTTGGTGTCGTGGCCCTTGTAGCGCCAGTGGGCACACACGCCCAGCTCCGCTTCTTCGTGCATGGCGAAGGTGCGAATCTGGATCTCGAGCACCTTGTTTTCCGGACCGATGACCGCCGTATGAAGCGACTGGTAGCCGTTCTTCTTGGGATTGGCGATGTAGTCGTCGAACTCGTCCGGCACCGTGTGCCAGCGGGAATGGACAATACCGAGCATGGTGTAGCAGTCCTGGACGCTCGGCACCAGAATGCGGACCGCGCGAACGTCATGGACCTGGGAGAAGTCGATCCGCTTGCGCTTCATCTTGCGCCAGATCGAAAAGATATGTTTTGCCCGCCCATCCACCTGGAAATCATGGATACCCTGCGCCGACATCAACGTCTTGAGGGTGTCCACCACTTCCTGAATATACCGATCACGGTCCAGGCGCTTCTCGGCCAGCTGCCGCGCCACGGTCTTGTAGTCGTCCTCATGCAGGTAGCGGAACGACAGGTCCTCGAGCTCCCACTTGAGGTGACCGATGCCCAGACGATGCGCCAGCGGTGCATAGATATCGAAGACTTCTCGAGCGACCCGGACCTGCTTCTCCCGCGGCGCGTCCCGAACCTGACGAAGGGCGCAGGTACGCTCGGCAATCTTGATCAATGCCACGCGAACGTCATCGATCATGTTGACCAGCATCTTGCGCAGATTATCCTGCTGATCCTGCTGCTGCAGCCCCGGTGTGCTGGTCTGGGTGTTGCTGATGGCAGCCATCTGCAGCACGCCTTGAATCAAGCGGGCAACCTCATCACCGAAGCGCTTGGCCACCTGCTCGGGCTGGATCAGCTTCTCACGCACAGCACGATAGAGCACCGCCGCCTCGATGGCGGTCTGGTCCAGCCGCAGCTCACCCAGAATGTCCGCCATCTCGAGCCCCATGCGGAAGCTTGAGCCATCCTTCAGCCAGGACTTGTGGGGGCGCTCCGACGTCTGCTCCAGCGACTCCGCCAAGCGGCAGGCCTCAGCAAGCTCACTGGCGTCAGCGAGTTTGACATCCTCCTGCAGCCGCGCCACCCACTGGTCGATATCGACCCGACCCTCCGCATTCAGCGGCTGGTCTTCCCGCACTTTAACCATCTCTCCTGACTCCTTGGCGTGGCGACGACGTTGGACGCTCGAGCAACACCATCGACTCCAGGTGCGAGGTGTGCACGAACATGTCTGCCATGGCCACTCGTCGCAGACGATAGCCTCCCTGCAACAAATGTGCCGTATCGCGAGAAAGGGTGGAGGGATCGCAAGCAATATACAAGACCCTGGGCACCGTACTTTTGGCCAGTGCCCGACATAATGCCTCGGCGCCATCACGGGGCGGGTCAAGCACCACCACGCCGATGGACGGGTCTTGCAACAGCCTCTCCACCTGGGTCTGGTCATGCAGATTGGCCTGGTCGGCCGCCACATCAACGCCAACGCGCTGGGCATTGTCGCGCAAGCGCTCGACCATCTGCGCAGCGCCCTCCCAGGCCGCGACCTGATACCCGGCCGCCGCCAGGGGAAGGCTGAAATTGCCGATGCCCGCGAACAGGTCCAACAGGGGCTCGTCTGGCGTCCCAGGCGCGCCAAGCCACGCCAGGGCGGTCGCCACCATCAGTCGATTGACCTCGTCATTGGCCTGCAGAAAATCGCCGGGCGCAATCCCCAGCGCCATGCTGCCATGGGCGGATGGCACCTGCACGGTGAGCGCGGCGCGGGGCTCGATCACCCAGGCAAAGGCCGGCGACTGCCGGCCGGACAGCAGCGCCAGGGCCACCCCGTGGTGCTCTGCCCATTGCTGCCAGAGGTCGAGATCTTGCGCATGCTCGCGCAGCTGGCGGACCACCAAGGTCACCTGATCGTCACTGGCGAGAAGTTCCACGTGTCCCACCAGCCGCGGTGATGCCAGGGCCGACAGCTGCTGGTGCAACGCTGGCAGCAGTGCCGCCAGCTCTGGCACCAACACGGTGCACGAGGTCACCGACACCAGGCGGTGACTGCGCCTGGCACGAAAGCCCATGTGGACGACGCCTTCGGCATCGACCCTGACGCCAAGACGCGCGCGACGCCGATACCCCTCCGTATCGGTCGCCAGCACCTCGATACTGTCGATCTCTGCCTGGATCCCCTGGCGAGCCAGCAGATCGGACAACACCGCGGCCTTGTGCCGGCGCTGACCGCTGCGGGACAGGTGCTGCAGATCACAGCCGCCACAGCGGTCATTGTAGGGGCACGGTGGCGTAACCCGGTCCGGCGAGGGGTCGATCAGCTGGCGTACATGCGCCTCATCAAAACGCTTGCGCGTCAGGTGAACCGCCACCTCGACGCGCTCGCCAGGCAGGGCAGCGTCGATGAAGACCGTCTTGCCGTCCGCGCCTCGGGCAATTCCTCTGCCATCATGGGCCAGGCCGTGAACGTCGACCAGGCCCTCTTGGGCCAGCTCCTGGTGTGCCATTCCCTTGGCAGCTTGCGACGGAGCCGCTTGACGCTCCCTGGCCTGCTGGCCGGAAAGTCCAGAGCCACCAGAGGCACGACGCGGCGGACGGCGTTTTCCCAATCCCACGTCAAGCCTCCGGAGCCAACAGGCCGGTGGACAGGTAGCGATCACCACGGTCGCAGACGATAAACACGATCACGGCGTTCTCGACCTGCTCTGCCACCCGCAGGGCGCCCGCCAGGGCGCCACCGGAAGACACTCCGGCAAGAATGCCCTCCTCGCGGGCCAGGCGGCGCATGTGAACCTCGGCCTCCTGCTGGCCAATATCGAGCACCCGATCGACCCGTTCTGGCTCGAAAATCTTCGGCAGATACGCCGCTGGCCAGCGCCGGATACCGGCGATACTGGCACCGTCCTCCGGCTGCAGGCCGATGATCTGGATGTCGTCGCGCTGCTCCTTGAGATAGCGAGAAACGCCCATGATGGTCCCGGTGGTCCCCATGGAACTGACGAAGTGCGTGATCTGACCATCGGTCTGCTGCCACAGCTCTGGTCCCGTGGTGCGGTAGTGACCGAGCGGATTGTCGGGATTGGCAAACTGGTCCAGTGCCTTGCCCTCGCCCTTGGCGACCATGGTGTCGGCCAGGTCTCGGGCCGCCTCCATGCCACCTTCCTTGCTGACCTCGATCAGCTCCGCACCGTAGGCTGCCATCGCCTGCTTACGCTCGCTCGACGCACTCTCCGGCATGATCAGAACCATGCGATAGCCCTTCATCGCGGCCACCATCGCCAAGGCGATACCCGTGTTGCCGGAGGTCGCCTCGATCAGGGTGTCTCCCGGGGCAATATCGCCGCGCCGCTCGGCTTCGTCGAACATCGACAGCGCCGGCCGATCCTTGACCGACCCCGCCGGGTTGTTGCCTTCCAGCTTGGCCAGCAACACATTGTTGCGACCTGCGGTGATTCGCTTGAGCCGAACCAGCGGCGTATGACCCACCAGCTGTTCGAGATAGGGGAAATCCATCACGCTTTCCTTGTAACGTCGTCTGCGGCCATTATATCGACGCCCCTCGCGACTGGACAGGCGTGCTCACTTGGGGTGACATGGAACGTGCGCCGTGACGGGTTCCCGCCCCGGCACGCCTGTAACCCGGCAAGGACTGTGCCATGAGCGTGAAGACAAGGTTGATGCTGGCCCTGGTGGGGCTGCCGCTGGTGCTGCTCAGCCTGGCCGTCGGCCTGACCGTGCAGCAACAGCATGACCTGCGTCAATCGGCACTGGAACAGAACCTGGTTACCGCCACCCAGCTGGTCGCGCCGACGCTCGGCTCGGCGCTGTCGCTGGGGGATACGCCGGGGGTGCAGGCCGCGGCCAACCGGTTGATGGATATCACCAGCATTCGCGCACTGCGCCTGATCCATCGCGACCAGAGCGTAATTGAGCTTGGACGCCTGCGAGGGGCCGCTCTGGACGCCACCCCAGGGGGCCAGGCCCAACTGACCAGACACTACCGCCAATGGGTGATGACGGTGCCGGTCCCGGGCGTCACCGCCGCCTACCTGATCCTCGACGTCGACGCATCACTCCTGCTGCTGGCCACCTACAGCCACCTGGCCAGAGCCGCGGTGGCGCTGCTGGTCAGTGGGCTGCTGCTGTTTCTGGTCGCGCTGACCCTGAGCCGACGCCTGACCCGGCCCATGGACGACATTTCCCACCTGCTGGATCAGCTGGCCGCAGGCCGCCAGCCTAGCCATCTTGCCCTGGACCAGCCTCGGGAGCTGGCGGCGCTGGGCAGTCGTGTCAACGCCTTGATCGACCACCAGGCCCAGGCGCGAGACGACCTTCAACAGCAGATTGAGCACGCCACTGCAGAATTGCAGGAGTCGATGGAAACCATCGAGGTGCAGAACATCGAGCTGGATCTCGCCCACCGACAGGCGGTGGAGGCCAACCGCGTGAAATCGGAATTCCTGGCCAACATGAGCCATGAGATTCGCACCCCCCTGAACGGCATCATCGGCTTCTGCCGCTTGATTGGTCGCTCCTCTCTCGACACCCGCCAACGGGAGTGGCTCGATCAGGTACAGCGCGCCTGCGACAACCTGCTGTCTCTGGTCAACGATGTGCTGGACTTCTCCAAGCTGGAAGCGGGCAAGCTGATTCTGGAAAACGTGCCGGTGGACATTCAGTCGCTGGTCGACGAAGTGCTGGGGCTGCAGGCCCCGCTGGCTCAGCAAAAAGGCCTGCAGCTGCTGAGCCTGGTCTACGATGACGTGCCAGAGGAGTTCATTGGTGATCCCCTGCGCATCCGCCAGATCGTCACCAACCTGGTCAACAACGCCATCAAGTTCACCGAGCGCGGCGATATCATCGTCAGGGTCATGGTCGAAGACACCCAGCATGAGCCCATGAAGCTTCGGATCAGCGTCAGTGACACCGGTATCGGACTCAGTGACAGCCAACAACGACGTCTGTTTCAGGCTTTCCGTCAGGCCGCTGCGAGCCATACCCGCCAGTACGGCGGGACGGGTCTGGGGCTTGCCATATCGCGCCAGCTGGTGGAACAGATGGGTGGCATCATCGGCGTCGACAGCAGTCCTGGACGGGGCTCGACCTTTCACTTCACCCTGCCCTTGGCCGGCATCACGGGAGGCAGCCGCACGCCAGAGCTGTCCCTTGACCAGATGCCGATCTTTGTCGAGGAACCCCACGGCGCCACCCGCCGCGCCCTGCTGCACCTGCTCAACCAATGGGAAGGCCGCGTCGTGGAGAGCCCACAGCAGGCGCGCCTGGCGCTCGAGGCGATACCTGTCGAGGAGCTGGAAGGCCCAGAGCTCGCCCAACTGCGTGAGCGACTGAATGGCCGCAGCTGCCCCACCCTGCTGTTGATCAACGCGGGCCTGCCGGACATCCCGGCGCTGGAGCTACCGCACCATGTGCGAGTGCTGTCAAAGCCCCTCGCACGCCAGGCGCTGGCCAACGCGCTGGAACCGATCATCGCCCTGACCAAGACACCTTCGGTGACGGCACTGCCTGCACCGGAGGCTACCCTGCCACCGCCGGCCAACGAGCAGGCACTGACAGTCGACCACGCTGCCGGCACCGCTGGACCGGCGAACGCGCAACGGGACCGTCAGACAGAGATCGACAGCGACGCAGCAACACCACAGCCCGGCGGCGCTGTCGCTAGTGACGATCACGCAACCAGCGAGACGGCACAGCTACTGGTGGTGGACGACAGCGAAACCAACCGACTGCTGCTGCGCGAGCTGGTGGAAAGCCCGCGGCGACGGGTTACCCTGGCCAGCAGCGGCGAAGAGGCTCTGGCGCTCGCCCAACAGCAACTCTATGACCTGGTACTGATGGACATTCGCATGGGCGGCATGGATGGCGTGGAGACAGCCCGTGCGATCCGGCAACTCAGTGCCGAGTGGGCCGAACGACCGATTATCGCGGTGACCGCCCACGTACTCGAGAGCCAGCGGAGGGAATTGCTGGCCAACGGCATGAATGACGTACTGATCAAGCCGCTGGATACGACCCGACTCGATGAGCTGCTGACACTCAGACTGGGGAGTGGACTGGAGGAAGAGACACCGCAAGCGCCCCCCACTGCACCCACCCGCGAAGAAGACCTGCCGGACATCGATATCGCGCTGGGAGCGCGACTGGCGGGGGGACGCGAGCCCCTGGCGCGTCAACTGCTGGCGACCCTGGCGGCCTCCCTCGAGCAGACCCGCCAGGAGATTCAGGCGGCACTGGAGGACGAGAACGAGGAAGCCCTGCTCGACGCCATCCATGCGCTGAACGGTGCCTGCCGATACTGCGGCGTACCGCGCATGGCGTTGCTGGTCGAGACCCTCGAAACGCGCCTGCGCTCCCGCGGTATCGACGACGTCCGCCCCCTGCTACCCAGCCTGCAACACGCCATGGAACAGGTCGAACGCTGGCAGGCATCCTCCGGCGAAGTGCCCCTGGAAGCCCCAGGGGACCGCGAGTCACACCGCTAGTCTGGCCGCCTGGAGAGATCGCCGCCCTCGATCACGACGAAGGCGACCACCACATCGCTTTCATCGCTCAAGGACAGATGGCAGCGCGACATGCCGGCCTCCCCCGCAAGGCGCAGGGCTTCTCCCGACAGCGCAATATGGGGGCGCCCAAGAGCATCGTTGACGACCTCGATCTCGGTCCAGCGCATGCCCTGGCGCAGGCCCGTGCCCAGCGCCTTGACCCATGCCTCCTTGGCCGCAAAACGCTTGGCCAGGTAGGCGCTGGGGCGCGGGGCATGGGGGTAGCGCAACAGTTCCTTGGGCCCCAGGATACGCTGGGCAAAGCGCGGCCCATGGCGGACCACGGCGGCCTCGAAGCGCTCAATCCGCGCGATATCGGTACCGATTCCGAGAATCACCAGCCGCGCCCCCCTGACACGCTGACATCAATGGGCATGGTCGTGATCGTGATCGTGATCGTGGTCGTGGTCGTGGTCAAACTCCTCGATGGCCGCCACCAGGCCGGCCTCGTAGCCCGACAGCATCAACCGCTTCATCTCTGCCACGGCCTCCTTGAGCCCCACAAACAGCGCGCGCGCGATGATGGCGTGACCGATGTTAAGTTCGTGCAGCCCGGGAATGGCCGCCACCGCCTCCACATTGTGATAATGCAGACCATGTCCCGCATTGACGATCAGCCCCAGCTCCACGGCCATCTCGGCGCCAGCCACGATACGCTGATACTCGCGGCGTGACTCCAGGTCCGATGTCGCTTCCGCGTAGGCCCCGGTGTGAAGCTCGATCACCGGCGCCCCGGCACGCTGGGCAGCGGCAATCTGGTCGGGATCGGCATCGATGAACAGGGACACTTCGCAGCCCACCGCTGCCAGACGCTCGCAGGCGGCCTTGACCGCGTCAAACTGACCGACCACATCCAAGCCACCTTCGGTGGTCAGTTCTTCGCGCTTCTCGGGCACCAGGCAGACGTGTGCCGGACGGACCTCCTCGGCCAGGGCCAGCATCTCCTCGGTCACCGCCATCTCGAGGTTCATGCGCGTGTTGAGCACTTCAGCCAATACACGCACGTCACGCTCCTGAATATGGCGACGGTCCTCACGTAGATGCACGGTAATCCCGTCAGCACCCGCCTCTTCTGCCAACAAGGCAGCCTGTACCGGATCAGGGTAGCGAGTTCCTCGGGCCTGACGCAGAGTGGCAATGTGATCGATGTTGACGCCCAGCAGCAGTCTTGGGGGGTGCATCAGAGTTCTCCGTCTAGAGGGTGATGAGCAACGCGCCATCACCGGTACCGGCAAGCCGAACGCGCTGCTCTAGCGCGCATGGTATCACCCCCATGCATCGATCGCTTGCGAGGTTCGGGGCGAGTATCAGTACCGCTCAGGGCTGTTTCTCTCAACGCTCAGGGCTCGCTATATCCCGTATCGCTCAAGGCTGTCGCCCAACGCGCTCAAGGCTGTTGCCGGCGCCGTTGCGCCATGGACACCATCAACCCGCGCGAGCGCAGCGGTCGGTCCCCCAGCAAAGGGGCCAGGGCTGCCCTGCTGAGGACCTTGGCGGGACCGGCAAGGCCAGGCTCGCCCCAGTCGGCAGACGACAGCAGCTTCAGGGTGCGACCATCAAGCCCGCTGTCCGCGGCCACAAAGGTTCGGCTCGCGGCATCAAATCGATAGCGAGCCTGAGGATCCAGACTGGCACCGCTCGCCACGCTAAAGCGAGGCAAGGCGTCCAGCGCATCAAGCAGGGCGTATTCCAGGCGGCGCAGAGCTGACGCGCGGCTGGCGGGCACGGCCAGTGCGTCGACGGCCGAGGCATAGAACGCAAAGACCTGGGCCACGGGAAACTCCACCGGCAGCAGGCGCGTCAGCAGCTCGTTGGCATACAACCCGCACAGCAGTCCCTCACCCACCAGCATTGCCGCTGGGCCACGAGACTCCATCAGTCTCAGGCGCTTCAGCTCACGCTCCCCCTGCCAGGTCAGGTGCAATGGGGCGAACGGCTGCAGCTGACCGCGTGCTCGGCTCTTGGGACGCTGCACGCCCTGAGCCACGGCGCGCACGCGGCCGTGGTCCAGGGTCAGCAATTCGACCAGGGCACTGGTCTCGCGATAGGGTCGCTTGTGTAAGAGAAAGGCGGGTTGCGGCTGCATGTCGCGTCGCGTCCGAGAAGAGGCAGCGAAGGGGCCGCCGGCCTGGCCGGCGGCGGAGGGCTTCAGTCGAGGTCGTAGCCGAGGCTCTTCAGCGCTCGCTCGTCATCGGACCAGCCACGCTTCACCTTGACCCACAGGTTGAGCATGACCTTCTTGTCGAGCGCCCGTTCCATGTCCAGTCGGGCTTCGCGGCCAATCTTCTTGATCCGATCGCCGCTCTCGCCAATCAGGATCTTCTTCTGCCCCTGGCGTTCCACCAGGATCAGCGCGCTGATGTGCACCACCCGGGCCTCGTCACGAAACTCCTCGATCTCCACCGTCATCTGGTAGGGCAGCTCATCACCCAACTGACGCATGACCTTCTCGCGCACCATCTCGGCGGCCAGGAAGCGCATGCTCTTGTCGGTAACCTGGTCTTCCGGGAAGTAGTGAATGCCTTCAGGCAGGTGCTTTTCGATCTCGGCCTCAAGCTCGGGCACGTTGGTGCCGTGTTGGGCAGCAATCGGCACAACGGCGGCAAACTCACGCTTGTTGCCAAGCTCCGCGAGCCAAGGCAGCAATGACGCCTTGTCCTGCAGACGATCCACCTTGTTGACCGCCAGGATGACCGGTGCCTTCACGTTGGCCAGACGGTCCAGCACGATCTGGTCTTCTTCCGTCCAGCGCGTACGATCGACCAGGAACACCACGCAGTTCACATCACGCAGGGCCTGCACCGCCGCCTGGTTCATGAAGCGGTTGATGGCCTTGTTGCGATCCTTGCCGAGAATATGGATACCTGGCGTATCCACGAAGATCGTCTGGGCTTCGCCTTCGGTCTTGATCCCGAGCACCTGATGGCGCGTCGTCTGCGGGCGACGTGACGTGATCGATATCTTCTGGCCTAGAATGCGATTCATCAGCGTCGACTTGCCGACGTTGGGTCGACCGACAATAGCCACAAATCCACAGGTCTGGCTCATGCGCTGGCTCCCTTCGGGTCAAGACGCTTCAAGGCGCTTTCTGCCGCCATTTGTTCGGCGTGGCGACGGCTGGCTCCGGTGCCGGTCGTGTGTTCGTCGAGCATCTCGACGTGGCATTCGACGGTAAAGGTCTGGGCATGCGCCTCACCCTCCACCGAGGTCACCTCGTAACGCGGCAGCGGCGCCTGACGGGACTGCAGAAATTCCTGCAGGCGGGTCTTGGGGTCCTTCTGGGACTCCTTGAGGTCAATACGCCCCAGACGTTCCTCGAACCAGGCCAGCACACGGCTTCTGACCGTGTCCATACCCGCATCCAGATAGATGGCGCCGATCACCGCTTCGACGGCGTCGGCCAGAATCGACTCGCGCCGATGGCCGCCGCTCTTCATCTCGCCGGAGCCCAGGCGCAGACACTCCCCGAAGCGCATCTCCCGGGCCAGTTCCGCCAGCGTCTGTCCCTTCACCAGGCGGGCCCGCAGACGCGACAACTGCCCTTCCCGAGCTTCAGGGAAACGGGCAAACAAGGCCTCGGCAATGACAAAGTTGACGATCGAGTCACCGAGGAACTCGAGGCGCTCGTTATTTCGACCACCGTAACTGCGGTGGGTCATGGCCAGTTCCAGAAGATCGGGGTTCTGGAAATCATGGCCAATTCGGCGACTGAAGGGAATCAGGGGATTGCTCACGACGCTCCTGTTAATTCTGTAATCTGACGATGGGGACACCTGGCCGCCAGGATGCGATCAAGGAATCGACCGCACGCTGGCGAAACTCGGCAATCCACCGTCCCAATGCATCCACACTGCGAAGGCCTTGCCGACGATGTTTTCTTCGGGAATGAAGCCCCAATAGCGGCTGTCATTGGAATGGTCCCGGTTGTCACCCATGGCAAAGTACATGCCTTCAGGCACGACCACATCATGGACCAACGGGCTAGTAGCACGAGGATTATTGTAGATCTGATGCTGATGCTCGCCCAGCTGTTCGGAGAACAGCAGCTCGCCTGGTGCACTGTCGGGAGCATCGTCGAGCAACGTCTTGGGCACGGCCTCGCCATTGACGTAAAGCTGCCTGTCAACGTAGCGCAGGGTATCTCCCGGCACCGCCACGACCCGCTTGATGAAATTCACCGAGGGATCCTGGGGAAAGCGGAACACCATCACGTCTCCCCGCTCCGGCTCGTTGACGTCCAGCACCTTGGTATTGCTCACCGGAAGCCGAAGGCCGTAGGTAAACTTGTTGACCAGAATGAAGTCGCCGATCTCGAGGGTCGGACGCATCGAGCCCGAGGGAATCTGAAACGGTTCCACCACAAAGCTTCTGAGCACCAGCACCACCAGCAGCACTGGAAAGAAGGACCTGGCATAGTCCACCGGCCAGGGTTCCTTGCTGGCCAGGGTCCGCGCCGTGGTGCCTACCCCTTCGGTGGTGCCGGCTTCGGCCATCTCGGTGTGGGCTCGACGGCGAGGACGCCACCAGACCAGGTCGAGCAGCCAGATCAGGCCAGTGACGGCAACAGCGATCACCAGCAACAGGGAGAAGTCCATATCAGTCATTCCAGGTGGCTTGATAGACAATAGGGATCGGGCGGATGGCCCCGGCAACTACGCCGGGACGTGCACCACGCCCGAGGGGAACGCTAGTCGTTCACCTTGAGTACGGCGAGGAAGGCGTCCTGAGGAATTTCCACGCGACCGACCTGCTTCATGCGCTTCTTGCCGGCCTTCTGCTTCTCGAGCAGCTTCTTCTTACGCGTCATGTCACCGCCGTAGCACTTGGCGGTAACGTTCTTGCGCAGTGCCTTGACGGTCGAGCGCGCCACCACCTGACCACCGATGGCAGCCTGAATCGCCACGTCAAACATCTGACGGGGAATCAGCTCCTTCATCTTTTCCACCAGGATCCGGCCGCGGCTGTGGGCGTGGTCACGATGGATGATGACCGCAAGCGCATCGACCCGATCACCGTTGATCAGGACGTCAAGACGCACCAGCTTGGCCGCTTCAAAGCGCTCGAAATTGTACTCGAGTGAGGCATAGCCCTTGGAGATCGACTTGAGTCGATCGAAGAAGTCCATGACCACTTCGCTCATCGGCAGTTCGTAGGTCAGCTGGATCTGGCTGCCCAGGAACAGCATGTCCTTCTGGGTACCGCGGCGCAGTTCGCACTCGCTGATCACGTTGCCGACAAACTCCTGGGGCACCAGGATGCTGGCCCGAACGATCGGCTCACGCATCTCTTCGACGTCCGCCATGTCAGGCAGCTTCGACGGGTTGGAAACGTAGCGAACCTCGCCGTTCTTCATTCCCAGTTCATAGACCACCGTGGGAGCGGTGGTCAGCAGGTCCAGGTCGTATTCGCGCTCCAGGCGCTCCTGAACGATTTCCATGTGCAGCGTGCCGAGGAAGCCGACGCGGAAACCAAAGCCAAGGGCATCCGAGTTTTCCGGCTCATAGTCCAGCGAAGCATCGTTCAGTGCCAGCTTTTCCAGGGCGTCACGGAAGTCCTCGTAGTCATCTGCGCTGACCGGGAACATGCCTGCGTACACCTGAGGCTTGACCTTCTGGAACCCGGGCAGACGCTTGACGTCAGGAGTCTTGGCGTGGGAAATCGTATCCCCCACCGGCGCCCCGTGGATGTCCTTGATACCGGCTACCACAAAGCCCACCTCGCCGGCGCGCAGGATATCGGTTTCCTTGCGCAGCGGCGTGAAGATCCCCACCTCGTTGGCCTGCCAGTCACGCCCGGTCGACAGAATGCGAATCTTCTCGCCCTTCTTCAATACGCCATCGAAGATACGGACCAGGGATACCACGCCAAGGTAGTTATCGAACCAGGAATCGATGATCAGCGCCTGCAGCGGCTTCTCGGGATCCCCCTTGGGCGGCGGGATGTCGCGCACCAGGCGCTCCAGCAAGGCGTCAATGCCCATGCCGCTCTTGGCGGAAACCTGGCAGGCATCGGTCGCGTCGAGGCCGATGATTTCCTCTACCTCGTGAGCCACCTTGTCCGGATCCGCCTGGGGCAGGTCCATCTTGTTAAGCACCGGCAACACCTCGAGGCCTTGCTCGATGGCGGTATAGCAGTTGGCGACGGACTGGGCTTCCACCCCTTGAGCGGCATCGACCACCAGCAACGCGCCCTCACAGGCGTACAGCGAACGCGACACCTCATAGGAAAAGTCGACGTGCCCTGGCGTATCGATGAAGTTGAGCTGGTAGGTCTGGCCATCATTGGCGTGATAATCCAGCGTCACCGACTGGGCCTTGATGGTAATACCGCGCTCACGCTCCAGATCCATCGAATCCAGCACCTGATCCTTGAGCTCACGCTCGGTCAGGCCTCCGCAGTTCTGGATCAGGCGATCGGCCAGGGTAGACTTGCCATGGTCAATATGCGCGATGATCGAGAAGTTGCGTATATTATTGATTACCTTGCGGTTATCAGGTTCTGACATGCTGGATGATTCCATCTTGAGAACGCGCCGAAGGGCAACGAGAATAACCTTGCCTGGGTGACGCCGAGAAAAAGTTGGCGCCATTGTACCGGCATCCCCTGCCCCGCGCATCCCAAGCCGCATCGGCGGGCTGCTGTCGCGTGGCAGAAGACGACAACGCCCGGGGGTGAACCCGGGCGTTCGTCACCAGCCAAAAATGCCAGTTGGCGCTCAGTCGTCGGCCAGGCGCAGCGCCACGAACAGCGAGCGCCCATCGCGATACAGGCGCACCGGCACCGCACGATCAGCGGGCAATTCACGCACCAGCTGGCTCAACTGGCGACCGCTTTCCACCGGCGTCTGATCCACACTGACGATGATGTCGCCAGGGCGAATACCGGAAGCCGCCGCCACGCCACGGGGATCCACATCACTGACTCGCACACCAGCGTCGATGCCGTACTTGCCGAGCTCCGCCTGTGTCAGCGCCTGCACCGCAATCCCCAGGCGGGCCGGCGAGGCGCTGCTGGAGGACTCGCCACTGCCCCCAGCCAACGCTTCAGGCCAGTCGCCCACGGTGACCGTCAGGGTTTGCCGATCTCCTCCACGCAGCACGCTCAGCTCAACCTCACTGTCCGGGGCCACGCGACCAATCAAGCGCGGCAGGCTGCTGGAACGCTCGACGGCTTCGCCGTCCACTTCCAGCACGATATCCCCCGCTTCCAGACCGTCCCGGGCGGCAGGACCATCCGGGTCGACATCGGCGATCAAGGCGCCTTCTGGCCGCTCCATGCCAAAGGACTCTGCCAGATCCTTGGAGACCGGCTGAATCATCACGCCCAGCCAACCACGGGTGACATGGCCTTCGCTACGCAATTGATCGGCAATGTCCATGGCCACGTTGATCGGAATCGCGAACGACAGGCCCATGAAGCCGCCGCTACGGGTGAAGATCTGCGAGTTGATACCGATCACCTCGCCATCCAGGTTAAACAGCGGACCGCCGGAATTGCCGGGGTTGATCGCCACGTCCGTCTGGATAAAGGGCACATAGGCATCCCGCGGCAAGGTGCGATTGATGGCAGAGATGATGCCCGCCGTCACCGAATGATCAAAGCCGAAGGGCGAGCCGATGGCCGCTACCCACTCGCCAACCTTGAGGTCATCGGAGTCCCCCAGGGACAGCGTCGGCAGGTCACTGGCGTCGACCTTGAGCACCGCCACGTCGGTCTTCTCGTCAGCACCGACCAGTTCGGCCTTGAGATCCCGACGATCATTGAGGCGAACCATGATCTCGTCGGCACCCTCCACCACATGGGCATTGGTCATGATGTAGCCATCGGCATCGATCACGAAACCAGAACCGAGCGACTGGCGCTCTTCGGTGTGGCCACCACCGCCACCGCCCGGGGGTACCGGAAAGCGATCCCCAAAGAAGTGACGGAAGATATCGGGAATCTCCTGACCGCCAAAGTTGCCAAAGGGCGTTGAATACCCTTCTGTCACGCGGGTCGTGGAAATATTGACCACGCCTGGGGCGGCCTCTTCGACCAACTCGGTGAAATCGGGAAGATCCCTGGCCAGACTGGATTGGGCTACGACCATGCCCACCATCAGCGCCATCCACGTGGACAGGGTGCGAGTCATCGGCTTCATGCAAGGCTCCTGCTAGGACTCTGATTGCGAGAGAAGCGACCTGAGAGAGGCACGGAATACACCGCTCTGTGCGTCATCTATTCGATGCGTCCCTGGGGTCGCTACATGTTTTACCGTCGCCAGCGCAAAAGGTTCAATCGTTAGCGAGCAAGCCACCGTTAACGAGACCGCACCTCGGCCGCCTCGTCCGACACATCGACAGGCGCGCCCACCAACTGAGGGCGAAACTGTGCTCCCTGCCGCTGCAGATGACGACGCAGCAACGCCGCGCCGACCACCAGCCCAGCAACAAAGGCGAGAGGAGATGACCAGTGCTCCGGCCAGGCCAGCTCCACCAGCAGGGTCAGGCCCAACGCCACCCATAGCGGCAGCCCGTACATCAACACGCTGGCTCGCACCAGCGTCGCCGAGGCCAGCCTGATCGTCACAGGCTTGCCAATGGGAGGCCGGGATGTAGTCGTCACCTCAAGCTCACGGCGCTCAGGCGTGTCCTGGGACAGCCAACGGGCGCCGCAACCGCCCCGCGCAGCACACTGCCCGCAGCCAGGCTGAGGCTTCACGGCCACCCGAATACCGTCGAGGGTCCAGCCGATCACGGTCGCCTCTGCGGTGGCGCAGGACCCACTCATGATGACGTGCTCTGGCCGTCAGTCGTCAACGAGGGAGCCGATGACGCCTCTCCCATCTCCAGGGTCTCGACCACTCGGATCAATACGCTGGGGGGCAACTCACCGACGGCCACCACCTGGAGCAACTGTCCCTGCTGCTGAATCCGACGTACCGCGGCGTGACTGGCGCCCAGTCGGTGCACCCCAGGACGCAGCGCCCGCGCCCCGGCAACCGGCTCGACAAACAGGCTGATGGTCGACAGGCCATCACTGTAAAGCTTGTGACGACGGGGCTCATCGGTATCGTCCGCCATCGCCATCAGGGGCTGGGCAACGAACCCACCCGGCAGCCAGCCGGCGCGCCAGGCGAGGGTCGCAGAGGACGCGGGGCGCTTCAGTTCGACCCTGCCCTGATAGCGCTGCGGCGGTGTCATCGCGACGACCTGGAAGGTATCCAGCACGCGCCCGTTGTCATCGATCAGCGCCCGCTTTAGAGGAATCGCCGTTTCCCGGTCCAGCCACATGCGATAGCCGTAGCGCATGTCATCCAGGGGCAGCAGCTCGAGCCGCACCGCGGCCCGGTTGGCAATGCGCTCTTCACCGTCGAGTCGCAGGCGATAGAAATGGCTCAGATGCTTGACCAGGGCCTCGGGGGAAGCCGGTGCAGCACCCTCCGGGGAAGGCAGTTCGAAGCGAAAGGCACCGCCCTCTCGCAGCAGCGAACGATTAGGCCCATCAAGAAAGTGCAGGCGATCTCGCTCCACCCCCTGACGGATGTCTCGCGCTACCGACAGGGTAACCACCTCGTCATCGACAATCCGCACCGCGCGGGCCTGATACTGGTAGCAATGGGATGCCCACACACTGCGCTCGAACCATTCTCCCGGTTCAGAGGGAGGCGCCAGTGCAGGTAGCGCGGCACAGTCATAGACGCTCTGAACGTCAGCCGCCTCAGACGGCGCCCCGGCAAGCGCGGGGCTGGAGGAGACGGGCGCGCTCTGCGCCAGCGTCAGCGGAGAAAGGCACAGGCAGGCGAGAAGGAGCGTCAGCCGACCCGTCACGGAAGCATGCGGCCCTGCATATGGCATAGGAGGTGTGTCCCGACAGGCTTGTCATTAACGACGCCCGGCCCCATCAGGGGCCGGACAAATCCATCATGTGCGCAGGCGACAGTCATCGCTGCGGCAATCCGCGTCTGTTCAGCGCGCCTCGACGGGCGTACTGCGCAGCATCGGCATCCAGTTGTCGGCGCTGCTGAAGGCGGCGCCCTGGGCATGCCGATCAAGGTAGGACTGCAACAGCTGTGCCTGGGCCTGATCGCTGACGCGAGATTGCTGGGCCGAAGGTGACAGCATCATCGGCGACGCCACCTGCGCACCGACCGTCATCAACCCGCTATTCGTTGCACCATTGCCGGCCCCGGACTGGAACATCGGCAAATCCATCAGCGAGGGGCGCGAGGCCGCCACGCTGGCCAGCTCCGCGCCGGCATTGGCATTGGCATTGGCATTGGGCACGCTGGCCGGCTGGGCGGCACCGTTTCCAGCGGCCAAGCCTGCAGTGCCAGCGGCAGGCGCGGCATCAAAGGACGAGTTGTAGAACTGCACGCCGCTGATCACCATCAACGACACCGCCGCCGCAATGCCAGCTCCGCGTGCCAGGCCAATGCCTCCACGCTGCGCTGTGCCTTGTGGGGACGACTCCACCAGCGGAGCAGGCTCATCCTCCAGTCGGGCCATGATGCCGGCCGACAGATCCACGGAGGGATCGGTATCTGTCTCGCGGCGCAGAGCAGACCGCATCAGATGGTAACGGCGCCAGCTTTCTGCGCTGTCCTGGTCGCCATCCAGTGCCTTCAGCACCCGACGCAGCTCCAGCTCGTCACCTTCATTGTCCATCAGGGCTGAAAGCGATTCCCGTGCGTTCAGACTCATTCTCCACACCTCATTTCGACGAAGCGTCACGCCTACAGGTCCAAGACCCTAGAATCGGCGTCAGGTTCCACTACCGAACTGCCTTTGTTCTGCCGCCTTGAAGCCAGCTACAGCGTGCGGCGTGAGGCAATGGAAGCCCAATGCATGTATCGGTCAGTCACTGGGTAAGACGCCCATTCTCGCCAACAGTTCATCTCAATTTGAAAAAAATGGGGAAGTCGCATGATTTGCCCTTTTCCCCAGGCCACTAAAGCCGCTCCTGCCGCCTATTCAGACAGGGATTCCGCATTGCGCGACGTGGTCATCAGCGGCTGAATATGCTGATCCACTGCTTCCCGCGCGCGGAAGATACGCGATCGCACGGTACCGACCGGACATTGCATGATCTGGGCAATATCTTCATAGGACAGGCCGTCGAGCTCACGCAGGGTGATTGCGGTACGCAGGTCATCGGGCAGATTTTCGATGGCCTCGAACACGGCTGACTCAAGCTGATCCCGAGCAATCGAGGCCTCGGGCGTCTCGATGTCAGCGAGCCGACCGCTCATGTCCAGAATCTCGGCATCGTTGATGTCCAGATCACTGCCCGGCGGACGCCGACCACGTGATACCAGGTGGTTCTTGGCGGTGTTGATGGCAATACGGTACATCCAGGTATAGAAAGCACTCTCGGCCCGAAACTTGCCAAGTGCGCGATAGGCCTTGATAAAGGCCTCCTGAGCAACGTCCTGCACCTCGGCATGATCATTGATGTAGCGCCCGATCAGTCCGAGAATCTTGTGCTGATACTTCTTGACCAGAAGATCAAAGGCGCGGGTATCGCCCTTCTGGGCTCGCGCTACCAGTTGCTGGTCCGTTTCCTTGGCCGTCATCTCTCTCCTCCCCGACGGTGTCGGGCTGACGGCGCCGGACCCTCGGACTGGCCCGTGGCAACAGGGAAGCCCCTTTCACCCGTCGGCGACGTATAGGTCATAAGACTCGTCATGATAAAAGGCACAAGTGTTCCTGTTTCCGTGTCTCGCATCAAGCGTTCTCTGGCTCTATTTGTTGAAGCCGGTCGGACAGCGGATGCGCGACAAGGTTCCGTTGAACGATTGAAGTTTCCCTTGCCTCAAGGGATAGTAGGACCACGCAAAAACGTCAGCGCTGACACGATACACACAGGTAGACCTCATGTCCGACAAGCAGGTGAACAACCTCAACGTCCTGGCCCAGGATGTTCTCGTCACCCCAGAGCAATTGAAGCAGGAAATTCCACTGTCCGCCGAGGCAGAGGCCACGGTGATCGAAGGCCGCAAGACCGTCCAGAATATTCTCGACGGCAGCGACCCGCGCCTGCTGATGGTCGTCGGCCCCTGCTCCATCCACGACGTCGACGCAGCGCTGGATTACGCGCGCCGTCTGCGCCGCCTCGCCGATGAGGTAAAGGACAGCCTGTTCATCGTCATGCGCGTGTATTTCGAGAAGCCGCGCACCACCGTTGGCTGGAAGGGACTGATCAACGACCCTCACCTCAACGACTCCTTCGAGATTGAGGAAGGACTGCACATCGCCCGGCGCCTGCTGGTGGAACTGTCGGAGCTTGGCCTGCCACTGGCCACCGAAGCGCTTGACCCGATCTCCCCTCAGTACCTGCAGGACTGCATCAGCTGGTCGGCGATTGGTGCTCGCACAACCGAGTCTCAGACCCACCGCGAAATGTCGTCTGGCCTGTCCTGTCCGGTGGGCTTCAAGAACGGCACTGACGGCAGCCTGGACGTGGCGGTCAATGCGCTGCAGTCGGTGGCTCACCCCCATAACTTTCTCGGCATCGACCAGCAGGGCAAGGTCGCCATCATCCGCACCCGTGGCAATGCCTACGCCCACGTGGTTCTGCGCGGAGGCAACGGCAAGCCCAACTATGACAGCGTCAGCGTGGCGCTGGCAGAGCAAGAGCTGAAGAAGGCTGGGGTGAAGCCGAACATCATGATCGACTGCTCCCACGCCAACTCCAACAAGGACGCTGCCCTGCAGCCACTGGTGCTCGACAACGTCACCCACCAGATTCTGGACGGCAATCGCTCGATCATCGGGCTGATGGTCGAGTCCAACATCGGCTGGGGCAACCAGAAGATCAAGCAGGATCGCAGCGAAATGGCCTACGGCGTTTCGGTCACCGATGCCTGTATCGACTGGGACACTACCGTGGAAGCGCTGCGCGGCATGAACGAGCGCCTGGCCCCGGTACTGACCAAGCGCCTCGGCTAGCCCCACCAAGCCAGAGAACTGGCTGCACCAGCGTCTTCACGCAACGAGCCCGCCAATGGCGGGCTCGTTGCGTTGTGCTGACACACCCCATCATTGCCGCCTGAGCCAGCTCAACCTGACTGGCGCACTCCGTCCACCTCGCGCACGAAGGGCGGCAGTGAATCAAGCAGTGCCCGACCATAACGACGGGTCAGCACACGGCGGTCGAGCAGCGTAATCCGGCCACGATCGGCTTCCTTGCGGATCAACCGGCCGCAGGCCTGCACCAGCTTGATCGACGCATCGGGTACGCTGATGCGCATGAACGAATTGCCGCCTTGGCTCTCGATCCACTCGGCCAGGGTCGCGCCTACCGGATCATCAGGCACCGCGAAGGGCAAGCGGGTAATTACCACATGCGTCAGGTAATCCCCGGGCAGATCGATGCCTTCGGCAAAACTTGCCAGACCAAACAGGATGCTGCCTTCGCCGTCGTCGACCCGCTGTCGATGACGGGTGACCAGCTCGCGCTTGGGCAACCGGTCCTGCGCCAGCACCCGCTCGCGACGCTCCCGTGACAACGCCTTCTCTACCCCGCGCAGCTGTGCACGAGAAGAAAACAGCACCAGCACCGCCTCGCTGGCATCGAGAGCCTCGACGAAGTCAACGATGGCCCGCTCATGCCCTTCACGGTCAGACGGATCCACCGCTTCCTTAGGCACACTCAAGACGGCCCGCGAATAGTCGAACGGGCTCGGCAGTCGCTGGTAACGATAACGATTGGCCAGACCGGCACGCTCTTGCAGGCGCTCGAAGCGACCCAGCGCCGTCAATGTCGCCGAGGTCACCACGGCACCGTGGCAGCGCCCCCACAGCGAGCGCGCCAAGGTATGCGCCGCCGACACCGGGCTAGCCGAAAAGATCAGCTCGGGCTCCCCCTGGAAGCGCTCGAGCGTCAGCCAGCGGGCCCTGGGCGGCGCGTCCGCGGGATCCATCTCGGCAAAGGCCTGCCACAGCGCATGGGCCTCCAGCGCCCTGCCGTGCAACAGTGCCAACAGGGGCAGCCAGGCCTCTGCCTGCTCACGTGCCAGCCCCGTGGACTTCTCCGGATCCAGGCTTTCACGCAGGATATCGGTCATCGATTCCAGGTGACGGCAGAGCTCGGCGAAGGGCACGACCAGCCCCTCCGCCTGGGTGCGCAAGGCCTCTGGCACACGCCCCATCTCGAAGCGGTGCTGGGCACCATCCTCTTCGTCGGCCAGGCCGTGGGGACGCTCGGCGAGCTGGTGCCCCAGCGCAAAAATCTCACCCAGTCTTGGCTCAAGGGCATCCATGGCCACCGGCAGCGCCGCCAGCAGCCGTGCCAAGGTGGGCTGCACGCCCAACGCTGTATTGAGCTCTGTCAGCGAACCCTTGAGATTGCGCAACCAGCGCAAGCCCCCACCCACGCTGAAGCGGTGGGTAAAGTGCGAGATGGCCTTGTCCGGCAGGTGGTGTCCTTCGTCAAAGACGTAGATGCAGTCCGCTGGATCAGGCAGCACCATGCCGCCCCCGAGCGCCAGGTCCGCCAGCACCAGATCGTGATTGGCGACGATGACATCGGCCTGATCAAGATCGCGCCTAGCGCGAAAGAAAGCACAGGCGCCAAAGTGGCCACAGCGACGATTGGTGCACTGGCGATGATCCACCGTCAGGCGCCGCCAGTGCGCATCGTCGATGGCTTCACCCCAGCTGTCGCGATCCCCTTCCCAGCGACCGTTGCCGTAGGCGTCGCCCATGGCGGCGACCAGATCCTTGAAGTCGTCGCCACTGGCGCTGTCCAGGCTCTGCTCGAACAGCGACAGCGTGGGGTTGTCCTCTACCCCGTCCATGGCGGCATCAAGCTTGGCCACACAGACATAGCGCCCCCGCCCCTTGGCCAGGGCAAAGTCAAAGGACAGTCCGCTATGGGCCTTCAGCGAAGGAAGATCCTGATGCAGCACTTGCTCCTGCAGCGCCACCGTCGCGGTCGCCAGCACCAGTCGCTTGCCCCGCGCCTTGGCCACCGGCAATGCCGCCAGCAGGTAGGCCAGGGTCTTGCCGGTACCGGTGCCCGCCTCCAGCACGCAGACATGCTCGTCGCTCGTGCGCTTGCCGTCCTCATCCGTTTCGATGGAGGCCAGGGTGCGCGAAATTTCAGCGATCATCAGGCGCTGACCGTAGCGAGGCGTTAGTTCCAACGCCTCCAGCACACGGCGATAAGCGGTCTGAATCTCGCGTTTTAGGGCATCATCCAGCATGGCGGGTCCCGCTATGTTCGGCGATCACGGAGGTCGGGCAGGCATTGCCCACAGACAAGCAGGGCCGGCACTGAGCCGGCCCTGTCACACAGGCAACCCGTTCACCCAGGTGAGCTTAAAGCAGCCCTTCCGGTGGGTGTTCACAAGGCAACTTGTCACCGATGAAGCGCTCGATCTCGGGCAGCGAGAAGGCATCTTCCTCACCAACAAAACTGATCGAGACGCCCTTGGCTCCCGCACGGCCGGTCCGGCCGATCCGGTGCACGTAGTCCTCGGGATCTTCCGGCAGGGTGTAGTTGATGACGTGGCTGACGTCTTCAATGTGTATCCCTCGCCCGGCGACGTCCGTTGCTACCAGCACCTGGATTTCGCCCTCGCGGAACTGCTCCAGGGTGCGGATGCGCTGGTTCTGGGGCACATCACCAGAGAGCATCGCCACGTTGATATCGGCCTTCTTGAGCAGGTCCTGAAGCTTGCGCACCAGGTCGCGACGATTGCCGAACACCATGACGCGATCAAACGACTCCTGCTGCAACAACTGCACCAGCAGCCGCTGCTTGTCGTCATCGCTGACCATGTAGACGCGTTGATCAATGTTCGCGGCGTTGTCCACGGTCACCGCGATTTCCACGTGGGAAGGCTGATGCGTCCACTGGCTTGCCAGATTGAGGATGTCCTCGGTGAAGGTCGCCGAGAACAGGAACGTCTGGCGCTCTTCGGGCTTGGGGGTGTAGCGAATGATCCGCTTCACGTCCGGAATGAAGCCCATCGACAGCATGCGGTCGGCCTCGTCCAGCACCAGCACCTCGACCTGACTCAGATCGATGTCCCGCTTTTGCTGGAAGTCCAGGAGGCGACCAGGCGTCGCGACCAGGATGTCCACGTTGCCTGCCAGACCATCGCGCTGCTTTTGATAATCCATGCCACCAACAACGCTGGTCACCTTGAGTGAGGTGAACCGTGCCAGGGCCTTGGCATCCTTCTCGATCTGCAGCGCCAGCTCACGGGTTGGCGCCACAATCAGCGCGCGCGGGGCGCCAGCCTTCTGACCGTCCGGCGCCTCTTCTTCCAGAAAGTAGGCCAGCATGGAAATCAGGAAGGCGGCCGTCTTGCCGGTCCCGGTCTGCGCCTTGCCGACCACATCCCCACCCAGCAGCGTGTGGGTCAGCGCCTCGGCCTGAATCGGCGTGCAATATTCAAAGCCCAGGGCATGAATGGCACGCATCAGCGGCAGCGGCAGATCGAAGTCATGGAACCGCCACTTGCCCGCCACGGCGGGCACCTGGAACTGGCGCAGGTCCCAGTTGGACTGACGGCGCCGCGGCTTGCGACGGCGACGCTTGGGCTTGCGGCTCTCGGCCGGTGCGGTGGTCTGTTCCGACTCGCTCATAGGCTGTGCTGTGTGTCCGTCTCGGGAGGTGAATGCAAACGGGACACGCAGAGCGGCTGCTCTCATGTCCTGACTCAAGCCGGCCATTGTAACAGCCTCTGGCGGTTTGGGCTTGCCTGATGCGTATTCGTTGCACGACGACGACTGCCCCGTCAGCCCTCGCCCTGTTAGAATGCGCACATTATAGAGAGGAGCCCCGCGTCATGACACGCCGCAAGAAGACCCGCTCGCTGGCCGACAAGGTGACCATTCGCACCGGTCGGCGCAAGGACTACAAGCAATGGCGCCACGAAAACCCCGACGAAGTGACCTCGTCCCGGCGCTTTTCAGCCAAGAAAAAGCAGCAGCGCAAGAACCAGGCGGCCAAGCGCCTGGAACGTATGCGCGCTGCCCCCAACATCGAGATCCACCCCTCACGTCCGGACACTCCTGACAGCGATGCTGGCAAGGGAGATTCCTGATGCGGCTGGTGTCCTTCAACATCAACGGTATTCGCGCCCGCCTGCATCAATTGGAAGCCCTGATTGCGGCCCACCAGCCCGACGTGATTGGGCTGCAGGAGACCAAGGTTCAGGACAGCGAGTTTCCCCGCGAGGCGGTGGAGGCCATGGGCTACCAGGTCTATTTCTTCGGTCAGAAAGGCCACTACGGTGTCGCCCTGCTGACGCGTCAGACGCCAGAGGAAGTCCGCTACGGCTTTCCCGATGACAATGAGGACGCTCAGCGGCGCATGATTGGCGCACGCCTGCCATGCGCCGACGGCGAGTCCGTCTGGGTCTACAACGGCTACTTTCCCCAGGGCGAGAGCGTCGACCATCCGACCAAGTTTCCCCACAAGCGCGCGTTCTACGCTCAGCTGCAACAGCTGCTCGACCAGCAGCATTCGCCCGACCAGCGCCTCGCGGTGATGGGAGATTTCAATATCTCGCCCGAAGACATCGATATCGGCATCGGCGAATCCAACCGCAAGCGCTGGCTGCGCGAGGGCAAGACCAGCTTCCAGCCGGTGGAGCGCGAGTGGCTGAGCGGTATCAAGGGATGGGGACTCGTCGACAGCTATCGTCACCTGTACCCCACCGTGGACGATCGCTTCAGCTGGTTCGACTATCGCTCCAAGGGTTTTGATCGTGAGCCCAAGCGCGGCCTGCGAATCGACTATATCCTGACCACCTCAAGCCTCACCGAACGCGCCACCCAGGCCGGCATCGACTATGACCTGCGCGGCATGGAAAAGCCGTCCGATCATGCGCCGGTGTGGACCGAGTTTGACCTGTAGGCAGTACCTGGCGCCGCTGGCGATATCTGTTGCATGGCAGAAAAGGGCCGCCCAACGGGCGGCCCTTTTCATGTAGCGGCGTGTATGTAGCGGCTTGCTAGCGCGGACTAGCTCTGCTGCGCCAGGCGGCGAATGTCCGCCGCGATGGCCTCTACCGAGTCGCTGTCGCGCATCAACAGCCGAGCATCACCACCGGCATCGAAGGCAAAGATGGCGCTGGAATGATCAACGTCGTAGCTGCCATCCGCCTCTGGCTCCCCCAGTCGATAGCTGACACGATAACGATTGGTGACCTCATCCAAGGCTGCCTTGTCCCCGGTGACGCCGACAAAGCGGGGGCCAAAGGCCTCAGTGTAGGCCTTTAGCACCTCAGGAGTATCGCGCTCGGGATCCACCGAGACGAACAGCACCGTGACATCCTCGCGAACCGCTTCGTCCAGTTCTCGCAGTGCGGCGGACAGGCGCGCCAAGGCGGTCGGGCAGACATCGGGACAATGGGTGAAGCCGAAATAGACGAGCACCGTGTCGCCGGCGACATCCCCTTCATTGATCCCGGCGCCACTTTCGCTGACCAGCTCGAAGTCCAACGGCGGCATGGTCTCCGAAATGTCCGTGCCACGCCAATTGGCATCTTCGCAGCCCGCGAGCGCAAGCCACCCTAGTCCAAGACACACCCCCAAGGCGCGCTTCCCAAACGACGTCATCCTACCCCCATGCCTAGCATCATTACGTCATCACCACGTCATAACTACATCATAACTACGTCATAACCCAGGCGACGGCGGGCCACCACCGCTGGAGCTTGCTTGCGTGGCAACCCAGAGCCCGTGCAATGACCCGAGATGTCAGAGCGCTGCCGGAGACACTACTTCGAAGGTGGCCGCGACCTCTCCCCCACCTTCCAGCAACAGCGTCACGTCGACATCGTCTCCGACGTTGAGGGTCGCCTGGGGCTGCATGAACATCAGGTGGTAGCCTTGCGGTGCAAACTCTCGCGTCTCGCCCGGCCCCACCTCGAAGCGCTCGACGCCGTGCATCATGGCCATGCCGTCCTGTTCCATGCTCATGTGCAGCTCCACCGATTTGTAGGCATCGGTCTCGGCGCCTACCACGGCGACAGCCGCTTCGCCCGGATTGTGCAGCTGGAAGTAGCCGGCGCCAGGCCTCTCTCCAGGCAGCACGCGAAGACGCGCGTCACTGATCTCCAGCTCAGCGGCAACGACAGGGGTAGCCAGCAACAGGCCAGCAAGACCAAGAGACAGAGCAGCAGACATGAAACGCATGGGAAAACTCCAGACGATGGGCAGAGACAGCATCAGGGCTGACACCTGGGAAGCACTGCATCGCCTGTCAGCAGAGCGCTGACAGACCACAATGCGTGTTGAAACGACGAGAATTGACGTCTAGCTCAACGTCCCCCGTCGTGGTGTCCATGTAGAAGGACGCAAACCCTTGCTCGGGTGACAGGCGATAGGAGCCGCATAGACCGTAGCCATAGCGTACTTCCTGCAACTGAGCCAGCTCGATGGAAGAGGAAGTGCCCAGCGCCGAGGCCAAGGCACGCCGGGCGTCTTCGTCGAGGCGACTGTCCGACAGCGCCTGGGAGCCAAAGATCGCCGCCGCCAGCACGATAATCGCAGCCGTTGGAACAACGACCAGTAATAAAGGGCTTCGAAGTGTTTTCATGCGCAAAGTCTACGGTTGAACGCTGATCGTCGACAACCCAATCGCGCGGCGGGCGGCGATCGCTCAGCTGTCTGTGCCGCCCATGTCAGAGCCTTCGTCCGCTGGTGGAGTCTCCTCGGAAAGTGCCGCCAACCAGGACGTTGCGTCGGTTTCTCCCTTTTCGAGCGCTCGCTTCAGCGCCCCTACCGCGACGGACTCCTGCCCCCAGGCTGCGGCAATCTGTCCCAAGCGCAGCCAGTCGCTACCCCGGTCATGGTCGCTGGCCAATGCCTGCCAGGCGGCCAGGGCACGCTGGCGATCGCGGGCACGAAACCAGGCTTCGGCCAGTTGGCGCTGACGGTTCTCGGTGGCCTCGAGGACACCCTGCTCAATGGCCATGGCCAGCAGCTCAGCCGCGCGGGCGGGCGTGCCTGCCGCCAGGTGCAATTGGATGCGCTGCTCCAGGTCATCACTTCCGGATAGCGCACCATGGCGCCAGCCAGACTCCCACAATGCAGCAGCCCGCTGCGGCTGTCCCAGACGCTGAGCCATGGCCGCCGCACGCCGCCAGCCCTCGCTATTGGCAGGGTGATCAGTCAAGGCAGCCTCCAGGTCCGCCAATGCCTGATCCAGCCGGCCGCTGCGCTGCATGACGGCGCCGGCGAACTGCCGGCGTTCAGCTGTCGGGTCGGCATCCTGCTGCCTGGCCCGCTCGACCCAGTCCGCGGCCTCGTCCCACGCCTCCTGCTCGGCGGCCAATTCAGCCATCAGCCACAGCGCATCGCCATCCTGATGGCGTTGGAGCCAGTCCTCGAGCAGCACCGCCGCGCGAGACGACTGGCCTGCCTGGATGCGCAGTTCGGCTTCCTGGCGCTGCCAGCGGTCACGCTGCTGCGCCTCTATTCCGTCGAGTTCCCGTGCTGCGGCAAGATGTTCTGCGGCCTGCTGATGCCGCCCCTGGGCGGACTCGGCCCCTGCCGCGAGCTGCAGGTACAAGGCAGCCGCCCAGCGATCCGCCGCATTGCCGGCACTGAGCCGCTGAGCCTGGCTTTCGGCCTTGTCCTCGACCGCAGATGGGTCATCTGCAAGTTGCTGCTCCAGCCCCTTGAGATCGGCAATGATGCCCCCTGACAGGGTCGGTGCGGCTAGCGCGGTCGACGCTGCAACAGGCAGCGCTGCCCCCACTGCAATAGACAGCAACCTGCGCAGGACTCGTCCCGCCAGCGGTGTTGTCGACATGGCTACCTCGCTTGCTGGTTTCATCACCGGCGTTACCTCAACTGGAACTCGAGACGCTGGCGCGCCCGGCGCAGGCCGGAGGCGGTCTCGAACTGCCAGCCTGCAATGGCTTGCCGTGCGGCGTCCTCAAACACTCTTCGCGGACTGGCATCGACCACCTGAATGCTGCCGCGATCGACGCTGCCGTCGGAACGAATAATGAACTGCATGACCACGTAACCTTCGAGTCCCCGACGCTGCGCCCGACGCGGATACTCCGGCGGCACCTTGCGCGTGGCACGGGCTGACGTCCCCACATCGACCGGCTCATTGGACGCGGGCGCTGCTGCCCCGGCCCCCGCGCTGGCGGCACTGCCGCTGCCGCTGGACGCCTGGGTGGGCGCAGGCGAAGGCGAAGGTGCCGGGGTCGCCACCGGCTGCGGTGTCGGCTCGGGGCGAGGTTGGGGCTCAGGCTGAGGCTCTGGTCGCGGCTCTGGTCGCGGCTGCGGCTTGGGCTCCGGCGGCGTTTCTGTCAGCTCCGGCAAGCGACTGTCCAGAGTCTGGACCTCCCGCTTGGGCGGCACCACTTCCGGGTCCGGCAAGCGTATTTCGCTGACTGCCGATTGCGCCGGTGCAGGGGGCGCTGGTGCGGCCTGCACCGGGGGCGGCGGCGGTGGCGCTGCCGACGATGCAGCTGATGACTCCGCCGGCGCCTCTGCCTGGGGTGCCACCGGCTCGGCCAGCGACAGCGTGATCTCTTCTCTCAGCTCAGGCTCCGACTCCGGCGGCAACACCAAGAGTGCCAGCAGCGCAAACAGTGCCAGCGTCAACAGGCCTCCCGCGATCAGGGCTCCCACTCGCCTCATGCGTCGGAGCTCCTCTCCGCCGCTACCGCGACCTTGTCCACGCCAGCATCACGCAAACGGTCCATGGTCTCGATCAGCACACCGGTCGCCGCGTTACGATCCGCCTGTATCACCACGGAACCGTCATCAGACAGCATGCCGGCCACTGTCGTGCCTACACGGTGAATGTCCACGGGCTGCCCATCGACCCAGAGGGCTCCCTCCGGAGTAATGGCCACCAGCACCTGCACGTCAGGCCTTGCCGACGCGGCCGATGACTCCGGCCTTTCGATCTCGACACCACTCTCCTTGATGAAGCTGGTGGTGACGATGAAGAAGATCAGCATGATGAAGACCACGTCCAGCATGGGGGTCAGATTGACCTCGCTGGATTCTTCGGCGCCGGCGGACAGTCGACGTCTACGCATGTGCGTCCTCCGCGGCACGGGCCAGGCGATCATGCAACCGCTGATCCTCGCGCCGGATGATATGTTCGAGTCGTGTGATAAACAGCAGGCCAACCACGGACACCGCCATGCCGGTCAACGTCGGGAGCGTCGCTCTCGCCACCCCATCCGCCATGGCTCGGGCCTGATTGCTGTCCGCCAGGGACAGGCTGTCGAACACCGTGATCATGCCGGTCACCGTGCCAAGAAGGCCCAGCAGCGGGCAGATCACCACCAGCAGCTTGAGCCAGGGCAGCGGTCCACGCAGACGCCGAATCAATTCCGTCACCCAGGTCTCACGCAGGGTGCGAGCGCTCCAGCTGACATGATCATGACGTTCTACCCAGCGCCGCATCAGCGCGGCCCGCGCGGGGCGATAGTGAAAGCGGAAAAACCACCAGCGCTCGAGCCCGACCGAAAACAGCAGCATGGCGACCACGGCGATACCCACCAGCACTGGCCCACCGGCGTCGACTAGCCAATATAGGGGCTCAAGCCAGGGGTGAGTCGGCATGCTGCCTGCTTCCTTGCTGCTGTGTGGAGGTCCCACTCACCGGCGCCGCGCGAGTTTCCAGACGGTCAGCCAACACGGCACTGGCCTTTCCTTCCATCGTGCCGATCAGCGAGCGTGAACGTGACGACAGCGCAGTGTGGGCAAACAGCAGAGGCACCGCAGTGATCAAGCCCAGCACGGTGGTCACCAGCGCCTGGCTGATACCCCCCGCCATCAGCTGGGGATCTCCAGTACCAAACACCGTGATTGACTGGAACGTCACGATCATCCCCGTCACCGTACCCAGCAGGCCGAGCAACGGGGCCACCGCCGCCAGCATCTTGACCAGCGCTTGGCCGCGCTCCAGGCGAGGTTGTTCCGCCAGCAGACACTCGTCCAGGCGCGCCTCCAGCGCCTCCGGCGCATGATCTGCACCAAAGGCGTGGAAACGGGACAGCACGCGCCCGAGCGGGTTGTCGGAGCGCAGGCTTTCCATGCTGGAGAGCTGACGTCGAGTCGTCACGCTGACCCTCAGCAGATAGAGGTACTGGCCAACCGCTACCAGCAGCCCCAGCACGCCAAGCGCCACGACCACATAGCCGACCGCTCCGCCCTGATGGAAGCGCTCAACCAGGCTGGGCTGTCGCGACAGTGCCTCGACAACGCGACCGTCAGCAGGGTCGACGGGCAGGTTGGCGGACTCCCCGGCCTGGTAGGCGGTGAGTGCTTTACGCACCGCCGTCGGCGTGTGCTCCACCGCCGCCAGGCGACCCTCTTCGCCAACCCGTTCCAGCAGCTCGCCCTGAGAAAATGCCATCAGATCACCCACCCGGGTCACCGGACGACTGGCGACCTCGCCATTGGATGCCGCCACCGGCGCTTCTATCTGACGCACCTTGGCAGTCTCTGCGGTCATGCCCATCAGGCTATCGGCAAGCGCCTCGATATGCTGGACGGTGAGAATCGCCTCATCGTCGAGACGCGGCGGCAACGCTGTCTCGGCACCTAACGTCAGCCAGCTCTGGCCCAGCTCATCTCGTAGCTCGCCAGTGGCACCTGCCACCGCAGAAAACACCGCGGTCAAGTCTCCTCCCTCGGCGTCTCGCGCGGCGGAGATCTCGTCCAACGCAGCGCGAGTCTCGGCCATGTCGGACTCCAGCCTCTCACGTTCGGCGCGGGCGGCGTCGCGGCGCTGCTGCGCGTCCGCAAGAGCGGCGGCAAGCGCTTCGCTGTCATCTACGAGCCCAGCCAGGCGCTCTCGATCACGTGCCTCTGCGGCCTCACGCTCTAGCTTGAACGTGGCGAGCGGCAGCTCGCCGACTTGCGTCTGTTCACTATCCTGCTGCGCCTGGCCATTATCCTGCTGTGCTTGCTCATTATTCTGCTGCGCTTGCTCATTGTTCTGCTGCGCAGTTGCCGCCAGCGAGACGGTCGACAACAGCGCCGCCACCAACGCTGTACGGCACCATGCCATGGACGGGCGGGACACGACTCCCCCCGCATTGCGGGTGTGGGCGTCGCCATGACGAGAGCCATTCATCGGAGAGAACATCAGTTGGACTCCTCGCCTAATTGTGACAGGGGAAGTTCGAGCAAGTCCGGGGCACGCTGATCACGAACAATCTGCATGCCCTTCTCGACCTGATCGCGCTGCGCGGCGCTCAAAGGCTGCCACTCGCCCTGCTGCCACACGCCGCCCTCATGGCCGTCAGGCGTCAGGTAGTACCAGCCGACCCGCCCCAAACGCAGATAGTCCACCTCGCGACGGCTATCTGCCTGCTCAAGGGTGCCGCGCCATGCATCCAGCTCGCGCCCATAGGCCAATTCGGCCTGCCAGGCCGCGACCACCCGCTCCAGCTTTTCAGCGCTAGACAGCTGTGGACTCGACAGACTGTTCTCGAGTGATGTCACCCGGGCGCTACGCTCGCTGTGCAGAAAGGGAATGTCTTGCTCCACCCATCGGTTCAGGCGCTCGGTCATCTCGCTGAGCACACCCGGCAAGGCTTCTCTGGTCGCCGACATGGTGTCCATGCCCGCCCGGCGCTCGTCCAGGGTAGTGGCCAACCGCTCGAGCTGGGGCGCCAGCGAATCGTTGTAAGCCGCCAGGCGCTCCGCTTCCTGTTCGGCCTGACGCAGCTCGGCGATGCGTTCGCGAACCGTTTCGTCGGCAGCGTCGATGCGCTGCTGCAGTTCGGCCTGAGTGCGCTGCGCCTCCAAGGCTTCACCATCGCCACTGGCCTGCTCTGACTGCGCCCATGCTGCCCCACTCACGCCAAGCCCCACCATCAACGCCACTGCGCTGACCGCCGCTCGCCCTGAGCTTGCCGTGCCGACATTGAGCCATGCCCGCAGATCTGTCTTCGCCATTCCTCGGCCTCCGCCATACCGTCTCGCTCGCCGCATCCCGGTCGGATCGACGTGCCGCGTCAAATGCAGAGACAGTACCCGAAACACGAATAGTTATCAATGCGAGACAAGGACATACCCCGCTTCCCCCTGTCCAGATGCCCCTCCAGCCCAGGGCCGTCGGCGCATCAATCGCCAAACGCCATCCCCTGGAGTTGCGGTGCTGCACAGCCTAGGCCGAGCCTGCAGACATCCGGCAAGCCTCCAGGAGCGCTGCCGGCTGTGCTGTCGTCCCCGCAGGAGCCTCGGATATAGCAGGCCACGCGACCTGCCCCCCTGCTGAGCCCGTCCCCTGCTGCGGCGCCAGCGCCAAAAAAAACGCCGCGGCCCAATGGCCGCGGCGTCTTACCAGGCGCACAGAAAGTGCGCTTACAGCTTGCTGTCGAGCTCCGGAATCGCTTCGAACAGATCCGCCACCAAGCCGTAGTCGGCGACCTGGAAGATGGGGGCTTCCTCATCCTTGTTGATCGCCACAATGACCTTGGAATCTTTCATCCCCGCCAGGTGCTGAATGGCGCCACTGATGCCTACGGCAATGTACAGATCCGGCGCGACAATCTTGCCGGTCTGGCCGACCTGCATGTCGTTGGGGACAAAGCCCGCATCCACGGCCGCACGCGAGGCACCGATGGCAGCACCCAGCTTGTCGGCAACGCTATCGAGAATCTTGAAGTTCTCGCCGCTTCCCATACCGCGGCCGCCGGAGACGACCACTCGTGCGGCACCCAGCTCGGGACGGTCGCTCTTGGCCAGCTCCTCGCCGACAAAGCTCGACAGTGCGTTATCGACAGCGGCGTCCACTGCTTCCACGCTGGCACTGCCTTCCTGAGCCACGGCGTCGAAGGCGGTGGAACGAACGGTAATCACCTTCAGCGCGTCGCCGCTCTGGACGGTCGCGATCGCGTTGCCTGCGTAGATCGGGCGCTTGAAGGTATCGGCGCTTTCCACCGCGATGATCTCGGAGATCTGCGCAACGTCCTTCAATGCCGCCAAGCGTGGCAGCACGTTCTTGCCGGTGGTGGAGGCCGCCGCCAGAACGTGACTGTAATCATCCGCCAGGGAGACCAACAGGTCCGCCAGAGGCTCGGCCAGCTGATGGGCAAAGACCTCGCTGTCGGCTACCCGCACCCGCGCCACGCCGTCCAGCTTGGCCGCTGCCTCGGCAATACTGCCCAGATCCTGACCCGCCACCAGCACATCGATGTCGCCACCGATGGCCTGAGCAGCAGCAACCACGTGGGCGGTGGCGTCAGCCAGCTGACCGTCATGATGTTCTGCGAGAACCAGGATGCTCATGCAATCACCTTCGCTTCGTTCTTCAGTTTGTCGACCAGCTCGTCCACGGAGCCTACCTTGACGCCGCCCTGGCGCTCGGCCGGCGGCTCGACCTTGACCAGGGTAAGCCCGCTGGCCACCTCGACTCCGAGCTCTGCCGGGGTCAGCACGTCCAGGGGCTTCTTCTTCGCCTTCATGATGTCAGGCAACTTGGCGTAGCGCGGCTCGTTCAGGCGCAGGTCGGTCGTCACGACGGCCGGCAGCTTGAGCGCAACGGTCTGCAGTCCGCCGTCAATCTCGCGCACCACCTTCAGTGTCTCGCCGTCCACTTCCACCGCGGACGCGAAGGTACCCTGAGGCATGCCCGTCAGGGCCGCCAGCATCTGGCCGGTCTGGTTGTTGTCGGAATCGATGGCCTGCTTGCCGAGAATCACCAGCTGCGGCGCCTCCTTCTCGACCACCTTGGCCAGCGCCTTGGCGGCGCCCAGGGATTCCACTCGCTCGTCGCTCTCGACGTGAATGGCACGGTCAGCTCCTAACGCCAAGGCGGTGCGAAGCTGCTCCTGGGCCGCCTTGGGACCAACGGTCACCGCCACGACTTCGGTCGCTACGCCCTGCTCCTTGAGTCGGACGGCCTCTTCCACGGCGATTTCGCAGAAAGGATTCATGGCCATCTTGACGTTGGTCAGGTCCACATCACTGCCGTCCGGCTTGACGCGAATCTTGACGTTGTAATCAATGACGCGTTTGACCGCGACGAGTACTTTCATGTCGTCCTCACTTGGTTCACTGGGGAACCCTGAATAAAAGGAAGGAATCCTCAAGAAAACGCTGGCACGGTGTGTCGCCCCCGACGGAGCCGCCACGCTCGCCGACATACAGCACGGCCGAGCACCGGGCGCTGCCCTGACCCCGACGCCGCTGGGGCACTCCCCGCTACCGACGCTTCCTCTGCACACTTGAGCGCTACACTGGCAAGCCGACTATCTATCGACTCACCCTTCGACGTCTTGCATCAAGCCGCCGATTCAAGAACATTTCGCTATGCACTCATGGAGTTAGCGCATAACGCAACACCCTGGGCAGCATCCGCTACCTGCCTGACACAGCGCTGCCAGGTCCTCTCCCACCGTCGTCGTGGCCCACCAACAACCTCGCTCCAGCGCGCCAACGCCTTTCATCCCGGCGTCTGCGTGGACTCGGCCCCGAGGTCGCGGCGCTTCACGCAAGCGTTTGATAGGGCCTGCAGCGGCTCCTTCAATGTGCCACAGCCCGGCCGTGCGCAACAATCCCCAGCAAGGCGCCCTGCGCTGTGCCAACAGTCGACCATCGTAAGGATGACCTGACGACGCTATTATGCCTATCATGAGTTATACCGTGAAGCAAACGACCGTTTAAAATCTGTAAGACGTTGGTGGCAGCCGGCGTCTTCCTGAGGAGGAAAGCACCAGATGTCAGAACAAGTAGAACGCGACACCATGGAGTTTGATGTGGTCATCGTTGGCGCCGGCCCCTCTGGCCTCGCCGCCGCATGCCGCTTGATGCAGCAAGCCAATGAGGCAGAGCAGGAACTCACGGTGTGCGTTGTCGAGAAAGGCTCAGAGGTCGGCGCTCATATTCTTTCCGGTGCAGTGCTTGAGCCCCGCGCCCTGTTTGAACTGTTCCCCGACTGGGAGGAGCGCGGCGCTCCGCTGTCCACTCCGGCCACCCGCGATGAAGTCTACTTGCTCAAGGACGCCGAGAAGGCCCAGAAACTGCCCAACGCGCTGGTGCCGAAGTCCATGCACAACACCGGTGGCGACCTGACCCGCTATGTCATCAGCGCCGGCAATCTTTGCCGCTGGCTGGCGGAGCAAGCCGAATCACTGGGCGTGGAAATTTTCCCCGGCTTCGCCGCACAGGACGCCATCGTCGAGGATGGTGTGGTCCGCGGCATTCTTATTGGCGATATGGGGGTCGCCGCAGACGGCAGCGAAAAAGGCGGCTACATGCCCGGCATGGAACTGCGGGCCAAGTACACGCTGTTTGCAGAGGGCGCACGGGGCCACATTGGTAAACGCCTGATTCGCGAGTTCCAGCTTGATGCCGGCAAGGACCCCCAGCACTACGGCATTGGCCTGAAGGAGCTGTGGGATGTGCCCGCCGAGCAGCACCAACCCGGCCTCGTCCTGCATGGCTCTGGCTGGCCTCTCGACAAGGACAGTCATGGCGGCTGGTTCCTCTACCACGCCGAGAACCAGCAGGTCGTCGTCGGCCTGATCATGGACCTGGGATACCAGAACCCGTACCTCTCGCCCTTCGACGAATTCCAGCGAATGAAGCACCATCCCGTGCTGAGCCAGCATCTGCAGGGGGGCAAGCGAGTGGCCTACGGCGCCCGCGCGATTGCCAAGGGCGGGCTCAACTGCCTGCCCAAGATGACCTTCCCGGGTGGTCTGTTGATCGGTTGCGACGCCGGCACCCTGAACTTCGCCAAGATCAAGGGCATCCATACCGCCATGAAGTCCGGCCTGGTGGCGGCCGAAAGCGTCTTTGACGCCCTGGCACAGGCCTCTGAAGGTGGCGACGAGCTGAGCACTTTCGAGCACCGCTGGCAGGACAGCTGGGCCTACAAGGAGCTCGAGCAAAGCGCCAGCTTTGGCCCCGCCATTCACAAGTATGGCACCGTCGGCGGCGGCGCCTACAACTTCGTTGATCAGCTTCTTGGCGGCAAGCTTCCACGCGTGCATGACACCACGCCGGATCACGCTGCACTCAAGCCGGCGAGTCAGTTCGAGAAGATCGACTACCCCAAGCCGGATGGCAAGCTGTCCTTCGACAAATCGTCCTCGGTGTTCCTCTCCAACACCAATCACGAGGAAGACCAGCCCTGCCACCTGCGCCTGACCGACCCGGACATTCCGATTCACAAGAATCTCCCCGAGTACGCCGAGCCCGCACAGCGCTACTGCCCGGCCGGTGTCTACGAAGTGGTCGAAGGTGAAGACGGCAGCCCACGCTTCCAGATCAACTTCCAGAACTGCGTGCACTGCAAGACCTGTGACATCAAGGATCCTGCCCAGAACATTACCTGGGTCGCCCCAGAGGGCGGCGGCGGTCCCAACTACCCGAATATGTGACGCTCGGCTTAGGCGGCACTGCAAGACATCAGCGGACGGGCAAACCCCGTCCGCTTTTTTGTTTCGTGACAATACATTAACGTCATAACAAATCGGTCTATTGGAACGCTTGCCAAGCGCTTGGCGGCACCCAATAGTGTGCCCCCGCTCATCTGGGCCAGACGCCCGCAACGCTGAGCCAGAGCCACCTCTGTAGACGACTGGCTTGCTCGCCACTCGGGGGCTGAGCCCTAACTCGAACCTCTTCACCGGGAGATAGCATGGCCCATACCCGTCAAATACTGCTGGCCCTGATCCTCGGGATCCTGGCCGGCGGTGGTATCAATCTATTCATTCCTGAGCTCGCGGCGGCGCTGGATACCCAGCTGCTGACCCCCTTGGGCCAGATCTTCCTGCGCCTGCTGCAGTTCATCGTGGTGCCTCTGGTCTTCTGCGCTCTGGTACTGAGCTTCACCCAGGTGGATCGCAGCGAGAACGTTGGCCGCTACGCCGGCAAACTGCTGCTGCTTTACGTTGTCACCAGCGCCGTCGCTCTGGCCATCGGCATGGGGGTCGCCGCCTGGCTGACACCTGGCCTCGGCGTCGACGGCGCCGGCTCTGCCAGCATCGAGGCAAGGGACCCAACGCCCCTCGCCCAATGGCTTGTGGGCCTGGTACCGAAAAATCCCTTTGAAGCTCTGGCCCAGGCCAACCTGCTGCAGATCATCCTGGCAGCGGCCATGGTTGGCATTGCTGCGCGTCAGCTACCGGAGCAGAGCCGCCCCTTGATCGACGTGCTGCAGAGCGGCTACGACATCACCCTGAAGATCCTGTCGATGGTGCTGCGCCTGGCCCCGATCGGGGTGTTTGCCTTGATCGCCTCGGTGGTGGCGACCCAAGGCTTCGACCTGCTATTGAAACTGGGGCTTTACGTCGTCGGTCTGCTTGCGGCCATTGCGGCCATGGCGGTCTTCTATCTGGCGCTGCTGGCCGTTGCCGGAGCGCGCCCCTTGGCCTACCTGCGCCACTTCGGCGAGGCGCTGAGCTTCGCCCTGGGTACGGCAAGTTCCAATGCCACCCTACCCATCGCGCTCAACAACGCCAGAGATTACGGCGCACCCAGTCAGCTGAGCGCCTTTGCCCTACCCTTCGGCACGGCACTCAAGCGTGATGGTGCTGCGGTGCTGCAAGGCTTCAACGCGCTGTTCGTTGCCCAGCTGTTCGGAGTCGACATCACGCTTACGCTGGCGGCCACCATCTTTGCGACCGGCCTGCTGGTGTCATTCTCCACCGCCGGAGTGCCCGGTGCCGGCCTGGTCGCCATGAGCACCGTGCTGTCTGCCGCAGGCTTGCCGCTGGAAGGCGTTGCGGTCGTGGCCGGCGTGGACCGCTTTACCGATGGCTTCCGCACCGCCTTGAACGTGATGGGGAACACCGCCAATGCCATGCTGCTGGCGCGACTTGAACGGCGCCCTGGCGACGAGGTACCGGCCAGTTCAGCCCCCCGGTCGCCCTCCTCCTGACACCCTCCTACTGACGCCCTGGCCTGCCCCGTCAGCGCTCACCATCCCACGTCAGTCCGGCGATGGTGATGCTGACGGGCCTACCTCGGCGGGCAGCGCCGGATCGCTGCTCCACTCGCTCCAGGAACCGACATAGAGCCGGGGCAGCGGACGTCCGGCAAGCCGATAGGCCAGCAGGTTATGACAGGCGGTCACCCCAGAACCGCAATAGGCGACGATGCTATCGGCCTGGGGCAATTCGCGGTCGAGCGCCTCGGCCGGCTTGAAGCGTCCATGTTCGTCTAGATTCAGGCTGCAGGACCGACTGACGGCGCCGGGTATGTGGCCCGCGCGGGGGTCCAGCGGCTCCACTTCACCGCGAAACCGCTCTCCTGGCCTGGCATCCACCTTCAGCACATCGCTTGCCACCAGCTCCTTCAGGGAGACGATGCCGCTGGTGTCGAACTCAGGCTGCCAGCTCGACGGCTCCCGCGGAGCGGCCTCGCCAACCTCCCAGTCCCCGGCATTCTCTTCCCAGGCGCCCAGGCCGCCATCCAGCAGCCTGACATGGGGGTGACCCGCCCATATCGACAGCATCCACCAGGCCCGTGCAGCGGCCAGCTGACCGGAGGTGTCGTCCACCACTACCAGCGGCTGCTGTGGCGAAACCCCGAGCCGCTGCAGGGAGGCGGCAAAATCGCTTTGGGTGGGCAGCGGGTGCCGCCCGCCAGGACCGTCGCTCGGACCGGATAGATCACGGTCCAGGTCGAGATGCAGGCTACCCGGCACGTGGGCCTGTCGCCACAACGCCGCGCCAGCCTGGGGATCTCCAAGCCGAACCCGACAGTCCAGCACGAGCGGCGGTGTCTCGCTTTCCAGCTCCTGGCGCAGGGTCTCGGCATCGATCAATGGATGCACCATGGCGAACTCCGTTTCGACAAAGGAACCGGCAGCATAGGCGTTGCCGTCCACAACGCCAACGTCACAGGCTAGCGTCACCCTTGGAAGACGGCGCTCAGGCGGGATGGCCCAGCCGCTCGATGGGGGCACGGCGAGCGATCAGTCGGCGCTTGCCGGCGTGGTCAAAACGCACTTCGATGACCGGATTGGCAGGATCCCCTTCGACGACGGCGACCTCACCGTCACCAAACACCCCATGGCGAACACGCTCACCGACACGATACTCGCCGTCAGCGCGGGCCCGCTCCGCCGCGGAGAGCGTCAGGCTCTGACCGATTGCCGCCAGGTAGCGCTGGATCAGAGCCGGCGCCGCCACCTTGAGAGGCTCCGACGGTGCCGGCGGCGCTTCACTGCTGCCAGCATACAGAGCCTCGGCCACCGCGCTGGCGTCCTGGCAGGCGCTTTCCTGAATGAAACGACTCGGCCGGTGGTCGCCACCGTCATGCAACACGACCAGCCGCTCGATGGCGCGGGTAATGGCGACGTAGTACAGGCGACGCTCTTCCTCGAGTCGTTGAGGCGATAGCGGGTTGTCGCGACTGTAGTGCGGGAAGTCTTCTTCATTGACGGAGCCGACGATCACCAACGGCCATTCCAGTCCCTTGGCGCCATGCACGGTATTGATCAGCACGCCCTGTTCCTGGTTTTCCACCGGTCGTCGCAACAGCTCGATGAAGGTGGCGACGTCCTTGACCTCGCGCGCCTGCTCGATCAGCACGTCGAGCAGGCGCACGTCCTCCTCGCCCTTGTCACGTCGCGATGCGGCTCGCTTGAGCACCTTTTCGGCCTCGACTTCGGCAACAACGTGCTCCAGCAGCGCATCCGCACTCAGGCGCGACAGTCGAGGCAGCTCGCACAGCAGCGCCCAGCGACGCTTCAGCGTGCGCTTCTGATGAGGTTTGAGCCGCTCAAGCAGGGCGTCACCCGGCCCCGGCCAAGCCTGAGTCTCGGCCAGGCGCTGTACCAGCGAGGACAGCACCTCCCGGGGCACAAAGCAGGTCGGCTGGGCGAACATCGGCATCAACGCGGCAGGATCGCGCAGCTGCTCCGGCCACAGGGCAAGAGATAGATAACCGGCCAGGGCCTCGACCAACGGAAGCCGAAAGACGAACCGGTCCTCGCGGGCCAGGCGAAAGGGAATGCCTTCTCGCAACAGCGCCAGCTGCAAAGGCACCGACAGGGTCCAGCTGCGCACCAGCAGGCAGGCGTCGCTGAGACAGCGGCCCTGCTGCTGCCACGCCGCCAGTGTCTCCAGAAAGGCGCTCGCGCCTCGGGCCACCGACAGGCTGGTCTGGGGCGTGCTGGGCCCGGCGATACACAGCTGGTCCGCCCCCCGGCCATTGCCGGCAATGGCATGATTGGCGGCCAGGGCCAGGGCATGACCATGACGAAAGGTGGTGGACAGGGGGTAGTCGGTCGCCGCGCCAAATACCTGGGTAAAGTTATCGAGCATGGCGTCGGGATGCGCCCCTCGCCACTCATAGATGCACTGGTTGGCATCTCCCACGGCCATGACATCTGCCCGGGCACCGGCAAGCACTGCCAGTAACCGCTGCTGGGCAGCATTGATGTCCTGGTATTCATCGATAATGACGTGGTCGAGAAACCCCTGCACGCGACGCCGCAACCCCTCGTCTCCTTCCAGTGCCAGCAAGGGACGGAACAGCAGATCCGAGTAGGTCATGACGCCATTGTCGGCCATCAGGGTTTCGAGACAGTGAAAGGCACTGACAAAATGGCGGGTTCCATCGCCAAGCTCGAGTCGCTCATACAGTAACTGGGGCTCGATGACCTCGGCCTTGGCCAGCGCGCAGAAATGCGCCAGCTCCTCGATGCGATCTGGCTCCAGCGCCGCGTCGCGGTCTTCGTCGACGTCTTCCAGGGCCTGAAGGGTCGCTTGACGTAACAGCCGCTCCTGCTGCCAGTCGGCGGTCAGCAGTTCCCGTCGAGGCAAGGCGCCCCAGCGCACCAGACTGGACGTCAGTCGATGGCCAAGGGAATGGAAGGTACGCACCTCGGGCAACTCGATACCCGCCGGCGCCATCGCGGCCAAGCGCTGCTGGAAGTCTTCCCGCGCGGCTCGGTTGAACATCAGCACCATCATGCGCCGAGCCTGGACGCCACCGGCCAGCAGGTGCAACACCCTGGCGACCAGCGTGGTGGTCTTGCCGGCACCGGCGACCGCCGCCACCCTGGCATGACCGCGCTGATGTGACACCACGGCCTGCTGCTCCGGGGTTAGCGTCGACCACAGCGTGCCCGCTTGAGCGTCCGCGGAAGAAGAGGGAAACCTATCACCAACAGCAGACATCAGCGCGACTCGCCCTCCAGCCGCCCCAACGGCTGCCAGACACCCTCACTATGGATGCCCAGATCCGCCTCCTTCACCTCAGCAAGCTCCACCAGCCGATAGAACACGTTGCGTCCGAGACGCGCACTCAGTCCGAACGGCAGTCCCACCTCTGGCACCCACTCCCCCATGGGCGTGGTGGTCAGGGTCAGCCGCGCCGCTTTCCCCAGACTCACACGCTCGCCCACATTGGTCGTCAGCCACCAGCATGGGTCGACATAGTCGGCATCCACCACGACGAACGCGGTGTCCTCCACCCGTATTCGCCACTTCTCGACCGGAGTGACCAGATAGTACTGACCGTCTGACTCACGCCGTAGGATGCGTGCAAAGAGCCTGACCAGCTCAGGACGCTCGATATCACGGCCTTCGTGCACCCAACGACCATCACGTGTGATGACCAGATCCATCTCGCCGCTGAGCGCGGGAGCCCACTCGTCCAGCGGCGGACGCTCGCCAAATTCGGCAATGCCTTGGAGGATGTGATCCAGTCGCATGAACGTGTTCTCCCTAACGCCTACTCGATAAAAACAGGCGGCTACTCAATGAAGACAGTCGCCTACTCGATAAACACAGGCGGCTACTCATTGAAGACGGCCAGCTATTCGACGAAGCCAGCATCACGTAAGGCCTGCTTGATTTCCTCCGGCGCCTCGGGGGCTGCCGCAGGAAACAGACGATAGAAGTTGGCGGTGGTCTGCATGGCCACCTCCTCGACACTGATCCCCCGCTCGTCGGCGATACACTGGGCCACTTCGACCACCCAAGCCGGTTCATTGGGCTTGCCGCGGTGTGGCACCGGAGCCAGATAAGGACTGTCGGTCTCGATCAACAGACGATCGAGGGGAACCCGGCGGGCCACCTCTTTCACCTGCTTGGCGTTGCGGAAGGTGACGATCCCTGACAGCGAGATGTAGAACCCTAGCCGCACAGCTTCCCTGGCCATATCCAGGTCTTCAGTGAAGCAGTGCAGCACCCCACCTACCGAGGGGTCGCTGTGCTCACGCATCAGGGCCAGCGTTTCCTCCCGCGCCTCACGGGTATGAATCACGATCGGCAGAGATAGCTCGGTCGCCGCCTTGAGATGACGAATAAAGCGCTCTCGCTGCACATCGACCGGTACGCTGTCGTAATGGTAGTCGAGGCCGGACTCGCCGATCGCGACCGCTTGATGCGTTTTGGCGCAGGCAACGATATCGGCAACCGTGGGCTCGTGCTCGACCGAATGCAGCGGATGCACGCCTACCGACATGACGACGTCAGCATGCCGTGCCCGAATGGCGGCAAGATTCTGCGCTCCCTCAAGGGTCACACTGATCGCCAGGAACTGCTGCACACCACGCTGACGCGCCGCCTCCAGGGCGGCGTCGAGATCTCCTCCGTGGGTATCCTCGGAAAGGCGATCGAGATGGCAATGGGAATCTATGAACATCGGAATCTCTTGTCGGACACTGACAGCAGGCAGGGATCACCCGACCAGGTGAGCGCCGCCTGCTCGGCAAAGTGATATCAACGCACGTTGACGCCGTTCAGGAGCGCAACAGGGCAGCCCAGCGCACCAGCCAGGCTTCGAGCACCAGTTGGGGATTGGGGTTGCCCCCCTCGGCCAGCAGCCGACGCTGCTCACGGGCGTAATCGAGCAGGCGAAACCAGTCCCGGACCCGGGCATTCTTGACGGCCTGCCGATACAGCGGCGCCAGATCCGGGTTGCGCAGCTCCGCGGCTTCTCCGGAAAGGCCGAGACGAATCAAGTCCTCGAGCCAGGCGATACCGTACCACAGGATGGCATCGATGGCCTGGCGGTCCAGGCGTGCCGCCTCGGCCACCGGCTCGGCGCCTCGCACCAGGGCATCAAAGGTTTCATGCAGCTGCTGGCGCAGGCTGCGTGACCCTGGCTCGGCCAGCTCACGGGCGGCCAGCGGCAAGCCTCCGGCCGCGCGAAACCAGAAACGCGCTTCCTCGTCGGAGCCAAGCTCACGGGACAACCATGGCAGGCATTCGTCCAACGCGGGGGGCTTCAAGCTCCACTGCTGGCAGCGAGAACGAATGGTCGGCAACAAATGGGACGGCATATCGGACACCAGCACGAACAGGGTGTCCTCACCCGGCTCCTCGAGGCTTTTCAGCAATGCGTTCGAGGCGGCCACGTTCATCGCCTCTGCAGGACGAATCTCGATCACCCGACGCCCGCCTTGCTGGGCCGTCTGCGAGACGAAGGCATTGACCTGACGAATCGGGTCGATGCGGATCATTCGCTTGCCCTCGTCAGGCGTCACGCGCAGCAGGTCAGGATGGTAGCCTGCCGCCAGCATATGACAGCCGTGACAGTGGCCGCAGGCCGTCTCGCCAGGTGCAGCACAAAGAGCACGGGCGATAAGCGCTTCTGCCAGGGTCTGTTTGCCAAGCCCACGAGGTCCCGACAGCAGCACGGCGTGGGGCAGCCTTGCGCTGTCCATCAGCCTCACCAACTCCTGCCAGCGCGGCATCAGCCACGGCATCGGCTCGGCCATGGCATGCCTTACGTCCATTGCTGCACTCGCTCGTCCAGCACCAGGCGGATACGCTGCTGGACCGTGTCCAGACTGCCGTCGGCGTCAATGGTCGCCACCCGCCGTGAATCCTGCTCAGCCCGCGCGAGATAGGCCAGGCGCACCCGCTCAAAAAAGTCGCGCTGCTCCTGTTCAAAGCGATCGCGCGACGTCTTGGTGCGATCCAGCCGCGCCGCAAGGCGCTGCTCGGCGACCTCTAACGGCATATCGAGCAGCAGCGTCAGGTCGGGAGTCAGCTCCGCCTGCACCAGCCGCTCAAGCAGCGCAATACGTTCAAAGGACAGCCCTCGACCTCCACCTTGATAGGCAAAGGTGGCATCGGTAAAGCGATCGCAGACCACCCAGGCACCCCGCGCCAGCGCCGGACGTATCCGCTGAGCGAGATGCTGCGCCCTGGCGGCGAATACCAGCAGCAGCTCGGCATCGCTGTCCAGGGGTTCCTCGGCGGCCGCCAGCAGCAGCTCACGTATGGCTTCGGCCCGCGGCGTGCCGCCAGGCTCTCGGGTCTGCACCACCTCGATACCGCGCGCCTCGAGCTCGGCAACCACGAAGGAGACGTTGGTGGACTTGCCGACCCCCTCTCCTCCTTCCAGGGTGATGAAACGACCGCGCGGCAACCCGGCCTTTTCTTGCTTGTCGTGAGTCATGAAGCACCGTAGTGGAAACAGGGGATCAACCCATGGCGCTATCGTCAGCGGCCACGAATGTAACGGTTGACGGCGTTGTTGTGTTCGCGAAGGGTCCGCGAGAAATGATGCGTGCCATCCCCTTTCGCCACGAAATACAGGGTCTCGCCCTCGGCCGGATGCACCGCTGCCTCAATGGCGGCACGCCCTGGAAGCGCAATGGGCGTCGGCGGCAGGCCATCGATGACATAGGTGTTGTAAGGGGTGGCTTCACGCAGATCGGCACGGGTGATGTTGCCCTCATAGCGCTCTCCCATGCCGTAGATGACCGTGGGGTCCGTCTGCAGCCGCATACCGCGCTCCATCCGTCGCTTGAACACGCCAGCGATCTCGCGACGTTCCTCGGGAGCACCGGTCTCGCGCTCGATCAACGATGCCATGATCAACGCCTCATACGGCGTCGCCAGCGGCAGGTCGTCGTCGCGCTCGGCCCAGGCGCCGGCTAGCAGGTCATCCATCTGTTTCATGGCCTGACGCAGGATTTCCAGGTCCGACACTCCCTTGTGATAGGTGTAGGTGTCTGGAAAGAAGCGCCCTTCAGGGTGATCACCCTCTCGCCCAAGCTCTGCCATGAGGTCATCGCTGGACATGTCGGTCGTCAGGTGGGCCAGCTTTTCGGCACCGTCGAGAGCGTCGCGCATCTGCTGAAAGGTCCAGCCTTCCGGAATCGTCACGCTATAGGTCACGACATCGGCACTGGCCAGTTTATCCAGCACCTGCATGCCGCTCATGCCCGGCTCCAGCAGATATTCGCCGACCTTGAGCGACGGCACGCGATCGGGCTCGATCCGAGTCAGCAACTTGAAGGCCCAGGCATCGGCCAGCACGCCCTGCTGTTCAAGCTCACTCACCACGCGGTTGAATCCGTCGCCGGGAGAGACCTCGTACAGCATGGGCTGGTCCAGCGTAATCTCGGCCCCAAGGCGCTGCTGCCAGTACTGATAACCACCAAACATCGCGGCGGCACCCAGCACCACAAGAATCAACAGAGCTTTCAGCGCTGTGCGCATGATCATTCCTTATCAGGTTGCGCCGATTCGACGCAGGTCAACATCCGTTGGCACCGCATGAGGGGGAAGCGGAGGGACAGCCAGCGGCATCTCAGTAACCCAACAGGGCGTGCGCCTGCTGCTGAAACTGGCAGCTACCGGACGGCGTGACCGTCCACCGCGATAGTTGCCGCCCTTGGCTGTCACTCAGCTGCTTGACCGGCCAGACACCCTGGACGCTGTTGCCCACCCACAGCGACGCTCCCGCCTGTAGTTGATCGACGTCCAGCGGCGCCTCGCTGACCGCTCCGGCCGCGATCAAGGCCTGGCGCAGCGTGCCCGCCACGCCGCAACGATCGAGTGGCGGCGTCACCACAGGAGCCTCTTCAGACGCTCGCGAGAACACGTTCATGGCGGTCGCTTCCACTACCGCGCCATGCTCATCCAGCATCAGACCCTCGGCGATCTCGGTGTCGTGCCATTCATTGCGTGCCAGGACATTCTCCAGACGCGCCAAGTGCTTGATGCCCGCCAGCGCCGGCTGTGCGGCCAGCCGCAGCCGGCAGAGGCGCACCTGCACGCCCTCGTGCCAACGCCGGGCGTCCGGCGTGAATGAAGACCAGGTCGACACTAGGCGCGGACTCACCGACGGGGGAGGCGCATAGCCTCGGCCACCGCTACCGCGGGTATACACCAGCTTGAGCACCCCCAACCCCGGGCCGCAACATGCCAGGCTGTCGATCAGCTCGGCCGACCGCGGAGGCGGCAGACTCAGCGCTCGACACCCTCGCAGCAACCGATCCACGTGCTCGGCCCACAGAAGCGGCCGGCCATCACGCACCAGAATCGTCTCGAACAGGCCGTCACCATAAGCAAGCCCCCGATCGCTCAGGGGCAGCACGGGCTCTTCCATTACACCTTCTTGAACACCAGGGTGCCGTTGGTGCCGCCGAACCCAAAGGAGTTGGACAGCGTGACATCTACCTTGGCATCGCGGGCGGTGTGCGGAACGTAATCCAGCACGCAGCCTTCCTGGGGGTTGTCCAGGTTGATGGTCGGCGGCAGCGCCTGATCACGGATCGCCAGGATACTGAAGACGGCCTCAACGGCACCGGCGGCCCCCAGCAGATGACCGATCATCGACTTGGTGGAACTGACGGCCACCTGATTGGCCGCCGCACCCATGACCTTCTCGACCGCGCGACTCTCGGCAAGGTCACCGGCAGGCGTCGAGGTACCGTGAGCGTTCACGTAGTTGATCTCGGAGGCATCGATACCGGCATCCTTGATGGCGTTGGCCATGGAGGCCGCTGCACCACGACCATCTTCCGGTGGCAACGTCATATGGTAGGCGTCATCACTCATGCCGAAACCGATCAGCTCCGCGTAGATGGTGGCGCCACGGGCCTTGGCATGCTCGTACTCTTCCAGGACCACCACGCCAGCGCCGTCGGAGAGCACAAAGCCATCGCGATCCTTGTCCCATGGGCGGCTAGCCGACTGGGGATCGTCGTTGCGCGTCGACAGCGCACGAGCGGCCGAGAAACCACCAAGACCCAGCGGCGTGGTCGCCATCTCGGCGCCACCACAGACCATCACATCGGCGTCGCCGTAGGCAATCGTGCGGGCACTGTAGCCGATGTTGTGAGTGCCGGTGGTGCAGGCCGTGGTGATGGCAATATTGGGACCGCGGAAGCCGTGCTGAATCGCCAGGTTGCCGGAGATCATGTTGATGATGGACCCCGGCACGAAGAACGGCGAGATACGCCGGGCGCCACTCTTGTTCAGCGCGTTGTGATTGTGCTCGATCATCGGCAAGCCGCCAATGCCCGAGCCGATGGCTACACCGATGCGGTCGGCATTTTCGTCGGTGCACTCGATGCCCGCATCCTCAATCGCCTGAGCGCCTGCCGCAATCCCGTACTGGATGAACAGGTCCATCTTCCTGGCATCCTTGGGATTGAGGTAGGGGCTGATGTCGAAGTTCTTCACCGAGCCGCCAAAGCGGGTATTGAAGCCGCTGACATCGAAGTGCTCGATGGGCGCGATACCGCTCTTGCCGGACAAAATGCTGTCCCAGCTTTCCTTGACGGTGTTGCCCACCGGCGTGACCAGACCAAGGCCGGTCACCACTACCCTTCTGCGAGCCATCAGCTTTCCTCCAGACTTCCTTGAAATTGCGGCCCTGCCCTCAGGGGACCGTCGGTTGCGCGCATTATACCCGAGACAGATGCCACTGTGCTCCCCCCGGCAACCTGGTTCGAAGCTACCTGGCCGACCACGCAAAAGCCGCCCTGGAATAACCAGAGCGGCTCATGGGGGAGTAGACTCCCCGGCCTTTCAGCAAGCGGACATGTCCGCCACCGCAAGACCGACTCGACGTATCGAGACGGGCTTACTGGTTGGCGTTGACGTAGTCGATCGCTTCCTGAACGGTGGTAATTTTCTCGGCTTCTTCGTCAGGAATTTCGGTGTCGAATTCCTCTTCCAGCGCCATCACCAGCTCAACGGTGTCCAGGGAATCAGCGCCCAGGTCCTCGGTGAAGGAAGATGAGTTCTGAATATCTTCTTCCTTGACGTTCAGGCGCTCTGCTACAACTTTCTTCACGCGCTCTTCGATGGTGCTCATTTAGACATACTCCAGTCGTTCACGTTAGCCGTTCTGATGACCAGCTGGTTAATTCCGCAACTAAACTGCGGGGTAGTTTATAGACCCCTTGGGGTCGACGCAACACACGCAGAGCGTGCATTTAACGCATGTTCATGCCGCCATTGACGTGCAGGGTTTCACCAGTGATATAGCCTGCGCCCTCACTGGTCAAGAAGCCTACCGCAGCAGCGATCTCTTCGGGTTTGCCCAGACGAGCCAATGGCACCTGCCCCTTGAGCTTGTCCTGCTGCTCGTCAGACAGTGCATCGGTCATGTCAGTGGCAATGAAGCCCGGCGCCACGGCGTTGACCGTGATATCCCGAGATGCCACCTCACGCGCCAGGGCGCGAGTAAACCCTTCCATGCCAGCCTTCGCGGCAGCATAGTTGCTTTGACCGGCGTTGCCCATGGTGGCCACCACGGAGCTGATCGACACGATACGTCCCCAGCGAGCCTTGCTCATGCCGCGCAGGCAGGCCTTGCTGAGACGATAGACGGACTTCAGGTTGGCATCCAGCACGCCATCCCACTCATCCTCTTTCATGCGCATCAGCAGGTTGTCACGGGTGATGCCAGCATTGTTGATCAGGATCGTCGGCGCACCGAATTCGTCATTGATGGACTTCATCAGAGCTTCGATGCTGGCCATGTCGGTCACGTCCAGGCGGCGACCCGCCCCCTGAATGCCCTGCTCCTTGAGGTCCGCGTCGATGCGGTCTGCACCAGCATCAGACGTGGCGGTGCCAATCACAATGCGACCCTGCCGACCCAGCTCGTGGGCAATGGCTCGGCCAATCCCGCGACTGGCTCCGGTGATCAGGGCGACTCTAGGCTCGGTTGTCATGGTCACTTCCATTGCTTGGTCATTGCTGCCCGGCTTCTTGCCGGGCCAAAAGGCGACGCGTCAGGGCGTCAGCCACCGTCAAACCGCGGGCACCTCACGCGCCAGCTCAAGCGCCGCAGCAAGGCTGTCGGGGTCATTCACCGCCAGCCCGCGCGTACCGCGAGAAATGCGTTTGTTCAGCCCTGTCAGCACCTTGCCAGGCCCGCACTCGATAAAGACGTCAGCGCCATCCGCCACCATCTTCTCGACACAGGAGACCCAGCGCACCGGCTGATACAGCTGCTCGACCAGCCGTGTGCGCAGCGTCGCCACGTCCGCGTGAGCCTGCGCGTCCACGTTCTGGATCACGGTATAGCGGGGCGCCTTCAACTCGACCTCGGCCAAGGCCTGCTCGAGCTTCTCGGCCGCAGGGCGCATCAAGGCACAGTGAGACGGCACGGATACCGGCAGCGGCATAGCGCGCTTTGCCCCAGCCTCCTGACACGCCGCAATGGCACGCTCTACGGCCGCCTTGCTGCCCGCAATCACCACCTGACCGGGTGCATTGTAGTTGACCGCCGAGACCACGTCGCCTTCAGCGGCGGACGCACAGGCCTGCTCTACCGCAGCGTCGTCCAGCCCAAGTATGGCCGCCATGGCGCCCTGCCCCGCAGGCACCGCCTGCTGCATGGCCTCGCCACGCAGACGCACGAGACGAATACCTTCTGCAAACGGCAGCGCTCCCGCGCACACCATGGCGCTGTACTCGCCGAGACTGTGGCCAGCCATGGCACCGGGGCGAGGCCCTTCAAGCTCCTGCCAGACACGCCAGATGGCCACGCTGGATGCCAGCAGCGCTGGCTGCGTGCATGCCGTTGCATTCAGCGACTCTTCCGGCCCCTCCTGGACCACCTGCCAAAGGTCATAGCCCAGTGCCTCGGAGGCTTCCTCGAAGGTGGTTCTCACCACGCTGTAGCGTTCGGCGAGATCGCGCAGCATGCCGATCTGTTGCGACCCCTGCCCAGGGAAGATGAGGGCAAGCGGTTGTGTCATCTTGATCACCTATGCTCTTGTTGGCTGCCGCCCGGCACCACGCCCACCCTCAGCGGGTGCGCGTCCGTGCCAAACGACGATGGTCGAGCTCGGCGTGCAGCCGGCTCGGCAAGTCACGGCGCACCTCCTGGGACGCGCGTCTCAGGGCGTAGTGAAAGCCCTGGGCGTCACAGCTGCCATGACTCTTGATCACGATCCCGGCCAGCCCAAGCAGACTGGCGCCATTGTAGCGAACGGGATCCAGTTCGCTCTTCAATCGTTTAAGGGCTGGGCGCGCCAGCAGTCCCACCAGGCGACTACCCCAGTGCGCCTCGAAGGTGGCTTGAACGCGCCTTACCAGCATCTTGGCCAGCCCTTCGCTGGCCTTGAGCAGCACATTGCCGACAAAGCCATCGCAGACCACGACGTCTGCCTCGCCGGCAAACACGCCATCGCCCTCGATAAACCCCAGATAGTTGAGCCCAGGCAGCTGTCGCAGCATGGCATCAGCGTCCTGGACCACGGCAGAACCCTTCGTGGATTCAACGCCGACATTCAACAGCGCGATCCTCGGGGCGACCAGGCCATCAACGTGGCGGGCCATAATATCGCCCATCAGGGCAAAGTCCACCAATCGCTCTGCCGAAACATCGACATTGGCGCCCAGGTCAAGCAAATAACAGCGCCCATCATCCCGCGTCGGGATGGCGGTGCTGATGGCAGGCCTCGGGACACCGGGCACCATTCCCAGCGCTCGGCGCGACAGCGCCATCAGAGCGCCGGTGTTGCCCGGACTCACCCCAACCGCTGCATCACCTGCAGCAACACTCTCCAGCATACGCGCCATGCTCGAACGGCCACCGCTTCGCAGCGCCTGGGAGGCGCGCATATCGGCGGCGATGACGTCTGGGGCATCACAGAGGTGCAAATGCGACGCCGCCGCGACCAGAGGCCGCGGCAGGCGTGAGATCTCATCTTCCAACAGGGCCCTGGGGCCAAACAGCTGGATATCGATCTGGGGGTCTTCGATGACAGCGCTGGCCGCGCCTGCCACGGTGGCGCGAGGACCTTTATCCCCACCCATGGCATCAACGGCGATCCGCATTACGGCGACCAGCGAGTATCAGCCGTTGTCGACTTATACGTCGACAACCTTGCGACCACGGTAGAAGCCGTCCGGAGACACGTGATGACGCAGGTGAGTAGTACCAGTTTCCTTGTCCTGGGACAGGGTCGGCGCGCTCAGGGCGTCGTGGCTACGACGCATGCCGCGCTTGGAACGAGTCTTACGGTTCTGTTGAACTGCCATGGGAAATCACTCCACAAAATATCGATCAGGTATCGGTGTTGCCCTTGAGGCGCTTGAGCACGTCAAAGGGGCTGCCAGAGGGCGCTTCCGAAACTTCGGCCTCTGCCCCGCTGCTCAGCTGGTCGCGCGAGACAGGACACTCTGACTCGTCGTGGTAGACCACCTGGGGCAGACTGAGGATCAGTTCATCCTCGATCACACCCAGGAGATCCAGCTGTTCATTTTCCACCAGCACCGGCTCATGGGTGCTAGGCAGGTCCGCGGCCAGGTCGTCACTGCTGACGAGCCCGAGCAGGAAGTCGCTTGCGACATGTTGAGCCATGGGCTCGAGGCAGCGGCGACAGGGCAGCTGCAATTCGGCCTCCAGGCGCCCCCGGATCACCCGACGCCCTTGGGCGTCGATGGCGAATTCCAGCCACGCGCTGGCATCGCCCTGCTGAGCGCCGACTTCGTCGGTCAAGCGACTCATTTCGGCCAGTGCCACCAGGCCTTCAAGGTGTTCGGCTTGGGCTGCGAGCTTATAGGGCTCGACCCGGCCGGGCAATCGTGAGGTCAACATAGGCGCGCAATGATAGGCACTCGTCTGCCCCCTGTCAAAGCCCAGTACTCAATAGGTTACCATGTTTCATCTTTCATCCGCGGCACGCCCGGCATTAACGCCGCCGCGCCTCGGCCTTACCCCACACTGTCGACAAGGAAAACGGCATGACACCTCTGGTCCTGGCTTCCAGTTCACCCTGGCGCCGCGAACTGCTCGAGCGCCTGGGCTTGCCCTTCTCCTGGGCCAGCCCCGATATTGACGAGAGCCCGCGCCCACAGGAAGCTCCCACGACCCTGGTCCAGCGACTATCCTCCGCCAAGGCCATGGCCCTGGCGGACATCTATTCGTCGCACCTGATCATCGGTTCCGACCAGGTCGCCGTGTTTGGCGACAAGATCCTGGGCAAACCCCATACGGCAGAGCGTGCGCGCGCTCAGCTGACTCAGTTCTCCGGCGAGCGCGTGCGCTTCGTCACCGGCCTCGCCCTGCTCGACACCGCCCGCCAACGACACTGGGTAGGACACCAGCACTTCGACGTTGTCTTCAGGCAGCTCAGCGCCGCCGAGATTGACGCCTACGTCGAGCGCGAGCAACCCCTGCAATGCGCCGGCAGCTTCCGCATGGAGGGCCTCGGCATCACCCTGTTCGAACGACTCGAGGGAGACGACCCCAATAGCCTGATTGGGCTACCTCTGATCCTGCTTTGCCGATGGCTGCGAGAGGCAGGCGCGGATCCGTTGCTGGCGACGCCCTGACCCGCCCCCTTAAGGCAAAGGCAGCGAATCGTGCTCTGCGGTCGGCGTTACACGCCAGGCAACGGCTCACGGCAACTCATAGCGCTCGCGGTTCAAGGCAGCTGACAGCACAGTGGCTCAAGGTAATTGATAGCGCAGCGGCGACGCTGCCTGGGGCAACCCCATCCAATGCGCCAGCGACACGCCAAAGCGGCGAGCCAGACGGTCCAGCGGGTCCTGGGAGGGGGTATAGTCCTCGATGACCGGCTCATCCAGCCAGTGACGGGCCTCATCATCGAGAGTGCCGAGGCGGTCCACCAAGCCCAGCTCCAGGGCCTGTTCCCCGGTCCAGATCAACCCGCTGAAGACCTTCGGGTCTTCGGCAAGGCGTTCGCCACGACCGGCCTTGACCGCGTCAATAAACTGCTGATGGGTCGTATCAAGCACGTTCTGCCAGAACACCTGCTGATCAGGGCGCATTTCGGAGAAGGGGTCGAGAAATGCCTTGTTATCACCCGCGGTAAACACTCTACGCTCGACACCGAGGTCGTCGATCACTTGATCAAGCCCGAAGCCGGCATAGATCACACCGATGGATCCCACCAGGCTAGACGGGGCCGCCACGATTTCATCCGCAGCCGCCGCCATATAATAGGCACCGCTTGCGCCGAGGTCCTCGATCACGGCAATGATCGGCTTGTCCCCCTGTTCGCGCAGCGCCGTAATCGCCCGGCACACCCGCTGTGACTGTACAGGACTGCCGCCCGGACTATTGATGTGAAGCACGATGGCGCGAGCATCCGGCGCCTCCCACGCGGCCTCGAGACCCTCGATCAGGCGTTCAGCGTTCGCCGGTGACTCGCTGTCGATGACGCCCTCGACACTGACCAGCGCCAGGTGCTCCCCCTGCACGGCATCCTCGTCGGGTGTCATCGTCAACGCATACCACACCGATGCAATTACGCCCGCCACCAGCAGTAGCCAGGCAAAGCGAAAGAACAGCTTCCACCGCCGCCCACGCCGCTGCTCGACCAGCACGCCCTGTATCCAGCGATCCATGCTCTCGATCTGCGCCAGCCTCTGACGCTCTCGCAGGACCTCAGCATTGTCATCCCCCCCGCGCTCTGGCGCAGCAGGCTGCACTGACGCTTCCCCCTCGGTCCAGGGATCATCCTTGGGCGTGTTTGCCATATCTCACTCCTCGACACTCTGGATAGCCAGACAGCGGCACAAGCTGTCCACTCGTCATCACCGCCACCTGGCGCTCTATTGCACCCACGACGTCAGCTAGCCGTCCGATGATCCATCCCACTATCCGCGCAAGTGCTCAAGCACCTGAGCAAAGTCATCAGCGATCAGCACCGGCTGCGTGCGCTCAAGCCTTGCCACGTCATGCACACCGTAGCTGACCGCCATACGCGGCATGCCGATGGCCCGCGCCATTTCCATGTCATATTCGGTGTCGCCGATCATGATCGCTCGCTCGGGCGGCACGCCGCACTCGGCGAGCAACTCCTCCAGCATCTGCGGATGCGGCTTCGAGCGAGTTTCATCGGCGGTCCGACTTCCCACAAAGAAACGCCCGGTGTCGCTCTGCCGGAAGATGCGATCCAACCCCTTGCGGCTCTTGCCGGTGGCCACGGCCAAGGCGCCTTGCCGAGAGAGCTCAGCAAGCCCTGCCTCTACCCCCGGATAGAAGGTGACCGGCGTCGAATCTCCCTCGACGAAGTGCCAGGAGTATCGCGCTTTCAGTCTTTCTGCGTGGTCGGGAGAGATGCCGGGGCATAGCGTCGCGATCGCCTCTGGCAGCCCCAGACCGATAATGTTGCGCACCTCGGCAGCACCCAACTCGCCCCACTCGACCTCTCGGGCCGCCACCTGCATACAGGAAACGATGCGGGCGATGGAGTCCATCAGGGTGCCATCCCAATCAAATATGGTCAGATCGTAGCGCAAGACATGGCTCCTCGGCGGGCACCGCAGGGGAGCCCTCACTGCATGGGTCGTGTCCTGCCACCGCTCAGCGGGGTTCGCCCGCCAGTCGAGTGACCACCAGGGCCTGACCTTCCAGGGTGAGATGCACAGGACAACGGTCGGCGATGGCCAGCAGCGCATCACGCTCATCCTGGGTCAAGGCACCAGCGAGGTGGAGAACACGTTCGAAGCGGTCGATTTTGCCACCCCTCGCCTCGCATTCGCTACAGTCCACGGCATGAATCTTGTCGTGACTGACATCCACCGTCACATCATCAAGGGCCAGCTTCTTGCGCCGGGCATAGCTACGCACCGTCATCGACGTGCAGGCGCCCAGGGCGGCCGCGAGCAGCTGATACGGCGTAAAGCCCAGATTGGTTCCGCCATAGGATACCGGCTCGTCCGCGAGCAGATGATGCGCCCCCGCCAGCACATCCTGGCGAAACCCGCCAGAATCCGCCTCGGACACCCGGGTCACCCCTTCGGGCACCCCCGGCAGCGGCTTTGGCGCTGCCAACCCCAGATAGCGGGACGCCCAACTGGCCACCACTTCGGCGGCGTACTCGGCGTCGGCGGCCCGGGTCAGCAGGTGGTCAGCATCATCCAGGGAAATAAAGCTGCGGGGATGGCGAGCGGCGCCGAATATCGCAGCGGCATTCTCGATCTCGACGGTCTCATCCCCCGGCGCATGCAACACCAGCAAGGGGCGCCCTAGCGCCTCGATACGCTGACGCTGGCGCTGCTCACGCAGGTCGTCGACAAAGGTCTTGCGGATGGTGAAGGGGCGACCCGCCAACTCCAGCTTGACTTCGCCTTGTCGCTCAATGAGTTCCAGACTTGCGCCAAAGTTATGCAGCACATGGGCCGGATCGAACGGAGCACCGATGGTCGCCACCGCCTTCACCACCGGCAGCTGCCCCGCCGCCGCCAGCACCGCGGCTCCGCCCAGGGAGTGCCCGACCAGCAGTCCTGGCGCCAAGCCCATTCCCTCCAGATAAGCAGCGGCCGCCAACAGGTCGTCGACATTCGATGAAAAGTGGGTGTTGGCGAATTCACCCTCGGAGTGTCCCAGGCCAGTAAAGTCAAAGCGCAGCACCGCTACGCCGCGCAATACCAGTCCGGCGGCGATACGCTTGGCGGCAAGAATATCCTTGGTGCAGGTAAAACAGTGCGCAAAGATCGCCACGGCCTGGGGCTCGCTGCCCTCGGGGCGATCCAGGCGCGCCGCCAGCTGCTGTCCATCCTGACCGGCAAAGGTCACCTTCTCGCTCAACACACGCATCACCATCTCTCCTCTGGGACTGTCCTGAGTCGTCGCCGCAAGGCGCCGACTCCTTACCCGAAGAGTTGGTCATGGCAGCAGCCACCGCCACAAAAAGGTGTGCAGGCGAGATACCCCTGAAGGACATGCCAGCAGGCCGCCTGAGACCTCCTCCAGCTGGCTTATTGACGCCTTCTCGCGCGCTCGAGCACCGCCTCGAGACCGTCATCCAGCGGCGCCCGAATCTGCACCGGCCGCTGACTGGTCGGCTCGGGGAACGTCAGGGACGCCGCGTGCAAGAACAGCCGTTCAAGACCCAGCTCGCGACTCAGGCGAGCACCCTCACGACTGCCGTACTTGTCATCACCAAGCAATGGATGGCCGCCATGGGTCGCATGCACGCGAATCTGATGGGTACGACCGGTAATCGGCTCCGCCTCGACCAGGGTGGCACCGGCAAAGGTTTCGCGCACGGCGAAACGGGTACGCGCCACCTTGCCCGCCGCATCGACTCTCACCCGTCGCTCGCCATTGCCGGCGTCGTAGCGATCCAGGCGTGCACTCACGAAGTCACGTCGGGCGGGCCAGCGCCCGGCCACCAGCGCCAGGTACTGCTTGTTCATCTTGTGTTGCTTCAAGGACTGGTTGAGTGACAGCAGCGCAGGACGCGACTTGGCCAACAGCAGGCAGCCGGAGGTGTCACGGTCCAGTCGGTGCACCAGCTCAAGAAAATCCAGATCTTCCCGCACCTGGCGGAGCGCCTCGATCAAGCCGATCTTGACGCCACTGCCTCCATGCACGGCAAGCCCTGAGGGCTTGTTCAGCACCATCCAGTCCGGCCCTTCCAACAGCACACTGCCGGCCAGCAAGTTGCGCAGGTTGTCACTGACCTCGCGCACGGCCTCCTGCGGCGCCAGCTTGAGCGGCGGGATACGCACCAGATCCCCCAGCGCCAGACGCGTGTCCGCCTTCACCCGCTTCTTGTTGACCCGCACCTCGCCCTTGCGCACGATCCGGTACACCAGCGAGCGCGGCGCGCCCTTGAGCCGACTCATCAAAAAGTTATCGACGCGCTGGCCGACCTGGCCCTCGGTCACTTCCACCCACTGTACGTCACGCCCTTCGGCCACGCTGTCACTCCACTGGAAACCCGCATTAAAACGCCATTCTAGCGCAGCTTGTCGCCAATTGCTGACCCTTGGCATTACTGTTATATTGCCCTCTCGCTCCCCGGGTCCGATTGATCCCAGCAAGCGCCTGCACGACAGACACGCAGGCCTGAGCGAAATGTGACTGACACAGCGTTTACCGCAGAGGCCGCGACGATCCCTGAGAGATCCCGCCGCCGATGTAAAGGTGACAACATCACGCCCGACGCAACGGACATGCCTCCACCCTGAGTGGTCGCCCTCCACTGTCGTCGGGAGACGTACAACACCGTGCCGGAGGCCGGCAACGGTGAATCGATTGAATGCCAGGTGTTGGCGGTGACGGCAGGACCGGATGGGCAAGGCCCCACCGAGACACGTTCTCCCTCCGCCCCGTACTCAACATGATCATGCCACGGCGATCGCAGCTGGATGTCGTGGCCGGGCGCAGCTTCCGCGACATGCGCTGAGCACAAGCACGCTGCACCAGCGGTTCACCATTGCCGTTGCCAATGGGCGCCCTCCGGCGCGCCCATTTTGCGAGACAACATGAAACGGATGCTCATCAACGCGACCCAGCCTGAAGAGCTGCGCGTCGCCCTGGTGGATGGACAACGCCTGTACGACCTGGACATCGAATCCGGTGCCCGGGAACAGAAAAAAGCCAACATCTATCGCGGCAAGATCACCCGCGTGGAACCCTCCCTCGAAGCGGCGTTCGTCGACTTTGGTGCCGAGCGACACGGCTTCCTGCCGCTCAAGGAAATCGCTCGCGAGTACTTCATCAAGGAGCCCTCAGGACGTCCCAGCATCAAGGAAGTCCTCAAGGAAGGCCAGGAAGTCATCGTTCAGGTCGACAAGGAAGAACGTGGCAACAAGGGTGCTGCACTGACCACCTTTGTCAGCCTGGCTGGCCGCTTCCTGGTGCTCATGCCCAACAATGCCCGCGCCGGCGGTATCTCGCGTCGCATCGAAGGCGAGGAACGTGCCCAGCTCAAGGAAGCCATGGGCCAGCTGACCGTGCCTGACAAGATGGGCCTGATCGTTCGTACCGCGGGTATCGGGCGCTCCCCGGAAGAACTCCAGTGGGATCTGGACTATCTGGTTCAGGTGTGGGAGTCCATCACCGAAGAGGCCGGCAAGCGTTCTGCGCCTTTCCTGATCTACCGCGAATCCAACGTCATCATTCGTGCCATGCGCGACTACCTGCGCCAGGACATCGGCGAGGTCTTGATCGACAGCCCCGAGGTTCACCAGGAAGCGCTCTCCTTCATTCGCCAGGTGATGCCCTCCTATCAGCAGAAGATCAAGCTGTACGCCGATGAGGTACCGCTGTTCTCCCGCTTCCAGATCGAGTCACAGATCGAGACGGCCTACGAGCGGGAGGTCAAGTTGCCCTCCGGTGGGTCCATCGTCATCGATCACACCGAGGCGCTGGTGTCCATCGACATCAACTCGGCGCGGGCCACCCGCGGCAGCGATATTGAAGAGACCGCACTGCAGACCAACCTCGAGGCTGCCGACGAAATCGCACGACAGCTGCGTCTGCGGGACATCGGTGGCCTGGTGGTCATCGATTTCATCGACATGGGGCCCGCACGCAATCAGCGTGAGGTCGAGAATCGCGCGCGTGATGCCCTCAAGCTTGATCGCGCCCGGGTCCAGATCGGACGCATCTCACGCTTTGGCTTGATGGAAATGTCGCGCCAGCGCCTGCGCCCTTCCCTGGGCGAGACCAGCGGCGTGGTCTGTCCCCGCTGCGATGGTCAGGGCACTATCCGCGATGTCCGCTCTCTGTCGCTGTCGGTGATGCGCCTGATCGAAGAAGAGGCAATGAAGGAGCGCAGCGCGCAGATTCGCGCCATTCTGCCGGTGCCGGTAGCCACCTACCTGCTCAACGAGAAGCGCGCCGTACTGGCCGAAATCGAGCGTCGTCAAGGCGTGCGCGTGGTCGTGCTGCCCAGCCCGGATATGGATACGCCGCACTACGACGTGCAGCGCCTGCGCGATGATCACGTCGATGAAGAAGGCACCGCCCACGCCTCCAGCTTCGAGCTGTCCACCGACACCGAGGTCGGCAAGGAACCCGACGCTGCGTTCGGCAAGCCGGTGCAGCGCGCCGAGGCAGCGGTGAAGAGCGTCGTGCATAACGCTCCCGCCCCCGCTTCTCTCAACGAGGAAGAAGTGGCCAAGGAAGCGCGCCCGGCAGCGCCTCAGCGCGCCAGCCGCCAGGCCCCTGCGCGGCAACAGCGCCAACCGGCAGCCAATACCGGTCAGGCGGGCGTGCACAATGCGGGACTGTTTGGGCGCCTGGTGAAAGGCTTCGCTCGCTTCCTCGGCGGCGAAGAAGACACCAGCGACAGCGCTCGCTCCGACGCGCGCAAGACGAACGCCAACGCCTCCGAACGGCAGCAGCGCTCTGACGGCGGCCAGCGTAGCGACAGCGGACGTCAGCGCAATCGTCGCAGCAACGGTCAGACCAACCAGCGCCAGCAGGGCAACAGCCAACGCGCCGGGCGCAGCGATAACCAGGACCGTCGCAGTGACAACAGCGGCCAGGAACGTCGAAGTGACAGCAGTGGTCAGGACCGCCGCCAGCAGGATCGTCGTCAGCCCAAGGCCGACACCCGTAACGACAAGAGCGATGGCAACGACAACCGTCAGCGCTCACGTCGCGACGACGGACGTCAGCAGGCGTCACGCCAACAAGAGCCGCGTCAGCAGGATTCTCGCAAGAGCGACGACAGCAAGGCATCCAGTGCCAAGCCCAGCACGGCCAAGAACAGCCAGAGCGCCGCTCAGGCTGACGGCCCGGCTGCCAGCGACGCACCCAAGGACACCAAGCCCAAGCGCACCCGCAACAATCCGCGCAATCGCAGCCGCAAGCAGGCGATCAATCCCGATGCCGTAAAGGAGCAACAGCGCCTTCAGGCAGAGGCTGCCGCTAGCGACGACCATGGTCAGTCAGCCGAAGCGGGCACCACTGACGCTCCCAAGGCCCCAGCCACTAAGGCCGGCCAGAACGTCAACGCCCCGGCGGAGACTGAGTCCAAGGCTGCTGAAGCCAAGACGGCAGACGCCAAGCCCACCGACGCCAAGGCAGCGGATCCCAAGCAGCAAGCTGACAGCAAGCCTGCTGAAGCCAAGCCTGCTGAAGCCAAGCCGGAAGCGGACAGTAAGGCGACTGAGACCAAAACCGCTGAAGCCAAGCCAGCTGACACCAAGGCTGCTGAGCCCAAGCCCGTTGAGTCCAAGCCCGCCGAGACCAAGTCGACTGAGTCAAAGTCTGCCGAGACCAAGTCGGCTGAGTCAAAGTCTGCCGAGACCAAGTCGGCTGAGTCAAAGTCTGCCGAGACCAAGTCGGCTGAGACCAAGCCAGCGGAAGTGAAGCCGACGGAAGCCAAGGCGGCGACTGACAGCAAGGCTGTCGAGTCCAAGCCTGTCGAGTCCAAAATGGCTGAAGCGAAGCCGACGGAAGCCAAGGCGGCGACTGACAGCAAGGCTGTTGAGACCAAGGCGGCAGAGGCCGAGACGAAAGCTGACAGCAAGCCGACTGAGGCCAAGGCGGCGACTGACAGCAAGGCTGTTGAGTCCAAGTCTGCCCAGACCAAGCCCGCTGAAGCCAAGCCCTCTGAAGCCAAGCCTGCTGAGTCCAAGACGGCTGAAGCGAAGCCGACGGAAGCCAAGGCGGCGACTGACAGCAAGGCTGTTGAGTCCAAGCCTGCCGAGTCCAAGGCTGTCGAGGCCCAGCCTGCTGAGTCCAAAGCGGCTGAAACGAAGCCGACGGAAGGCAAGCCGGAAGCTGACAGCAAGGCTGTTGCGTCAAAGCCTGCTGAGCCCAAGCCGACTGAAGCAAAGCCGAGCGAGCCCAAGCCGAGCGAGACCAAGCCGAGCGAGACCAAAACGGCTGAAGCGAAGGCGGCAGAGGCTAAGCCGGCAGAGTCGAAGGCGGAAGCTGAGAGCAAGGCTGCTGAGGCCCCGACAGCTGAAGCCAAGGCAGAAGACGATAGCGACAGCAAGAGCAGCGCGACGGACAAGCCTGCTCGTCGCCGCCGTCGCCGTGCCCACAACGACCCGCGCGAACAGCGAAAGCGTGAGTCAGGCTCGGTAGCTGCCAGCCAGGACAAGACGGGCGATAGTCACAACGTCTAGTCTCGGCCAACCAAAACGCCCGCAGCCAAGGCTGCGGGCGTTTTTTTGTGCAAACGTGATAGACACCGTGCTCAGCGACCTTGGCCCGTGGCCAGCATCGCCTAGGCCAGGCGGGGCTCCCTCTCCAGCGTAACCCCAAAGCGCTCTGCCACCCGTCCAGCCACCTTGTCGGCGAAAGTCAGCAGCTCCCTTGCATCGCCACCACCATGATGCACCAGCACCAGCGCCTGGCGGTCATGAACGCCGAAGTGACCGTCGCGCCAGCCTTTCAAACCGCACTGATCAATCAACCAGCCAGCGGCCAGCTTGACCCTGCCATCTTCCAGCAGGTAGCGGGGCATGGCGGGAAACTGTTCGGCCAATGCCTCAGCCCGATACGCATCCACCACGGGATTCTTGAAAAAACTGCCGGCGTTGCCGAGGACCTGCGGATCCGGCAACTTTTCCTGACGCACCTGACAGACGGCCTCGGCGACCTCCAGGGCCGACGCCTTGGCACTCACCCGCTGGGCCAGATCGCCATATCCGAGCCTGGGGGCCCCATGGCGAGTCACCTTGAGGGTCAGATCGGTGATGATCACTTTCCCCTGCCACTCCCCCTTGAAGCGACTCTCCCGGTAGCCGAAGCCACAGGCATCTACGTCCAGCGTCTCCGCCCTGCCGTCGGCGCGATGAAGAACGCTCACCGAGGCCAGCACGTCGGCCAGTTCGACGCCGTAGGCACCGATATTCTGTATGGGTGCCGCTCCACAATGACCGGGAATCAGGGCAAGGTTCTCAAGCCCCCACCAGCCGTCGCGAGCCAGGGCCATCACCAGCCGATGCCAGCTGACCCCCGCCCCCACGTGCACCAGGGCCTCGCTGCCGCGACGCTCGATCCACCAGTAGTCCAGCTGGGGCCGAAGCGTCAGTCCTGGAAGCACGCTGGGCAGGATCAGGTTGCTGCCCCCGGCCAACAGCGTCACCGGCTCATCGCGGCTGCTCTCCAGCAGTGCTGCCAGTTGCTGACGATCCCTGGCGACTGCCACTCGCTCCGCCCTGCAGGGCAGGCCGAGCGTGTTGGCCCCGGACAGCATCACGTCATGCTCGATGGATAGCTTCACCTCGCCGCCTCCAGGCGCTGTTCCAGCTCTGCCGCAAGCGCCTGGGAGGCCCGCTCGATCATCGCATAGACCCTATCGAAGCCACCTTCATAGTAAGGATCCGGCACGGCCGCCCCAGGCTCACCGGCCCACTCCATCAACAAGCCTATCGAAGCCTGGCTATCGGCCGGCATCCATCGCTCCAGCTCGGCGAGGTTGTCGTGGTCCATCGCCAGTACAACATCGAAACGCGTAAAATCCTCTTGGCACAGCTGCCGACCACGCAACCCGGAAATATCGATGCCCCGCTGCTTCGCCGCCTGCTGCGCCCGTGCATCGGGGGGCTCGCCGATGTGCCAGCCGCCGGTGCCACACGAGTCAATCTCGACGCGGTCATCAAGGCCTAACGCGCGCACCTGCTGACGGAACACTCCCTCTGCGGTCGGCGAGCGGCAGATATTGCCCAGGCAGACAAACAGCACACGAATCTTCGCGGGCGAGTCGTCCAGTCTCATGGCGTGGCTCCTCTCGCCCGCTGCTCGAAGTGAGCGCGCACGCGGGCGAGGTCCTCCTCTGTATCCACGCCGGCTCCTGGCGTCTGCTCTGCCAGAGCCACCTGAATAGCGTGTCCGTAGTGCAACGCGCGCAATTGCTCCAGCTGCTCCAGCTGCTCGATAGGAGCGGGCAGCCACTCGCTGTAGGCGCGCAAAAAGCCCGCGCGATACGCATACAGCCCGATATGGCGTAGCCAGGCATCGGTGGTCAATACGCTGGGGGGCTCACGGAAGCCCTCTCGGTCCCACGGCATCGGCGCCCGGGTAAAGGTCAGCGCCCGCCCCGAGACGGCACGGGTCACCTTGACCACGTTGGGATTGAACAAGGTGTCCACATCGCCAATGGATTCTGCCAGGGTCGCGACCGATGCCCCCTCGTCCCGCATCAGGCGAATCGCCACCTGATTGACAAGCTCCGGCGGCAGCAAGGGCTCATCGCCCTGAACATTGACCAGCACTGCCTCATCGTTCAGCTGCAGCAGGTCGACCACTTCCGCCAGCCGATCGGTGCCGGTCGAGTGATCCGCACGGGTCATCACCACTTCCGCACCAAGGTCAGACATTGTCTGCTCGATGCGCGGGTCGTCGGTAGCGATCACGACTCGACTTGCCAGTGAGCGCTTGGCCAGATCCCAGACCCTGGCCACCATGGGACGCCCGGCGATGTCGGCAAGAGGCTTGCCCGGCAACCGCGTCGAGGCGTAGCGTGCTGGAATCACGACAATGAAATCCTGCATCGATACTGCTCCCTACCCTTGCGGCTCGCCGCGCCCTGGATGGCTCTTCAGCGTCTCATCCACGTCCATGACCCTGGCTTCCTCTGCCAGCATCACCGGAATCCCGTCTCGTACCGGATAGGCCAGGCCGTCATACAGACAGCACAGTTCGTTGGCCTCGCGGTCATAGCGCAGCTTGCCCTGACATTGGGGGCACACCAGCATTGCCAGAAGTTCCTTGTCCATCATCGTCTCCCCACTTCAGAATCTCGTCATTGGATACCGTCAGCGCCGGAGGCGCCTGCCGCCGTATCTCGGCGCCCATCCGACCAACCAGCCGTGCGCTGATCGAACCAGCGAATAAAGTCAGGGTCTGGACGCGCCTCCACATCCAGCACCCAGCCATCAGTCGGAGCCAGGTCCCTGCATTTGACCGCATCCTTGGCGGTCATGACCATTGGCTGCCCGTTGTCCGTCGTTACATCCGCAGGGGTATAACGATGATGATCGCTGAAAGGCCGAGCCAGGTAGTCGACCCCAAGCTCATCCAGGGTGGCGAAAAATCGCTGCGGATGCCCGATGCCGGCCACGGCCACTACTGGGCCGTCGAACGGCAAGGGTGACGGCGGATAGACCCGTGAATCCCCCAACCGGCGCCAGCCTGAAGGCTCGAGCCGCATGCGGTACCCTGCGGGCAAGCTGGCAGCTCCATCGCCATTGATCAACAGGGCGTCAACACTGGAAAGTCGGGTCAAGGGCTCACGCAAGGGCCCGGCGGGCAAGCAGCGTCGATTGCCGAACCCGCGCCTGCCATCCACCACGACCAGCTCGATGTCGCGAGCCAGGGCGTGATGCTGCAGACCATCATCGGTGACAATCACGTCGCAGCCTTCATCGATGAGGCGCTGAGCGCCACGCGGGCGGTCCGGATCCACCACCACCGGCAGTCCGGTCTGATCCGCCAGCATCCGGGGCTCATCGCCGCATTCTGCTACCTCAGTGGTGGGCGTCAGCAGCAGTGGATAGGCGTCCGACTTACCGCCATAGCCGCGCGAGAGCACTCCAGGGCGGCAACCCTGCTCCTTCAGGCGCCGAGCAAGCCAGGCCACCAGCGGGGATTTGCCGGTACCGCCCAGGGTCAGATTACCCACGACGATGACCGGTACGGACGCTCGCCAGGCCTGGCGAGAACCCTGTCGGTACGCCTTGGCGCGCCGCTCGACTTCCCGCCGATACAGGAGCTCCAGCGGGCGCAGCAAGGTCAGCCACGGCGAGCCTCGGTAGGCGGCATCGAGCCAGCGTTGACCAAGCCCCATTCAGGCCTCCTGAAACTGCAGCTGGTGCAGGGCGGCGTAAGCCCCCTCACGCTCCAGCAACTCACTGTGACTGCCCTGCTCGATGATTTCCCCCTGCTCCATCACGAGAATGCGATCGGCGCGTTCAATCGTCGACAGGCGGTGAGCGATGACCAGCGTCGTGCGGCCTTTGCAGACCTCTTCCAAAGCCGCCTGGATATGGCGCTCGGATTCCGTGTCGAGCGCAGAGGTCGCTTCATCGAGCACCAGGATCGGCGCATCCTTGAATATCGCCCGGGCGATGGCCATGCGCTGACGCTGTCCGCCTGACAGCATCACGCCATTGTCTCCGACCAGCGCCTGGTAGCCGCCGGGCATGCGCTCGATGAACTCGTGGGCATGGGCCGCCTTGGCGGCAGCCTCGATCGCGGCAGGATCCGCGTCTGGGACGCCATAGGCGATGTTCTCGGCGATGGTGGCGTTGAACAGCGTGACCTGCTGACTGACCAGGGCGATCTGCTGACGCAGCGCCGTCAGCTGGTACTCCTCAATGGCGACGTCATCAATCAGAATGCGACCGCCGGTGGCTTGATAGAAGCGCGGCAACAGGCTCACCAGGGTGGACTTGCCGCTGCCCGAGCGTCCCACGATGGCGACCATTTCCCCCTGACGAACGCTAAGGTCAATGCCCTTGAGCACCTCCGGCTGGTCACTGCCATAGGCGAAACGCACCTGCTCGAGCTGAATGTCACCACGCAGACGACCCGGGACCAAGCTCCCGCTATCGACTTCCTCCGGCTCATCCAGCAGCCCGAACAGCTCACTGGAGGCGGCGATCCCCTTCTGGATGGTGCCATTGATCTCGCTCAGTGAGCGGATGGGCTTGGCCATCAGCGACGCTGCGGTGATGAAGGCCACGAACTCGCCTGGGGTCATGTTGTCCATCAGCGCAGGCGACATCGCCAGCCACACCAGCAGCGCCAGCGACAGGGCGACCAACAGCTGGATGACCGGGGTGCTGGTGGCCTTGGTCAAGGCCTCCTTGAGGCTCTGTCGACGATTGACCTCACTGGCGTCATGGAAGCGGGTCATCTCGTATTGCTCTGCCCCGTGGGTGCGCACTACGCGATAGCCGGTCAGCGCCTCGGAGGCGACATGGGTGACATCCCCCATGGAGCGCTGGATGCGCTTGGAAATCTTGCGAAATCGCTTGCTGGCATAGCTGACTACGCCACCAATCAATGGCGTCACTGCCATGAACAGCAGCGTCAGCATCCAGTTCGTCCACAGCAGATAGCCCAGCAGGCCGAGCACAAACAGGCCTTCCTGCAGCACCACCGTAATGGCCTTGGTGCCCGCACCGGTGACCTGCTCCACGTGATAGGTGACGCGGGAAATCAGATGCCCCGAGGAGTGATTGTCGAAGAATCGCCCCGGTAGTCTCAGCATGTGATTGAACACATCGCAGCGCAGCCGATGAACCATATTGCGCGCCACATTGCTCATGAAATAGGTGCCGAGGAAGGTGCCGAGACCGCGCGCGCCGAACATGCCCACCACAAACAGCGGCAAAAACAGTCGAAACGCTGCGTCGGGATTCTGAATGCCGTCGATCAGGCGCTTCATCATCTCGGCCAGCGCCGTACTGGAGGCCGCGTAGATCGCGTAACCGATCACCGCGACAAGAAAGGACTTCCAGAACGGCCTGACGTAACCAAGGAGGCGCTTGTACAGCGCCCAGCCGGAGTATTCGCTCACGTTGGCTCCAGTTGCAAGGGGAATCAGCCCTGTCGCATGACCCAGCCTGGCTGGGTTCACCTGCTGCGTTTCTGCCAGCAGGTCGACTGCCAACAGGTCAACTACCAGCACGTCGACTACCAGCACGTCGACCACCAGCACGTCGATCAGCGCAGCATTCAGCCTTTTCGGCATCAGCCGCGACCAAGCCTGGTGACGATGCCAGCTCGCTGGCACACCAGCAGGTTGCACAGGGCAGCGAGATTCAGTGGCGAGATTCTACCCCATGGCAGAGACCTTCGACACCGCCGTGCAGATGACGCCGGCGTCCACTGCTGACCAGATGCACGCCGGCCCTGTCCAGATCGATCACCAGCTGACCATCGAGCCCTGTGTCGAGGATACAGCTGCCTGCCTGCCGAAGCCGCCGAATCACATCATTATGGGGATGGCCAAACCGGTTGAAGGCGGCGCTGGAGGCTACCGCCAACTGCGGCGCCCTGGCGTCGATCAGTGCGGCGCCGGTGCTGTCGTCGCTGCCATGGTGCCCGACCACCAGCACCGTCGGCGGCGAGGGCAGCTGAGCGATCAGGTAGCGCTCGACCCGGCGACTGGCGTCGCCGGTAATCAGCACACTCCCCCCAGGGGAGCTGACCAGCAACACGCAGGACTGGTCATTGGACTCCAGTGTCGCGACAGCCTCATCCGAGCCTGGCCATAGAAAACGAAAGTCGACGCCCTCCCAGCGCCATTGCTGCCCCCAATGGCAGCCGTCGGCAGCTTGCTCAGCAGGTAAACCGGGTATCCGTCCAGCGGGATGCCACCAGTGCGCCACCTCATGCTGCTCGACCAGGCGCTCCACGCCACCCGAGTGGTCCAGGTCAGCATGGCTGATAATGACCTGGTCAAACTGCTGGGGTGACGGCCAGATACCGTCGATGGGGGCATAGCCGGAAGCATAGCGTGGGCCACTGTCATACAGCAGCCGATGGCCAGCGGTATGGACTTCGACCATCAAGCCCTGCCCCACATCCCACACCACCAGGCGAACGGTACGGGGGTCGGGCCGTGCCGGCGCCAGACTGATCAGGGCAACGCCCAGAGCGATCACTGCGCCTCCCTTGAGACCGCGCCCGATGCCGGGCAGACAGATGACGACGCCAATGCCCCACAGCAGCAACGCCAGCGAGAGCCGGATATCGACATCGAGCCACAGCATCGCGGCTGGCCAGGACAGCCCCTCAAGCAGCTCAAGCAGTGCCGCCAGCACCCAACCCCATCCCTTCCACCACCACAGTGCCAGCGGCGGGGCTACGAGCAGTACCGCCCAACCCAGCATGCCCGCCGGCACCAGTATCAGCGACACCAGCGGCACCGCCACCAGGTTCGCCAGCACCGTCACCAGCGACACTTGACCCGTAAAGGCCAGCACCAGCCCCGCCATGGGAAGCGCCAGCAGAAGCTGGGTACGCACCAGCGTGACCAACGCCGTCTGCACGCCCCGGCCCGACCGCTGGTGCGGCTTCAGACCGCGCCCTTGCCACATGATGATCAACGCGGCTACCGCCCCAAAGGACAACCATAGCCCCGGACGCCAGAGCGACAGCGGATCGATAATTACCACCAGCGTCCAGGCCACCGCCAAGCCTTGCCACGCCGACGGCGCATGACGACCGCCGGCGACCCACAGGGCGATGACAATCATCACCAGTGCCCTGAGTGCCGGAGGCTCGGCACCCACCAGCCAGACGAAGCCTGCGGTAAAGCCTCCCGCCCACCACCATGGCCAGCGCACCAGACGCCAGCGTCCAGGCTGAATCCTCCGAGACAGCCAGCGCCCACAGCCCAGTGCGAGCACCGCCACCAAGCCAACGTGCAGCCCGGACACGACCGCCAGATGAGTGGTTCCAGTGCTGTTCAGCAGCTGCCACTCCTGTGCCTCCAGGCGCTCGCCCCGACCCAGCGTCAGCGCCGCCAGCCAGCGACGAGTGCGCTCTGCCAAGGCCAGACCCTCCAGCGTGGCCAGCAGCGACTCGCGCAGATCCTCTGGTGCCAGCGCCCGGCGATACGGCGGGGGTTCCGATACCACGGCACCGATCGCCTGAATGCCCTGCTGCCACAGCCAGCGTTCATAGTCGAAGCGGCCAGGGTTGGCCAAGCCAGTTGGCGGCCGCAGACGCAGCGCCAGGCGCCAGCGCTCGCCCACCGTCATGCGTCCACTCGGCTGCGGGCTGCCGAGACCGGCTGCCTGATGTGCCGCCAGGTAATGGGTGACGCGAACCCGCTCCAGGCGATCGCAGCCAAGCCTATCAGCCAGCATCGGTTCACAGCGCTCGATCTCCAGCGTCAGGCGCTGCGCTCCGGCCAGCTCACGTGCCGCGCTGACCCGGACGTCGGCCAACAAGGTAACTCCGGCAAGGCCCGCCGGAAGACGCGCGCCTTGCTGCTGCAACAGCGACAGCAGCACCCATAGCGCCACCCATGCACCCAGCAGCAGCCGCCAGCGTCGCACGGCAAGGCTGGCCACTGCGACCGCGAACAGAAGGTACATGGCAGGCTCCGCCACGCCGATCAGCGCGCCGCCCAAGGTGGCGCCGCTGGCCAGACTGACAGCCGGTGATGGCCACGCAGGCCCACCACCGCGCCTCTGGCGCGACCGCTGTCCGGCCTTGGCAGCGCCTCGCCAATACAGTGACCGACCGCCCGTCATGTCCATGGCACTCCTGCTGGTGGACCTTCCTTGTCCCCGTCACCCGGGCTTGAGGTGCGGGTGGCCGCCCTTGTTCAGCGCCCTTTCAGCTCCCCCATCTGCACAGCGACTTGCTCCTCTCCAACAAGACCTTGCCGGCCGCCAGGTCAGGTCTTTCAGGCACAGCGTTGGCCGACGTCATGGCAAGGGCATCGGCTTGTATGGATAATAGCCACGCATCCGCAGCCTTGAGCTGATACTCCATGCCGCGTCGACTACTAAAGCGCTATCTACCCTCGCCAGACGCCCTGCGTCGGCAGCGCTCGTTGCGCTTCATGGCTCACCTGATTGCTGACCCCGCGCTGTGGGTGCTGACACGGCGTAGCGTGGCCAACGCATTCAGCGTCGGCCTGTTCAGCGCCCTGCTGCCTATTCCGTGCCAAATGGTGGTAGCGGCACTTGGCGCGCGCCTCGGCCGCTGCAATCTTCCGCTGTCGGTCGCCCTGGTATGGATCACCAATCCGCTGACCATGCCGATCATCTTCTATGGCAACTACTGCCTTGGCGCATGGCTCTTGCAGCAACCGGCACTGCATGCCCCACATCGCCTGACCACAGAGTGGCTGCAAGGACAGCTGATGGACATATTGCCGTCACTGCTGTTTGGCTCGCTCGTGGCGGCGGTCATTGTCGGCGCCCTCGCCAATGTGGTCATTCGACTGCTATGGCGCTGGCAGGTCTCGCGCAGCTGGAAGGCGCGGCGGCGCCGCCGCCGTCAGGCCCGCGCTCACTCCTGACGCAGCGCCCGCTCAGCTGCCGGCACGCTCTCCCAGCCTTGTCGAGGCCTGCGCATGACCTTGGCAAAGAAAGCCTTGGAAAAGAAAACCTTGGCAAAGACAACCTTGGCAAAGAAGACCTTGGCAAAGAAAATGGCCCCGCTGCGATGCAGCGGGGCCATTCATATGCGACCCAGGTCACTCGGCTCAGCCACTCGATTCGGCCAATCGGCTCAGCCAATCGATTCAGCCTCTCGATTCAGTCGGGCTGGAGACGGCCGTTGTCCAGGCGCAACACGCGGTCTTGGTGCGCGGCGAGCTCCGGGTCGTGGGTGACGATAACGAAAGCGCAGCGCGCGCTGGCAGCCAGCTCATCCATCAGCGCCAGAATGCTGGCCGCGGTGTGCTTGTCCAGGTTTCCGGTGGGCTCATCCATCAGCATCAAGCTGGGGTCGGTCACCAGGGCGCGGGCAATGGCCGCGCGCTGGCGCTCACCACCGGACAGCTCGCCGGGCTTGTGATCCGCACGCGGCCCCAGCCCCACCTTCTGCAACAGCGCCCGCGCCTTGTCTTCGGCATCGCGCTTGCGACTCCCGCGAATGATCAGCGGCAGCGCCACATTCTCCAGCGCGGAGAACTCGGCCAGCAAGTGATGGAACTGGTAGACGAAGCCGATGTGGCGGTTGCGAAAACGGCCGATCTCGGCGTCCCCCAACTGATGCAGCACCGTTCCATCGACACGAACCTCGCCAGCGCTGGGGCTATCCAGCCCACCCAGGAGGTTGAGCAAGGTCGTCTTGCCGGACCCGGAGCTACCGACCACGGCGACGCGCTCCCCGGCGTGAACCTTGAGCTCCAGCTGATCCAGCACGACCAGGTCGGCGGGCCCCTCGTCGTAGACGCGGGACAGCTGATGACATTCCAGCATTACCTTGCCGGGCGCCTGGGCAGTCGGCGCCTCGGTCGCTGCCGGCTGATTGACAACATCACTCATAGCGCAGCACCTCGGCAGGCTGGACCCGGGCGGCTCGCCACGCCGGATAGAGGGTGGACAGGAAGGTCAGCACAAAGGCGGCTGCAACGATCTGATACACATCACTCCAGATCAGCTCTGACGGCAGGTCGCTGATGAAGTAGACACCGGCATCGAGGAAATGGATCCCCAGAGTGGACTCCACGAAAGCGATGATGTCGGACACTGTCAGCGCCAGCAAGATGCCCAGCGCAACCCCTATCAGGATGCCGATCACGCCGATGGCAATCCCCTGAACCATGAAGATCCCCATGATCGAACGAGGCGTGGCGCCAATCGTGCGCAAAATGGCGATGTCGGCATGCTTGTCGGTCACCACCATGACCAGGGTAGAGACGATATTGAACGCGGCCACGGCAATGATCACCGTCAGCAGCAGCCCGATCATGCGCTTCTCCATCTGGATGGCCTGGAACAGGTTGCCACGGGTAAAGGTCCAGTCGTAGCCGCGATAGCCAGCGCCCAGCTCATTGACGATGGCCTGGGTTTCCTGACCGGCCAGGAACAGGTCATCCAGCTCAAGACGCAGGCCACCAACGCTATCGCCCATGCGTGCCAGGGTCTGCATGTCCTCGATATTGGCATAGGCGAGGTTGGCATCCAGGTCGGCCCCTACGCTGAAGATACCGCTGACGGTGAAGCGCTTCAGACGCGGGAATACGCCAGCCGGGGTGATCGAGGCTTCGGGTACCAGCAGGGTGACACTGTCACCGACATCGACCCTCAGATTGTTGGCAAGGATCGACCCCAGCACGATGTGCCACTCACCCGGCTGCAGATCATCGAGAGAGCCCTGGGACATGTTCTCGTCGACAATGGAAACGCGGCTTTCCCACTGCGGATCGATGCCGTTGACCATGGCGCCCTGATTACGTCCGGCCTGGGAGAACATGCCCTGTTGCTGGATATAGGGCGCGGCACCGATAACGTGCTCGCGCTGGGTCAGAAGCTCGGCCAGAGGCTGCCAATCGGTCATGCCACCGGCCTGCTCGATCTGGGTGTGGGGCACCATGCCCAGCACCCGCTGGCGTAGCTCTCGGTCAAAACCGTTCATCACTGACAGCACCAGAATCAGTACCGCCACGCCCAGGGTGAGCCCCAGCATGGACGTCAGCGAGATGAAGGAGATGAAGTGGTTGCGTCGCTTGGCTCGCACATAGCGCAAGCCGATCAGAAATGGCAATCGATCAAGCATGGACTCTTTCCTTGTCGGCAGGCCGCCATGGTACGGTTTTTTGCACGCCTCTGCATCGCCACGGCATGGGATTTGCGAGATCCTTGCATCTTCCTGCTCGCAGGCCTACATTTCGCCGTTTCGACCTCCAGGACACTGCCATGAACCGCCTGCTTCCCGAGTGGCATCCCCAGGACGCCGTCCAGCTGACCTGGCCCCGCCCTGACAGCGACTGGGCCGATACCCTGCCCGCCATCGAGGCAATGATGGAGCAGCTGGCGCTGGTCATCAGTCGCTATCAGCACGTCATCATCGGGGTACCCGACCCTGCCTGCGGCGATGGCCTGCGCCAGCGCCTGATGGCCCGAGGTGCCGCTACCGACAGAGTACATCTCGTCGTGGTCGAGGCGGACGACACCTGGGCCCGTGATCATGGCCCACTGGCCAGCCAGGATGGCGACGCTGTGCAGTTCCACGACCTCACCTTCAACGGCTGGGGCGGCAAGTTTCGCGCTGATCGCGACAATACCCTCACGCAGCAGCTGGTCACGGCGGGCTGGATACGCTGCCCCGTCACCACCAGCGATGTTGTCATGGAGGGTGGCGCTCTCGAAACCGACGGGCAAGGCACCCTGCTGACCACCGAAGCCTGCCTGCTCAACCCTAATCGCAACCCTGACCTGTCCCGACAACAGGTCGAGGACTGGCTCGCCAGCCAGCTTGGCCTTACGCGAGTATTGTGGCTTCGCCATGGACACCTGGAAGGGGATGATACCGACAGTCACGTCGACACCCTGGCCCGTTTCTGCGATGCCGAGACCATTGCCTACGTGCGCTGCGATGATCCCGCCGACTCCCACTACGCCGACCTGCACGCCATGGAGCAGGAATTGACGACGCTGCGCCAGGCCAACGGCTCGCCCTACCGTCTGATCCCCCTGCCCTGGCCAGCCGCGTGCCGGGATGGCGACGACGGACATCGGCTACCGGCTACCTATGCCAACTTTCTGATCATCAATGGTGCCGTTTTGGTGCCGGTGTACGGCGATCGACAGGATCTGGCGGCGCTCAACGCCCTGGCAGGCGCCTTCCCGGAGCGTGACATCATTCCCATCGATGCCAGCGCCGCCATCCGCCAGCATGGCAGCCTGCACTGCCTGACCATGCAGTGGCCCCGCGGCACTCTCAACCTTGAAGGAGCACACCAATGACGCGCCAATTGACCGTGGGCCTGGTGCAACAACCGGCCTGGCCCGACAAGGCACGCAGCCTGGATGCCAGCGAACAGGCCATCCGCGACCTGGCCGGCCAGGGAGCCAAGCTGGTGATGCTGCAGGAGCTGCATGCCACCCACTACTTCTGCCAGTACGAAGATCCTGACCTGTTCGATCTCGCGGAACCCTTGGACGGGCCCACCGGGACACGCCTGGCGGCACTCGCCAGCGAACTCGATATTGTGCTGATGGGCTCGCTGTTCGAACGTCGTGCGCCCGGCATCTATCACAACACGGCGGTGGTCTACGACGGCGCCAAGGGCGCTGTGGGTCACTACCGCAAGATGCACATTCCCGATGATCCCGGCTTCTACGAGAAGTTCTACTTCACCCCGGGAGATCATGACCCCGCACATCACCAGGGCTTCACCCCCATCGATACCTCGGTCGGGCGACTCGGCGTCCTGGTGTGCTGGGATCAATGGTATCCGGAAGCGGCACGCATGATGGCCCTTGCCGGCGCCGAGGTGCTGCTGTACCCCACCGCCATTGGCTGGGCACCGAATGACGATGACGCGGAAAAGACACGCCAGAAGGACGCCTGGACCATCATCCAGCGCAGCCATGCTGTGGCCAATGGCGTACCGGTTCTGGTCGCCAACCGGGTGGGCCACGAACCGGACCACTCCGGCGTCAGCCCGGGCATCGACTTCTGGGGCGGCAGCTTCGTCGCTGGCCCACAGGGCGAGCTGCTGGCGCACGCCGGCGAAGAGGCCCAGACCCTGCTGGTCACCCTGGACCTGGATCACGGCGAGCAGGTGCGACGCATCTGGCCCTACCTGCGAGATCGCCGCATCGATGCCTATGGCGAGCTGACCCGCCGCTTCCGGGACTGAGCCAGCCACCCGGCGCATCATGCAAGAGGAGCCCCCGCAGGCCAGTGACCTGCGGGGGCTCTTTGATGATAGCAACTGTCGCTATCGCTGATGCGTGCTCAACGGCCCGCTATGACTTCCAGAAATCGCGAATTGAGGCGATGCCCTGGGCGCCAACGGCACGGGCGTGATTGGCATCATGGCGAGTCATGCCGCCCAGTGCATAGACCGGCATGCCGGCACGCTCGACCAGCTGCTGGAAATCGTGCCAGCCAATGGGCGCCACTTCCGGGTGCGACGGGGTGGTGCGCAGCGGAGACAGCGTCACGAAATCGCAGCCAATCACGTGGGCCTGGTCCAGCTGTGCCTTGTCATGAGTAGACGCCGACAACCACTTGCCCTCGGCAATCGGACGTCGCTCGAGGCCCATCAAGCGCTCGCTGGTCAGGTGAATGCCGTCGGCATCAACCCGGTCGAGCAATTCGGGTTCGCCATTGAGCATGAGCCGCGCGCCATGGCGGCGACACAGTTCCAGAGCCCGCTCGGCACGCGCCACATACGCGTCGGTGTCCAGCGTCTTGGCACGCAACTGCACCAGGCGCACGGCATCTTCGACCAGCGCACGCTCCAGGCGAGCGGCAAACACCTCCTCATCGGCCTCTTCGTCACTGATGAGGTACTCGGACGGCAACATCACCGCCCGCAGGATCGGCAGATTGGCGGCCGGGAAGGGATAGCCGATCAACTCACCCATGGGCACCCAACGCACCGCTTGCCCTTCACGCCCGAACGGCTCACCAGAGAAATCCTTTACCTGCCACACATCGAGCAGGATGTGCTTGTCCGGATATTCGTGGTGGATGCGGATCAACGGCTGGGCACGACGTATCTCGATACCGAGCTCTTCATGCAGCTCACGCTTGAGCGCCTCCAGGCCGGTCTCGTAGGGCGCCAGCTTGCCGCCGGGAAACTCCCACAGGCCGCCGTGGTCGACATTGGAAGGACGCCGGGCCAGCAGCACTTCGTCACCGTCTGGGCTGATGATGGCGGCCGCCGCCACATGCACCCTTCTCTTCACCATAGTGTTCATTCAACGTTACCAGCTTGGATTCGCGGGCCATGCCCGCGCCAGTTTTCAGTCGGGTGGGCCAGGATAAAAGTCGGCATAGGATACCGATTCAGGCAGCGAGATTCATCCGCAGATCATGCCTTGCGGATGAATCAGCTACGGTAGTCGGCATTGATCGAGACATAATCGTGGGACAGATCGGATGTCCACACCGTTGCCGACGCCTCGCCGCGACCGAGATCGATGGCGATGGTGATCTCTTCTCCTGCCATCACCGCACTACCGGCCTCTTCGGTGTAGCCTGTCGCCCTGCCGCCATGCTCCACCAGGCGCACCGGCCCCAGGTCGATGGTGACCAGGTCCACGTCAAAGTCACTGACCTGGGCGCGTCCCACCGCCGCCAGGATACGCCCCCAGTTAGCATCACTTGCGTAAAGCGCGGTCTTGACCAGTGGGGAGTGGGCCACGGTAAACGCGACCTCACGCGCTTCATCGACGCTGCGCGCGCCGGACACCGCCAGCGTGACGAACTTGGTCGCGCCCTCGCCATCACGGATGATCGCCTGTGCCAGGCTCACCAGCACCTCATCCAGGGCCTGGCGAAAGCGTCGCTCATCCTCGGCGTCAGCCACGGCAGCGGCTTCCCCGGTGGCGATCAGCATGCACGCGTCGTTGGTCGAGGTATCCGAGTCGACGGTAATACTGTTGAACGACCTTTTCACCCCGTCCCGCAGCCAGGCATCCAGGGCCTCCTGCTCGATGGCCGCATCCGTGGCGACAAACCCCAGCATGGTGGCCATGTCCGGGCGAATCATGCCTGAGCCCTTGGCGATCCCATTGATGACCACCTCGCCGCCCTTGAGCATCACGCGGCGCGCGGCGCCCTTGATGCGGGTATCTGTGGTCAGAATGCCTTCGGCGGCCTGGCGCCAGGCTTCGGCACTGTCGCTCAGCTGATCCACTGCTTCAGGAAGGCCTGCAAGCAGGCGCTCCATGGGCAGAGGCTCGCCAATGACACCGGTAGAGAACGGCAGCACCTGCTCGCTGCTCACCCCGGCAATGTCGGCCACTTGCTGACAGGTGGCTTTGGCATCGCGCATGCCGATCTCACCGGTGCCCGCATTGGCGTTGCCGGTATTGATCACCAGGTAGCGAGTTGCTGGCGCGCTGGCCAGATGCGCCTTGGCCACATGCACCGGCGCAGCGCAGAAGGCGTTGCGGGTGAACGTGCCCGACACAGTGGCCCCTTCGGCCACCTCAATCAGCACCAGATCCCGCCGGCCAGGCTTCTTGATCCCGGCCATGGCGGTACCGAGACGCACGCCAGCGATCGGCGTCATTGCTGGAAAACTGCTGTCACCCACTGCCATCGTTAGTCTCCTGCTGTCGAGACGACCCCGGGACATTGCCCGGGGTCGTCGTCATCATCGGCGGTGCAGCTTGCTCAGCTGAGCTTGCCGCAGCACTGCTTGTACTTCTTGCCAGAACCGCACGGGCAAGCGTCGTTGCGACCGACCTTGGGGGCATCGCGGCGCACTGGACGCTGGTCAGCCATCTCATTCACGTGCCGCTGGCCATCGTCCTCCGCTGCCGGCGCCTCGTCATGCCGACTGGCCGCCTGGGCGCTTTCCCGAGCCAAGGCTTCGCGCCGCTGGCGCTCGAGTGCGTCGACTTCCTCTGGCGCACGCACCTGGACGTGACTGAGGATACGCGTGACGTCGGCCTTGATGTTGGTCAGCAGATTCTGGAACAGCTCGAAGGACTCGCGCTTGTACTCCTGCTTCGGATTCTTCTGCGCATAACCACGCAGGTGAATGCCGCGACGCAGGTGGTCCATCGACTGGAGGTGCTCTTTCCAGCGAGTGTCCAGCACCTGCAGCATGACCTGCTTCTCGAACCGACGCATCAGCTCTTCACCGGCGATGGCCACCTTGGCCTGATAGGTCTCGCGGTGCTGAGTCTGCAGGCGTTCGCGCAGCTGCTCCTCGTGGAACCGGTCATCCTCTTCCGCCCACTGCACCACCGGTGCCTCGAGCTGGTACTCGCTCTTGAGGTGAGCCTCAAGCCCGGCCAGGTCCCACTGCTCCGGCAGGCTCTGAGGCGGCACAAAGGCACTGATCGCCTCGTCCAGCACCTCTTCGCGAATGCCCATCACATTCTCGGACACGTCACTGGCCGCCAGAATTTCGTTGCGCTGCTCGTAGATCACACGGCGCTGGTCATTGGCCACATCATCATATTCAAGCAGCTGCTTGCGGATATCGAAGTTGCGACCCTCGACCTTCTTCTGGGCACGCTCCACCGCATTGGACACCATCTTGTGCTCGATGGCTTCGCCTCGTTCGAGTCCCAGCGCCTGCATGAGCTTCTGCACACGCTCGGAGCCGAACAGACGCATCAGATTGTCTTCGAGGGACAGGAAGAAGCGCGTGGAGCCCGGATCGCCCTGGCGACCGGAGCGGCCGCGCAACTGGTTGTCGATACGCCGCGACTCGTGGCGCTCAGAACCGATAACGTGAAGGCCACCGGCCGCCAGCACGGCCTCGTGACGCTCTTTCCAAGCCTCCTTGAGCGCTTCGACATCGGCGTCGGAGGGGTTGTCCAGGGTGGCAGCTTCCGCCTCCCAGTTGCCCCCCAGCATGATGTCGGTACCGCGACCGGCCATATTGGTGGCAATGGTGACGGCACCAGGACGACCGGCCTGGGCGATGATGTCGGCTTCGCGCTGGTGCTGCTTGGCATTAAGCACGTTGAAGTCGATGCCCGACTTGCGCATCAGCTCTGCCAGATACTCCGACGTCTCGATGGATGCGGTACCCACCAGCACCGGACGACCGGCCTCGACCTGTACCTTGACGTCCTCGATGATGGCCTCGTACTTCTCTTCAGCACTGAGGTACACCAGGTCATTCATGTCCTTTCTCGCCAGCGGGCGATTGGTCGGAATGACCACCACGTCGAGTCCATAGATCTGACGGAACTCGAAGGCCTCGGTATCCGCAGTACCGGTCATGCCGGACAGTTTTTCGTACAGGCGGAAGTAGTTCTGGAAGGTCGTCGAGGCCAACGTCTGACTTTCACGCTGAACCGTCACGCCCTCCTTGGCCTCGACAGCCTGGTGCAGGCCTTCCGACCAGCGGCGGCCGGGCATGGTACGACCGGTATGCTCATCGACGATCACGACCTGACCGTCACTGACGATATAGTCCACGTCGACGTGGTACAGGTGTCGTGCACGCAGGGCCGAGTGCATGTGCTGCAGCAGGTTGAGGTTCTGCGCGGCGTAGAGAGAGTCCTCCTCGCCCAGCAGCCCCTGGGCCCGCATTAGCTCCTCCACTCGATGGTGGCCACCCTCGGTCAACTCTACCTGCTTTTGCTTCTCGTCCAGAGTGAAGTCGCCGCTCTCGGGATCTTCCTCGTCGGTGCACGGAGCAAGCTCCTGGGCCAGGCGATCCACGACCTTGTAGAGCTCGGTGTTTTCATCCACTGCACCGGAGATGATCAGCGGTGTGCGAGCTTCATCGATCAGGATCGAGTCGACCTCATCGACAATGGCGAAGTAGAGGTCACGCTGAACCTTGTCCTCCAGCGAAAACGCCATATTGTCGCGCAGGTAGTCGAAACCAAACTCGTTGTTGGTGCCATAGGTGATGTCGCAGGCGTAGGAATCACGCTTTTCTTCAGACGTCTGGCCGGAGTAGATCACCCCCACCGACAGCCCCAGAAACTCATACAGAGGGCGCATCCAGTTGGCGTCACGCCGTGCCAGATAATCGTTGACGGTGACGACATGCACGCCCTTGCCGGGCAACGCATTCAGATACACCGCCAGCGTGGCTACCAGGGTCTTGCCCTCGCCGGTCTTCATCTCGGCGATCCGGCCGCGATTGAGGGTCATGCCACCAATGAGCTGTACATCGAAATGGCGCATGCCCATGACCCGCTTACTGGCCTCGCGCACGGTGGCAAAGGCTTCCGGCAGCAGCGCGTCCAGCGACTCGCCCCCGGCCAGACGCTCACGGAACTCCGCCGTGCGGGCACTCAGGGCAGCGTCGTCCAGGCTCTCCAGGCTCGACTCGAGCTCGTTGACGGCGCGCACCTGGCGAAACATACGTTTGACGTCACGGTCGTTCTTGGAACCGACCACTTTACGCAACAGGGAATTGATCATGACACTTCCTGACATTGACTGGCTGAAGTGAGCTCTCCGCTCATCGGAAAACTCACGCAATAACGACGTCCTTGATGTCAGCCAACGACAGGGGGAGCCCTTGGCGCGCGTACATCCAGTGCAGCGACCGCAGGCAAATAAAAGGCATCCCGGCGCAGATCAGCGCGTACCGGGTGATAGGTGAGGGAGACTCGAGGGTGAGTGGCCAGCCGATGCCGACAGGCCTTGAGCATGGTATGCGCGCGTATGACCGCCGGGGCCATGATACATATCTGCACCAGCCGCTCGGTCGCTCTGGGCGACTCGGCCGCCGCCAGGCTGGCCGGTAACAGACACCCTACCAGCAAACCGGCCAGCCACCACCGCGCTACACGCCGGGCACTCGCCTCGCGGGGGCAGCTACGATGTGATTCCAGGGCTGTCATGCTGTCGGGCAACTCCGTCGCGTGCTAGTCTCGGTGCCACCCATTGGCAACGACACACTCTCCATTGATCCTGGGAAACCCCAAGACACAAGCTCATGAGTATAAAGGTTAAGCGGTTCCGCGCCCAGTCCATGACCGGCCTTCTTGGAGGCCGCGGGGAACTGGGCGGACTGATGCGCATGGCACGACTGATCGAGCGTGCCCAGGAGCACCTGCGTAGCGAGCTGACAGCCCCCCTGGCCGACCATCTGTTTGTCGGCGGCTTTCGTGACGGACGCCTGACCCTGATCACCGATGGCGCGGCCTGGCTCACACGACTGCGCTACGAACAGCCACGACTTCTGGAAAGCCTGCACCAGCTGCCGGAGTTTCAGGCGGTCACCGGCTTTCACTTCAAGGTCCGCCCGGTACGCCCTGCCAAGGTCGCCCCCCGACAGGTCAGGCGACTGCCGGCCGAGGCCGGAGATGAGCTGTCGAGCTGTGCGGCAGACATCGAAGACCCTCGTCTGAAGCGTGCCCTCGAACGGCTGGCCGCCCATGCAGAATCCCGCTCCGACCGCTAGCAGCGCGTCGCCCACGGCCGCGCAACGAACCCATCGACCGGCCACCCCACCTACCACACTGCGCTAGCGACCAGCCGCGGCAAGCACGCTCGACGCGCACTGGCAACGTACGCTCGTGACGTCCACTCGGTTTGCGGCGTTGCTCGCCCACCCCCCTTCGCCACGGAACTCTCCCTTCGCCACGGAACTCTCAAACAGCAAAACGCCGCCCCTGGGGGCGGCGTCGATGCAGGTCACGAGTACGGGCACGGGCAACAACAGGCAATGGCAAGCGAGGTGAGACTGGCGATCTGCGGGACGCTCACATCACCCTGCCACCCGCGACATCACGCCATGGCGGGCGCTGCGTAGGAAATCGGAGCGGGCTCGGCCTCGCTCTCGAAGGTCACAATTTCCCAGGCCTCCGGCTGCTCGATCAGGGCACGGCACAGCTGATTGTTGAGCGCATGCCCGGACTTCACGCCGCGGAACTCGCCAATCAGGCTGTGTCCCAGCTGGTAAAGGTCGCCGATGGCATCCAGCACCTTGTGCTTGACGAATTCATCGTCGTAACGCAGACCACCGTCGTTCACGATGCGGTAATCATCCACCACGATGGCGTTGTCGAGGCTACCGCCAAGGGCCAGATTGTTGGATCGCAGATACTCGAGATCACGCATGAAGCCGAAGGTCCGCGCGCGGGACACTTCCTTGACGAACGAGGTGGTGGAAAAGTCCACCATGGCCGTCTGCTTCTGATCTTCGAACACAGGATGGTCGAAATCGATCGCGAAGGACACCTTGAACCCCTTGTGGGGCAGGAAGATCGCTTCCTTGTCGCCTTCGGTGACCTTGATCTCGCTCTTGATGCGGATGAACTTCTTGGCCGCATTCTGCTCCTGAATACCCGCAGACTGGATCAGGAACACGAAGGGTCCGGCGCTGCCGTCCATGATGGGCACTTCCGGCGCGCTGACATCCACGTAGGCATTGTCGATACCGAGACCCGCGAAGGCGGACATCAGGTGCTCCACCGTCGCAACTTTTTCACCATCCTGGGACAGGGCAGTACACAGGGTAGTGTCGGTGACGTTCATCGCCTGGGCCGGGATGCGAACTTCCGGCTCGAGGTCGGTGCGCACGAACACAATGCCCGTGTCCACCGGCGCAGGACGAAGGGTGAGATACACCTTCTTGCCGGAGTGCAGTCCCACGCCCGTCGCGCGGATGACGTTTTTCAGGGTGCGTTGTCTGATCATTGTGCAGTCGCCAGGCAGTCGTTGGTTATGAAACACCGTTCACTATAACACCGAACGGACGTTTCAACAAAAAAACCTTGCCTTCCGATGCCCGCACCCGGAAAACCCTACGCTCGTTTCGATCAATCCGCCTGCCGACGCAAGAACGCCGGGATATCCAGATAATCGTCGAGCTCTTGTGACTTGCGCTTCTCGGCCTGGGGTCGCGCGGACTCCTGCGGCTCAGGCTTGCTCGCTGCCGCGACGCCGGCGCCACCCTGGCTGCGATTGATCGCACCCTGCTGGGGGCGTTGACGTGCCTCAGGACGTCGAGTCTGCTGCTGGCTGGCAGGCTTCTGCTGACGCGACACCTGAGCATCCAGGCCCGCAGCCACCACGGTAACGCGCAACTCGTCGGTCATGTCCATGTCGATGGAGGTACCCACGACGATGGTGGCGTCCTGGGAAGCGAACTCCTGGACAGTGGCACCGACGTCGTTGAACTCGCCAATGGAGAGATCTGGCCCTGCCGTGATGTTGACCAGAATGCCCCGGGCGCCGTGCAGGTCGATGTCTTCCAGCAGCGGGCTGCGAATGGCCTTCTCGGCGGCTTCGCGAGCACGATTTTCACCGGTGGCTCCACCGGTTCCCATCATCGCCATGCCCATCTCTGACATCACCGTTCTGACGTCGGCAAAGTCGACGTTGATGATGCCCGGACTGGTGATCAGCTCGGCAATCCCCTGAACCGCACCCAGCAGCACATCATTCGCGGCGCTGAAGGCGGTCAGCAGAGTGGCGCTCTTGCCCAGAACGGACAGCAGCTTTTCGTTGGGGATGGTGATCAACGAGTCGACGTGCTCGGACAGCTCCTTCATTCCCTCTTCGGCTGCGCGCATGCGCTTGGGACCTTCGAAGGGGAACGGGCGCGTGACCACGGCAACGGTCAGAATGCCGAGCTCCTTGGCCACCTGGGCGACCACTGGCGCGCCACCGGTGCCGGTACCGCCACCCATGCCAGCCGTGATGAAAACCATATCGGCACCGCCAAGCAGCTCGGCGATGCGCTCACGGTCTTCCATGGCGGCCTGACGGCCGACCTCAGGGTTGGCGCCAGCGCCGAGACCCTTGGTGATCTCGCCACCAAGTTGCAGAACGGTCTTGGCTGACACCCGCTTGAGCGCCTGAGCATCAGTGTTGGCGCAGATGAACTCCACCCCTTCGATGCTGCTCTCGACCATGTGATTGACAGCATTGCCGCCGCCGCCACCGACACCGATGACTTTTATGACCGCGCTGCTTGAGGGCGCGCTATCTACGACTTCGAACATTTGCCCCGTCTCCTGAGCCGCTTGAGCGGCCCTTTCAGAAATTTCCTTTGAACCAGCCTTTTATCTTTTCCAGCGCCGGAATCCTTTCCTCTGGTCCACGCCGGGAGACGTCCTCGCGCCTCGGTTGCGCCGAGGTGGTGCCACCCTGCCCTTGGTGAGCACGACCCTGACGGGCTTCATGTAGAGCGTAATGTAACAAACCGACACCCGTCGAATAAATCGGATTTCGCACCACATCGGCGAGACCTCTCACATTCTGCGGACAGGCCACCCTGACCGGCATGTGAAATATCTCTTCGGCAAGCTCCACCACACCTTCCATGCGCGAGGTTCCGCCGGTCAACACGACGCCAGCAGCCACCAGATCCTCGAAGCCGCTGCGGCGCAGTTCGTCACGCACCAGGGTGAACAGCTCTTCGTAGCGAGGTTCTACCACCTCGGCCAGGGACTGGCGTGACAGGTCCCGTGCAGGACGGTCGCCAACGCTCGGCACTTTGATCATCTCGTCGCTGGAGGCCAGCTGAGTCAGAGCGCAGGCATACTTGACCTTGATCTCCTCGGCGTACTGCGCGGGTGTGCGCAGCGCCATGGCGATATCGTTGGTGACCTGGTCACCGGCAATCGGAATCACTGCAGTATGACGGATGGCGCCTTCGGTGAATACGGCAATATCGGTGGTACCGCCACCAATATCCACCATGCACACACCCAGCTCGCGTTCGTCTTCGGTCAGCACCGCATGACTGGACGCCAACTGCTCGAGAATAATGGCGTCCACATCCAGGCCACAGCGACGCACACACTTTTCGATATTCTGCACCGCATTGAGCGCCGCGGTGACCAGGTGAACACGGGCTTCCAGGCGCACACCGGACATGCCCAGCGGCTCGCGAATTCCGCCCTGGGTGTCGATGGCGAATTCCTGGGGCAATACATGCAGGACACGCTGCCCTTCTGAGATAGCCCTGGCCCTGGCGGAGTCGATGACGCGATCAATATCCGATGGCGCGACCTCCCGCTCCTTGATGGCCACGACCCCGTCGGAATTCATGGAACTGATATGGCTTCCTGCAATGCCGACATACACGGAATGAATGTCGCAACCTGCCATCAATTCCGCTTCTTCCACCGCCCGCTGAATAGACTGAACCGTGGACTCAATATTGATCACCACTCCCTTTTTCATACCTCGGGAAGGGTGAGAGCCGATACCGGCGATTTCGATGCCACCATCGTCGGTGGGCTGACCCACGATCGCTACGACCTTGGATGTTCCGATATCCAGCCCGACTACCATATTGGACACGTTGGATGGACCTGCCATGAGCCGGGAAATCTCCTTGAACGGATTCCGTAACCTTGGAACCTGCCGCTGTTATAAAAAAACCTGGGACGATTATAGAAACAAGTGCACTTGTTCGGCCAGCCCAGGACGTTCATTCATTCCACGATACGGGCTCATTTAAACAAAAGAAACCTCGAAAACCTGTCTTTGAACAGCAAGAGTGTCGCCACTTTTAATCGCCGTCGTTCTTTTGTCGATTAAAGGCGACGCTCAGCCATTGGACGATTCGCCCCCATCGACCGGCTCCGTCTCACCATGCCAGGCCACGGAGACCCCGTTGGGGTAACGCAGATCGATGTAGCGAATGTGCGACGCCACACTGCCCAACTCACCTCGCCAAGCGGCTTCGAGACGCCCGAGGCGTGCTTCGAGATCGCCACGCCCGAGCATGATCCAGACCCCACTGGCCAACTGGAAGCGCCATGCACCGCGTGGCTCGAGGCGCAGCTGCTGCACGTCGAGCCCCATCCGCTCCAAGCGCTGCTCCAGGGTGGCGAAGTAGGCCAGCACCTCTGCGCCCGCCCCCACCGGACCCGCCATGTCCGGCAGACCGTCAGGGGGCGCTACCGGAGCGTAGGCGAAGGGCTCGCCCTCGGCATTCAACAGCTTGTCATCGTTCCAACGGGCCACCGGGCGCTGCTCTTCCAGCTCGAAGGTGAGCGCATTCGGCCACTCGCGACGAATGCGCACTTCCTTCAACCAGCCGACCTTGAGCGCCTCTTCCCGCAGGGCCTCCAGATCCACCGACAGCCAGGTCTTGCCCTGTACCAAGGGTGCCAATTGTCGCTTGAGATAAGAGGCGTCCACATGATGCAGCTCACCTCCAATGGACACTCTTTCGATGGGACGATCAAGCCATAGCCATAACGCCTGACCGCCCGCCCCCAGCAGGACGACGAGCAGAAAGATGCCAAGCGACGAGCCGCGTCGGGTCATGTCAGCCGCGCTCCCTGGCGGTATCGATGATCCCCAGTACCAACTGGTCGAAGTTCATCCCGGCGTGGGCTGCCGCCTGAGGCACCAGACTATGATCGGTCATGCCCGGCACCGTATTGACCTCAAGCAGCCAGAAACGCCCGTCGCCGTCCCGCATCACGTCGACACGCCCCCAGCCCTGGCAACCAATGGCTTCGAAAGCGGCGACGCACAGCTCGCCCAGCGCCGTCTCTTCGGCCTCGCCCAAGCCGCACGGGAGGTGGTAGATCGTCTCGTCGGACAGGTATTTGGCCTCATAGTCATAGAAGCCGCTGGGCACCTCGACGCGAATGGCCGGAAGCGCCCTGTCGCCAAGAACCGACAAGGTAAATTCGTCTCCGCTCACAAAACGCTCGGCCATCACTCGGGCGTCGAATCTGGCGGCCTCGTGATAGGCATTTTCGAGCTCGGAACGGCTCTTGACGATGCTGATGCCGATGGTCGACCCCTCATGCACTGGCTTGACGACCAGTGGCAGCCCCAGCTTCGCAACGACCTCATCCCAGTCAGCTGAGGGTGTCAGCAGTACGCTCTCGGGGGTGGGCATCCCCAGCGCCTGCCACAGCGCCTTGGTGCGCATCTTGTCCATGCCCAGCGCCGACGCCAGCACGCCGCTACCGGTGTAGGGAATGCCTGCCAGTTCCAGCGCCCCTTGCAGACAGCCGTCCTCACCGCCCCGGCCATGCAGAGCGATGAACACCAGGTCAGGGCTCAGCGCCTCGAGCCCGGCGACGCCGCCGTCGGCGAGGTCGTAGCCGGTCACGTTCAGACCCAGGCGCTGACAAGCGGCCAGCACCGCTGCACCACTCTTCAGGGAGACCTCACGCTCGGCGCTGTGGCCGCCATAGACAACCACAACATGGCCAAGGGATTGCGCGTGTTGGTTCACAGTGTCACCTCATCAAACTGCAGCAGAGCATCGGCCAGTCGCTGGGAAATCCCCCCCACGTCGCCCGCGCCTTGAGTGATCAGAATGTCGCCAGGCTTGACCACCTTGGCCAGCAACGCCGGCAGCTCCGTCTTGTCCTGGGCAAAGATCGGGTCCACTTCTCCGCGCTGGCGGATCGATCCGGCCAGGCTGCGCCCGTCGGCACCGGGAAGCAGCGCTTCACCAGCGCTGTAGACGTCGAGCAGCACCAGGGTGTCGACGCTGGACAGCACGCGCACGAAGTCCTCGTAGAGATCCCGTGTACGGGAATAACGGTGTGGCTGGTACACCATGACCAGACGACGGCTGGGCCAGCCATCACGCACCGCCTTGATCACCATCTCCACTTCACGGGGATGATGGCCATAGTCATCGACCAGCATAACGTCAGCTTCGGCTTCGCCGTCACCCTCACGCCGGGGTGCAGGGAAGTTGCCGTGAACCTGGAACCGACGTCCGACGCCGGCAAACCCGGCCAACCCTCGGAGGATAGCGCCAGCTTCGACCCCGGCATCCGTCGCCACGGCAATCGCGGCCAGTGCATTCAGCGCGTTGTGACGGCCCGGCATGGCCAGCCTCACCTCGAGATCTTCAAGATCCCCCGGGCGCACCGCGGTAAAGCGGACTTCACCAGCACTCTGCTCGAAGTTCTCGATGCGGTAGTCAGCGTCAGCAGAGAAGCCATAGGTAACAAACTGGCGATTGATACGGTCCAGCAGGCCTCTCACGTTGTCATCATCGATGCACAATACTGCAAGGCCGTAGAACGGCAGGTTGTGCAGAAACTCGATAAAGGTGTGCTTCAGCCGCTCGAAATCTCCACCATAGGTGCTCATATGGTCGGCATCGATATTGGTCACGATGCTGACCATGGGCTGCAAGTGCAGGAAGGATGCGTCAGATTCGTCCGCCTCGGCCACCAGGTAGTCACCCTGGCCTAGCTGGGCGTTGGTGCCAGCACTGGTCAGCTTGCCGCCGATAACGAAGGTGGGATCCAGCCCGCCTTCACCCAGCAGGGTAGCCGTCAAGCTAGTCGTGGTGGTCTTGCCGTGGGTGCCGGCAACCGCGATGCCGTGCCGAAAGCGCATCAGCTCGGCCAGCATTTCCGCCCGGCGCACTACCGGAACACGATGTTCGTGGGCCCACTTGAGCTCTGGGTTGTCCTCGGCCACTGCGGTGGACACGACGACCACGTCCGCGCCATCGGCGTGCTCCGCGGCATGTCCGATGAACACCCGCGCGCCGCAGCTTTCCAGGCGAGCTACCACGGATGAGCGTCGCAGATCGCTGCCGCTGACGTGATAGCCCTGGTTAGCCAGCACCTCCGCGATACCGCACATGCCGGCGCCACCGATACCCACAAAGTGAATGCGACGAATCCGGCGCATGCCCAGGCCACGTGCGGGTGCCGGGCCTTGTCCGGCAAGAGGAGATGGGATCACTTGGCCGGGTACCGGCCCTTGGGTCTGATTACTCAAAGCCTGTCTCCATACAGCCCGCTACCAGTCGATCCACGGCGTCCAGATGGGCCTCAGCCCGTGCCTTGCTCGCCATGCTCGCCAATGTGTCGGGCTCAAGCAACGTCTCAAGGCGCTGTGCCAGAGACGTCGGGTTCATGTCTCGTTGCTGAATCAGTGCCGCCGCGCCAGCGCTGACCAATGCCTGGGCGTTGGCCGTCTGGTGATCGTCCACCGCATGGGGAAATGGCACGAACAAGGCTGGCTTTGCCGCCGCAGCCAGCTCGGCCACGGTCAGGGCACCGGAACGGCAGACCACCAGGTCGGCCCAGTCATAGGCCGCCGCCATATCCGCGATAAAGTCACTGACCTGTGCCTCGACGCCGCTGGCGGCGTAGCCCTCGCGGGTCGCCTGGTCCTTGTCGCGCCCCGCCTGATGGCGGACCTCGGGACGCATCTCTTCCGGGAGCGAGGCCAGCGCCTCGGGCATCTGTTGATTGAGCGCCAAGGCACCCAGGGATCCGCCCACCACCAACAGGCGCAGTCGCCGGCCACGCATCTCGCTGGCCTGGCGCAGGGTGTCGCCCAGCGCGGCAATATCCTCACGCACGGGATTGCCGATCACCTCTGCCCTGCCGCCAAAGGCCTGGGGAAAGGCGGCATAGACGCGCCGCGCCAAGCGCGACAGCGCGCGGTTGGTCAAGCCGGCGACCGCGTTCTGTTCATGTATCACCAGTGGCTTGCCACACCACTTCGCCGCCAGCCCACCGGGGCCGCTGGCGAAGCCGCCCAGCCCTACCACCAGCTGGGGGTCGTATTCACGAATGACCCGGCGAGCCTGACACACTGCACGGGACAGCCGCACCGGCGCCAACAACCAGCCGGCAGCGCCGTTACCGCGCAAGCCGCTGACAGCGATCTGGTGAAGCGGGATGCCCGCCTCCGGAACCAGACGATTCTCTATGCCCCTGGGGCTACCCAGCCAGGCCACCTCAACGCCCTGAGCCTGAAGGCCCCGCGCCAGCGACAGTGCGGGAATAACATGTCCCCCGGTGCCGCCGGCCATGATCAATGCTCGCCTTCCCTGTTGCTCGCTCACGGCTTCACTCCTGCAGCCTGGGTTCGTCTCGGCGCCCTGCGCCCCGACTCGCGCTTGGCTGTCGGAGACTGCCGGCGCAATCGCTCGCGGGTCTCGACATCCACCCGCAGCAGCAGTGCCACCATGACACAGCTCACCACCAGGCTGGACCCGCCGTAGGACAGTAGCGGCAGGGTCAACCCCTTGGTCGGCAGCATGCCGGTACTGACCGCAATATTGATAAATGCCTGGGCGCCAATCACCAGCGCAATGCCATAACTGAGGTACGCAGCGAAGGGCATTCTGGCAAGCTCAGCCCGGCGACCCACCGCCATTGCCCGCCATACCAGCAGGGCGAACAGGCCAACCACGGCGATGGCCCCGATCATGCCGAGCTCTTCAGCCAGCACCGCAAACACGAAATCGGTGTGTGCTTCTGGCAGGTAGAACAGCTTCTGCACGCTATTACCCAAGCCCATGCCGATCAAATGGCCGCGCCCAAAGGCGATCAACGCCTGGGTCAGCTGATAACCACTGGCGAACTGGTCCGCCCAGGGATCGATAAAACTGGTCAGGCGTGCCATCCGGTAAGGTTCGGCCACCGCCAGGATGGCGCCGAGAGACCCCACCAGGATAAACAGCAGAATGAAGCGCCCCCAGGGCGCCCCAGCCATCAACAGCATCCCCATGACACAGCTGGTCATGACCACGACACCGCCGTAATCCGGCTCGAGAATCAGCAGCACCGCGACCACGCCCACCACCACCAGAGGACGCAGGAACGCTCCCCACTGACGCCTCACCTGGGGCAAGAACCGCTCAAGATAACCGGCCATGTAGGTGATCAGGCAGAGCTTGGCTACCTCGGAAGCCTGCAAATTGAACGGCACTCCGGGAATCGACAGCCAGCGACGGCTGCCATTGACCTCACGCCCCACCAGCAGCACCAGCAGCAGAAGCACCAGCCCGACCAGCAGCAGCAGCGGGCCATTGGCCTTCCACCAGGCCAGCGGCACTCGCAGCGCCAGAGCGCCAACCGTCAGGCCACCCAGCACAAAGATGCCGTGTCGAATACTGAAGTACCAGGCATTGCCGGTCAGGCTGGTCGCTACTTCGGTAGACGCCGAGGTCACCATGATCCACCCCATCAACAGCAGCGACAGGGTGGCGACCAGCAACCAGCCATCAAAGCTGTGATCACGAGTCGACAGGTGCTCGCGCAGGACACCGAAACGATGCCGGGTTCGGGACAGGCGACTCATGTACGGCCTCCATTGGCCAGAGCGTGAACAAGCGAGCGGAAGGCCTCGCCGCGAGCCAGATAGTTGGGGAACTGGTCGAGGCTGGCGCAGGCAGGCGACAGCAACACCACGTCTCCCGGCTCGGCGATGTGCCGGGCACGCTCAACCGCAGCGCGTAGATCGTCGACCCGCGTCACCGGCACCCGCTCGGCCAACGCCTGTGCCAGCTGCGGCGCGTCTTGACCAAACAGCACGGCCTCCCGTGCGTAGTGCCCCAGCGGCTGCGCCAAGGGACTGAAGTCAGCCCCCTTGCCCACACCGCCGGCCAGCAGGATGAGCCGCCCCTTGAGGGTCGGCCCGAGTCCGGCAATGGCGGCCAGCGTGGCGCCGACGTTGGTGCCCTTGGAGTCATTGATCCAGTCGACCTCCCCTACCGTTGCCAGCCACTCACTGCGGTGCGCAAGCCCGGTAAACCTCTCCAGCACGCTGGCCATGTCCTCCAGCGGAAATCCGAGCCGATACCCCATGGCCATGGCGGCCAAGGCGTTGGCCTGATGATGGCGTCCTACCTGACGCATGCGGGAAACCGGGAACAACGGGCGCGGGCCATGCATGAACCACGGCTCGCCCTGGTGCTCTGCCACGCCCCAGTCATCATGCTCGGGCGCGGGTTCCATGACCCCAAAACGCGACACCGCAGGCAGTGACGACTCTGGCCAGGTCTCGGGGTCTTCCGCATTGATGACCGCATGGGAGGCACCGCGGAAGATCCGCTGCTTGGCTCGACGATAGCCTGCCATATCACCATGGCGATCGAGGTGGTCCTCACTCAGGTTGAGAAAGGCAGCGGACTCGGCGCCAAGCCAAGGGGTGGTCTCAAGCTGAAAGCTGGACAGCTCCAGGACGTAGAGGTCCGCCGACGGCTCCTGTATCAGCAGGTCGAGGGCCGGGGTACCGAGATTGCCTCCCACCGCGACCTTGCGACCGGCCTCACGCGCCATCTCGCCTACCAGGGTGGTCACCGTGGACTTGGCATTGGCGCCGGTGATGGCGGCGATCGGTGCCTGGCAGGCGCGGCAAAACAGTGCAATCTCGCCGATCAGCCGTGGCTCTCCCGTATCGTCCCGGCGATCCTCGGCAAGGGCTGCAAAGCAGGGCTGATGGGGGTCGACACCTGGGCTGAGCACGACTTCCCGCGCGGGATCGAGGACGAGCCCCGCTAGTGGGCCTAGGCGGTACGGCACCTCGGGAAACTCACGCAGAAACGCATCGAGTCCAGGCGGGGCGTCGCGGGTATCCACCACCATGAACTCTCGGCCAAGGCGCTCCAGATGACGACAGATAGCCATCCCCGATACCCCAAGACCCACCACCACCGTCATCGACGCCGGCACCACCAGGTGCTGCGGCAAGCGTGAGCGACTCGCGTTCATGTCAGCCTCAGCGAATCTTGAGGGTTGCAAGACCCAGCAGCACGAGCACCACGGTGATGATCCAGAACCTCACGATCACACGCGGCTCAGGCCATCCCTTCAATTCGAAGTGATGGTGCAGCGGAGCCATGCGGAAGATCCGCCGCCCGGTCAGCTTGTAGGAGCCCACCTGAAGAATGACCGACACGGTTTCCATGACGAACACGCCGCCCATGATGAACAGCACCACCTCCTGGCGCACAATCACCGCGACCACACCCAGCGCAGCCCCCAGGGCAAGTGCGCCCACGTCGCCCATGAAGACCTGGGCGGGATAGGTGTTGAACCAGAGAAAACCGAGGCCAGCGCCGGAGATGGTGGCGCAGAACACGGCAAGTTCACCGGCACCGGGAATCATCGGAATCTGCAGGTAGCTGGAAAACACCGCATTACCGCTGGCATAGGCAAACACCCCAAGCCCCATGGCCACCATGACCGTCGGCATGATCGCCAGGCCGTCCAGGCCATCGGTCAGGTTCACCGCGTTGGACGCACCGACGATCACCAGATAGGTCAACAGGATATAGAACAGGCCCAGGGGCAGGACGAAGTCCTTGAACAGGGGCAGGATCAGGCTGGTTTCCACCGGCGATGCCGCCGTCACGTACAGCACCACCGCAGCCGCCAGACCAATCACCGACTGCCAGAAGTACTTCCAGCGAGCAGGCAGGCCCCGCGGGTTTTTCTCCACGACCTTGCGATAGTCGTCGACCCAACCGATGGCACCGAAGCCGAGGGTCACCAGCAGCACCACCCACACGTAGTGGTTGGTCAGGTCCCCCCACAACAGCGTGCTCACCGCCATCGCCATCAGGATCATCGCACCGCCCATGGTCGGTGTCCCCGCCTTGGACAGATGCGACTGAGGACCGTCATCGCGAACCGCCTGCCCGATCTGACGTTCGACCAACCGGCGGATCATCAGCGGCCCGAACCACAGGCACAGCACCAGCGCAGTGATGGTCGCCAGAATCATCCGCAGAGTGAGATAACCAAAGACGTTGAAGGCGCTTTGATAGTTCGCCAACACTTCAGCCAGGAAAAGCAACATGTATCAGGTTCACCTTGAAACATCTGGGCGCAAGGCTGCCACGACAGTCTCCATCCCCGCAGAGCGGGAGCCCTTCACCAACACGCTGGCGCCTTGGGGCAAATGTTGCTGCACGTGGCGGACCATCGCCGCCTGATCAGAAAAATGGCACCCACCTTCACCGAAGGCCTGGGCGGCAGGGTTGGCCGCCTCTCCCAGGGTGCCGAGAAATGTGATACCGCGTTCCCGCGCGTAGCGCCCGATGTCCGCATGCAGCTCATCGGACGCGGCTCCCAGTTCACCCATGGCGCCGAGCAGACACCAATGCGGGCCAGGCAGACCCAACAGCGCATCGATCGCCGCCTTGACTGCCCCTGGGTTGGCATTATAGGTGTCATCCAGCAGCCGACTGTCACGCAGCCCCTGCTCGACCGTCAGTCTCCCGGCCGTCGGGGTGACCAGCGCAAGACCGGCCACCACCTCTTCCCCGGAAAGCCCCATTGCCATGGCCGCTGCGGCGGCTGCCAGAGCGTTTGACACATTGTGCAGGCCCATCAGGGGGAGCTGCACCCGCCCCAGCACACTGCCATCGAAATTCAGCGTGAAAGCATAGCGCCCGAGCTCATCACAGACCAGTTCCGAGGCATTCATGCGTGCTTCTCGGGTCAAGCCGAAACCGATGACCTCGCGTGGCGCCGCCAAGGCTGACCACATCGAGAAGTAGCGATCATCGCGATTCAGCACGGCGATCCCGGAGTCTGCCAGACCGGCCAGGATTTCCCCCTTGGCCTGAGCTATCCGCCCCATGCCACCAAACTCACCGACGTGGGCACCCGTCACATTGGTAATCACCGCCACCTGGGGCTCGGTCAGTGCCGTTGTCCAGGCAATCTCGCCGAGATGGTTGGCCCCAAGCTCCACCACCGCCTGGCGGTGCTCGGGCGCCAACCGCAGCAGCGTCAGTGGAGCGCCGATATCGTTGTTCAGATTGCCCTGGGTCGCCAGGGTCGAGCCTGCGCGGCCGAGCAGCGTCGCCAGCATCTGCTTGACGGTCGTCTTGCCACTATTACCCGTCACCGCGACGATGGGACCCTTCCAGGCCCGCCGATGGGCTCTGGCCAGCAGCCCCAGCGCCATCCGCGTATCCCCCACCACCAGCTGTGGCAGCGGATCGTCCACCGCGCGCTCGACCACCGCCGCGATCGCACCGGCCTGGCGCGCCTGGGACACAAAGTCGTGAGCGTCGAAGCGCTCCCCTCGCAACGCCACGAACAGCGAGCCGGGAACCAGCTGACGCGTGTCAGTGACGATCGAAGCCATCTCGCTGTCTTCAACATCCGCCTCGGACAGGCCTAGCGCACGACAGACGCCTGACAGCGTGGTGAGGTCATCACGACGCATGCTTAGAGCCTCCTTGGACGCTGATCGAGGGCGGCTTGCGCCTCATCCAGGTCGGAAAAGTCATGGCGGACGCCAAGCACTTCCTGGTAGGTCTCGTGCCCCTTGCCGGCCACCAGAATGACGTCATCGGGACCCGCTTCCGCCACCGTTCGGGCGATCGCAACGCCACGACCAGCAATATTCCAGGCGCTGGCGCGCTGTTCGGCGGTCAACCCCTCCAGCATGGCCTCACGGATGGCAGCAGGGTCCTCGCTGCGTGGGTTGTCATCGGTGATCACCACAGCTTGGGCGTGACGGGCAGCCACCTGTGCCATCAACGGGCGCTTACCGCTGTCGCGGTCGCCACCGCAGCCTACCAGACACCATAGCTTGCCACGCCCAGGCAGATGCGCCTTGAGCGCTGCCAGTGCGTTGTCCAGGGCATCTGGCGTATGGGCGTAGTCGATGACCACCACCGGTGCATGCTCGCGCAGGATGGCCTGCATCCGCCCGGGCACCGGGGTCAAGCGCTCGGCGGCAGCCACCAGCTCGTCGATGCCCGCGCCAAGCCCATAGAGGCTGGCCATCGCCAGCAGCACGTTGTCGAGATTGAAGCGACCCAACAATGGCAGCTGCAGCACCCGCTCTTCGTCGGGGGTCGCGATCAGCGCGCGCTGGCCGCTGGCATGCGGCTCCACGTCCAGCACTCGCAGCGACACGTCAGACGCCTCACCACAGGCCAGTACGCGGGTATCACGGGACACCCCGGCCAGCATCAATCGCGCCAGAGGATCGTCACCATTGACGACCGCCAGCCCGAGCTCAGGGCGCTTGAACAGCTTTGCCTTGGCTGCCGCATAGGCCACCATGCTGCCGTGATAGTCCAGGTGGTCGCGACTGAGATTGGTGAACACGGCGGCATGGAAGCGACATCCCGCCACGCGGTCCTGCTCGAGAGCGTGGCTGGACACTTCCATGGCCACCCGTTGCAGCCCCGAGGCCGCCAACTCACCCAGCTGGCGCTGCAGCGCCAAGGGCTGGGGGGTGGTGTGAATGCCCTGAGCAAGAGCGCCAGGGCGCCCGTGACCCAAGGTGCCGATCACCCCGCAGTCGACACCGATGGCCGCTGACAGCTCGGCAATATAATGGGTCACTGAACTCTTGCCATTGGTCCCGGTCACCCCGATCAGCTCCAGGCTGTCGGGTACCTGGTAGACGCTGCGAGCAAATTCGCCGAGCCTGTCAGCGAGCTCTGGCAGCCACAGCACTCGACCATCGATCCTGGGCTGGTCCTCCTTCGCCTCGGCGAGGACCATCAGTGCCCCCTGGGCCAGAGCCTGATCGACAAAGGCTCGACCGTCGCCCGCCACGCCAGGGATCGCGATAAAGACATCGCCTTCGGCGATCTCGCGACTGTCGGTGCTGAGCGTCACCGCCAGCGCCTCGTCCTGATCGTCCTGCGTCAGCGGAAGGTCTTGCCAACACTGCAGCAGCACGCCCTTGAGGCGTGCCAGAGAAAGGGTCATGCCAGGCTCCGTCGAGGTCTGCATCATGGGGTACCGGCCTCCTCATCGGGGCGATCTGGCGGTACGTCGAGAATTCGCAGGGCGCTGCCGGCCACCCGCGAGAATACCGGCGCGGCGATGGCACCACCGTAATAGGCGTCGCCCCGTGGGTGGTCAATCATGACCACGGTGATGATCCGCGGATCCGACACCGGCGTGATGCCTACAAACAGTGCACGGTAGGCATTTTGCTCGTAACCGCCACTGCCGCTCTTGCGCACGGTACCGGTCTTGCCGGCCACGCTGTAACCGGGAACCAGGGCCCGGCGAGCGCCGGTACCCGGTGCCACGACTTCATCCATCATTGCCAGGACGCGGTCAGCCACGTCCGGCTGGACCACCTGCTCCCCCTGGGGCTCGCGACTGAGGCGCAGCAGAGAGGGCGGAAGACGTTCGCCGTGATTGGCAATGGAGGTATAGGCGCTGGCCAATTGCAGCGCCGTGACCGACAGACCGTAACCGTAGGACAAGGCCGCCCACTGACTGCTCGACCAGACCGCGGGAGCCGGCATGTTGCCCGTGGCCTCGCCGGGAAAGCCGGTGCCCGGCGCCTGCCCGAAGCCCAGTGCGCGGTAGCGGTCAGGCACCACCGGATCATCGAGCTGCAAGGTCAGCTTGGCCATGCCTATATTGGAGGACTTGCGCAGGATACCCGCCAGGGTCAAGGCACCGTTGTTGGACACGTCACGGATCGTGTAGCGATCGATGCGCATCCAGCCGGGGGAGGTATCGACTACCAGGTCGGGGGGAAACCGGCCGGTTTCCAGCAGCGCCGACATGGCCAAGGGCTTCATCACCGATCCCGGCTCGAACACGTCCACCATGGCCCTGTTGCGCAAGCCCTGAGGATCCAGGCCTGCGCGATTGTTAGGGTTGTACGAGGGTTGGTTGGCCATGGCCAACACTTCGCCGGTGCGTGCGTCCATCATCACCAGCACGCCGCCGTCGGCATCGTTTTCATCCACCGCAGCCTTCAGCTCGCGGTATGCCATGTATTGCAGGCGTTGGTCGATGGAGAGCGTGAGGTTGCCGCCCGGTTCGGCTTCCTGAAGAACCTCGAGATCCCGCACCAGGCGGCCACGACGATCCTTGAGCACGCGGCGCTTGCCGGGCTCTCCCGACAGGTAGGACTGATAGGCCAGCTCCAGCCCCTCCTGCCCCTGGTCGTCGACGTTGGTCACACCCAGCAATTGGGCGATCACCTCTCCCGCCGGGTAGTAGCGCTTGTACTCTTCCCGGGCATGGACGCCAGGTACCCTCAGCTTCAACACTTCCTCGGCCTGGGCTGGGGTCATCCGACGCCGCAGATACATGAACTCTCGTTCGCTATACCGCTCGATGCGATCGTTGAGCGCATCCAGGTCCTGGCCCAGTGCCTGAGCCAGCCTCAGTCGCTGGATGTTGTCATCCGGCAGGTCCTGGGGATTGGCCCAGAGCGTGACAACCGGCGTGGATATCGCCAGCGGCTCCCCGTGGCGATCAGTAATCATGCCCCGGTGGGCGGGTATCGGGTCGGTGCGCAGGGTACGCGCGTCGCCCTGCACCTGCAGAAAGTTTCGATTGATCACATGCAGGTCGACGATGCGTCCGGCAAGCAGCCCCAGCCCGACCAGGATCAGCGTCATCATGACGATGTAACGCGCACGACCCATCGGCTCCATGGGCGGAGGTCGTCGCGGCGTCACACCCCGAGGGAGCTCCGCGGTCATGGCCCAATCACCTCGATGTCATGGATATCCGGCAAGCGCATCTCGAGCCGCTCTACCGCCAATCGCTCAATCCGCGAAGGAGTCGACCAGGCGCTCTCTTCCAGCAACAGCTGCCCCCATTCGGTCTGCAGCTGCTGCTGCTCTCGCTCGAGCTCCTGAAGGGTCGCATAGTGCTGGCGGGTTTGATGACTGACGCTGATGACGGCAAGCGCCGACATCAGGCACGCCAGCAGCAGCGCGGCCACCAGCAACAGCCTCGGTGACAGCGCTGTCGGCAGCGGCCAGCCAAAGGCGTTGAGATCCTGTCGTCCTTGAGCCATCTGCTTTCCTCAATAGCGCTTGCGCGCCACACGCATCACGGCACTGCGCGCACGCGGGTTGGCCTCGACCTCTTGCGGGCTCGCCTTCATGGCCTTGCCCACGGATTCCAGTCGACGAGCGATCTGATCATCCCGCAACGGTATACCTTTGGGCACATTGGTATCCCCTTTGACGTGGTCGCGGATAAAGCGCTTCACCCGGCGGTCTTCCAGCGAATGAAAGCTGATCACCACCAGGTGGCCACCCGGCGCCAACGCCTCGAGTGCGGCGTCAAGGGCGAGTTCAAGCTGATCCAGCTCGCCATTGACGTGGATGCGCATGGCCTGAAACACCCGGGTGGCCGGATGCTTGCCTTTTTCCCAGGCAGGATGGGCCTGTTTGATCACCTCAGCCAGGTCAGCTGTGCGCGTGAAGGGACGCTGCTGACGGCGCTCGATCACCGCCCTGGCGAGGCGTCGCGCAAAACGCTCCTCACCATAGCGCTTGAACACCGAGCTCATCTCGGCTTCATCAACGCGCGCCAACCAGTCAGCAGCACTTTCGCCCTGGGTCGGATCCATGCGCATGTCCAGCGGACCATCGCGTAGAAAGCTGAAACCCCGCTCGGGATCATCCAGCTGAGGCGACGACACCCCGATATCCAGCAAAATGCCCGACAGACGACCATCCAGGCCGCGCGCCTGGGCCACTTCCCTGAGCCGCGCGAACTCGGTCTGCTCAATGCTGAAACGAGGGTCATCGATGGACGCCGCTTCGGCGATGGCCTGGGGATCACGGTCCAGCGCCAGCAGGCTGCCACTATCGTTCAATCGCGAAAGGATGGCGCGGGAGTGTCCGCCACGCCCAAACGTGCCGTCCAGGTAGGTACCACCGGCATCATGTACCAGGGCATCGACGGCACCGTCGAGCAAGACGCTTTCATGGGCGAAGCCGCGCACGGACGTTTCTGAGGAGGGTGACGGCATGCAGCTCTCGTTCGACGATGATATTCCAACGCGCGGCCAGCCAACGACGCCGTCAGCGGTGGAACTCTCTCGCCACTGGGCTCCTGGCCGCACAGATTCATGAGGCAATGCCCGGGCCGCAGGCCCGAGCACAGAACATCTGGGGGAGTCGGCCGATAAGCCGGGTTCTGTCGAGGACAGCCATTCCTCTAGGAGCAGTGTCACCACTGCCCTCAAGCAACCTACCCGAACCCAGCGCGGGCCACGCCAACGGGTTCCTATTTGGTCTTGCTCCGAGTGGGGTTTACCGTGCCACGCACTGTTGCCAGGCGCGCGGTGCGCTCTTACCGCACCCTTTCACCCTTGCCGGCCTCCCTGAGGAGACGTAGGCGGTCTACTCTCTGCTGCACTTTCCGTCGGCTCACGCCGCCCAGGGGTTACCTGGCACTCTGCCCTATGGAGCCCGGACTTTCCTCCCCCGCCTTGCGGCGGCGGCGACTGTCTGGCCAACTCCCGCGGCAAGCATACCAGTGCCCCGCCACCCCCTCAATCCCCGTCCTTCAGTGACTGGGCCTTGGCATACCATGTCTTCTTGGCTCCGCCCAGCACCCGCGCGGCGACACCCGCCGCCTGCTTCACACCGACACCTTCGTCGAGAAGCGCTCGCAGCAAGGCATCTTCCTCCACCGCCTGCCCTGCGGACGCCACCTCAGTCGCTCCGGCCACCATCACCACGAACTCGCCGCGGGCTTGATTGGGATCTTCCTCGATTACCGCAAGAAGCTCCGCCGCCGTGCCATCGAGGAAGGTTTCGAAGGTCTTGGTCAATTCACGCCCCAGCACTACCTGACGATCACCCAGCAGCGCGGCCAGGTCCGCCAGCAGATCCTTGATGCGGTGTGGCGATTCATAGCACACCTGCGTACCTGTATCGCCGCGCCAGGTCTCGAGCCGGGCTCGCCGACCGCTGCCCTTGGCGGGCAGAAAACCATGAAAGGTAAAGGAGGACGTGGGCAGCCCCGCGGCGCTCAAGGCGGTAATCAGGGCACAGGGACCGGGAATCGGCACGATCGAGAAGCCCTGCTGGCGCAGCTCGCGCACCACCACGAACCCCGGATCACTGATCAGGGGAGTCCCCGCATCACTGATCAGTGCCACGTCATCACCCTCGAGCAGGCGGCGCTTCAGCAGCTCTACCCGGGACGCCTCATTATGGTCATGCACGGAGACCATCGCAGGCGCGACACCGAGGTGGCGCATCAAGCGCGCGCTATGCCGAGTATCCTCTGCAGCTACCAGGGCCACCCGCCCCAGCACCGCCGCTGCTCGCGGACTCAAATCTTCCAGATTCCCAATTGGCGTGGCGACCACGTACAATGAACCGGCTTTCACTTCTGACATCTTGGCTCCCTGGGCTGCCATCCGGAACACGGACAAGGAAGGATTCATGAGGACTTTGACTCGCGGCCCCGTGGCCGCTGCTGTACTGGCCATCTCTCTGGCCGGCTGCAGTTTCACACCAAGCATCGTGCAACGGGCCATGGATGACGACCCGGATCAGCTTCTTGCTCAGGCCGCACAGCAACAAGGCACAGAAGCCGCCGAGACCCGCTTGCGAGCGGGCGATATCCTAGCACGCTCCGGGCGGCGCCCCCAGGCGCTCGAGGTACTGAACAACCTGGACGCAAGCCAGCTCTCTGGCGAGAGCCTGCGTGACTGGGCGATGCTGCTCTCTGAGCTGGGTGACAGCGAGGGCAACCCCCAGGCGGTGATCAAGGCGGCTGGCGTGCTGGATGACCTGCAGCTGGCAAGCGACGATGCCAACCTGCTGCGCCTGCGCCAGGGACTCGCCCTGGGTCAGCTGGGCCAGCCCCAGGAGGCAGCCCGAGCGCTGATGCAGGTGCAGAGCGATACCGGCCGGGAAGACATCAACGACGCCATCTGGGACCAGCTCAGCGTGCTCAACAACCGCCAACTGGACGCCCTGTCCCAGCCCGACAACGCCATCGTGACGGGCTGGCTGGAGCTGACCCGTCTGGTCAACAGCAGCGGCGGCGACATCCAGGGGCTTTTTGCCCGTCTTGATGACTGGCGCGTCGCCAACCCAGACCACCCGGCCAATCGCCGCCTGCCCAGCCAGATTGGCAAGCTACGCGAACTGCGCGGCCAGAGCGTGCAGAACATCGCCGTACTGCTGCCTGAATCAGGCCCGCTGGCGGGAGTTGCCGACGCCATCGAGCAAGGCATCCGCACCCAGCAGTCCAACGTTGTCAACGGTGGCGGCAACGGTGCCCAGCTGAGCTTCCTGGATGCCTCCAGCGCAAGCCTCGACCAACTCTACCAGCAGGCCCAGAGCAGCGGCGCCCAGGTGGTGATCGGTCCGCTCGACAAGAGCGACGTGACTCAGCTGGAAAGCCGGGCCGAGCTGCCGCTGCCCACTCTGGCCCTCAACTACGGTCAATCCGCCGCCAACCAGACCAAGAACCTGTACGAGTACGGTTTGTCTGCCGAAGACGAAGCACGCCAGGCGGCTCGCCGGGGCTGGCAGGATGGCCATCGCAGTGCGTCCATGCTGGTGCCTGACAACGATTGGGGGCAGCGTGTTGGCGAAGCCTTCTGGAACACCTGGAGCGAGCTCGGCGGCGACATTGCCACCGCGGTTCGCTACAACCCGGGGGCGCCGGCCACCGACAGCACCCGCCGCGCCATCAGCAATCCGCGTCCGGACATGCTGTTCCTGCTGGCTCTACCAGACTACGCGCGCCAGGTTCCGCCGACCATGGAGTACTATTCGGCCTCCAACCTGCCGGTATACGCGACGTCCCACCTGTACGAAGGCTCCCCTCAGCCGCGCCTCGACAAGGACCTCAACGGCGTTCAATTCGCCGATATTCCCTGGAACATCCCCGACGCAGCGGTGGGCGGCGCCGAGGCACTGCCTTACTACGACAGCTACCGCGAACTCAAGGAACAAGGATCGCCCTCCATGTTCCGCCTGATGGCCATGGGCGTCGACGCCTATGAGCTGGCTCGTCGCATGCCCCAGATCCAGGCACTGCCTGGTTCGCGGATTCAGGGCGCTACCGGCACCCTGAGCACCACAGGTGACGGCCGCATCTACCGTGAGCTGCCATGGGCACAGTTCAGCGACGGCGTGCCGGCCCCGGTGTTCAGCGACGGACTCGGCGATAGCGCTGGCGCCAGCAATGCCAATGCGGCCCCCTGACCCCAGGGACGCCGTTCAGCGCGGCCAGGCCATCGAGCGCTATGCACAAGCTTGGCTTGAGCAGCAAGGCCTGCTCCCGGTAGCGCGCAACCAGCGCTTTCCGGGAGGAGAGCTCGATCTGGTCATGCGCGATGGCGACATCCTGGTCTTCGTGGAAGTTCGCCATCGCCGCACCACCCGCCACGGCTCGGCCGCGGAAACCATCACGACGACCAAGCAGCGCCGCCTAATCCGGGCGGCGCGTTTTTATCTGCAGCGCAACGGGCTATCATGTCCCTGCCGCTTCGATGTTCTGGCGATCACCGGCGCCCCGCCACAGCTTGAGACCGAGTGGTTGGCCAATGCATTCGAAGCGAACTGACACACCGGGCGTCCCCGCGGATGCCCCCATGGACCAGGAAGGCAGCATGGATTTCCAGAGCCGAATTCTCGGACAATTCAACGACAGCATCGACACCAAGACCTATGCCAGCGAAGTGCTTCCTCCGTTCATCGAGGTCGCCAGCCAGATGATGGTCCAGTGCCTGGTCACCGACGGCAAGATCCTGGCCTGCGGCAATGGCGGCAGCGCCGGTGATAGCCAGCACTTCTCATCTGAGCTATTGAACCGCTTCGAGCGCGAACGTCCCAGCCTGCCAGCCTTGGCATTGACCACTGACACTTCGACGCTGACCTCCATTGCCAACGATTACAGCTACAACGAGGTCTTCTCCAAGCAGATTCGCGCCCTGGGACAGCCCGGCGACGTGCTGCTGGCCATCTCTACCAGCGGCAACTCCGCCAACGTCATCCAGGCGATCCAGGCGGCCCATGATCGCGACATGACCGTTGTGGCCCTGACTGGTCGCGACGGCGGCAACATGGCCTCGCTGCTGGGACAGGATGATTGCGAGATACGCGTCCCAGCGACGTCCACGGCGCGCATCCAGGAGGTGCATCTGCTGGTCATCCATTGCCTGTGCGATCTGATCGACGAACAACTTTTTGGTGCAAGCGAGTAACGAGTGAATATCATGAAACAACCCCACACCCGTCCCACACGCCCCTTGCTGGCCGCCCTGCTGCTCTCCATTGCCCTGGCGGGATGCACCACCGTCACCTCGGTGACCAACCCCGGCACCATTGACGAGGACTACGGCGAACGCACCTTGGGTGCCACGGTGGAAGACGAGAGCATCGAGACCAAGGCGGCTCACAACCTGGGACGCACCGATGCTCGACTGGCCGACGCCCGTATCAACGTCGACAGCTACAACGGCGTAGTCCTGCTGACCGGCCAGGTGCCCAGTGCTGAACTCAAGCAGCGCGCCGAAGAGGTGGTCAGCCAAGTGCGCAACGTGCGCCGCGTGCACAACGAACTGACCGTGGCAGCAAACCTGCCCACCAGCCAGCGCCTCAATGACGCCTGGCTCGACACCAAGGCACGCACCGCATTGGCCACCAGCGATCAGGTGGACTCCGGAAGAATCACCGTGGTGACAGAAAACGCCACCGTTTATCTGATGGGACTGGTCACCCACGCCGAGGCGGACCGTGCGGTAAATATTGTCTCCAACGCGGGCGGAATGGAGCGCATCGTCAAGGTATTCGACTACATCGACTGATGCTGCCGGCACCGCGAAAAAAACGGCGTCCCCATGGGGACGCCGTTTTTTTTGACGATAAGGCCAGCGCTACCGCCTGCCACCCACACCATGGTGACAGCGCAGCGCTCTACCGGGGGTAAGCCCCAGCGTTACTTGATGACCCGCAACGATGGCCGCCCCTTGCGCGGAGGCTTCGCCTGCCCATCACTCTTGCCATCGCTCTTGGCATCGGTCTCGGCGCCGGTCTCGTCAGCCTCTGCCGCCGAGGTCCGCTCTTCCTCGCCACTGGACTCAGCGCTGTGCTGCTCCGACGGCTCGGCGTCTGCCTGTGGGCGCTTGACACTCTCAAGCACAGGCGCCTCATCGACATCGTTGGCCTCATCGGTCGGCAACTCAGGCTCATGACCAAACACCATGCCCACACCGTTTTCACGAGCGTACAGCGCGATCAATGCAGGGATGGGAACAAAGAGAAGCTCTGACTTGCCGCTGAAACGCGCGGAAAACCGAATCATGTCATTGCCCATATGCAGGTCACGCACTGCACTTGGGCCAAGGTTCAGCACGATTTGCCCATTCTGGACAAACTGTCTCGGCACCTCGACATTGTCGTACTCGGCATCAACGACGATATAGGGGGTCAATTCGTTATCCAGCAGCCACTCATAGAGCGCCCTGGCCAGATAGGGTCGACTGGACTTCATACTTTGGCCCTCTTGGTTGGCAAATGGGAACTCGGATCGTCCCGACCGAGGCCGGCTACCCGGGGTGTCGCCACACTGGGCGTACTCCGTGCCTGCAACCAGGCAGCCGCACCACGGCAACATGCAGAAAGGCGAGAGGCCGCAGCGCTCTCGCCGTCATTCTTTCGGGACCGCTCGCGGCCCCGAACGGCGCGTCGCCACCCAGCACCGACTCTCACGGGCAGGTTGCCTTCAGGGACGAATTTCGCGCTCGGCTTCGGACAGAGAAGCGCGGAAGCCATCACGAGCAAACACTTTTTCCATGTAGCTCATCAACGGACGCACCTGCTTCTCCGGCAGCTCGATGTTGAGCGCGGGCAAACGCCACAGAATCGGCGCCAGGCAGCAGTCCACCAGAGTGAACTCTTCACTCATGAAGAACGGCATGTCTTCGAAGATCGGCGAGATCCCTATCAAGCTCTCCCGCAGTTCCTTACGCGCCTTGTCGGCTTCTTTCTTGCTGCCGGACAGGATGCGATCGACCATCGGGCACCACTCGCGCTCGATGCGGTGCATCCAAAGACGGCTCTGAGCACGCGCAACGGGGTAGACCGGCAGCAGCGGCGGATGCGGAAAACGCTCGTCCAGATACTCCATCATGACCTTGGACTCGTACAACACCAGGTCACGATCCAACAGCGTCGGCACGCTGTTGTACGGGTTCAGGTCCGCAAGCTCCTCGGGATGCTTGTCGTCAGTCACTTCGACAATATCCACTGCGACGCCCTTTTCAGCCAGCACGATCCGCACACGGTGACTGAAATGGTCCTCGCCACCGGAATAGAAGATCATCGACGACCGCTTGGCCACTACACCCATGAAACAATCCTCGCATCAGTTCAAGCCGGGATGATAACACGACAACCCCCTGTACGGGGGGCAAGAAGGGGACATCTTTCACCCTCGCGCGAGCGTTTTCGCCACACGGGGCGCCACATCATAGCGCACAACGCACGGCGGGCGCATGGTCTCCCATACGCCCGCCCGTGCTGTCACTGCCTCAATGAATGTCGCGCCAATACTCACGCTTGAGGAAGTACGCCACGATGCCGAACAAAAATATGAAGATCAGCACCTTGGGGCCTAGCGCCTGGGCATGAAGCTTGGACGGCTCGCCGACGTAGGCAAGGAAGTTGGTCAGGTCATACACGGCCTGCTCGAACTCCTTGGGCTCCATGCTGCCGGGCGAGGTAATCTGCAGCGTCTCGCAGGACTGGAACTTGCCCGTCAGCGGGTCCAGCTCGGCGTCGCCTACCGCATGATCAGACGCCGCGCAGACCTGCTCCTGAACCCCCTGCAGAGGCTCCAGCACGTTGGGCATGCCTACAGACGGGAACACCACATTATTCACCCCGGTCGCCCGCTCGCTGTCGCGATAGAAGCTCAGCAGGTACGTGTAGATCCAATCGGTGCCCCGCAGCCTTGCCTCCAAGGTCAGGTCGGGTGGCGCCTTGCCGAACCACACTTCTGCATCCTCGGCGCTCATGGCCTTGTGCATTTGATCGTTGTAGCCGAGATCCGGCGAAAAGATCAGATTATCCTCGACCAGATCCTGAGGCATATCCAGGTCTTCTGCAGCCCGTGAAAACCGCTGGTACTCGAGCGAATGACAGCCCATGCAGTAATTCACGTACAGCTTCATCCCGCTCTGCAGAGACGCCTGGTTTTCCAGGTCCGGTGACATGCTGCGCAGATGCACCCCCTCTCCGCCCGCGGCCAAGGCGGCCATGGGGACTAGCGCGAAGAGCAGTGCGAACAGTTGCTTTTTCATTAGCCAGTCACCCTTTCAGGAACGGGTTTGGTCTTCTCCAGCCGGGTATAGATCGGCATCAGCAGGAAGAAGGCGAAGTAGATCACCGTGCAGACCTGGGCGAGCAACGTGCGGCCTGCCGTGGGCGGCAATACCCCAAGCACACCAAGAATCACGAAACTGATGGCAAACAGCACCAGCATGATCTTCGAGATCCAGCCTTTGTAGCGAATCGAGCGCACCGGCGAGCGGTCAAGCCAGGGCAGCACGAACAGCACTGCAATGGCTGCCCCCATGAAGATGACGCCGAGGAACTTGGCATCAAGACCGAACAGCGAGAAGGTAATCGCGCGCAGGATGGCGTAGAACGGCGTGAAGTACCAGACCGGCGCGATATGGTCCGGGGTCTTCAAGGGATTCGCCGGCTCGAAGTTGGGCTTCTCGAGGAAATACCCGCCACCTTCGGGGAAGTAGAAGATCACCGCACAGAAGACAAACAGGAACACGGCGACACCCACAATGTCCTTGACCGTGTAGTAGGGATGGAAGGGTATCCCGTCCAGCGGTTTGCCGGTTTCATCCTTCTTGGCCTTGATGTCGATGCCATCAGGATTGTTGGAGCCCACTTCATGCAGCGCAATGATGTGCAGCACCACCAATGCCAGGATCACGATCGGCAGCGCCACCACGTGCAGGGCAAAGAAGCGGTTCAGGGTAATCCCGGAGATCAAGTAATCTCCGCGTACCCACTGGGCCAGGTCCGGACCGATGCCGGGGATGGCGGAAAACAGGGAAATGATGACCTGAGCGCCCCAGTAGGACATCTGCCCCCAGGGCAGCAGGTAACCCATGAAAGCCTCGGCCATCAGCGCCAGATAGATCGCCATGCCGAAGATCCAGACCAGCTCACGGGGCGCCTTGTAGGAGCCGTAGAGCAGACCACGAAACATGTGCAGATAGACCACCAGGAAGAATGCCGAGGCGCCGGTGGAGTGCATGTAGCGGATCAGCCAGCCGTACTCCACATCCCGCATGATGTATTCGACGGAGGCAAAGGCGCCCTCGGCGCTGGGGTTGAAACTCATGGTCAGCCAGACGCCGGTCAGAATCTGATTGACCAGCACCAGCAGAGCGAGGGATCCGAAGAAGTACCAGAAATTAAAGTTCTTGGGCGCGTAATACTCTGACAGATGCTCCTGCCACATCTGGGTCGCCGGGAATCTATCGTCGATCCAGCGCATGAGACCGCGCTCGGCCTTGGCCTTGTTGGGATTTGCCATTACGCACCCTCCCCGTCTTCACCGACCACGATGACCGACTCGTTGACAAAGTAATAGGGCGGAACCTCCAGGTTCACGGGAGCGGGAACGTTGCGAAAGACCCTGCCCGCCAGATCAAAACGCGAACCGTGGCAAGGACAGAAGAAGCCGCCCGGCCAGTCTTCTACCCCCACCCCTTCGGCATTGGGTTCGGGCTTGAACAGCGGCGAGCAGCCAAGGTGCGTACAGATCCCCACCAGCACCCCGATCTCAGGCCGAATGGAGCGCAAATGGCCTCCGGCATAGCCGGGCTGCTGCGGCTTGGCAGACTCGGGGTCGGCCAGCACGTCTTCTCCCAGCGCCTCGGTTCGCTCAATCATCTCTGGAGTGCGATTGATGACCCATACAGGCCGCCCGCGCCACTCGACGGTCATTCTCTGCCCCGGCTCGAGCTTCGAGATATCCGCCTGAACGGGAGCCCCTGCCGCCCGCGCTCTGGCACTCGGCTGCCAGGATGCCACAAAGGGAACCGCTACCCCGACAGTGCCGACCGCCCCAACCACGGAGGTAGCACCCACGAGGAAACGGCGCCGCCCCTTGTTCACGCCGTTGTCTGCCATGATCTGGTTTCTCCCATCAGACTTTATCCGTTGTTGTTTTCACGGTCCCTTGAATGTCCGTGACCACGGATACAAGTGGCTTGTATGTTAGGAAATCCCCCCCACCCGCACAAGAAGACCTCCGGGCAAGACACCCCGTGCAAGCCCCATACATTTGACATGGAACAACTTTATGACGATGTGCCCGAGCGCCCTGCGGCAAAAGAAGGGCCTCAAGCGCATCAAGGCCGCAACTCCAGCCTCACAGGACGGCTAGCGGATCAGCACAAAAGTCATCAACGGTCGCATCGCGGAACACGCCCTGCCGGGTCGGGTGCAGCACTCGCGGCAGACGCAGCGTGGTAAAAGGGGTAGCGCACTGGAAACCAAGAGGGAGGCACGCTAGCAAGAAGGAGGCAGCGCAAGGAGACCATCAGAGGTCGAGCTAGAGAAAAACCGATAGGAAGGGATAGGAAGAGACACAAGAAGAAGCACAAGAAGAGCGACAAGAAGCGGGAGACGCAGAGAGGACACGAGAAACGCACGGAGCGACAGCCCCTGGGAGCAAGTTCGGGCTCGTTACCGACGTAGACGCCACGCGCACACGCGCAAAAACCGCATCCGAAAACGACAGCGCCCGGGCCAATGGCCCGGGCGCTGTGCGATCGGCAAGCGTATCGATTAACGCTTGGAGAACTGCGGGCGACGACGCGCCTTGCGCAGACCGACCTTCTTACGCTCGACTTCACGTGCGTCACGAGTGACGTAGCCAGCTGCGCGCAGCGGCTTGCGGAAGTCTTCATTGTACTGCATCAGGGCACGGGTAATGCCGTGACGGATAGCGCCAGCCTGGGCACTGCCGCCGCCGCCCTTGACGGTGACGTAGACGTCGAACTGCTCGAGAGTCTCGGTCAGTTCCAGCGGCTGACGAACCACCATGCGACCGGTAACACGGCCGAAGTATTCGTTCAGGTCACGGCTGTTGACGGTGATCTTGCCGGTGCCCGGCTTCAGGAAGACGCGCGCGGTAGAGGTCTTGCGGCGCCCGGTACCGTAATACTGCTGTGTCATGGCGAAGATTCCCTCAGATGTTCAGTTCTTGCGGCTGCTGGGCAGCGTGCGGATGTTCGGAACCGGCGTAGACCTTGAGCTTGGCGTGCATGGCACGACCCAGCGGGCCCTTCGGCAGCATGCCCTTGACGGCGCCTTCGATGACACGCTCAGGCGCGTGGTCGATCAGCTGATTGAAGGTCATGGAGCGCAGGCCACCCGGGTAACCGGTGTGACGGTGGTACATCTTGTCGCTGGCCTTGTTGCCAGTCACCTTCACCTTCTCGGCGTTGATGACGACGATGTAGTCACCGGTGTCCACATGGGGAGTGTATTCCGGCTTGTGCTTGCCACGCAGGCGGCGAGCAATTTCGGTAGCCAGACGACCGAGCGTCTTGTCCGCGGCATCGACGACATACCAGTCGCGCTGGACGGACTGCGGCTTAGCACTGAACGTCTTCATGGATGAAATCACCAATTCGATGTGTTGGATCTCCCGGCTCTTCTCCTGATAGCGCTTGAATACTCGCGACACCAGGCAGCACCGTGCAGAGATCATCCCTATTTTTCTTGGTTGCCCGACACCACAACCCACCGGGGTGTCGGCACAACGGTCGAGCGAGCGCGCATTCTACACAACCACAGGCTCGACGTCACCCTCTGTTTCTACAGCGGGGTCTTTTCCTGACAGCCAACGGCGGTGGCTCACGGCTTGTGCGGCAAGGCCAGATACTCCCGTGACTGCATTTCCTGCAGCCGCGATAGCGTTCGCTCAAACTCGAACTCGAGCTTACCCCCGTGATACAGCGCTTCGGCCTCCACCTCAGCCGACATCAGCAGCTTCACGCCGCGATCATAGAACTCGTCGACCATGTTGATAAAGCGGCGAGCCTGATCGTCGGTGGCACCGTCCATCTTGCGCACACAGGACACCAGCACCGTATGGAACTCGCGCGCCAGCTCGATGTAATCGTTCTGACTGCGCGGTCCGTCGCATAGCTCGAGGAAGTCGAACCAGACAACGTCCTCGTGAAGACGACGGGCATGCAGAACCCGATGATTGACCTCGACGGGCACCTGATGCTCGCCCTCCTGGCCTGCGATCTCGCGAAAGCTGCGCTCAAGCTCCTGATCTGCCGCATCGTCCAGGGGATGATGGAAAATCTCGGCCCGCTCCAACGCACGCAGACGGTAGTCCACGCCTGAGTCGACATTGACCACCTCACAGTGGCGATTGAGCAAGTCGATCGCCGGCAGGAAACGGGCCCGCTGCAAGCCGTCCTTGTACAAGTCATCAGGAACGATGTTGGACGTGGCCACCAACACCACCCCCCGCTCAAACAGCGCCTCCAGCAAATTCGCCAGAATCATCGCATCGGTAATGTCCTTGACGAAGAACTCGTCAAAGCAGATCACTCGCGCCTCTTCCGCGAACTTGCCGGCGACCAACCGCAGCGGGTTCTTCTCGCCCTTGCAATGGTCGAGTTCGTTGTGGACGCGCTGCATGAACCGGTGGAAATGCGTCCGCATCTTTTGCGGAAAGGGCAACGCCTCATAAAACGTATCGACGAGATACGTCTTGCCGCGGCCGACGCCTCCCCAGAAGTACAGACCGCGAATGTCGGGCACCGGCGGCTTCTCCGGCGCCTGGTCACGCCCGAACAATCCCTTGAGACGCGATGTCAGACCTCGCTGCGCCGCTTGAGGTGCTCGCGGTGTCGGCGCCGCGACCAGCTCGTCATACAGCCGCTGCAGCTGCGCCACTGCGTTGGCCTGGGCGGCGTCTTCGGTAAAATCAGCGCGCTGCAGATCACGCTGATAGCGTTCCTGCGGGGTTTCTGGGCGGCCTGCGCTCGACACAGAAGAGCTCATGTAGCGTCCTGGCTGTCAACAAGTTCGGAGCCGCATTATACGCAGACCACGACAGAATGGCAGGACCGCCGTGCTGAGCGTAACCACCCAGGCGGGGCCCACGGTCAGGACACGGCATTGACCCTTTATGAGACAAAGCCTCTATAATGGCCCGACGCCCGGGGCGAGACGCCCGGCCGTCAGAAAGTGCTCAGGGAGAACCAAGTGGAACCAAGCAACCTCAACATGATCCTGGCAGCGGCTTGCCTGGTGGCAGGCATCGGCCTCGGCGCACTGGGTTACCACCTGCTCAATGGTGGCGCCCGAAGCGCCCAGCGCATGCGCCTCAAGCTGACCGAACGCGAACGCCAGCTGACCGAGTGGAAGGACGGTGTTGATGAGCACCTTCAGCGCATGGAGCAGCTAACACAAAAAGTCTGCCAGGACGCACAGGCACTCAACCGCCAGCTGCATGACTCCGCCCAACAGCTGGGCAGCACGGCCATCAGCCAGGAGAACACCGTGCAGCCCACCGCTGCCGCCGAGGAAGATCTATCGATTCCTCGCGATTACGCCGACGGCAACCGTGGCACACTGTCCGAAGACTTCGGCCTGCGCAGCGCCAATGAGGACGAGCCGCGTCCGCCTCGTTTCTGACCCTAGCCGCTAACCGCACTCCCGCCCGCATAACAGCAAGAGCCCGCATAATGCGGGCTCTTGCGTAGGGCTGTCGACATAAGCCGAGGGTGACGCCGGGCCCGCACCACATGGTCCGCCCAGACGCTCATATAGCGCATCCCTTGCTATCTTTCCTGTTACGACATGGCGTCAGGCAGGATTGTCGATATCCACAAAGCGGTGCTCCACCCCGAAGCGCTGCTTCAGCCACTCCCCAAGCGCCTCGACCCCATAACGCTCGGTGGCATGGTGGCCTGCCGCCAAGTAGTGGATACCCAACTCTCGGGCCATATGCGTGGTTCTTTCGGAGATCTCACCCGAGATAAAGACCTCGGCCCCCGCCGCCGCTGCCTGAGCAATCATGTCCTGCGCACCACCGGTGCACCAGGCGACCCGACTGACCGGCGCCTGGGACGGTGCCTCGACCAACAAGGGCTCCCGCGCCAACGCCTGACCCACTGCCCCAGCCAGCTCAGCGATCGTCGACGGACGCTTCAATTGCCCGTGCCACAGCAACCCTTCCCCCATGGGGGCATCAAGGGTACCCGCCACGCTAAGGCCGAGTCGGTGCGCCAACATGGCGTTATTGCCAAGCTCAGGGTGAGCGTCCAACGGCAGGTGATACGCCAGCAGATTGATGTCACTGCCCAGCAGCGCACCCAACCGCTTGCGCTTCATGCCGGTAATCGCCACCGGCTCGTTCTTCCAGAAGTAGCCGTGATGCACCAGCAGCACATCTGCCTGCCAGCGCACCGCCTCATCGACCAGCGCCTGGGATGCAGTCACGCCTGACATGACCCGGGTAACGCTGGCACGGCCCTCGACCTGCAGGCCATTCTCCGTGTAGTCCTTGAAGCGGGACACATTCAGCAGCTGGTCACAGGCCGCCACCAGCTCATCACGTTGCGTCATGCAGGTTCTCCTGAAGCAGGTCCAGACAAGCATCACCTCAGCGATGCTACAATGCCGCACATTGTACGCACCGCCTCGCCAGCCCGCGACCGCCAAACAAGGACCTCCGCCGCATGCGACGCACCCTTTCCCTCTATTTCTGGCCAGTCCTCACCGGCATCCTCCTGGCCATTGTGCTGATCAATGCCTTCCCGGAGAGACTGGGCCGCACGCCCTCCACGCTGACATCGCCGCCGGTACTGACCCCACCCGAACAACCCCTCTCGGTCGAGCCGACGACGTCCCCGCGGCCCGCGCCGGAAGTGCGCGAGGCAGCGCCCCTCAGCCGCGAGGGCGGACCGGTCAGCTACGCCGAGGCGGTCGAAAAAGCGGCGCCCGCGGTGGTCAATGTGTATTCGTCTCGGGTGGTCGAGCGCGACACACACCCTCTTATGTCGGACCCCTTCTTCCGTCAGTTCTTCGGCAACAATGACGTCCCTTCCCGTCAGCGCATGCTGTCGAGCCTGGGTTCTGGCGTCATCGTCAGCGCCGACGGCTACGTCCTGACCAACCACCACGTCATCAGCGGCGCGGACCAGGTACAGGTGGCCCTGCGCGATGGCCGCGAGACACTGGCCCAGGTCATTGGCACCGACCCGGAAAGCGACCTGGCGGTGCTCAAGATCGATCTCGACGATTTGCCCGTGATCGAGCTGACCGACTCACGCCAAGTGGCGGTGGGCGATGTTTCATTGGCGATCGGCAATCCCTTTGGAGTAGGCCAGACCGTTACCATGGGCATCATCAGTGCCACAGGACGCAGTCATCTGGGGCTCAATGCCTACGAGGATTTCATTCAGACCGACGCGGCTATCAATCCAGGAAACTCCGGGGGCGCCCTGGTCAATCCTGAAGGGGCACTGGTCGGCATCAACACCGCCATCTTTTCGCGTTCCGGAGGCTCCCAGGGCATCGGCTTCGCTATCCCTGCCAATCTGGCGCGCAGCATCCTGGATGAGCTGGTGACCCACGGTCGCGTGATCCGCGGCTGGCTCGGCATCGAGGCCCAGGAGCTCAACCAGGAGCTGGCGACCTCCTTTGGACTGCAGGTTCCCGCTGGGGTCATCATCGCCGGCGTCGTCTCCGACGGCCCTGCCGATCAGGCGGGTCTCAAACCCGGGGATGTGCTGCTGGAGGTCGACGGACGCGCCGTTATCGACCCCCGGCGGACCATGAGCGATATCGCCGCAGTTGCACCGGGAACCGAGCTCAGCGTCAGCGTCGCACGCAAGGGTCAGCGACTGAACGTCACGCTGGAAGTCGGCGAGCGCCCCACACCACAGTCACAGGCCTTGCAGGATGAGGAAACCGCCCCCGACAACTGACAGGGGCTTGCCGCCCCCCTCTGCTCTCTGAACCTCCTGTGCGGGCAGTAGCTATCTGGGCCCGACGTGGAAAGGCCTCGGTGGAAAGGCCGCTGTAGAAAATTCGTTGTGGAGAACCGCGCGGACCGCCCCTGGAACAGCCCCAGCGTCTGCCCAGCGCGCCCTACCCCCTCCAGAGCGCTGACAACAAGGCGTTGATAAAAAGCTCTGACAACAACGCCCAGGCAACAACGCCCAACAACGCAAAAGGCCCGGAAATTCCGGGCCTTTTGTGTTCTACCACCAAGCAGAGCAGCGCCTGCCTGGACGCCAGGATCAGCGCTTGATGCGATACTCTGCCGAGCGCGCGTGAGCCGTCAGCGACTCGCCCCGGGCCAGCACCGACGCCGTCTCACCGAGTACTGACGCCCCTTCTGGCGAGCACTGGATCAGAGACGACCGCTTCTGGAAGTCGTAGACCCCTAGCGGCGAGGAGAAGCGGGCCGTGCCGGAGGTAGGCAGCACGTGATTGGGGCCAGCACAGTAATCTCCCAGCGCTTCTGCCGTGTGACGTCCCATGAAGATCGCCCCCGCATGCCGCACCTGGTCGACCATCAGCTCCGGCTTCTCCACCGACAGCTCAAGGTGTTCGGGGGCAATGCGGTTGATCAGCTCAATCGCTTCCGCCTCATCACGACAGGCAATCAGCGCACCGCGGTTGGCCAGAGACGCCCTGGCAATCTCTTCACGCTCCAAGGTGGGCAGCAAGCGCTGCATGGCCTGCTCTACCTCGGCCAGGTGCTGTTCGTCCCAGCTGACCAGAATCGCCTGTGCAATCTCGTCGTGCTCGGCCTGGGAAAACAGATCCATGGCCAGCCACTCCGGGTCCGTCTTGCCATCCGAGACGATCAGGATTTCCGACGGGCCAGCGATCATGTCGATGCCGACCTGCCCGAACACCGCGCGCTTGGCGGTGGCGACATAGATGTTGCCTGGCCCGACAATCTTGTCGACCCTGGGCACGCTGGCCGTGCCGTAGGCCAGCGCAGCCACCGCCTGGGCGCCACCCAGGGTAAACACCTTGTCGACCCCAGCAAGATGGGCAGCTGCCAGCACCAGGTCATTGACCACGCCATCCGGGGTAGGAACGACCATGACGATTTCGCCCACACCCGCCACCTTGGCAGGCACCGCATTCATCAACACCGATGAGGGATACGCTGCCTTGCCACCAGGCACATAGACGCCAGCACGATCCAGCGGAGTGACTTTCTGCCCCAGCACGGTGCCATCGGCTTCGGTGTACTGCCACGACTCTGGCTTCTGGCGCTCATGATAGCGGCGGATGCGATCGGCAGCGGTGGTCAACGCATCTCGCTGAGTGCTCTCCAGGCCGTCGTAGGCCGCCTGCAGGCGGTCCGGCCCGAGCAGCAACTCAGACATGCTCGACACCTCGAGACGATCCAGGCGCCGACTGAGCTCTACCAGCGCCTCATCACCCTGTTCGCGTACCTGGGCGATGATATCGCTGACCGTCTGCTGCACCTGATGGTCGGATACCCCCTCCCACGCCAGCAGCTCGGAAAGCCGCGCTGTGAAATCGCCATCACTGGTCGAAAGTCTTGCCACTATCGGCGCTTGCTGGGCCATCTGGTCATCTCCGCAGTCTTGTCCAACCACCTTCTCTCACCCGCCTTCGTGTCACGCTCTATCACGTCACTTGCCACCGTGTCAGCAGGGGCATACCACCTGATCCCGGCGCTCAAGCCCGCCGATCAGCCAGCGGCTTGCCGACGCGCGTCCACCGCATCACTCAGGCGCTTGATCAACGGCTTGATCCGATCATGCTTGATCGTCATCGAGGCCTGGTTCACCACCAAACGGGTGCTGATATGCGCCATCAGCTCCCTGGGCTCCATGCCGTTGGCACGCAGGGTATTGCCGGTATCGACAATATCGACGATTTCGTCGGCAAGGTTCATCAACGGCGCCAGCTCCATCGCCCCGTAAAGCTTGATCACCTCTGCCTGGATACCCTGCTCGGCATAGTAACGTCGCGCCACATTGACGAATTTCGTCGCCACCCGGCGCCTGGCCCGAGCAGGCTCAGCCCCCTGGATGCCTGCCGTCATCAGCTTGCAGCGCGCAATGTTCAAGTCCAGCGGCTCGTACAACCCCTCCGCACCATGCTCAAGCAGCACATCCTTGCCGGCGACGCCAAGGTCGGCAGCCCCAAGCTGGACATAGGTGGGCACGTCGGTGGCTCGAATCACCACCAGCTTGACGTCCGGCAGGTTGGTGTCGAACAACAGCTTACGGCTCTTGCGCAGGTCTTCCGCCGGACGAATGCCCGCATCGGCCAGCAACGGCAGGGTCTCGTCGAGGATGCGCCCCTTGGAGAGCGCCACTATCAATTGCTTACTCATGATCTCGCCCGGTTGTCGGGATGGATGTCGAGGTGGCGTGTCGCGCGTGGGGCGGGGGCGCCCCCGCCAACGCATTTAACCTGGAACGCGCTTGATGCGTGCACCCAGAAGATGCAGCTTTTCCTCGATGCACTCATAGCCGCGGTCGATATGGTAGATCCGGTCCACCAGGGTCTCACCTTCTGCCATCATCGCAGCGATGACCAACGACGCCGAGGCGCGCAGGTCGGTGGCCATTACCGGGGCGCCAGACAGACGTTCGACGCCGGTGATCACCGCGGTATTTCCCTCAAGGGCGATGTTCGCGCCCATGCGATTCAGTTCCTGTACGTGCATGAAGCGATTTTCAAAGATCGTCTCCACCACCCGCGAGGAACCCTCTGCAACGGCATTCATGGCCACGAACTGGGCCTGCATGTCGGTGGGAAAAGCCGGGTAAGGCGCGGTGCGGATATTGACGGCTCGCGGTCGCCGCCCCTGCATGTCCAGCTCGATCCAGTCGTCCCCGGTGGTGATCTTGGCACCGGCCTCTTCAAGCTTGGCCAGCACCGCCTCGAGGATGTCCGCACGGGTACGCCGGACCCTGACGCGACCTCGGCTCAACGCCGCTGCCACCAGGAAGGTTCCGGTCTCGATACGGTCAGGCATCACATCATGATGCGCCCCGTACAAGCGCTCGACACCTTCGATCACGATGGTGTCGGTTCCATGACCGCGGATACGCGCACCCATCTTGATCAAGCACTCGGCAAGATCCACCACCTCGGGTTCCTTGGCGGCGTTCTCCAGAATGGTGGTACCTTCGGCCAGCGTCGCCGCCATCAACAGGTTCTCGGTGCCGGTGACGGTGACCACATCGAAAAAGATGGTGGCACCCTTCAGCCGTCCATCACTGCTGGCGCGAATGTAGCCGCCCTCGACCCGAATGTCGGCACCCATGGCTTCCAGGCCACGAATATGCAGGTCCACCGGACGCGAGCCGATCGCACAGCCACCTGGCAGCGACACATCCGCCTTGCCGAAGTGGGCCAGTAGCGGACCCAGCACCAGAATCGATGCACGCATCTTCTTGACCAGCTCATAGGGCGCATGACAATCGCTGACCTGAGCCCCATTGAGCTGGATACACATCTTCTCGCCCATCACGGCCTGCACGCCCATATGGCCAAGCAGCTCAAGCGTGGTCGTGATGTCCTGAAGATGAGGAAGATTGCCGATGGTTACCGGCTCTTCGGAAAGCAAGGTGGCACACAGAATCGGCAGAGCCGCGTTCTTGGCACCGCTGGCCCAGACATCGCCCTCGGCGGGTCCGTTGCCGGTAATGATCAATTTGTCCATGCGGGCGCTACCATCAGGCTCCAGTGTTCTCAGCGGCCGATTGCCACTGGGAAGGGGTAAACGTCTTGATACTGACGGCGTGAAGGGCACCAGAGGCAATTTCCTCTGACAATGCGCCGTAGATAACCTGCTGACGCTTGACCGGCGTCAGTCCGGCGAAGCGTTCGCCCACGGCGATGACCTGAAAGTTGCAGCCTTCACCTTGGATATGAAATTCGCAGCCGTCGACTCGGCTCTCGAGCAGCGCTTTAACGTCGCTGGGTTGCATGCCCCTGCTCCTTCAACTGGCGTAAGACACGGTGCGCCGACGAGGGTGCGCCGCGCCCGAAAAAACACAAAGGGCATATGGTAAAGAAAAGCGACGCGCTTGGCGATGACGTAGACACTTTCCCCAGGCTCGGTACGTGCCGCCGGCGGTCAAGCCGGCTACGGCACGACGGGGCCTGTCGCTGATGACTCCCGAAAGCAGCGCGCCCCCGAATACGCATCGCATTCGGGGGCGCGGCATGCACGATAGTGACGACAGCGGTCAGGCGCGTGCGCAGGTCGACGGCAACAGATCGTCGAGTCCCGCAAGCTCCGTCAACTGCCATAGCGGCGGCGACAGCTTGATGCTGTTCAACGACAGTCCTGCGCGACGCATGGTTCGCGCCCATTCGAGCATCATCGTCAGCGCGGCGCTGGACACGTGCTCGACCTCACTGAGGTCGAGACACACAGGGGAGCCCGGCGCCCGCTCTTCGAGCCACTCACGCCCTGCTTCCGCCATTTCGGCAGCGCCTTCGAAGTTGACCTTGCCGCAGACCCTCAGGGTGCCTTCGTCCTCAAGCAACCGGGCCGACGCCACTTCGATCAATACGCTCACGCACCACGCTCCAGCTCGTCGACACCCACGTCGGGGCTCCAGTTGTTGATGACTGCGTCGTAGTCGCGGTTGTACTGGCGCATCGCCTGGTCAAACTGATTGCGGAATGTCAGGCCCAGGTTGATGCCATTGACGATCACATTGACCACCTGCCACTTGCCGTTGGACTGACGCAGCGTGTAGCTGACCGGGTACACCGTGCCATCGGTCGCCACCACCTCCATGTCGACGCTGGCCTGATCCTCGTAGCGAGCCGCCGACTGGTTATCGAGCACCCGAATGGAGTCATACTCGAACGTCACCAGGCCCTTGGCATAGGTATCCAGCAGCGTCTGCTTGAAGACGTCGACGAAGCGAGAGCGCTGCTGCGGGGTGGCGTTGTTGAAGTACCGCCCCATCACGCTGGCGCCTATGTAGCGAAAGTCGGCAACACCGCGCAGGCTATCGTCCACCACCTGCTTGAGCTCCTGAGGGTGCTCCATATAGTACGACTCACGGCCATCGATCTTGCCCATCAAGCCATCGATGCTGTCGCGAATCATTTGCTCGGGAGATTGCTGGGCCAGAGCGGGCAAGCTGACCAGCACCATCATCAGCGCTACCATCCAGCGCCGCAGCTGAACCATGGCGTGCAGAGAACGGGTCATTGAAGCCTCCTTGTCAGTCCGGAAACTGCCGGATCAGTCTTTCGTCAGGTTGGACACGAATTGCTGTATGAGTTCCTCTAGCACCAGCGCGGACTGAGTGTCTCGCACGACACCGCCGTCCTCGATCATCTCCGGCGATCCGCCGACGGACAAACCGATGTACTGCTCGCCCAGCAGGCCGGACGTCAAGATGGCCGCCGTGCTGTCGTCCGGCAGCATGCCGGAAAGTTCGTTATCGAGAGACATCACGACTTCGGCGTCATACCACTCGGTATTCAGGTCAATGCTCTCGACCCGACCCACGGTAACGCCCGCCATGGTCACCCGCGCCCGCGGCTTGAGACCGCCGATGTTGGCGAAGTTGGCACGTAGCTCGAAGGTATCGTCGGCGCGCTGCAGGTCGAGCCCGCTGACCTTGAGCCCCAGGAACACCAGGCCCAATATGCCGGCCAGCATGAACAGGCCAACACTCAATTCCATTGTCTTGCTGCGCTTCATGGGCAGTCTCCGAAAAATCAGGAAAGCCCGCCGAACATCACGGCGGTCAACACGAAATCCAAGCCCAGTACGGCCAGGGAGGAATACACTACGGTCCGGGTGGTCGCCCGCGAGATACCTTCGGAGGTCGGGATCAGGTCGTAACCCTGAAACACGGCGATCCAGGTCACTACCAAGGCAAACATCAGGCTCTTGACGATGCCGTTGCCAATGTCGTTGAAGAACCCGACGCTGGCCTGCATGTTGCCCCAATAGGAGCCCTCGAACACCCCCAGCCACTCGACGCCGACAAGATAACCGCCATAGATACCCACTACACTGAAACCGATGGTCAACAGCGGCAGCGAGACAAAGCCAGCCCACAGTCTGGGCGCCACGATTCTACGCAGCGGATCGACGCCGATCATTTCCATGCTGGTCAGCTGCTCAGTGGCTTTCATCAGGCCAATCTCGGCGGTCAACGCTGACCCCGCACGTCCCGCAAACAGCAGTGCCGCCACCACCGGCGCCAGCTCGCGAAGCAAGGCCAGGGACACCATCTGCCCCAGCGCATCCGCCGCGCCAAAGTCGACCAGAATGGTGTAGCCCTGCAGCGCCAGCACCATGCCGATAAACAGGCCAGATACCAGAATGATCGCCAGCGACAGCACACCGACCATGTAGACCTGGGCAATCCACAGACTGATGCCCCCCATGGTGGGACGGCCAAACATCGATTGCGCTAGAAATAGCCCTGCCCGGCCCACTGCCTCGAGCAGGTCACAGCCACGCCGCCCAAGGCGACTGATCCGCTCGATCATGCTTCCTCCTGCCCCAGAATATCGTCATAGAAATCATTGGCCGGGTAATGGAACGGGACAGGCCCATCCGGCTCGCCATGCACAAACTGGCTAACGCGGGGGTCCTGCTCGACGTCCAGAGAAGCGGGCGTACCGTGGGCCATGACTCTTCCGTCCGCTACCACATAGACATAATCGGCAATGGACAAGGTCTCCTTGATATCATGGGAGACCACCACCGAGGTCAAGCCCAGCGCCTGGTTGAGACGACGAATAAGCTGAACCAGCACACCCATCGAGATCGGATCCTGACCGACGAATGGCTCGTCATACAGAATCAGCTCAGGGTCGAGGGCCACCGCACGCGCCAGCGCCACTCGCCGCGTCATCCCGCCAGACAGCTCCGAAGGCATCAGATCGCGAGCACCACGCAGCCCGACCGCTTCGAGCTTCATCAGCACCACATCGCGCACCATGCTCTCCGGAAGATCCGTATGCACGCGCAGGGGAAACGCCACGTTCTCGAACACGCTAAGGTCGGAGAACAGCGCACCGCTCTGGAACAGCATGCCCATGCGTCGCCGCATCTGGAACAGATCCTTGCGCGACAGTCGGTGCACATCGTGCCCGTCGATCAGCACCCTGCCGGCGCTCGGCGCCAGCTGCCCGCCGATCAACTTCAGCAGAGTGGTCTTGCCGGTACCACTGGGGCCCATGATGGCCGTGATCTTGCCGCGGGGAATGGAGAGATCCACGCCACGAAAGATATCTCTATCGCCGCGCGTGAAATGCAGGTTCTCCACCTCCACCAAGGAGGAAGCCGTCATCGCAGTCCCCAAACAATGATGGTCGCCATGAAACAAACGCCGTTGCCTCGCTCGCTGCAAAACGCAGACGGGCTCCGCCACGACCATGGAACCAGGAAACATGATAGAGCGCGTTGCCATGCGCTCGGTTTTCGAACATCGTATCTTAACTGAAACATGCCACGCCAGTGCAGCGGCTGCGCGCTTGCGCGCAGGATGTTGGCAGGGTTCAATGGGCGCCCTCGATATTCACCATCAGGTTGTCCGCATGTTGTTACCGCTCGTCGCTGTCGCTCTTGGTCTTGTTGGCCTGCTATGGAGCGCCGATCGCTTCGTTGGCGCGGCCGCTGCAACCGCGTATCGCGCCGGCATGAGCATCATGCTGGTCGGCATGACCATCGTTTCCATCGGCACCTCCGCCCCGGAGATCGTCGTGTCGGTGATGGCATCCCTGGATGGCACGCCTGACCTTGCTACCGGCAATGCACTCGGCTCCAACATCGCCAACATCGCGCTGGTACTGGGCGTGACCGCCCTGGTCGTACCGATTCCGGTGCGTTTCAGCATCGTTCGTCGCGAACTGCCACTACTGCTGGGCGCGACCGGACTGGCCGGCTATGCCCTGGCCGATGGCCAGCTGAACAGCGTCGACGCGGCCCTTCTGCTGGCCCTGTTGGTGTTCAGCATCTGGTGGCTATTTCGCGCAGACGAAGGGCAGCAGGAGGTCGCCGGCGAGATCCCCGGCATGGCGCTGGGCAAGGCCCTTGTCTGGCTGGTCGTGACCCTGGCGGTGATGATCGCCAGCTCCCGCGGGCTGGTCTGGGGCGCAACCGAGCTGGCACGCTCCTTCGGGGTGAGCGAGCTGGTCATTGGCCTGACCGTCGTCGCTATCGGCACCAGCCTGCCCGAGCTTGCCGCCTGTGTTGCCAGCGCCCTGAAGCGTCACCACGACCTCGCCATCGGCAATGTCATCGGCTCCAACCTGTTCAACATGCTGGCCGTGCTGCCCGTACCTGGCTTGCTGGCACCGGGGGCCACCGACCCTGACGCCGCGGGGCGCGACTTCCCGGTCATGCTCGGCCTGACGCTGGCGCTGGCGGCCATCCTGCTGTGGCAGCGCCGCGGGCGCGTCGGACGCATCGTCGGCGCGCTGCTGGCAGCCAGCTACGCCTTCTATCTGTTCTGGCTGGGTACCTCCCTGACAGCCTGACCCTTGTGACAACGGTGGTAAACGGCAACAATCATGGCCATGACCAAATTTCCCGACGGGGCGTCGCCCTCGACACCCATCAATGTTCGCGCTATCGCCCGGCGCACGCTGGAGCTGGAGCGCGACGCGGTCGATGCGTTGATTCAGCGCCTCGATGAGGCCTTTGAGCGCGCCTGCACGCTGATCCTGGCCTGCCAAGGACGGGTAGTGGTGACAGGCATGGGCAAATCCGGCCACATCGGCGGCAAGATTGCCGCCACTCTGGCCAGCACCGGCACCCCGGCGTTCTTTGTTCATCCCGGTGAGGCCAGCCATGGCGACCTTGGCATGATCACCCCAGGTGACGTGGTCCTGGCGCTGTCCAATTCCGGCGAGACTGCCGAAGTTACCGCCTTGCTGCCTCTATTGAAGCGTATGGGCATTCCGCTGATCAGCATGACCGGCAGGCCCGGATCGACCCTGGCGCGCCACGCCGAGGCTCACCTGGATGCCGGCGTCGAACGCGAGGCCTGCCCGCTCGACCTCGCCCCCACGTCCTCTACCACGGCAGCGCTTGCCCTCGGTGACGCCCTGGCCGTCGCACTGCTTGAATCCCGCGGTTTTACCGCGGAAGACTTCGCGCTGTCCCACCCCGGCGGCAGCCTGGGCAAACGCCTGCTGCTGACGGTGGCAGACCTGATGCATACCGGCGACAGACTTCCCGTCGTGGCGACTGGCTCACCGCTCAGGGATGCTCTGCTCGAGATCACCCGCCAGGGCCTCGGTTTCACCTGCGTAGTGGCCGATGACGGTACCCTGGCGGGCGTCTATACCGATGGCGACCTGCGCCGAACCCTTGACCGCCACCAGGATTTCAGCACCCTGAGCGTGGACGATGTCATGACCAGTCCCGGACGGCGCATCCGTCCCGACACCCTGGCGGCGGAAGCCGTCAAGCTGATGGAAGACAGTCGCATCACCGCTCTGGCGGTGGTGGATGACCAGCAGCGCCCGGTTGGCGCGCTACACATGCATGACCTGCTGGCAGCAGGTGTCATTTGACGCCTGGCCTGGCGGCACTCCGGGCGCTACCGCCGGGCAGCTGCCGTCACACCTTCTGCCCACTCAACATCAAGGATCGCCATGATGGCCCACGACCCACTTGCCTCACTCTCCCCTGACCTGGTGCAACGACTTGGCCGCGTGAAGCTGCTGGCGCTGGATGTGGACGGCGTGCTGACCGATGGGCAGCTTATCTTTCATGCCGACGGTACGGAACTGAAGGCCTTCAACACCCTCGATGGCCACGGTATCAAGCTGGCCAGGCGCGCGGGAATCGACGTCGCCCTGATCACCGGGCGTAGCTCACCCATGGTCTCCCAGCGCGCCAAGGCGCTGGGCATCCAGCACGTCCAGCAAGGTGTCGAACGCAAGCTGCCGGCGCTGGCATCGCTGTGCGCCGAGCTGTCGCTGTCACTGGAAGAGGTGGCCTATTGTGGAGACGACCTGCCCGACCTGCCGTGCATTGACCGCTGTGGCGTGGGCATCAGCGTGCCAGGCGCCCCGTTCTACATTCGCGAACGCGCCCGCTGGGTCACCGAGCGCTGCGGCGGTCATGGCGCAGTACGCGAAATCACGGATACCTTGCTGGCGGCCCAGGGCCGCCTCGACGGCGTGGTGAACAGCTATCTGAAGGACGGACCCCTGATATGACATGGCGTGCACTGCGGCCCGGTTTCCGTTTCTGGCTGGTCATCCTGCTGCTGGTGCTGGGCGGTGGTCTGGCCCTGCTCGACCCGCGGGACGGCACTGTGCCCGACCTGATCACCGACGATCAGGCCGGCGAGCCGGACTACTACCTGATCGATGCCACCCTGACGCGCTTCGACACCGAGGGTGCGCCCCATCAACGCATCACGACCCCACGTCTGGTGCACACCCCGCTGGATGACATCACCCGCGTCGACCAACCTGACATGGAGCTTGTCGATGACAGTGGCCGCCTGTGGATCGCCACTGCCACCGACGGCGAACTTGGCCCGGACGGCAACCCTCTGACACTGACCGGAGATGCCCACCTTGAGGCCCCTGCCGAGCGCTGGCAGCTGGATACCGAGGTACTGGTCTATGACAGCGATTCAGGCCACGCCTGGAGTGAGACGCCTGCGGTATTGCGCCAGCCCCCCCAGGAAATGCGAGGCGAGCGCTTCGATGCCTGGATCCATGACAATACCGCCCGTCTGACCGACAATGTCACCGGCTATCATCCGCCAGAGCCTCAATAAGCCAGAGCCACACTCAGCCCGAGCCCTAACAAGGAGTCACTTCCATGATGCGTCCCCGTCCCGCGCTACTGCTCGCCCTGGCCCTGGGCCTGACGAGCGTCGCCACCAGCACCGTCACCCTGGCGCTGGAAAGCGACCGCAGCGCCCCCATTCAGGTAGAGGCCGACCAACTGGACCTGGATGACCGCGCAGGCACAGCGGTATATACCGGCGATGTGCGTATTCAGCAGGGCAGCATGCTGCTGACCGGTGAGCGTGTGGAAATTCAGCGCAACGACCAGGGTCAGCTATCCCGCGCCACGGCGACTGGCTCCCGTGCCTATCTGGAGCAGCAGCCTTCGCCGGAAGAGCCGGTGGTCAAGGGCTGGGGCAAGAAGGTGGTCTACCATGTTGCCGAGCGCCGCATGGAACTCATCGACCAGGCGGAATTGCACAAGGCCAATGACACCTTCGACGGTGCCTACCTGGAGTACTTTCTGGATCGCCGCGTCGTCCAGGCTCGCTCCAGCGCACAGGGTGTCGACGGCCAGCAGCGCATTCGCATGACCCTCGAGCCGGAAAGCCAAGGAAACTGATGAAGACTCTCCACGCTCGCCATCTGGCCAAGAGCTACAAGAAGCGCCGCGTCGTCCAGGACATCAGCCTGTCCATCGAACAGGGCAGCATTGTGGGCCTGCTGGGCCCCAACGGCGCAGGCAAGACCACCTCCTTCTACATGATCGTCGGACTGGTCAGGGCGGATGCTGGCACCATCAGCATCGACGATGACGACCTGAGCCGCGCGGCCATGCACCAGCGGGCACTGGCGGGTATTGGCTACCTGCCCCAGGAAGCCTCCATCTTCCGCAAGCTGTCCGTAGCCGACAACATCATGGCGATCCTCGAGACCCGCAAGGACCTCGACCGGGACGGTCGCCAGGCGCGCCTTGAGCAACTGCTCGAAGACTTCCATGTCAGCCACATTCGCGACAACCCGGGCATGAGCCTGTCCGGCGGGGAAAGACGCCGGGTCGAGATCGCCCGAGCCCTGGCCACAGAACCCGCCTTCATTCTGCTCGACGAACCCTTTGCCGGGGTGGATCCGATCTCCGTCGGCGAGATCAAGTCGATCATTCGCCAGCTCAAGGCTCGTGACATCGGCGTCTTGATCACCGACCACAACGTGCGCGAGACGCTGGACATCTGTGACCGCGCCTACATTGTCGGCGACGGCCAGATCATCGCCGAAGGCAGTGCCGAGTCGATCCTTGCCAACCAGCGCGTCAAGGAAGTCTATCTCGGCGAAAACTTTCGCCTTTAGCCACCACGGGCGCTGCCGGGCCGCTATGTTGGCAGGGTCTTCATGGCGCCCGCTCGACCTTGCACTGACGCGCATGCGGGGCACTGCAAGCCCTGCGCGCCACCCCCTGCCCACAAGTTGGCAAGAAGCTTGCATGGTACCTGACCCGCCGTTAGGGTAAGGCTTTTCAGCTCCACGAACGGAAGTCACATCATGGCCCTCAAGGCGTCACTGCAGCTGAAGATCGGCACCCAGCTGACCATGACCCCTCAGCTGCAACAGGCTATTGGCCTGCTCCAGCTTTCCACGCTGGACCTGCGCCAGGAAGTCCAGCAGGCGCTCGAGGCCAACCCGATGCTCGAGCTGGAGGATGAATTCGGCGAGCTGCAGGTCAAGGACAGCAAGGACGACGACTGGGCCGACGAGATCCCCTCCGAGCTAACGGTCGACAGCGACTGGTCCGATACCTATCAAGACCTTGGCACCGCCCCGGCCGGCAGCGCCGAGGCGCCAGACTTCGAGCGCCAGGCCAGCGGGCAATCCCTGCATGGCCACCTTAGCTGGCAGCTGGCCCTGCTGGACCTCAATGATAATGACAGGCGCATCGCAGAGTGCCTGATTGACGCGGTCAACGGCGATGGCTACCTGGTGGGACACCTTGACGATATCGCCCAGGGCCTGGCCGATGACGACGCTGCTGCCCCGCCCCTGCAGGACGTGGCGTCGGTGCTGGCCAGGCTGCAGCAATTCGAACCTACCGGTGTATTTGCCCGAGATTTGCGCGAATGCCTGCAGCTGCAACTGGACAGCCTGCCCCGTGACACCCCCCTTCTGCCCCAGGCGGGAAGACTGGTACGCCAGTTTCTCGAGGCGCTGGCCAGCGGTGATCGTCGTCTGCTGAAGCGCCGCCTGAGCCTGACCGAAGAGCAGCTGGACGATGTCATCGAACTGATCCGTGGCCTCGACCCTAGGCCTGGCAGCCAGTACGGCGACAGCGACAACGACTATGTCATTCCCGATCTGGTGGTCCGCCACACCGAAGAAGGCTGGCGCGTCGAGCTGAACCCTGAGGCGATGCCACGCCTGCGCATTCAACCCGACTATGCGGCGTTGATCCGACGGGCCGACAAGAGCCAGGACAACCAGTTTCTGAAGGACCACCTGCAGGAGGCGCGCTGGCTGATCAAGAGCCTGGCAAGCCGCAACGACACCCTGTTGAGGGTCGGACGCGAAATCATGGAGCGGCAGCTCGACTTCCTCGAGCAGGGTGAAGCCGCCATGAAACCGCTGGTGTTGGCAGACATTGCGGCCAAGGTCGAGATGCACGAATCGACCATCTCCCGGGTGACGACCCAGAAATTCGTGCATACGCCACGGGGAGTGTTCGAGCTCAAGTATTTCTTTTCCAGCCAGGTTGGTCAGGATGGGGATGCCCATTCCAGCACTGCCATACGCGCCATGATCAAGTCGCTGATCCAGCAGGAGCCGCCTCGCAAACCGCTGTCTGACAGCAAATTGGTGGAGCTGCTCGCCGAAGACGGTGTCAACGTCGCCCGACGCACCGTCGCCAAGTATCGAGAAGCGATGAATATTCCCTCTTCAAGCGAGCGCAAGCGCCTGCGCTGAGCCCGGCCAGAAGGCTCGAGACAGGCGAAGAGCAGAGTGCGTAGCGCAGTTGCATGAAAAGCGCAAGCGCTTGAAATATCGCACGACATCTGCGTCTTAATGCGTAGAAGCAGGGGGGTTTGCAGGATCGGAAAAAGGGTTACAATCGAGCTACCACCCGCAAGAGCAAGGAGCCTTGTCATGCAAGTCAACATTACCGGCCACCACGTCGAATTGACCGATCCCCTGCGTGACTACGTACAAGAGAAGCTCGCCCGTGTGGAGCGCCACTACGACAACATCACCAATGTGCAGGTCACCCTCTCGGTGGAGAAGGAGCGCCAACAGGCTGCCTGTACGCTTCACGCTGCCGGTGCAGACCTGCATGCAGAAGCCCAGGACGGCGACATGTACGCCGCCATCGACGCCCTTGCCGACAAGCTGGACCGCCAGCTCGTCAAGCACAAGGAAAAATCCCAAGCCCGCGCCCAAGGCGCCGGAATTCGCTGACCTCTCATGACATTGGATGCCATTCTCCCCCCCGAGCGCACGCTATTTGACGTCCCGGGGGGCAGCAAGAAGAGGGTGCTGGAATTTTTCAGCACCTTCATTGCGCAGAACACACCAAGCCTGGATAGCCAGGAAGTCTTCAGTCGCCTGATCGGCCGCGAACGTCTGGGTAGCACCGGCATCGGCAATGGCGTGGCCATTCCGCATGCTCGCAACCCTCACTGCAAGGCCCCTATCTCTGGCTTTCTCAAGCTGGCAGAGCCGATTGATTTCGACGCCATCGACGGCGAACCGGTGGACCTGGTATTTGTCTTGCTGGTGCCTGAGGAAGCGGATGATGCTCACCTTGCCCTGCTGGGACAGGTGGCCGGGGTCATGAATGACGCCGATACCCGACATCGCCTGCGCCACGCGACGTCCCAGCGCGAGCTGCACGAGCGCTTGCAGGAAGCGATTCGCCAGCAAGCCCCCGGCGACGCCACGACCTGACGGCACACGCCGAAAGCGCCTTGATCCTATGTCTTGATGGCGCACGCCTTGCCTGGCGCCTAGAAGAATGGCGCCTCGCTAACAGGGGCCTCGCTGATTAACCTCTAGCTGATTACCATCTAGCTAGATAGCACGCTCTGATCGAGCGTGATCTGGCTGTCACCGCGCGGTGACCGCCTGACACCTACTGCCCTCTTATCGCCCCCTGCCAAGGAGACAGGACATGCAGCTCGTGATCATCAGTGGTCGCTCTGGCTCGGGAAAGTCCGTGGCGCTTCAGGCTCTCGAAGACCTGGGCTTCTATGCCATTGACAACTTGCCAGCGACGCTGCTGGGGTCACTGGTCGAAGAGCTGGAGAATGGACATTCACAGCGCATTGCCGTCAGTGTCGATGCGCGCAATCTGCCCGAGGCGCTGGAGCGTTTTCCCGCGCAGCTGACGGCGCTGAAGCAAGGTCCCATCGACTGCCAGGTCGTCTATCTCACCAGCGACGCGCGGATTCTGCTGGAACGCTATTCCCATACTCGACGCCGTCACCCGCTGACCCGCAATACCGACATGACCCTGGCCGAGGCCATCGAGTCCGAGCAGAAGGCGTTGTCTGGCATTCGCGACCTGGCAGATCTGATCATCGACAGCTCCCGCCTGTCCGTACATGAGCTGCGTTCACGCATCGCCGAGCAGGTGGCCGATCATCGCAGCGGCCAGCTGAGCCTGACCATCGAGTCCTTTGGCTTCAAGCGTGGCGTGCCCCCTGACGCCGACATCGTGTTCGACGCACGCTGCCTGCCTAACCCCTACTGGGAGCCATCGCTGCGGGATGCCAACGGCTGCGATCAAAGCGTGATCGCCTTCCTTGAGCACTATCAAGACGTCGCCGACATGAAGCGCGACATCCTGACCTGGGTGCGCAACTGGCTGCCACGCTATCAGGCCAGCCAGCGCAGTTATCTGACGGTGGCCGTAGGCTGCACCGGGGGGCAGCATCGCTCGGTCTATCTGGCCGAGAGCATCGCCGCGGCGCTGGTCGACGACCACCCGAGAATACGCCTGCGCCACCGCGAGCTTGGCCAGCAACGTCGTCTGGACAGCGGGGCACAATGAGCGTGGCCAGACGCGAGCTGACCCTTACCAATCGCCGCGGGCTGCACGCTCGGGCGGCCACTCGCCTGGTCACCTGCTGTCAGGCGTTCGACGCCTCCGTGACCGTGCACCACGGTCAGCGCTGTGGGGATGCCGCCAACATCATGTCCCTGCTGATGCTGGCGGCCCCCTGCGGCACCGTGCTGACCCTGGAAGCAGAAGGTCCCGACGCCGATGCAGTGCTCGACGCTCTTGAGGCCTTGTTCGTCGCACGCTTCGACGAAGACGCCTGAGGCCCTCGGCCACTGCGCTGACCCTGCCCTACCCTCCGATTTCGCCTCGCTTCAAAGGACATCATGCAGCTTATCCAGACTGGCAAGTATACCGAGGTCCACTACGACCCGGACCAGGATGCCTTTATCAAGACCTTCACACCCAAGGCGAGCGATCGCTGGCGCTACCGCCTGGGCATTCGCCGCTACCCGGGACACAACTTTCGCTACGTAGCCCGTCGCCTGGAGCGCCTGGGAATCGACACGCCCACCATTCTTGACGCTCAGCGCTACCGTCTGGTCACCGCCAACGTCCATGGTGTGGCGCTGAAACAGCTAGTACTCGATGATCCCGCCTTGCAGGAGCGCTACCTGGACATCCTGGAAGCGCTGTATCGTGACCGCATTCACTGTCGAGGCCTGCATACCGACAACTTCCTGGTGGTCGACGGTACGATCATCGCCATCGATCTGGATGCCTACAAGGCCCCGCGCGTCTTCACCTATCCACGCCGGGAGTTCATCGACTGCCTCAGCCGGTCCCTCAAGAACGAGGAGTCCTTTCTGTTCGAGCGTTTCCTCAAGCGCGTCGACGCCCAGCATCCCTGAATGGCCTGACGGAGCCTACCCGGCTGGTGGGAGCCGCGGGAGCAATGGTAAACTCTCGGAAATATTTTTGGTTTACTATGCCCTCAGGAGCCGAAATGCCCTCTCCCGTCTGGCACCCCTACGCCCACCTCAAGACACAAACAGCCGCACCCAGGGTGGTCGGCGGGCGCGGCACCCGCTTCACCCTGGACACCGGCGAATCTCTGCTCGATGCGACCTGCTCATGGTGGTGCATGATTCATGGCTACGGTCATCCGCGCCTGGTCGACGCCATCAAGCAACAAGCTGACACCCTGTGCCATGTCATGCTGGGCGGGCTGACCCACGATCCCGCCGATCAGCTGGCGCGGGAGCTGGTGCGACTCACACCCGAAGGACTCGAGCACGTGTTCTTCTCCGATAGCGGTTCCGTCGGCATGGAAGTCGCCATGAAGATGGCCGTCCAGTACCACCATCTGCGCGGCCATTCGGGCAAGCGCCGGATGCTGTCGTTGATGAAGGCCTACCACGGTGACACCGCCGGCTGCATGGCAGTGTGCGACCCGGAGGAAGGCATGCACTCGCTGTTTGCCGGCTACCTGCCCGAACACCACTTCGCGCCGGCACCCAAGGCGCCTTACGGCGCCACTGCGCAACAGGTCGAGGCGGATCTGGCGGCGCTACGCAGCGTGCTTGAGCAACACCACCACGAGATAGCCGCCCTGCTGATGGAACCCCTGCTGCAGGCGGCGGGTGGTCTCAACATGACGTCACCGCACTATCTGCGCGGCGCACGAGCGCTGTGTGACGAGTTTGATGTCCTGCTGGTGTTCGATGAAGTCGCCACCGGCTTTGGCCGCACCGGCAAGATGTTCGCCGCCGACCATGCCGATATCACGCCCGACATCATGGTGCTGTCCAAAGGCTTGACCGGCGGCTACCTGGGTCATGCCGCCACCCTGGCCACCACCCGCGTCCATGACACCTTCATCGGTGACAGCCAGCTGCATGCCTTCATGCATGGCCCCACCTTCATGGGCAACCCGCTGGCCTGTCGGGTTGCGCTGGAGAGCCTGCGAGTGTTCGAGGAGGAGGACTACCTGGGCAAGATCTCGCACCTCAATGCCATCCTGACCCGCGAGCTGGCCGGCGACGACAGTCTGCGCCAGCATCCTGCTGTCGCTGACGTGCGCGTGCTGGGAGCTACCGGAGTCATCGAAGTGCACGATGCCTCCGCTCTTGCCCATGCGGCTGACATCGCCCGCTCACGCGGAGTGTGGCTGCGTTCCTTCGGCCGATGGCTTTATACCATGCCCGCCTACATCACCTCCGACGAGGAGATGCGCCAGATCATCGACGCCATGAAGGCGCCCTTCCTGGATGCCGCCTAGTCCTGTCGCACTCCCGCGATAGCGGCATTACCAGCCCCAGAACAGCAACCACCAGGCGCCCACCACGGGCGCCTGGGCCAGCACCATCAGCCCCATGGCCAGGCCACGCCGCATGCCTGATACGTAACGTCCGAGCAGGCCCCAGCTCAAGCAAGCGCTGACCACCACCACAAGCGTCAACAGCAGCGCTCTCACATCATCGGCCCACAGCAGCTGCCAGCCATCCCCACGCAGCAGCGTCAGGGTGGTCATCGACAGCCCCAGAAACACACCTCCGCCGGCCAGAGGAATCAGCGCATAGGACAGGTGCCACAGGCGCCGCCAGGACCACCTGCCCAGCAGCAGATTGGCCAACCCCAGCAGCGCGCTTGTCCAGCCTCCCAGGGTCAGCGCCGTCACACCGATATAGCCCAACAGCAGAGCGCCATCGAGCAGGCTGAACACATCGTGTTGCTCAGGGTAGCGGGTCAGCAGCCACCAGGGTGCCGTGGCATCCAGCAGCCAGCCCGCACCATGACCATAGAGCCACACCGCGCTCGATTGCTTGGCCGCCACGAACCAGGGACTCGCAGACCAATGGAAGGCACCCACCGCCACACCCAGCAGCCCAAACACCACCAGCAGGTACTCCCACACGGTGGCCGGCCGCTGGGGAGGGGGAGCGATCACCTCAGCCCCGGGGGCACGCAGCTCTAGATGAATCGCGCTCTTGTAGCCGGTGCAGCGTGAGCACAGATGGCAATCACTGGCGCTGTCCAGCTGCTTGAGTGGAAGCAGCACGGGACAGTCTGGAGCCGGTTGGCGAGCTACTTCGCCCCTGCGCCGTCTTTGGCCATAGCGGTGCCAGCTGGCTGGCTCGGTGCGAACGTGCAGCGGCGAAAGTTTGGCAAGCAGTGCGAAGACGCCGCTGACGGGACACAGATGACGGCACCAGACACGCTTGCCCTTGCCGTAGACCACCCCCACCAGGGCGGCGGCTACGGTTGAGCCTCCCAGCACCAGCAGTGCCGCCTTCGGGTACTGATAGACACTGATCAATTGGCCATACACGGTGGTCATGACAAAACCCACCAAGGGCCAGCCACCCCAGCGCATCCAGCGTGGTATCGCACGCCCCAGCCCCACGCGACTGGCCGCCTCCGATATCGCCCCTTCAGGGCACAGCAGGCCACACCACAGCCGCCCCGCAACGACCATGCTGACCATCACGAAGGGCCACCAGATACCCCAGAAAACGAACTCGGCGAACACGGTAAGGTGTCCCAGGATGCGGGACTGGTAGTCGGGCAGCGGCAACAGGGGGGGTATCAGCAGCAACACTGCATAGAACAGCACAACGCTCCATTGCAGCCCCAGCACCGCTCGACGATGATCGGCCAGCCAATGTCCTAGCTGATCCAGGCGCGAGCGCCCATCGTCGCCGCGCTTGACTGATGCGGACAGACAGCGACGCTTGCTCACAATGCCACCCGATCTCTGCTCTGCCTGCGCAGGGGAACATGCAGGTACATGATGACCAGCCACCAGTACGCGATGTAGCCCAACACCAGGGTGGAGGGCGGCCAGGCCCGATAGCCAGCGATGGCGGCTAACATCCCCCCTACACCCTGACCGTCGTCCAGCCACTGACTGGTATCCCAGAGCGGATCCATGCCAGCGGGCAACCAGCCCAGATTGATCAACCCTTCCAGCGCCGACACCCAAAGACCGGCCGCCACCAGCAGCAACAATGCTTCGCTGATCACAAAATAGAGGCGCCAGGCAAAGCGCCGCGACGTCCATTGCAATGCCCAGAAACATAGCGCTGCCATCACCATTCCCAGGCCGGCGGACAGGACAAAGTCCCAGCGCGTGCCCTGATGCCATTGCGCGACACCGATGCCATAGAGGAATACCAGTGTCTCGGCGCCTTCCCGGGCGACCGCCAGCGCCGCCAGGCTGGCGATCCCCCACTGACGGACCGGAGCCAGGCAGCGCTGGGCGTCGCGCTCAAGCCCCCCCTTGAGCGTCGCGCCATGACGCCGCATCCACGCCGCCATATGCACGATCAGAAGCGCCGCCACGGCTGACATGATCACCTGAAACAGCGTTTGAGCGTCTCCGCTCAGCACGTCGCCGACGCCCATCAAGGCCGCGCCTAACGAGATGGCCAGCGCGATGCCCGCCATGGCTCCCGCCCACAGCCACCTCAGGGCATCACGGCGCTCGGCGCGAACCAGCCAGGTGTAGAGGACACCCAGCACCAGAATGGCTTCCATGCTTTCACGAAACACCACCACGAAGGCCGCGCCATTCATGGTGCAGCCTGCTCATCTGGGGCAACCGCGATGATTTCGCCCTGCGCCTCGGGCAGGTGGAATTCATCGAAATACTCGTAGCGGCCTGGCTTGAGCGGATGGATGACCACAAAGGAGTGGACGCCAGGGCCCATCACCTTTTCCTGGCGCAAGCGACGACTTTCGAACTCGACCGGGGTGGCCCCGCTGTTGTGCAACTCCAGCTTGAACCGCTCCCCCGCTCTGACCAGCAACGGGGTAGGCTCGAGACGCCCGTCATCAAGCGTCAATCGATAGCTGGGCAGGCCCTCGGCCAGGCCCTCTCCCGCAACGGCCCACAGCGACATCAGCGACAGGGCCACCAACGGCCCTCTGACGAGGGCTTCCCCCAACGGTGAACGACGTAACAACAGCATGATGTGAGTTCCCTTCTCAGTATCCGCCCTTCTTGCCGACGCCGGCATAGACGAAGTCATACTCGACGTCGAAGGGCGCATACCAGGGCGCGACCCCGGTCTCCTTGTCCACGTGGCGCATCAACTCCGGGGCTTCCACGTGAAAGGTCAGGTGATAGGCTCCCGCGCCATCCAGTGCCACATTGCTGCCATAATGAGTGCCGTCACTGGCAATCATCGGCATCAGTGATCCCTCCATCACGCTGTCGCTACCTTCCTTCTGCAGGCGATAGTCGATATGCAGAAAAGGGATCCATGCCCCGGGAGCAAAGCCATTGGCGTTATCTTCCAGGGCGTGAATATCCGCTTCGAGGTGAATATCGGCATCCCCGGCAACCAGCGCACCGGCCGGCTCCATGACGACTGGCTGCAGATACACCGCCGCCACCTCCATGCCGTTGATCAGGGCTGGCTCTCCGATGGGGTACTCGAGCGCGGAGGCGGACGAACAGACGGCAGCGAAAGCGACAGCCGCGACGAGGGAACAGGCTCGGGCAGGGAGCGCAAGTGGGGACATGACGAACCTCAAGGCGTAGATGACAGGGATGGCTCGCCTCGGGACCTTCATTTACGAATGATTATCCCTTGGCGCCGTGCCACTGTACGTCGGGCCCTGTCGTCAACTACTGACGTGCGTCAAACTAGACGTGACGACTTGCACCACACCTACGATTGGGTAACGCTTACTCACCTTTAAGTGATATCAGGCAGACACTCCATGGCGACTCTGAGCAAGACCCGCACCAGCTTCTACCGTCGGCTATATGTCGCCCACCTCATCGCCAGCGGCGTCGATACGGTTCCCGCCATCACGACAGCGACCGGCATGCCACGTCGCACCGCTCAGGACACCCTGTCCGCACTGGAAGAGCTGGACATCGAATGCCACTTCGAGCATGAACAAGGCAAACCCCACAATATCGGCCATTACCGCATCGTCGACTGGGGCCCCATCGACGCGACCTGGCTGGCCTCACACGCCGAGCGGCTGCGCCAGACGCTCGGCTACCCGGCAATGAGCTGACCCACCCCACTCTGTAGCCGGCGTCATCCTGGCACTCCTCTTACGTTCTTGACCCAGTCTTACTTAACGGTACTTCACATCATGGATGCCAGACTTGAGCAGCGGGCGCTGACCCTCTCGATCATCACGACCCTCGGTGTGGCCCTGCTTGGGGTCATCTTTGGCCTTCTGGCCGGCTCACAAGCGATCTTGTTCGACGGGGTCTTCTCGACCATCGACGCCGCCATGTCGACCTTGGCCCTGGCGGTGTCACGGCTGGTCATGCGTGAAGCGACACAGCGCTTCCAGCATGGCTTCTGGCACTTTGAGCCCATGGTCGCTGCGCTGAATGGCGCGATTCTGCTGCTACTTTGTTTTTATGCGTTTCTCAACGCCCTACGCGAGCTGCTCAGCGGGGGACACGCCCTGGCCTTCGGGGCGGCGACGCTTTACGCCGTGGCGGTGCTGGTCATCTGCAGCACCATGGCCATCTACCTGAAGAGGATCAATCGCCGGGCGAGATCGGAATTTCTGCGTATTGATCAAAAGAACTGGCTGATGGCGGCACTGATTACCGGGGCGCTGCTGGTCGCCTTCGTGATCGCGTTGTTGCTGGAGGGCAGCGCGCTGGACCACTGGACGCCCTACGTCGACTCCGCCTTACTTGTGGTGCTGACCCTGGTCTTCATCCCGGTACCGATCGGTATCATCCGTCGTGCCGCCAAGGACATTTTCCTGATGGCACCCAGCGCGATCGATCGTGAAGTCCACGCCGCCATGGCCGAGGTCATGCAGCGAGAAGGGCTTAGCCACTACTACAGCCATGTGGCGAAGAGTGGCCGAGGCCACCGTATTGAAATCCATATTGTCACCGCGCCCCACTTTGCCAGCGGGCGCGGTATGGTCGAGATGGACGAGATTCGCGAGGATATCTCGCGCCGACTCAGCATTCCGCCGGAGCGACGCTGGTTTATCGTGGCCTTTACCGCTGAGGAGCGCTGGGCATAGCGCTTCATCATGCTCTGAGCCAGCGTGAAAGCTGGGTGGCATGCCCATGCCACCCTCCTACCTCGCCAGGGTAGGACCCTCTGGGATCCTATCGACGGCCAGCATGGCGTAGACCACGTGGGAAAGGGGGCGGCCTCGAACCCATTCGCAGTCGCGCAAGACACCTTCTTGCCTGAACCCGAGTCGCTCGGGGATGGCACGGCTGCGGGTGTTATATTCGGCACAGCGTATTTCGAGGCGATGCAGCGCCAGTTCATTGAAGCCGTAGGCCACCAACGCAGACACACTCGCTGCCATGCGCCCGGCGCCTTGCCTGTCGTGCCGCAGCCAGTAACCCATCGTCGCCCAGCGGTGACCCTCGACAATCCGATTGAAGCCGACCACCCCGATCAGTTCGCTGCCGCCACCTTCAGTGCCTTCCATCAGGGCGAAATGACGGGCGATGCCCAGTCGTCGCTCGGCCATGGCTGCAGTGACAAAGACCTCACAATCCGTGGGGGATACGGTCGTATCCACCCAGGGCAGCCATGGGCCAAGTGAGTCACGGCTGGCTTCCACCGCCTGCCAGATACCGTCACCGTGGACCGCCGCCAGCGGCTCTAGCCACAGCTGGCTGGAGACGGGCAGAGATGCCAGCGACGGACGGCTCATGGTGCCGCCTGCCAGCGGTCGCGACCGCTGCGCTTTGCCTCCAGCAGCGCCTGATCCGCGCGGTTCATGGTCTGCTCGTAGGTTTCGTCACCCCGGTGCTCGGCGGCACCGATACTCACCGTCACGGTCAGATCGCTGCCCTCGATCAGGCGGGTTTCCTTGAGGTTGCCGCGCAGCCGCTCAAACAGAGGTTCTGCCGCCCACAAGGAAGCACCAGGCAGGGCCAGCAGAAACTCCTCCCCGCCCCAGCGACCGACAATGTCGCCGCCGCGCAGGGTGTCGCTCAGCACCCGCGCCACCGTCAGCAGGGCCTGGTCCCCCACATCGTGGCCGTGGTCATCATTGAAACGTTTGAAATGATCGATATCGACCATGGCCAAGGTGAACGGCCTCTGCTGACGCCGATTGGCCGCCATCAACCGTCGCAGCTCAGTATGCAGACCACGACGATTGGGAATCTTGGTCAGTGGGTCCAGCATCACCTCACTTTCCAGGGTCTGGTTACGCTCGAACAGCAGCTCCTGATAGCCATCAGCGATGCGCGACAGCTTGCGCTGGCGCCGCTGCTGGCGCTCGAGCCGCCGCTCGGCGGTGGTAAGATCCGACTTCACACCCCGCTGAAAGCCATCTGAGATGGCGGCCATGCGCTCCAGCCGCTCGAGCTGATCGGTGTGCCGCAGGTACAGCGCCTCAAGCGGCGCGCGCAGAGGGTTTTCTGCGTACTCCGGTGACGCCAGCATTTCCTCGATGTCGCGAAGCAGCTGACGATCCCTTTCCGTCATGGAGTCACTTCCTCGATCGGGGTGATCGCGAACGGAAAACTGCAATCTTCCTTGAACTCTTCGGCAAGTTCGGCGATGCGTTCATTTCGCACATCGTAGCGCCAGTCGACGCTGCACTCGGTGCCCTCCTGATGCGCTTCTTCCATCAGGTCAAAGATATCCATCATGGCCTTGACCGAACTGGTGTTGAGATACACCAGGTCGAGCTGCACGCACAGCGGCTTATCGCCGGAACGCAGGTAGGCATCCACCCAGCTCAAGACGCTGCTGTAGAGCTCGAAGGTGTTTTCCGGATACGAGTCGCCGCGCATCGTCAGGCGCCCGGCTTCCCAGTCAGAGCGGATGTCTGGTGTCGACTGGGTTCCGTCAATCGCGAGGTCGTTAATCATGGTGATGACTTTCCGTCAAATGGTAGCGGTAATGCAGAAGAAACTTTGCTGGTCCGACATCGGCTTGAGCGTGGACCGCAGCGGCTGACAGGACTTGCGCGCCATGTCGATCAGCCCCAGGCCTGCACCCCGGGAGCCCTCTTCCCGAGGCTTCCTCAGCTGCTGCTTGTAGACCCGCTTCAACTCACTCGCATCCAGCCCGCTCAGCTCGCCGACGGTAGCCATCAAGCGCTCACCATCGGCATGCTCGACCACGTTGCCCGCGGACACCTGATAATGCCCTTCTGGACTGCGCGCAACGGCCACCGTGGCCGTCGCCCGGTGGTCGTCGTAGCCCATGGCGGTAGCGTAGTGGCTGATATTCTGCGTCATCTCGATGTAGGTCGAGAAGACGTCCATTGCCGCCGACGGCTCTGCCGACTCACTGTTCAGATAATTGCGAATGGCCTTGCCGATTTCTTCGATCAGGCTATGAGAAATCGGGCCATTGAAGCTAAGCAGGACGCGCTGCTGGTCGAACTGCTCACGTAGCGTCAAGAGGTCCATGGGGTGTCCTCATCAAGACCATGGGAGATGTGGGTGGTCGCCTCAGCTGACGGCTCTGATGTGGCAGCAACAGGCTGGAAGCACAGCAATGTGATGTCGTCACGCTGGCGCTGGTCGCCCTGGAAGTGCTCGAGCTCTTGCAGAAATGCCGCCACCTGAGCGCTTGGCGTCAGCGCAGCGTGAGTCATCAGCATGGCCTCGAAGCGACGCTTGCCAAAGCCGAAGCCGTCCTTGCCCCCCGCCTGATCCAGAAAACCGTCACTGCACAGGGTACAGGACCAGCCAGGGGCAACTTCCAACGTTTGATTACGATATTCACCTGGACGCTTGTAAGCCAGTGCGCGGCGCCCTCCCGCCAATACCTGAAGCTGGCTGCCGTCGGTCACATAGAGATCCAACTTGGCACCGGCATAGGTCAACCGTCGCTCATCGGCCTCTACCCATACCAGACCCACATCCATATGGGGGGTAACGGCCTCGGACTCGGTCTCGCCAAGCAAGGTACGCCGTATACGACGGTCCATCTCTGTCAGGATCGCCGCCGGGTCCTCTGGCCCGACCTGATTCACGGAGTTGTCGAAGGCCGCACGTGCCAGCATGGTCATCAACGCCCCAGGAACCCCGTGACCCGCGCAGTCGATGACGCCCAGCAGGTAGCCGTGGCCCGCATTGCGGAAGACGAAGATATCGCCGCCCACGGCATCCCGTGGATTCCACAGCACGCCATGATGGAGTCCGGCGCACTGGGTCAGGTCACGGCGGGGAAGTATCGCTTGCTGCAGGGCTCTGGCGCACTCCAGCGAATCATCGATCTGGCGCTTGGCCTCGCTCATCTGATGATTGGCGCTCTCCAATGCCGCCGTGCGGTGTCGGATTCGCTCCTCAAGCTCATCGGTATGCGCCATGACCTGATCCGCCATGCGCTGGAAGTCCCGGGACAGATCGCCGATCTCGTCGCCCCTGTCGCTGTCCAGCTCGACATCGTACTGGCCTCTTGCCAGCGCCTGAGCAGAGCGGCTGAGGCTCTGTACCGGCTTGACGATGAGCCGCCTCAACGCGATCACCACGATCAGCAGAACCACCACCAGACTTCCCAGCAGAGTGAAAAGTAACGGCCATAGCCAGCGCTTTTCCAGCAGGGTGGTGGCGTAAGGGTCGATAGCAGAAACCAGCCACCAGTCGAGCTCTGGCAGGTAGCCAACCGCCACAACGCGCTCCTCGCCGGACCACGGCAGGAGGCGCATGACCACCTTGCTCTGCCCTTGACGTGCGCTCGCCAACATCTCGGCCAACGCCTCAGGGTCCCCTACTGCAGCCTCCAGTTTACCGCCACTATTATTCTGGTTGCTGAGGTCGCTGGGGATCAAACGGCCATCTTCGGCCACCGCCAGTAGCTGGCCGCCGCGCCCCAGCACATAGGACGACACACCTTCTGGCTGATCATCGAAGCTGCTGGCAAGGAGACGCTCGAAGTTGAGACCACCACCAACCATGCCAAGCGGGCCGTCATCGCCATCCACACGAACGTTGATCCACACCCGGGTAGTGTCCAGAGCAGGGCTGTAGGCTACCTGCACTCGTGTAGGCGCCCCGCTATCCAACATGCGAAAGTACCAAGCGTCCTGTGGATCATCGCGACTGAGAATATTGCGCGGATCACGGCTCGGGCTCATCTTGCCGTCGTTGAAGTAGAACTGACCGCTGGCATGGTGCACAACAAAGTAATCGTCACCGTCAAACTGCTCCCGGAACCCCTCTGACTCGGCAAAGAAGCGTGCCTTGCGTTCCTCGTTACCGATATCCGACAGCCACTCTCGCGTCACCGTCAGATCACCGAAGCGTTTCGCCAGGGCCAGCTCTGTCGACAGCGGGGTCAGCATGCGCTGGGTATGCAACTGACTGTACTGCTCTGCGAAGCGCTCTCCAAAGTAGCGCTCGACGTCCTCCAGGGCGTGGCTACCGATCCATAGCACCGGCGCCAACGCCACCAGAAAAGACAACAGGGGGATCAACAGAGACTTTACGCCCAGGCCGAGGTGCCGGCTCATCGTGCCTCCTTGGCAGATATCCAGAGACGAAACAAATCTTCCATGCTTTTTCACTTAAGGAGTATGCAGTACGGCGCATCATGCCATGAAACCCCTATGTCCGCTAATGAACGCGCTTATCAGTGTAGTCTGATGTTTATGACTTCACTGATATCAGATAACTCACAGACCGATACAGGCGCTGGCCAGTCGATCGACAACAGATAAAAAAAGCGGCGAGCCAGGCTCGCCGCCAACGATCAGTCACCTGACCGAGAGAGCTCGATTGACCGACCGCAGCGACGACACGCAGAGGCCGGTACGGTTTACGACTACCGCTCGAAGCCCAGGCCAAAGGCCCCTTCATCCAATCCCATCAGGCTCTCTGCACCTGACTGCATCTGCGCGGCGTGGGCTCTGGTGCGCGGCAACAGGCGCTCGAAGTAGAAACGGGCGGTATGGATCTTGGCCTCGTAGAAGGCCGCATCGGTTGGCGACTGTGCCAGCGCCTGGCGGGATGCCTTCACCGCTTTGGCGAACAGATAGGCCAAGGTGATGTAGCCGGAATACATCAGGTAGTCCACCGACGCCGCGCCGACTTCCTCCCGATCATTGATCGCCTTCATCCCGATCGCCATGGTCAGTTCGCCCCACTGACTGTTCAACTTAGCCAGAGGAGCAACAAAGGCGGCCATGTCCTCGTTGTCTGCTTCCGCCTTGCAGAACAGATGGATCTCCTTGGTGAACACCTTCAGGCTTTCGCCTTGGTTCATCAGCACCTTGCGTCCAAGCAGATCGAGGGCCTGGATGCCAGTGGTGCCCTCGTAGAGACGGGTAATCCTGGCGTCCCGCACCAGCTGCTCCATCCCCCACTCGTGAATGAAACCGTGTCCACCGAAGACCTGTACGCCTTCATTGGTTGCCTCGAAGCCCAGCTCGGTCAGAAATGCCTTGACGATGGGCGTCAGTAACCCCAACAGCGTTTCGGCGCGCTCCCGCTCTTCCCCTGCCGACGTCTGTTCGACCACATCGATCAGCTGAGCGGTATACAGCACCAGCATCCGACCGCCTTCTGCGATGGCTTTCTGGGTCAACAGCATGCGCCGCACGTCGGGATGCACAATGATCGGATCCGCGGCCTTCTCCGGCGCCTTGGGCCCAGATAGCGCGCGCATCTGCAGCCGCTCACGGGCATAGCTCAGCGCGTTCTGGAAGCTGGCCTCGGCCAGGCCCAGCCCCTGAATGCCCACCCCGATCCGGGCCGCATTCATCATCGTGAACATGCAGGCGAGTCCCTTGTTGGGAGCTCCGATCAGGTAACCCGTGGCGCCATCGAAATTCATGACGCAGGTGGCATTGCCGTGAATCCCCATCTTGTGTTCCAACGAACCGCAGGTCACACCATTGCGCTGACCGGGCTTACCCGCGGCATCGGGCAGAAACTTGGGGACGAGGAACAGCGAGATGCCTTTGGAACCCTCCGGCGCATCCGGCAACTTGGCCAGCACCAGGTGCACGATGTTGTCGGCAAGATCGTGGTCGCCCGCAGAAATGAAGATCTTGGTGCCACTGATGCGGTAGCCGCCCTGCTCGTCCGGCGTAGCCTTGGTCTTGATCAGGCCAAGGTCTGTGCCGCAATGGGGCTCTGTCAGGCACATGGTGCCCGTCCAGCTGCCCTCCACCAGTTTGGTCAGATAGACCCGCTGTTGCTCCGGCGTGCCGTGATGGCGCAGCGCATCTGCTGCACCGTGAGACAGGCCGGGATACATGCCCCAGGAGAGGTTGGCTGCACAGATCATTTCCGACAACAGCATCGACAGAGACGGCGGCAAGCCCTGGCCACCATGCTCGGGCTCTGCGGCCAACCCGGGCCAGCCGCCATCGACGTACTGACGATAGGCGTCACGAAAGCCGTCGGGGGCCTTTACATCGCCGTCTTGCAGACGGCAGCCTTGCTTGTCTCCGCTCTGATTCAACGGCAGCAACACTTCACGCGCAAAGCGCGCCCCCTCTTCCAGGATGGCAGACACCACGTCTGGCGAAACGTCGTCGCCCGCGGGCAAGCGGGCGTAATGAGCCGGATAGTCCAACAGCTCATCCATCACGAAGCGCATGTCGCGCAGCGGTGCCTGATAATCTGGCATGGGTCACTCCTGTCCATCCGAGGCGATGCCCGTGCCACCATGGCTCAGCGGGCTTTCAAACATGTGTTTGAAAATAGCGGCGCAACCGACCGCAAGTCAAGCGTTCGTTTGAACTCTTGGCATCCCAGAGACACTGAGTGTCGATGGCACGATCGTCCCTGGCACCATGGTCAGCCATGCCTTGATCCCCCGTCCTGTCGTCGGTCGTACTGGCGCCACAGGCATCTTGTTCACTGACGCTACGCCATCACCCTGTGGGAGACAGCCGACGGGACGGCCGTCGCGTGCGCCTCGCCGGCACACTGCGCATTACTGCATGCGAATACCGCCATCCAGGCGAATGACCTCGCCATTGAGCATGCTGTTGGTGATGATCTGCTCGGCCAGCCGGGCGAACTCATCCGGCTTGCCCAGCCGCTTGGGAAACGGCACGGCTTGGGACAGCGCTGCGACGGCGTCCTCAGGGATATCGGCCATCATCGGCGTCTCGAATACCCCTGGGGCAATCGCCATTACCCGCACCCCATGGCGTGACAATTCCCTGGCGGCGGGCAGACTCATGCCGACCACCCCTGCCTTGGACGCACTGTAGGCACACTGCCCTACCTGGCCGTCAAAAGCGGCCACGGACGCGGTATTGATAATGACACCCCGCTCACCGTCCTGACCCGGGCTGTTGTGTACCATCGTCGCCGCGGCCAGGCGCATCACGTTGAAGGTCCCCACAAGATTGATCTGGATGGTCCGCGCATAGGCCTCCAGGTCGGCAGGATGGCCATGGCGATCCACCAGCTTGGCCACGCTGACCACGCCGGCGCAGTGGATGACGCCGTCGACCCCCTCGCGCTCGCCATGCTGACGTGCCGCATCGAACACCGCCTGCATGTCGTCTGCTGAGGTGACGTCGGCGTGCATGGCGATAGCGCCCTTACCCAGGTCCTTGGCCTGCTGGTCGATCTTGTCACTGAGGTCGCACAGCACCACCTGGGCTCCGGCTGCCACCAGTCTCTTGGCACAGGCGGCACCAAGCCCGGAGCCAGCGCCGGTGATCACAAAGGTGGCATCGTTGATATCCATGAAGTGTTCTCTCTCTTTACCAGACGTGCTTGACAACGCACGCCCCGAGGGCTCCCTCGGGGCGTCAGAAGATGGCGCCAGGCGTCACGCCTTGGCGGCAGCATCGGCTCTCAACTTGAAACGCTGAATCTTGCCACTGGGGGTCTTGGGTAGTTCATCGACAAACTCGATCACCCTTGGAAAGGCGTGGGTCGACAGGCGCTCTCTGACCTGCTGGCGGATATCCTCGGCAAGCTCATCACTGGCCTCGAAGCCCTCCCGTAGCACCACGTAGGACTTGATGATTTCCCCACGAATATCATCGGGTTGCCCCACCGCAGCCGACTCCGCCACGGCAGGATGGGTCAATACCGAGTTTTCCACATCGGTCGGGCCTACCCGATAACCTGCGGTAGTGATGATGTCGTCATCTCTGCCGGCAAACTGAAAACTGCCGTCGTCGTTGCGGATGACCACATCTCCTGTCAAGTAGTAGCCCTCGGCAAACGGATGCTTTTCCTGCCAGGTATAGCCGGGAAAGAAATGCGCCGGCGACCTCGCCACGTCGACGGCAAGCACACCGGGCTCGCCCGGCGGCAGCTCGTTATATTCCGCATCAAGAATCACCAGGCGATAGCCCGGCATTGGCACGCCCATGCCGCCGACATGCTTGGGATGGTCGAGACAATGATGGTTGTTGCAGGTCATGCCCGTTTCGGTCTGGCCATAGTGATCCATCACCGCGCAGCCCAGCGCCCTTTCGACCCAGTTGACCACTTCGGTATTCAGCGGCTCCCCGGCGGAACTCGCCGCCCGCAACGACAGTGTCTCGTGTGCCTGATCAAAGAGCCCGGACGCCTTCATCAAACGATAGGCGGTAGGAGCGGCGGCAAAGTTGGTGATGTCATGGCGCTGCATGAAGGCCAGTGCGCCTTCGGCACTGAAGCCGGCCTCGCAAAAATGCGTGGTCACGCCCAACAGCAAGGGTCCAGTGATCGCGTAATAGAGGCCATAGGCCCAGCCGGGATCTGCCATATTCCAGAAGCGATCCTCCCCACGCAGGTCGACGGCCAGCTCCATATACAGTGCAAAGGCAGGCATCGCGGAGAGCGGCACGGCAACCCCCTTGGGCTTGCCGACCGTGCCTGACGTAAACATCTGCAGAAACGGCTGCTCAGGGCCAAGGCGCGGTGGCGTAGCCGACGATGGCTCACTGGACAGGGCGTGATCCCAGTCGAGATCCTGCGGATGCGCCTCGCTGGCGCCACCCAGCGCCAGCACCGAGGGACAGGACGCCAGACCGTCAAACTTGTGACGATTGGCGCCATCGGTGATAACCAGCTTGGTATCGGCTCGCCCAAGACGATAGTCGACGGCATCCGGGCCAAATGCCGTAAACAATGGCTGATACACGGCCCCCAGCCGCCAGCTCGCCAATACTGCGATCAACAGCTGGGGCGAGCGCGGCAGCATGCAGGCAATACGGTCCCCTGCTGCCAGACCCTGGGCCGACATCCACGCGGCGAGACGTGCGCTCAGGCTATCCAGTTCGCGATAGCTCAGGCGTGTAACGGCCCCATCCGGTGCTTCGTGCACCAACGCCAGCACCTCACCACGGCCCTGCGCTACATGACGCCCACAGCAGGCATAGTAAGCGTTGAGGCAGCCGTCACCATGATCGTCCAAGCGGTCAATCACCTGCTGTATATCAAACGTCTCGCGATAGGACTCGGCCGATGGGAGTGTGGCATGGCTCATGACGTGCCTCTTACGTTGTGTTTGTTGGAGAGCGCTGCCCTGGCCCAAGCATTCCGTTGACGTAAGCGTAAACCTAGCAAGCGCTAGGGTGAAAACTAGATCCTTCGTACAGGAGTGACAAGCACAACCGGGATAGACCATCGTCTAGCCTGACACCGCCGCCAGGTCATCAGCGCCGCTGCAGACAGGATTCAGGGGGAAACTCATGCCAACGCAAGAAGGGAGATGAACAAAGACAATGCGAGTGAACAGAAGGGAGTCACACGGAAGCACTCATTGAGAGGAGCTCACGGAGTGCGGACCAATGAGATGAACTCATTGAGTGGGGATCATTGGAGAGGGAGCCTGTCGCCTGAGCCCCCTGCCCCGGGATAGCGCCCCCAGGACGCGGTAAAGGTGACGCTCAGCTCCGACGGGTCAGCATATTGACCAATTCATCGGCCAGTTGCTCTGGGCTGCGCGGACCGTCCGGATCGTACCAGCGCACGGTCCAGTTCAGTGCCCCCAGCACAAAACGCGCGACCAGCGCTCGATCACCGGCCACCAGACCGGCTTCGATGGCCTCGTCGATGACGTCGTTCCACAGCCCCTCGTAGGCGTCCCTCAGGTGGGTCAGATGATCCCGCGCAGCGTCGTCCAGGCGTCGCCATTCGTAGAGCGCGACGACGTGGGCGTTGCGATCGGTCAACAGCGTATCCAGATGGGCACGCGCCATGACATGCAGCCGGGACAAGGGGTCTGAGCCTGCGTCGTCGAGGGCCGCGCGAGCCAGCGTCAAGGCATTCTGCGTCCCCTCTTCGATGACAGCGGCCAGAATTTCCTGCTTGTCCCTGAAGTGATGGAACAGGCTACCCGACTTGATACCCATTTCCTGAGCCAGCATGCGCACGGTCGTGCGATCGAAGCCTTCCTGGACAAACAGCTGGGCAGCGAGGCGGATCAGCTCCTTGCGGCGAGGCGAGTCATTCATTACATTCATCGACAGTTACACTAGCGCTTGCTTGGTTTTGATGAGGGAAGCATAGCGCACCCTCAGGGTCAACGCCGACTGATCCTGTCAACGCCAGGGACCCGCAAGCGCATCTCGCCGGGCTGGGCCACACTGAAGGTCTTCCGCAGGCGCCAGCTCGCGATAGCCAACAACCACAATACCGCCATGGCCGGTCCTTAACGGGCCAGGCCATCAAGGTCACAGGAGGCACGCCATGCACCCGACCGACATCGTCTTTCTTGCCGCCGCCCGCACGCCCATGGGCGGCATGCTCGGTTCTCTTTCCAGCAAGACTGCTCCAGAACTGGCCGCCTGCGCGATCGCCGCGGCTATCGAACGAGCCGCCATCCCCCCCGACGCCATTGAAGAAGGCATCTTTGGCTGCGTTCTGCCGGCGGGCGTCAAGCAAGGGCCAGCACGCCAGGCCATGCGTCAGGCAGGCATTCCCGACCAGCGCGGCGCCACCACGATCAACAAGCTATGTGGTTCCGGCATGAAGGCCACCATGCTGGCCCACGACCTGATCAAGGCCGGCACGGCCGAGGTGATGCTAGCCGGAGGCATGGAGTCCATGTCCAACGCACCTCACGTCTTGACGAAGGCGCGCAGCGGCTATCGCCTTGGCCATGGCGAACTCAAGGATCACATGTTCCTGGATGGGCTCGAGGACGCCGAGACCGGTCGCCTGATGGGCGGGTTTGCCCAGGACGTGGCCAATGAGCGCGGCTATGACCGGGAACGCATGGACGATTTCGCGATCGCCTCTCTTGAGCGCGCCATGCAGGCCACCAAGGCAGGACACCTGATCGCCGAGATGGCCCCGGTGACCATCACCAGCCGCCAGGGCGATAGTCTGGTCGAGCAGGACGAACAACCCTTCCAGGCTCGCCTCGACAAGATCCGCTCCCTGCGACCGGCCTTTGCCAAGGACGGCACCATTACCGCCGCCAATGCCAGCTCCATCTCCGATGGCGCCTCTGCGCTGATCCTGTCGACTCGGGCGGCGGCCGATCGACTCGGCGCTGTGCCGTTGGCTCGCATGGTGGGACACAGCACCCACTCGCGTCATCCGAGCGAGTTCACCATTGCCCCGGTCGGGGCCATCGACAGTCTGATGAAGAAGCTTGACTGGAAGGTCGACGATGTTGACCTGTTCGAGATCAACGAAGCCTTTGCGGTGGTCACGCTGATGGCCATGGATGACCTCGGACTGCCCCACGACAAGGTCAACGTCTTCGGTGGCGCCTGCGCCCAGGGCCACCCGGTGGGCTCTACCGGCTCCCGGATTATTGCTACCCTGATCCATGCCCTGCGCACCAAGGGCGGCAAACGCGGTATCGCCAGCCTGTGCATCGGCGGCGGCGAAGCGACGGCCGTCGCGGTAGAGCTGATCGACTGATACCGCCTCACTCACTGAGAACGAGGCGGTCATGCGTGCCCATGTGTGTGGCCCGTCATTCATCGACATAGGCCCAAGGCGCCGCTGGTGCTTTCGGCCTATGCCTCCCCTCACAGGAACCATGGATGGACCGCTCTCGACTCGCCCTGCCACTGATCGTACTGGCCCAGTGGTGTGGCACCTCGCTCTGGTTCAGCGTCAACGGCGTTGCCGCATCCCTTCGCGATGACCTGGGCTTGCAGGAAGCCGACATCGGTCTGCTAACTCTCGCCGTCCAACTCGGCTTCATCGTGGGCACCTTGGTCATCGCGGGCTCCGGTCTGGCGGACCGCCACCGAGCCAGCCGTATCTTTCTCTGTTCGAGCCTGGCAGGGGCCGCCATCAACCTGGCGTTCGTCCTCGCGGCCTCGAGCCCTGCCCTCGCCGTCGCCTTGCGCTTTGCCACCGGACTTTGCCTCGCCGGCATCTACCCGCTGGGCATGAAGCTGGTCATCGGCTGGACCCCAAAGCACACCGGCGCAGCGCTGGCCTGGCTGGTCGGCATGTTGACCCTGGGCACGGCCATGCCGCATCTACTGCGAGGTGCGACCCTTGACCTTCCCTGGGCCTGGACCCTGGCGCTGGCGTCTTTGCTGGCGGTCCTTGGCGGGCTTGCTGTCGGCCTGCTGGGGGATGGCCCCCACCTGCCGCACACCTCTGGACGGGCGTCGCTGCGCGACGGGCTGGCGGCCTTTCGTGACCGCCACTTCCTGCGTGTGGCCGGGGGCTACTTTGGTCATTGCTGGGAGCTCTACGCCTTCTGGATGCTGGTGCCACTGCTGGTGAGCCGCGAGGTAACACGACTTGCGGAGGCCAGCCACTGGACCCCCTGGCTCAGCTTTGCGGTGATCGCGGTGGGTGCCCTGGGCTGTATTGCCGCCGGTGCCTACAGCCGGCATTACGGCAGTGCCAGGGCGGCCAATCTCGCCTTGGCCACCTCTGGCAGCCTGTGCTTACTCTACCCCCTGCTGGCCAACGTCAACCCGGCCCTGCTCATGCTGCTGCTGATGCTGTGGGGCTTCAGCGTCATTGCGGACTCGGCGCAATTTTCTTCACTGGCCTCGAGTGCAGCGCCCAAAGAACGTATTGGTGCCACCCTGTCTGTGATGAACGCCATCGGCTTCAGCCTGACACTGCCAGGCATCTGGCTTGGCGCCAGCCTGTGGCAGACCCTGGATGTGGCCGTGCTGTGGCTGCTGCTGCCTGGCCCGCTACTGGGTCTGCTGTGCATGCGAGGGGTCGCCAGACCTGCCTGACTGACGGCGCCTGACTGACGGTGCCTGACTGACGGTGCCTGACGGGCATGGCTGGTTACAGGAATGGCTGTCTACTGGCGCGGCTCTTCTCTACCGGCGTGGCTGTCTCGCCTCACTCGTGGCGCATGGCTTGAGCATCACCGTGCATGCCTTCCGACCGACATCACCGCGCACAACGATAGCGTAGAGCGTCACTGCGTCATGATCGCCTAACACAATGAGGGAGGCCCCTGGGCCTCCCTCATGGATGTCATGGTCTGCTGACGCTTGTCTGTGCTTGATGACGTCTTCCCGGGTTCACGCGGGGTCGGTCAGTGCGCCAGAGCTGCCATCATCACTGGTCTAGCCGTAGCGGCCGGTGATGTAGTCCTCGGCCTTCTTGGTATGCGGCGTCGAGAACATGGTCTTGGTGTCGTTGTACTCAACCACTTCCCCCAGATGGAAGAACGCGGTGTAGTCCGCCACGCGCGCCGCCTGCTGCATGTTATGGGTCACGGTGATGATGGTGAACTGCTGCTTCAGCTTGTCCATCAAGTCTTCGATGGTGGCAGTAGAGATCGGATCCAGTGCCGACGTCGGCTCATCCATGAGGATCACGTCAGGCTGCACGGCAATCGCCCGTGCAATACACAGACGCTGCTGCTGTCCACCGGACAGCGATGTCCCCGGCTGATGCAGCTTGTCCTTGACCTCTTCCCACAGGCCGGCGTCACGCAGCGCACGCTCGACAAGCTCATCCTGATCGGCCTTGCGGCTTACCAGGTCATGCATCTTGGGGGCATAGACAATGTTGTCGTAGATCGACTTGGGGAACGGGTTGGGCTTCTGAAAGACCATGCCGACCCTGCGACGCAAGGCGACTTCGTCCATCTTCGACTCGTTCACGTCGCGACCGTCCATTTCGATCAGCCCCTTGATGCTTACACTGGGGATCAGGTCGTTCATGCGGTTCAAGCAGCGCAGAAAGGTCGACTTGCCGCAACCCGACGGCCCGATCAGCGCCGTCACGTTCTTCTGGTAGAGATCCATGTTGATCGACTTCAGCGCGTGGAAGTCGCCGTACCACAGGTCCAGGTCTCTCACCCGAACGCTCAACTCATGATTGGCGTCGTCGTTGCGAGTGACCGGCTGGCCGGGCTGATCCTGCTTCATCACGTTCTCTCCGCGCTGGGCAACTTTCATGTTCATGGCAACGTATCCTGTTTGGGGGCCGCTTTACCAGCGCCGCTCGAATTTCTTGCGCAGCACCACAGCGGTGGCGTTGAGCGTGATGAGAACAGCCAGCAGCACCAGAATGCCGCCCGACGTCTTCTCGATGAAGGCACGATCCGGCTCACCCGCCCAGGTGAAGATCTGCGCCGGCAGCACGGTCGCTGCGTCGGTAAACGAAGTGGTCACATCTGGAATGAACGCCACCATGCCGACAATGATCAGCGGCGCCGTTTCCCCCATGGCCTGGGCCAGGCCGATGATCGAACCGGTCATGATGCCGGGCAGTGCCAGCGGCAGCACATGGTCACGCACCATCTGCCAGCGAGAGCATCCCACGCCAAAGGCGGCGTGGCGGATCGAGTCTGGCACGCTGCGCAGAGCGGTACGGGTGGCGATGATGATCACCGGCAGTGTCATCAATGCCAGGGTCAGGCCACCAATCACCGGAGACGAGCGTGGCACGCCAAAGAAGTTGATGAAGATGGCCAGGCCCAGCAGGCCAAACAGGATGGACGGAATGGCCGCCAGGTTGTTGATGTTGATCTCGATCAACTGGGTAAAGCGGTTGTCCGGGGCGAACTCTTCTAAGTACACCGCGGTCATGACGCCGATGGGGAATGCCACCGCCAGGGTGACCAGCAAGGTCAACACCGTGCCCATGGCCGCCGAGGCGATACCCGCCAGTTCAGGCATCTTGGAGTCACCGCTGGTGAAGAAGGTCGTGTTGAACGGAAGCTCCGCTCGGCCCTCTTCCTTCAAGCGATCGACCACCGCCTTCTCCTTGTCGCTGAGCCTGGCGTGGTGTCCCTTGAGATATTGGTCCACCTGGCCATCTGCCAGCACCCACTCCATGCGGGTCGTTCCCAGCAGGTCCGGATTGTCACGCATGCGCCCGGGGATCAGGCGCAGGTATCCACGGCTGACCAGCGGCCGAACGTCCTCATTGACCGCGGCCAGAGGAAGCTGGCTCGCCTGCTCGGAATAGTCCACTTCCACCTGGATCTTGGCCTGCTGGAAGGCGGGCAGCCCCTTGACCAGCATGTCGGCGAAGAACAGCACCAGGAACAGTGCCGCCAGGCCAAGTGCTCCCATGGAAATCCACTTCAGCCGAGCCGACTTGCGGTGGCGTGCGCGGAGCTGGGCGCTGATGTCGTCGAAGGATTGTCTCATTGCTTGGGCTCCACGGCTTACAGGTTGTTGACGCGATACTTTTCGCGGAAGCGACGAATCATGATCACCGACACCAGGTTAAGGCTCAGCGTCACGACGAACAGCACCAGGCCAAGGGCAAAGGCAGACAGCGTCTCGGCACTGGCGAATTCCTGGTCACCGGTCAGCGCGGCCACGATGCGCACGGTCACGGTCGTCATGTCCTCGAGGGGGTTGGCCGTCAGGTTCGGGCGCATGCCGGCGGCCATGACCACGATCATGGTTTCGCCCAGGGCGCGGGACACCGCCAGCAACGACGCCGAGATGATCCCGGGGAGTGCTGCCGGGACGACGATATCGCGGATCATTTCGCCCTTGGTCAGGCCAAGTGCCAGCGACCCTTCGCGCATGCTGTTGGGGACCGAGTTGATGACGTCATCCGACAGCGAGGAAATGAACGGAATGATCATGATGCCCATGACGATCCCCGGGGCCAGGGCGTTGTTGAACGACGCCTCTACACCGAAGAAGCCAGCAATCCCGACGATGATCGGCGCCACCGTAATGGCAGCGAAGAAGCCGTACACCACCGTGGGGATACCGGCCAGGACTTCCAGCACCGGCTTGGCAAAGGTACGCACCTTGGGCGGCGCATATTCAGCCATGTAGATGGCAGCCAGCAGGCCGATGGGAATCGCCACCAGCATGGCGATGAAGGTAATCATGAAGGTGCCGGCAAACAGCGGCACGGAACCAAACTGCGCGGCGCTGGCGCCTTCTTCTGCACGACCTGCCGCCGCCAGGAAGCTGGCGCCCGGATTCCAGGTCGTACCGGTAATGAAGTCCCAGAAGCTCTGCATCTGGAAGAAACGGATCGCCTCGAAGACGATCGACAAGAGGATCCCCAGGGTCGTGAAAATGGAGATCAGCGCGGCGCCGGCCAGAAAGAAGCGGATCACCCGCTCGATCGCCTGACGCGCGTGAAAGTCGGGACGCACCATGGCGACACCGATCACCAGACCGGCGCAGGCAACGACCAGACTACCTGCCAGCAACAGCAGCGGCGGAATCTCGGCGCCCACGAGCAGCATGACAAAGCTACCGACAGCGCCTACCGCCAGAGCCGGACCCGCCGTGGACATGACGGTGAACCAGCCGTACTGATCGGGCTGGGCGTACATGGAGGTGCCTGAGGCTCGGACCCTGGCCGCCTTGCCGCGGGCCAGGAAGTAGGCGATCAGACCGAGCAGAAGCAGCGAGCCGCTGAACATCGCCAGGAGTTGATTGGTCTGCATGGGTGTCTCTCGGAGTTATGTGCCAAAACGAGCGCATACTCGCTGGAACGTGTACCGGCCGACACCCTGTCGAGGATGCCGGCCGGCGTGATCGGGACCCGGGTCCCTTACTTCAGGTCGGCCAGCTCGAGGCTAGTCTGGCTCTCGACGGCGCTGCGAGCCTCTGCACGATCCGCCTCAGGGGCCGGAATCAAGCCAATACCCTTGAGGTAGCCGATGTCACCGACCATCTGCTCGCTCATGAAGGTGTTGGCGTATTCGTACATGGCCGGCACGTCATCGGCGTGCTGGTTCTTGATGTAGAAGAACAGCGAGCGCGACACCGGGTACTCACCGCTGCCGATGGCATCGGGGGTCGGTGCGACACCGTCGATGTTGGAGCCGATCAGGGTGTCGGCGTTCTCTTCCAGGAAGGAGTAGCCGAAGATGCCGAAGGCCGCTGTGTTCTCGGCCAGGCGCTGAACGATCAGGTTGTCGTTCTCGCCGGCGTCGATGAAGGCGCCATCAGCACGGATGTCGGTGTAGCCCTCACCACCGTAAGCGTCCATTTCCTCGGAGACCGCTTCCATTACCAGCTCAGCGAAGGCATCGCGAGTACCGGAGGTGGTGGGCGGACCGTAGACGGCGATCTCGCGATCCGGCAGGGACGGGTCGATCTCGCTCCACTTGGTATAGGGGTTGTCGACCAGCTCACCGTCAACCGGCACCTTGGCGGCCAGGGCCATGAACATCTGCTCACGAGTCACGTCCATGGCGTTATTCTGGGCGGACTGGGCGAAGGCGATGCCGTCATAGCCGATGAAGGCTTCGGTGATGTCGGTCACACCGTTGGCTTCACAGGTCTCGAACTCGGAGGTCTTCATGCGACGCGAGGCGTTGGTGATATCCGGGGTATCGTCACCCACGCCGGAGCAGAACAGCTTCAGACCACCACCGGAACCGGTGGATTCGATGACCGGCGTCGGGAAGTCGGTTGTCGCGCCGAACTCTTCCGCCACGTAGCTGGCGAACGGATAGACAGTGCTGGAGCCCACGATGCGGACCTGGTCACGTGCCTGAGCGACACCCACCACGCCCATGACGGCAGCAGCGATAGCGGTGGTCTTGAGGATGCGATTCATGGAGAAGTCTCCTGATGATGAGATGGTCAACCTTCGCGATGCACACAATGCCGCAGAAAAATGACAGCTTCATGACAGCCCACCTCGAAACGCAATATGCCCTACCACGCAATACCTGACAGGCGTGTCCCAACGGCTGACATTCCGTCTCGGCTCCCGAGACACCGGTCGCCACACTTCCTCCGCCCTCCCCTAAAAAAACGCCGCCCGTCGCCTTGCGGCAGCGGGCGGCGTTGTCGCCGGCGCGATCAGAGGGGATCAGCTCAACAGCAGTCCAATCGCCGCCGCAGCGCATAGGGTCAAGGATGCCCCTTGCAACAGCCGTCTCGGCAGTCTTGGCGCCAGCGCGGCCCCCAGCCCATGGCCCACCAACACCATCGGCAGAAAGCTCAGGCTGACCGCCAGCAACCACAGCGGCACCTTGCCCACGGCGGCAAGGCTTGCCAGCGTCATCAGCGACGATATCAGGAAGAAGGCCGCCAAGTTGCCCCTCAACCGATCCATCGGCATGCCATGCATCAAAAGGACGATGGGAGGACCTCCGATCGCCGCGACGGCGCCAAAGATTCCCGAGAGAAATCCCGCACCGAACAGCGAGCTGCGATTGACCGGCAGGCGGAGCTTGAACAGGGTGACCAGCACGGCGAACAGCACGATGGCGGCGATCATGACTTCAAGGGTTGCCATGGGAGCGATCAACAGCAACCACACCCCCAGCAAGGTGCCCGGCACCTTGCCGACCAGCGCCATGGAGATGTCGCCCATCGCCACTTCGCGACGATAGCGCCTGACCACCAGGCACGACACCAGAAAGCCGTAGACCACCAGCACCACCGGCACCATGGCGGGAGCCTTCAGCAGTATCAGTGGCGCCCCGACCACCGCCATGCCAAACCCGGTGGTGCGCTGTACGAAACACCCGAGTGCCAGCACCCCGCCGACCCACAGCCAGGTACCAAAGGTCAGTTCACTGAGCGCCCACCACTGCAGCAGGCAGCTCCATACTGCATCGATCACGACACCACCTCATCGAGCTTGGGGGGGCGCCCCGCCAGCACACGCAGCCCCACATTCCCGATCACGGCGACCGTGACCATGGCGATGACCATCGGCCAGGCCGAGTCGATTTCAAAGGCCGTGACCAAGGCACCGGACAGTGCGGCGCTGCTGAACTGGATGCTGCCCAGCAGCGCCGTGGCCGTGGCACTCATATGACTGAAACGCTCCAGCAGCGAGGAGATGGCGTTGGGGGAAATAAGGCCGACCACCCCAAGAAAGGTCATCACCAGCGGCACGACCGTGTAGATCGAATCCAGCCCAGTGGCGACCAAAGCCATCAAGCCGCAGGCCGCGACCAGCTGAATCGCCAGGCCCAGCCGTAGATTCTGCTGTGGGGTGCGCCTGCGCAGCAGCCGGATATTGACGCGATTCGACAGCGCCATAATCACGACATTGGCTCCAAACACAAAGGGGTAGGCGGCCGGCGACAGCCCATAGTGCTCCATGTACAGGAAGGGTGACGACGTCACAAAGGCGAAGATACCCGCAAAGGACGCCGCAACAGCAAGGATGTAGCCCATGGCCCGACGATCGACCAGCACACTGAGATAGTTGCGCAGCACCTGCCGTGGCGATGCCACCGGCGCGTCCTCTGGGCGAGTCTCCGGCAGAAAGGCACCCAACAGCCACATCAGGAAGGCGGCATAGACGGCCAGGAAGACAAAGATCAGCCACCAGTCCGCCACATACAACAGCAGACTGCCGACCATGGGCGCCACCAGTGGCGCCAGCATCAGAATCATGGCCATGGTCGACATCACCTTGGCGGCTTCGCGGCCACTGAAGCAATCCCGCACGATCGCCGCAGAGTTGACCACGCACGCCCCTCCCCCCAGCGCCTGGACGAACCGCCACACCAGCAGTTCGGTCAGCGAATCGACGCTGACAATCACCAGACTGGCAATAAGAAACAGGATCTGCCCTGCCAGCAAGACCGGCTTTCGCCCGATCCGATCCGACAGGGGCCCACAGGTCAGCTGACCTACGGCAAAGCCCACCATGAAAACGCTGAGTGACAGCTCGGTATGGTGAACACTGGCCCCGACCGTCTCTGCAAGCGCCGGCATGGCGGGCAGATACGCATCGATCGCAAAGGGGGCAAGTGCAGTATTGGCGGCGACCAGCAGCGCCACTCGTCGAGCATTCAAAGACACGGACACTCCATGACAATAGAAAGACGTCTAGACGACGAGGCGTTTCGCCGTCGCCAGACGATGATAGATGACAGGACAACCCATATGCCGTAGCGCCGACCGGTGGGTCGCACCAGGACCAGGCCATGTGCCGACGGCCTCACTCCCTCGCGCTCGGCAGCGCTCGCGGCTGTTGTCAATCTCATCCGCTTGATACAGTAACCCCAGCCCACCGACACCTTCTGACATTGGAGAAGAGCTGCATGGCAGATAATCTGCTCGATCAACTGAAAGCGATGACCACCGTGGTCGCCGACACCGGGGACCTGGACGCCATCCGTCGCTTCCAGCCCACCGACGCCACCACCAACCCTTCGCTCATCCTGCAGGCCGCCGGCCACGACGACCGACGCGCACGTCTGGCCGCGATTGCCAAGGAAGCCAACGACATTGACGACGCCCTGGATGCGGTGGCGGTCGAAATCGGCAGTGAAATCAGTGAGCTGGTACCCGGTTATGTGTCTACCGAGGTCAGCGCACGGCTGTCGTTCGACACCGATGCCACCCTGGCGCGCGCTCACTCACTGATCGAACGCTATGGCCGCCACGGTGTCGGCGCCGAGCGCATCTTGATCAAGGTGGCATCGACCTGGGAAGGCATTCGTGCCGCCAAGGTACTCGAGCGCGAAGGCATTCGAACCAACCTGACCCTGCTGTTCAGCTTCGCTCAGGCTCAAGCCTGCGCCGACGCCGGTGTCACCCTGATTTCCCCCTTTGTCGGCCGCATTCTGGACTGGCACAAGGCCCAGCAGCCCGACGCCGACTTCTCCGGCGACAACGATCCTGGCGTTCAGTCGGTGAAGCGCATCTATGACCACTACAAGGGGCACGGCTACTCCACCATCGTGATGGGTGCCAGCTTCCGCAATACCGATGAGGTCAAGGCGCTGGCAGGCTGTGACCGCCTCACGATCTCGCCCAACCTGCTGGAAGAACTGCAGAGTGCATCAGGCGACCTGCCTCGTCGACTGACCGCCAGTGACGCCGAGACCCGCCCTCCGGAACCGCAGTCCGAGGCCGACTTCCGCTGGGCGATGAACGAGGACGCCATGGCAACCGAAAAACTGGCAGAGGGCATTCGCAAGTTCATGGCCGATCAGCGCAAGCTGGAAACCCTGCTCGCTGACCTGCGCAGCAGCTGATCCGACCGTATGTGGCCAACGCTCCGGAGGTCGTTCAAGGACATGAGCGAAAGTCCGGGGCGCTGGCCCGCGGCAGGTCGAGCTCCGCCCTCGCAAGCTCAACGCTGAAACGCTTGTAGTTCTAGTTCCAAACCGGGATGCGTGACGCCCTGGGCACGCCAATTGGCAACACACCAGCCCCAGACTCACGTTTAGACACTGGGACTGCGACACCAGCACTGCGAATAACAGGCTACCCGTTGACGCGCCGACATCAGGCCTTGTGCGCGCTCTCGCTCTGCGCTTCGAGCATTTCTACCAGGGGCTGAAATTGCTCCTGATTGTGTTCGTTCATGCGCATCAGAATACGATGGGCCTCGAGAATGCGCTGACGTAACCCTTCTTCATCAGCCGCTACCTCGGGCAATTCCTGCAGTTCGTCGACTTCGGCAATGGGCCGTTCGACCAGGGTAAAGAAGCTGCCGAAGCCCATCACCTCCAGCATGCGCTTGACGTCAGGGTTGTCGGCCACGATGGTCGGAGACTGTTCGAGCTTGCCCCGCAGGGCCATGGCGACCTTGGCGAGAAAGCCCAGCGCCGTGGAGTCCACATTGCTCGCATCCCGCAGGTCAATCATGACAGCCGTCAGCCCCGGCGTCTGTGCCAGTTGCTGGGCTTGATGGTCCAGTGTTGCGCACAGCGTGAGGCGGACATCGCCACACAGCTTGAGCACGAACACACCAGAATCAAATGCTGCCTTCAGGCGGCCTTCATGCACTTTCATCGCCAAACCCGCTCACCAACATGATCGTCAAGTCGTCAGGCAGCTCTTCGCGACCCGAGGTGGGGTCGGCGAGCGCTTCTTCATCACTGGACAAGGTGCCCAAGGCCAAGCCTCGTCGCAGCGTATCCAATGAATCGCTGCTGGCGACCCGCTGCTGCAATTCGTCCAGTCTCGCCTCCAGGCTAGCCCCCGGCAAACACTCCAGCACGCCGTCAGAACACAGCCATAGAGAAAAATCGCTCGGCAGGTCACAGCCAAGCGTCGGGTAGCACACGTCAGGAAACAGCCCGACTGGCATGCCTTCTCCTTCCAGCGTCACCACACCTTCGCTCGTTTTCAGCAATGGCATCGGCAGCTGGGCCCCCAATGAATAGTGTAGATAGCGCTTCTGCTGGTCGATAACGCCGACAAACAGGGTGGCATGCTTGCCGATCCCGGTATCCAGAAGTTCCCGGTTCAGTTGCGCCAGCCACCTCGGCGGCAAGGCCTCTGGGGCCTCTCCATTCCACTCGCCTTGCCATCGGTTGAACAGGTACTTGAGCAACACCGTGACAAAGGCGGAAGAAGCACCGTGACCCGACACGTCGGCAAAGTAGAATAACGTATACCGCTCATTGTACGCCTGGATATCGAGAAAGTCGCCGGACAGATAGAGCGATGGTGCCAACCAGTAGTCACACCCCACCCTGCCGAGCTGCTGTGGACGCACGGGCAGCATTCGCCGCTGAATCTGCCCCCCCGCCTGCTGATCCAGCCGCAGCATGGCCAGGTGCGTCTCCAGGCTTTCATTGAGCTCTTCCAGACGCAGCCGGTCCTGCTCGCGCTCTCGGGCCAGGCGATTGACATCGACCACCCGGCGTATCATGCGCCGCAGCAAGTGAGCGTGACGCAGGGGCTCGATCACGTAATCGATCAGTCCGGCATCCACCGCCTTCAGCAGGTCGTCGTCGCGACGATCTTCGCTCACCACCAGAGTCGGCCAGCGCTCGGCCAGGGTCATCCACTCGCGACTCGGCACCGCCAGCGAGTGGGCCACCACCAGTGCCGTCGTCTCAGGCAGCTCTGCTGCACTCGCCGCGGCGAACACCGCCAGGCCATCTCGTGCAATGGCATCCACCAGGGCGTCGCGATGACGGCCCGGATGGTCGATGACACCGATCAGGGGCTTGGCAGCTAGCATGGTCACGCGGCCTTACTCGGCGAACGCATCTTCGTCGTAGTCAAAATCATCGTTGATGAAGTTGTCCTCACCCAGCTGGCCATCGTTGACCTCGAACATGCGGCGCTGCAGCCAGGCATCTCGAATGAAGCTGTACCGGTCGCCACGAATCAGGTCTTCCTGGTCAAGCAGCTGCGCCCTGGCGTCCAGTAGCTCGAGCCCGCGCAGCGAATAGCGCACGGTGTCGTCTTCCACATAGCTCAGCGGATACGAATACCAGTCCACCGGCAGCGCTGCCGTGTCACGCACCGTGCTTGGCCCAAGGAACGGCAGCACCACGTAAGGCCCCTCGCCGACACCCCAGGCCGCCAGGGTCTGACCGAAGTCTTCAGTATCGGCCGTAAAGCCGGCATGGCTGGCGGGGTCGAGCAGGCCACCGAGGCCAAAGGTGGTGTTCATCAAGAACCGCATGCTGGAATTGCCGGCATTGGCGGGCTTGCCTTGCAGCAGGCTGTTGAGCACCGTGCGCACTTCACCGAGGTTGTCGAAGAAGTTGCTCACCCCCCGCTCCAGCGGGTCCGGGGTGATATAGCGATAGCCCTGAGCAGCCGGCTTCAGCGCATACCGATCCAGGACATCATTGAAGGCAAACACGCGGCGGTTGAAGCCTTCCCAGGGATCCGCCGGGTTAGGCTCACTATTCACACCGCTGCTGGCGCATCCACTGACCGCCAGTGCGGCTGCCAGTACCACAACGCCCTTCGGCGCACTTTTACTCAGGACACCGCATTCATTAGCGTTCATTTTCGACTGCCTCCATTGCCTGTCCATGTCACCATCATCACTTTGAGGGCGCCAGCGCTCGACATCACCGCCTGACCTGGCGAACCCTCCTACAGCATGTGGCATCGCCAGACAGGCTTGCCATTCACCCGTAGCATGCCGTGTCGTCGAGGCACACTACCGATTATTGTTTCCCTGCGTCTTCTACTGTCGCGCTACGGGCCCTGTGACCAGCCACCTGGACCGCTACCGGCGTCCGCCGTCGGATCCAGGGGTTGGCGACCGCCATCGGGGCTAGGTGGTCGCCGCGGCACTCCACCTTTGCCGTCCTGGCAAGGGCCTGTCTCAGCGTCGTCGAATCACGACGCAGCCCGCACTGTAGCCCGCGCCGAAGGAACAAACCACCCCGAAGGCACCCGGTTCGAGATCCTGATGATGCAAATGGAAAGCGATGACCGAACCAGCAGAGCTTGTATTAGCGTAACGATCAAGGATGATCGGCGCTTGATCCAACGCAGGCTCGTGGCCGAGGACACGACGTGCGATGAGATCATTCATATGGCGGTTGGCCTGATGCAGCCATAGCCGTGACACCGAGGAGGGCGTGATCTGCAGACTGGACAGGTGATCTCGAATCAGTTCGGCGACCATCGGGCAGACGTCCTTGAACACCCGACGCCCCTCCTGCACGAACAGCTTGTCCACCGCCAGCGGATCGCTGTCGGTCACCCGATTGAGGAAACCCGCATTGTTGCGAATCGCATTGGAGAACCGCGTCAGCAGCCGGGTACCGACCACCTCGAAGGAGGACGCAGCGGTTGCCACGTCCTCACTCTCCAGGACCAGCGCGGTGCAGGCATCGCCAAAGATGAAGTGGCTGTCGCGATCGCGGAAGTTGAGATGAGCGGAGCACACCTCGGGGTTGACGACCAGTGCGCGCCGCACGCCCCCGCCGCGGATGGCATTGACGGCATTGTCGATGGCGAAGGTCGCTGACGAACAGGCAACGTTCATGTCGAACGCGTACCCTCCTGCACCTAGCGCCTGCTGCAGCTCCACCGCCACCGCGGGGTAAGCGCGCTCAAGGTTCGAACAGGCCACAATCACCAGATCGATATCCGCCGCTGCAACACCCGCGCTATCCAGCGCTTCACGGGACGCCGCAAGGGCCATCTCGCACTGGATACCCGGGGCGTCATTGGCACGCTCGTCCAACTGGGGACGCATCCGTTCGGGATTCAGGATGCCCTCAGCATCGAGCACATAGCGGCTTTGGATACCGGATGCCTTGACGATGAACTCGCTGCTTGAATGGGCAAGCGGCTCCCGCTCTCCGGCGTCGATGGCAGCTTGATGGCGCGCATTCTCGGCATCCACCCAGGCGTTGTACGACGCCACCAGCGCATCGTTATCGATGGCATTTGGCGGCGTATAGAGTCCGCTGCCGGTAATCAGCACCTTCGCTGGGGTCATGCCTTTCTCCTTCATCGGGCAGCTTGCATGCCACCTTGCTGTCGCGGCCTATCAACGACCGCTTAGATTCACGTCACGCTCCCTCGTTGCGGCCAACGCCTGCACGAAGCAACGTCATTGGCTCACTACTCGAGCTGGCGCTCATGCCGGACCGAATCAGGCCCGACCTGTCAGCTCTGCCCAGCGCTTCGCCAGGCGTTTTTCTGAGACTGGCATGGCGGTACCGAGTTGCTGGGCAAACAGCGACACCCTCAGTTCCTCGATCCACCAGCGGAATTCCACCAACGCAGGATCTTCGACATCGCCGCGCTTGTCCGCCTGACGCCTGGCGTCCAGTTTCGCTTCGAAGTCCTGCACCACCTGCATCAGCATCTGATCCCGAGAACGCTCCCTTGGGGCCTTCTCCAGACGTACCAGAGCCGCCTCCATATAGCGCGGATACGCCTCCAGCCATGGTCCTGCCGCCGTGACGAACCCAGGATGCACCAGGCGCTGCATCTGTGCCTTGAGATCACTGTATACCAGTGCCAGCGAGAGGCTGAGATTGCCCTTCAACGCCTTGGTCACTGCCAGATGGCCCTTGAGCGCTCGCTCCAGCACCGCCACCATGCTCTCGGCACGGGGTAGCATGTCCTGCTCGACAGCGGCGATGCGTTCTTCCAGCGCGGCCGCACTGCGAGGCAGTGGATCTACCGCCACCACCTGGGCAAACACCGCCGTCACCACATCTTCCGTCAGTGCGCGCTTGCTGCCTACCTTGGCGAACAGTAGAGCACAAGTTGAAAGCCCTTGAGTCCGCTCGATGGCCCTGACCAGCGATGGGCACAGGTCCATGGCGGCCTTGACCACGCCGAGGCGATGGGCTTCTCGCGCCTTGTCAGGATGGTCGAACAGCTCAAGCCTCAGGCCCTCTGCCCCAGGCACCAGCGCCGGAAAGGCCTCGACCCGAATACCCGCCTGCTGGGTCACCCGTGACTCACTGAGTGCATCGCGGGGAAAGGTCGTGAGTTCGACCTGTTCTTCCACACTCTTGGCCAATGCCCTGGCGCCCTCGCTGGCAGCTTGCTCAAAACGGCGCTCCAGCGCGCGCAGGTCTCTGCCCTGCCCCAGTTCCTTGCCAGCGTGGTCCACCACCTTGAGATTCATGACCAGATGATCCTCAAGCTGGTCCCAGCGCCAATCATCCTGGGTCAGGCGCACCCCTGTCTTGACCCGCAAGAAGTCCGCAAGCGCCTCGGTCAGACTCCCCTGACCGGGTACCAGCGCCTCCAGGGCAGCGTCGACCCAATCCGGAATCGGCACGACCTGACGGCGAATCGACTTGGGCAGTGACTTCAGCAACGCAATGCACTTGTCGCGCAACAGGCCTGGCACGAGCCATTCCAGTCGAGCCGGATCCAGTTGGGACAGCATCGCCGCAGGCACGGTCATGGTCACGCCATCGTCCTTGGCACCAGGAGCAAAATGGTAGCTCAAGGGATAGCGCACGCCCTCGATGACCAGCTCATCCGGATAGGCCTCGCCGGTCACATCCAAGGCGTCCCTGGCCAGCAACGCCTGTCGGTCGAACTTCAACAGTTGCGGGTCATCACGCTCCGCCTTGCGTCGCCAGGCCTCGAACCCCTTGCCGTTGACGATATCCTCGGGCAGACGCGCGTCGTAGAAGTCAAACAGCTGCTCTTCGTCGACCAGAATGTCTCGCCGCCGGGCGCGATCTTCCAGATCCTCGACCTCGTCGATCAAGGCACGGTTATGCGCAAAGAAACTGCCCTTGGTGCGAAACTCACCTTCGACCAGCGCGCGGCGAATGAACAGCTCGCGACTCTCGGCCGGGGCGATGGGGCCGTAGTGCACCTTGCGACGACTGACGATGGGCAGGCCAAACAGGGTGACCTGCTCAAAGGCGACCACCTGAGCACGTTTCATTTCCCAGTGAGGCTCGCTGTAGCTGCGCTTGACCAGATGACCTGCCAGCGGCTCTATCCACTGGGGATCCACCTTGGCCACGGTTCTCGCAAACAGCCTGGAGGTTTCCACCAATTCCACGGCCATGACCCATTTCGGGGTCTTCTTGGAAAGCCCCGATGCGGGATGGATCATGAATTTGCGATTGCGCGCGCCCAGGTATTCCCGGTTTTCGTTCAGCGTCCCCAGGTGACTGAGCAGTCCAGTCAACAGCGCCTTGTGCATGGCAACGGTCTGCGCGCGTTGAGCCTCATGCTCGCGCTGGTCTGCCTCATCGGACTCGGCCGGTAGCTGCTGTCGCGGCGGTGGCACCTGAATATCCATGTCACGCAGCAGTTGGCGCAGCTGACGGAAGGTGTCATGCCATTCCCGCAGGCGCAGGTAATTCAAGTAATGATCGCGACACCACCGGCGCAGGCGATTCCCGGACAGCTCGTCCCGAGCGGTCTCGAACCCTTGCCAGAGGTTGAGCAGAGCCACAAAGTCCGACTCCGGATCCTGCCAGCGCCGATGCGCCTGGTCCGCCGCTTCACGCTTGTCCGCGGGCCGGTCACGCGGGTCCTGCACCGCCAGCGCGGAGACCACCACCAGCACCTCCCGCAGGCTGCCATGCTCGTCGCCTGCCAGCACCATCCGTGCAAGACGGGGGTCGATGGGGAGTCGCGCCAGGCGCCGACCGATCGGCGTCAGCCGCCCCTTGTCATCGACCGCGCCCAGTTCGAACAGCAACTTGAAGCCATCGGTGACAAAACGTGAATCAGGCGGATCGACGAACGGAAACGCCTGGATGTCACCCAGCTTGAGCGACAGCATCGACAGGATGACCGACGCCAGATTGGTACGGCGAATCTCAGGGTCCGTGAATTCCGGGCGCGCCAGAAAATCTTCTTCGTCATACAGCCGAATACAGACGCCTTCCGCGACGCGCCCGCAACGCCCCATTCGCTGATTGGCACTGGCCTGGCTGACGGCCTCTACCGGCAGGCGCTGAATCTTGGCGCGGTAGCTGTAGCGGCTGATTCGCACAAGGCCCGGATCAACGACGTAGCGAATGCCTGGCACCGTCAGCGACGTCTCTGCCACGTTGGTGGCCAGCACGATGCGGCGTCCACCGTGGGGCGCAAATACGCGATTCTGTTCAGCATTGGAAAGGCGGGCGTAAAGCGGCAAGACCTCGGTGCTCTTGAGGTCGGCACGCCTGAGCACATCGGCGGTTTCGCGGATCTCACGCTCTCCCGGCAGAAACACCAGAATATCTCGCGGTCCATGAAACCAGCGCTTTTCCCGCTCGATGGCTTCAATCTCCTCCACCGCGTGGAGTATGCCTTCGCTGAGAGACCGGTCTTCTTCGTCCTCGGCGTCCCTGATCAAGGGGCGATAGCGGACTTCCACCGGGTAGGTACGCCCCGACACTTCCACCACAGGGGCAGGCTGGACAGAGCCGTCGGCGTGACGAGTCGCAAAATGCTGGCTGAAACGCTCCACGTCGATGGTGGCCGACGTGATGATCACCTTGAGGTCCTTGCGGCGAGACAACAGTCGCTTCAGATACCCCAGCAGAAAGTCGATGTTGAGACTACGTTCGTGAGCCTCGTCGATGATCAGCGTGTCGTAGCGCAGCAGGTCAGGGTCCTGCCGGGTTTCCGCCAGCAGAATCCCGTCTGTCATCAATTTGACCAGGGTGTCATCGTTGGTCTGATCGGTGAAGCGGACCTGATACCCTACCTGCTCGCCGACGGGCACCTGGAGCTCTTCCGCCAGGCGCGTGGCGACGGAGCGCGCAGCCAGTCGTCTTGGCTGCGTGTGTCCAATCAAACCTCGACGACCGAGTCCCAGCTCAAGACACAGCTTGGGCAGCTGGGTGGTCTTGCCAGAGCCGGTCTCGCCCGCCACCACCACTACCTGATGCGAGGCTAGCGCCTCCAGGATGTCCTGCCGACGCTCGGCGACGGGTAGTGCTTCGGGATACTCCAGCGTCACTGGACGCTCGCGGCGCTGCTGCAGGGTGCGGTTGGAGCGCTGCCATTGGGCTTCCAGTTCCCCTAGGCCGCGGTCAATGGGTTTGTCGTCGCGCAAGCGACGCGCCAGGCCAGACAGTCGTTTGGTCAACACGGGCCGGTCGCGCAGCATCACCTCATCGAGGCCTGAGCTCAGGCGTTCGAGTCGCGCGGCGGCAGTGGTATCTTGCTGGGAAGTGGACGTCGAACTACACACGATAGGGTCGCAGGCTCCAGGTGGGCGTGAGCGTCGCTCCGGTCAGGACGACGGCGCCCTTCGCGAGACAACGCCATCCCTTGCAGGAGGCGTCGCCGCAAAGGGCGCGCAAAACACACTATTGTAACGCTCAAGCGGCCGCTGCCAACCCTGCAGCGAGGGTCACGCGGCTTCGCCCCCCCTTCCTTCATCGCGCAGCTGGCGCCTCAGCACCTTGCCGACGTTGGTCTTGGGCAGCTCATCACGGAACTCCACCAGCTTGGGCACCTTGTAGGCGGTCAGCTCCTTCTTGCACCAGCTACGCAGCTCCTCGGTGGTCAGCGAGCTGTCCTTGGCCACCACGAACAGCTTGATCACCTCGCCGTTGGTCTCGTCGGGCACCCCGACGGCGCAGGACTCCACCACCTTGGGGTGCGCCGCCACCACGTCTTCGATCTCGTTGGGGTACACGTTAAAGCCTGACACCAGGATCATGTCTTTCTTGCGGTCAACGATACGCACATAGCCATCATCTTGAATCACCGCGATATCGCCGGTGTGAAAGAAGCCGTCGGCATCGATCACCTTGGCGGTCTCGTCGTCACGTTGCCAGTACCCCTTCATCACCTGAGGCCCTCGCACGCACAGCTCTCCCGGTTCACCCGGCTGTGGCTCACCCCCATCTGGGTTGCACAGCTTGAGCTCGGTACCCGCGACAGGACGACCAATCGTCCCCAGCTGAATCGCCTCGACCGGATTGAAGCTGACAATCGGCGATGTCTCGGTCAAGCCGTAGCCTTCGGCCACCGGGCAGCCGGTCACCTCTTCCCAGCGCTTGGCCACCGCCTTGGTCAGCGCCATGCCACCGGAAATGGTGAGGCGCAGGTCGGAAAAGTCCAGCGCCTTGAAGTCGTCGCGGTTGCACAGCGCGTTGAACAAGGTATTGAGCCCCACGAACCCGGTGAAGCGGGTGTTCTTGAGCTCCTTGACGAAGTTATCCAGGTCACGCGGATTGGTGATCAGCAGGGAATGGTTCCCCCCTTCCAGCATGAACAGGCAGTTCACCGTGAAGGTGTAGATGTGATAGACGGGCAACGGCGCCACGACCACCTCACAACCTTCCCCAAGCCCTGTCCCGATGATCTGCTTGGCCTGCAGCATATTGGCCACAAGATTGCGATGGGTGAGCATGGTCCCCTTCGCCAGCCCCGTCGTGCCGCCGGTGTATTGCAGGGCGGCAATATCATCGAGCTTGCCGTCCGCCTCCGCGTGCTCGAGCGCTGCGCCGCGCTTGAGCACCTGCCGCAGGCCGATCGCCTTGGGCAACGAATAACGAGGCACCATCTTCTTGACGTACTTGACCACGAAATTGATCAGCGGTCGCTTGGGAAAGTCGTGTAGATCACCAATCTCGGTGATCACGACATGCTCGATATCGGTCTTGTCGAGCACCTTTTCCAGCTTGTCGGCCATGTTCGCCAGAATCAGGATGGCCTTGGCGCCGGAGTCCTTGAACTGGTGCGCCATCTCCCGCTCGGTATAGAGCGGGTTGGTATTGACCACCACCATGCCAGCGCGAATGGCACCAAATACGGCAACCGGAAACTGCAGCAGGTTGGGCAGCTGAATGGCGACGCGATCACCGGGCTGCAGCTGGGTCTCGTTCTGCAACCAGGCGGCAAAGTCACCGGACAATCGATCCAGCTCCGCATAGGTCAATGACTTGCCCATGCATGAGAATGCCACCTTGTCGGCATACCGCTTGACGGAGCGATGGAAGATGTCCATCACCGAGTGGTAATCATCAAGCCCTTCCAGAGCCTCCCCCCGGACGATCGATGCAGCGGCGTTCTCACTCATGGGCGTTCTCCACTGGAGGACATGGCCTCCTGCTTATTATCGAACTTCAGCGCCTGATTCAGCGCTTGCTTGACTATGGCTACCATAGCCCAGGATCGCAACAAACTGTAATACAACCGATTCAAACTTTCGTTTAAAACCGGGAAGATTAACGTCGCTTATCCTTGCTCTGCGGAGTCCTGCTCGCTGAGAAAGCGCGCCACGATTTCGCCGTCACGCCACACCAGCAGCTCACCCGGCAGCATGCGTGTCCACTTTTCATTATCGGTCAGCGGCTCGGTGGCCAGCACCGACACCACGTCATTAGGGGTCGTATGCTCGATGAAGTTCACCACCATATCCGCATCGGAGAGATTCGCCTCGCCGAACGGGGCGCGCCGGGTAATGTGCGCCAGCTTGGTTGAGCAGAAGGTATACAGATACTCCCCATCTGCCAGCAGCAGGTTGAACACACCAAGGCCACGCAACTTCTCGCAAAGCTGATGAAGCGTCTGCCACAGCCCACGGCGATCCTCGGGTGGGTCCGGGTAGTGTCGACGCAGCTCACCCAATAAATGACAGAAGGCATGTTCGCTGTCGGTGGAGCCCACCGGTCGATAGCTGGCGAGCTCCAGTTGCTGCCAGTCCGTCAACTGCCCGTTATGGGCATAGCACCAAGGCTGCCCCCACATTTCGCGCACAAAGGGATGGGTATTGGCGAGCTTTACCTGCCCCACATTGGCCTGACGAATATGGCTGATCACGATATGCGACTTGATCGGGTATTCGCAGATCAATCGGGCAATACGTGAATGCACGGAGGGGTGGGGATCGCGAAATTCGCGATAACCGCCTTCTTCATAGAATGCGATGCCCCAACCATCACGATGTGGCCCGGTACCACCGCCGCGATGGAGAAACCCGGTAAAGCTGAAACAGATGTCGGTGGGCACATTGGCGCTCATGCCCAGAAGCTCACACATGCGGCTCTTCTCTTGTTGATTCACGTTCGGGCTGACGCTGCCTGCGGCGTCGCCATAGATACAGTACAACGCAGACCACCAACACCACGACCAGCGACGCCAGCACGCGCGGATCGCTGCGGGCCTGTTCCATCGCCGGGGCCAGTCCAGGACGCCCATCGCGCCACCACTGCACCAGTCGCTCCGGCCCTTCATTGACCAACGCCACGAAGCGATCTGCCAAGGGGGCCTGCTGGGCAGGCGCGGCGGTGTCGTCACTGGCCGACGCGAAACGTTCTCCGCTCAAGGTGGGTCCCGCCAGAGCACGATCGATACCGACCTCACCGTCGGCATTGATCCACACCGTCGGCAGCTCCCAACGGGTCTCATCACCGTCGAGTTCTGCCACTGCCACGATACGCATTGGCCGGCGCACGTCATCCTCAAGCTCGGGCAGCTGCAGCGTCCAGCGACGACCACCGGAGGGCTTTACCTCCAACGGCTGCCCGGTGAGCTCGGCCTCAAACCGAGTGTTCCCATGCTCCAGGCGAGGATGCTCGGCGACCAGCGACACGCTGCGCTGCTGCCGATCCAGAGCGACCCCGATGGCGGGCAACACGTTGACGGCCTGAACCCGCTGGCGATGAAAGTCATCTGCCTCGGCGGTGATCACCAAGCGGGCGGCTCCGACACCTGCCGGCGCGGCCAGGTCTGCGCGAAATACGCCTTGCTGATTGACCAGGGAGACGACATGGGAGCCTTCCACGGCCTCGCCGGTCAGTTCCGCCGTGACCTGCAGCCCCTCCGGCACCATCACGTCATCGCCCTGCTCCACCCTGACGCTGAGCGGCACCGAGAAGCCCGAATACAGCGTCGCGGGGAGTGCCCCGGTCACCAGCTGCCGGTCACTGTTCACCGTCACCCGTGAATCGTCCGCCACAGGGCCCTCGATGCGCCACTCCCCCTGCTCGGGCCGAGGCACCTGAATCAGATCGAAACGGGGCTCCCGCTGCCAGCGGACCCCCGCTGGGGCAGTATCGCGGGTATAGCGACGTCCATCCGGCGCCACCAGCGTCACCTCGCCCTGTCCGGGCTCGTGAAACACCAAGGCGGAGAAGTCGTCGACGCTGGCATCCACGGTGAAGCGCTGATCCTGCAGCGGTACCTGGTCCACCGGGAAAATACGCTCGACGATGTCGAGGAAGGCCCCCAGCAGCGCGTTCGGCGTCTCTGCCACCGCTGCCAGGCCGCCGGTTCGCTGCGCCAGCCGTTCCACCAATGCCACATCCGCCCCGTCGGAAAAGGCGATGGCGTGGATCGCCACTCCCTGATCCGCCAGCGCGGGCACCACGCTGTCGACAAGGCGGGCACGCGAGGCAAGATCGATCTCTGGCTTGCTGCCATTGCCCGGCGCCAGATCAATCACCCCATCCGTCAGCAGCACCAGATGACGCCAGCCTTCTGCTTCGGCGGCCGCGGCGGTGCTCAGCGCCGCTTCAATGTCGGTGTACTGCTGGTACTGCTCCAGCGCAGGCGGCAAGGCCAGCGCGCGCTCGCGCCACTGGGCGTCCACGCGAGCCGGGGGCAATGGATTATCGACGCTCTGGCCGAACGTCCAGATACCGGCATTGACGCCCCCTGGCAGCAGGGCCACCAACATGTCCAGCGCGCTGCCGGCGAGCTTGTTCGGATCATTGGTCTTCATGCTGCCGGAGACGTCCACTACGACGCGCACATCGGGAGGCTGCTCCGCCCAGGCGTCATCACCCACGTCCTGCGCCATGACCGAAGACGCCAGCGTGAACGCCATGGCGCCGGCCACCAAGCCAGCGACCAGCACGGACATCGAGGGGTTCGGCTTCTTCATGGCAGCTCCTGGAGTCGGCAGCATGGCGTGGTAGCGTGTTGCGATGAGAGGCGAGTCTCGCTAGACGGCGATGGCGCCCATCGCCGCCGACCGCTCACCTCAATACAGGCTCCTGACGTTCGTGCTGTTCTTGACCGCCCTCTTGCTGCTGCTGGCGAGAGGCGGCCTCTGCTGCCTTGCGCACGCGACGGCGACGTCCGGCCCACCACAGCGCCAGGCCAAACACCGCACCGATGGCAGCACCGATGATCACTCGTGTGGCCGCCGGCAGCATCACGCCCTGACGCCCATCCATGAACGCAACTGCGGCCACCATGATGGCAGGAGCCTGACCGTTGTAGACCTGCCCTTCTTCCACCAGGGGCAGGTCAAATGCCGACGGCATCCACATCACACCCGCCACGGCCCAGGTCACTACCAGCCTTGGCATGCGCGGTAAAAATGCCAGTCCGAGGTAGCCAGTCAGCAGTACGACCAGCGACAATGCTGCGTAGATCAACCACAGCGTGGACATGGAATCCGAAATCAACATTACTTGCTCCCATCAACTGTTAAGGAAAGACTGCATAGATGACACCGCGATGCCAGCGTGGCCGGTAGCCTGGCACCAGAGGCCGATCGCCAGACCGCTGGGACAGCCACGCAGGAGGGTCGGTTCCCTGCCCCATCATCCGTTCACATCATTGCCGTTTTTCCCGACATCAACGCACATGACGACACTCGTTCCGAGTATGGTACATCTCGCACCATGAAAGCACAGCCGCCAAATGCAACAGCCGCCACACAGGCTGCCCCCGCCACTACCTATCTTCGTCAAGATGACGCGGCCTGGCATTGGCTTGAGGAGAGAGACGAGCCCGCGGTACGCGGATTTCTGGATGCCGCCAATACACAGACGGACCAGTGGTTCAGGCCCCTGGAACCGCTGGTAGAGCGCCTCTATGCGGGTCATCTTGCCCGGCGCGAACTGGCCGTGACCGGGCTACCCAGCCGCCTGGATCACTACACGCTGTGGAGCGAGACCGCCGCTGATGCCGACTACCCGGTGTGGTGGCGCCACCCCAACGACGCGCCCGATCAGCGCGAGACGTTCTTTGATCTGGAAGCACGCGCTCGGGAGCAGTCCTTCCTGGAGCTGGGTGACATGGCTCTGTCGCCGAACGAAGAGTGGCTGGCTTGGACCGAAGACACCCAGGGTGACGAGACGTATCGCCTGTTCATCAAGCGCCTGCCGAACGGGCAGGCCATCCCCTTGCTGGACGATATCGGTCCGGAGCTGTGCTGGGCGGAAGACCGCTGCACTCTGCTGTTCACTCGCTACGATGCCACCCAGCGACCCGACAGTGCCTGGCGGCTGCGCCTTGCGCTGAATACCGCTGACGCGACAGCGTCGGTGGAGCAGGAGCAGCTCGTGCTGCGCGAGGACGACCCCGAGTTCTGGATCGGACTTGGCAAGACGCGTTCCCGCGCCTGGCTGACCATAGAAGCGGCCTCCAAGGACACCAGCGAGACCCATGTGGTCCCCGCTCACACGCCCCATGTTGCGCCCCGCTGCTACCAGGTGCGGGAAACCGGGGTCGAATATGCCATCGATCATCGACCCGGCTACTTCTATATCCTGCATAACCAAGGCGCCAAGCATTTTCAGCTGGAAGTAGAAGAAGAGCACCGCTCCGGGTCGCGCCAGGTGGTGATCGGTCACCGCGAGAACAGCACGCTGGAAGGCATCGACGCCTACGCCTGGGGACTGGTCGTGGCCGAACGTGACCACCGAGAGGCCCAAGTCAGGCTGCGCCGCCTTGAGTTCGATGGCGACCACCGGTTGACGCTGGACGCAGCGCTGCCCTGCTCGCCAGGTCCCCTCAGCCTCAACCTGGGGGATAGCCCGCATTTCGATGACCGCGTGCTGCGTCTGCGCGAAGAGTCCTTTTGCAGCCCGTCCAGCTGGTGGTCACTGGACCTGGACAGTGGCCAGCGACAGCTGCTCAAGCGCCAGCCGCTGCACGGTGACCTGATGCCCGAAGACCTGAGCTGTCGAAGGCTATGGGCGGTCTCCCATGATGGGGAGCAGGTGCCGGTATCCGTGGTCTGTCGCAAGGACTTGGCAGATCAGGCGCTACCCACTCTGCTTTACGGCTATGGGGCCTACGGTGAAGCGCTGGATCCCTGGTTCTCGGTGGCTCGCCTTGAGTTGCTGGCCCGCGGTGTCGCCTTTGCGGTGGCCCATGTGCGTGGCGGCGGCGAGCGGGGGGAACCCTGGTACCTGGCCGGAAAGCTGGAGCACAAACCCAACAGCTTCGAGGATTTCCTGGCCGCTCGGGATGCCCTGGTCGACGCCGGCCAATCGGCCCCGGACCGGATCGTCGCCTACGGCGCCAGCGCCGGTGGCCTGCTGGTCGGGGCCAGCCTCAACCAATCGCCCCAGGCCTTCTGCGCAGCGGTACTCGACGTGCCTTTCGTGGATGTTCTACGCACCATGGAAAACCCCGACCTACCGCTGACCACCGCCGAATATACCGAGTGGGGCAACCCCAATCATGCCGCCGATGCCCGCCGTATCGGCAGTTACTCACCCCTCGACAACCTGCAAGAAGACGCCTGGCCACCGGTGTTCCTGCAAGGCAGCTGGCACGATAGCCGGGTGCCCTACTGGGAGCCCGCCAAGCTGTACGCGCGGCTTAGCCTGGCGAACATCGCCAGCCCCGCCCTGTCGAACCGGGTGACACTACTGAAGACGGATATGGACTCCGGCCATGGCGGCGCATCCGGCCGCTTCAAGGCTTGGCGCGATGGGGCGCAGCAGGATGCGTTCATCCTCTGGGCATTGGGACTGGCCGACGAAGGCGACTCACCCGCGCCCACGACAGACACCCCTGCGCGCTGATCGGCACGCTGATATGGTAGTAGGACGGAATACCCACTGGCCGCTGCGTGCGGCCACTGAAATGACAAGGATTTTCATGAACGCCAAACCCATGCTCGCCCTCACCGCCGCCCTTTGGCTCGGCACTGCACTGACCGGTTGCTCCGATGACAGTGACACGGACGGCCAGGACAGTGCGGCGACACACAGCGACAGTGCTGCGGCCGAAGGCGCTGCCGCCAGTTCTGCCGACAACGACACCGCGGAACAAGGCTCTGACGATGCTGAACCGGCGCTGTCAGGGGATGCGCGTCGCGCCGCCCTCGAGGACTCGCTCAAGGCCAACTTCGACCCGCAGCTCGGCGAGGTGCGCTATCTGATTGGCTGGAGCGACCTCAACGATGATGGCCGGAAAGAAGCCATCGTCCACGTCGTGGGTCCCATGGTCTGTGGCACCGGCGGCTGTGACACGCTGATCCTTGAAGCCCAGGGGGATACCTATCGCGTCATCAGCGCCCAGCCCACCACCCAGCCTCCCATTCAACTGGGCGACGCCGCCCACGAAGGCTGGCAGGACCTGCTGGTCCGGCGCCACGTCGCTGCCGACGAGCCTGCCCAGACCGTTCGCCTGCGCTTTGACGGCAACAGCTACGTCGAGACCCAAGACGAACAAGCGACCGCTGACTCTGCCGGCGAGACCCTCATCGCAGACTTCGGTAGCCTCGAGGACGCGCGTCCACTGTTCGATGGCGACGCCGAGATCACGGGGTCCATGGAAGGCGAGATGGAGGCCATGACGACCTCTGACGACGAGGATACAGACCCAGATAACACGTCAGCGGCGGAAGAAAACGGGACTGATGAGACCCAGGCCGAGAGCGCAGAGACCAACACATAGCCCTCAGCCCCATCAGGCTGGCGATCAACCGTCCACGGGGATCACCGCGATAATGTGATCCTCGAAGTCGGCTTCGTCGACCTCGGTCTCGGAAATGGCGAAGCTGCGCACGCTGATGCCCTTGCGGTGCACCCGTTCGCGATCTCCACAGATCAGGTGGTGCCAGCCTGCCAGCTTGCGCCCTTCGGCCAGCCTCCGGTAGGCACATGAGTGCGGCAGCCATGTGAACCGGTGGGCCAGCTCCGGGGTGAGCTGAGTACAGTCTGGCACCTTGGCGAAGCGGTTTTCATAGTCGCTGCAGCGACAGCTGTGGACATCGAGCAGACGGCAGGCGAGCCCCAGTACCGCCAGGTCGCCGGTGTCCTCATCCTCGAGCTTGCGCAGGCAGCATTGGCCACAGCCATCACACAGCGCCTCCCACTCCTGGGGATTGAGCTCATGCAATGAATAACGCTCCCAGAAGCGCTCTCTCAGCGATGTTTCCAAACCGACCTCTGTCTTCCTCCCTCTGGAGGTAATCGTTTAATAGCGAGCTTCCGTGGGCGTGCGGTACAGGTCCAGCAGATACTCGTCCTTGGCCGGCGGCATCTGCAGGTAGAACCCCTTCTCCTCGATCGCCGCCATTACGTCGGCGCCGCTGGTACGTGCCAGCGTCTTCTCAGGGGTCAGGATCATCGTCATCACCGATACCGGCGCACCAAAGCGCTCCAGCAGAGGTTCCGGTATCCGCTCAAGCCCCTGGCGCTTGTCCACGTAAAGATACATCTCTTCCTTGCGCGAACTCTTGAACACTTCGCACAGCAGCTTGCCTTGCATTGTCGTCATGGCTGTCTCATCGGGCCTTGATGGGCCCAGTCACGGGTGTGGTTGGGGGCATCCCTGTCAGAGGAGGGCAGCAGGCGGCGCCCCCCGTCAGCCGGGGTATGCCAGCCCGCCTATGTCACCCCGCCTGGGCCAGGTCGCCCAGGGCGGCCTGCAGGCCTGGGTTGAGTCGCTCACCGCGCCAGCCGGAAGCCAGCGGTAACGGCGCATTGCGCATGCTGGCCGTCACCAGCGCTTCAAGCTCTCGGCGCCGCAGCAGCACCTCAGGGGCCACCCCAAGGGACTCCGCTTCGCCATTGACCACCTTCTTCAACGCCTTCATGCGTGCCTTGAAGGGTGGCAGCGTTGGCGCCAGTGGCACCGGCGCCAACGCTGCCGCATCGGCGTGGGCGGCTTGCTTGACCAGCGCCAGCAACACATCGCCCTCGCGCTTGATCAGTGGAGGCTTGACGCCCTCGACGCGGGACAGCTCATGGCGGTTGGCCGGCAGCTTCTCTGCAATAGCGTAGAGCACGCGATCCTGCACAATCCAGTTGCGCGGCAGATTTCGCGCCCGCGCCTCCCCCTCGCGCCAGGTGGTCATCAGGCGATACGCCTCCACTTGGCGCGGCGCCAGGCGCCACAGCTGGCGATGACGCAGATACCACTGGCCATCGCTGTCGCTGGAGCGCTCCGACTGGGCTACCAGATCGGCGCAGTCTTCGAGCACCCACTCCAGGCGACCATGCCGTTCAAGAGACTCTCGCTGCAGTTGCCAGACCATCAACAGGTAGACCACGTCAAGGGCGGCATAGCTCAACTGTGCGTCACTCAGCGGGCGTTCGAGCCAGTTGGAACGGGTTTCTTCCTTGGGCAGGGTCTCGCCCACCCAGAACTCCACCAGACGTTGATACCCCATGGCGGCGTCTTCACCCAGCAGGCCCTGGGCGACCTGGGTATCGACCAGTGGCGTCGGTGCCACACCCGCCCAATGGGCAAACACCTCAAGATCCTCGCTACAGGCGTGCAACAGCTTCAAGGCGTCATTGGTCAGCAACTCGCGACAGGCGTCACTACAGGCCACTTCCAACGGGTCGATCAGGTAGGTGGCCTCGCCGCCATAGATCTGAATCAGTGCTGGCACCGGATGAAAGGTCTTCTCCCTGAAGAACTCTGTGTCCAGCGCCAGCACAGGCGCCTGGGACAGGGCCTTGCAGGCCTCATCAAGTGCGGTGTCGTTATCGATCCATCGAATATCGGGGGTAACAGGCATTCAGGCTTCCAATTCAGTCAACGGCACGGGCCTAGGTTATTCGCTATCGAAAGGCAGGCGGCCAGAAAAGGCACGGCTCAGGGTTCCCCCGTCGACGTACTCGAGTTCGCCGCCCATGGGCACACCATAGGCCAGGCGAGACAGGCGCGCACCGTGGCGCTTGATTTGAGTGGCGATGTAGTGCGCCGTTGCTTCACCTTCCACGGTGGGGTTGGTTGCCAGCACCACTTCCTTGACCAGCCCCTCATCCATGCGCGCCTCAAGCTGGTCGAGACCGATATCTTCCGGACCGATCCCGTCCAGCGGCGACAGATGCCCGTGCAGCACGAAATAGCGTCCCTGGAAGCCACCAGCTTCCTCGATGGCGAGCATATCCGCGGGAGACTCGACCACGCACAGCACGCTGTCGTCACGCCGCGCGCTCTGGCAGAGACCGCAAAGCGGCTCCTCTGTCAGCGTTCTACAACGCTGGCAGTAGCCCACCTGCTCCACGGCCTCGAGCATCGCCTCAGCGAGGCGTCTACCGCCTTCACGCTGGCGTTCCAGCAGGTGCATGGCCATGCGCTGGGCGGTCTTGGGACCGACGCCGGGCAGCACGCGCAGGGCGTCCATCAGTTGCTCGACCAGGGGAGAAAAACTCATGACAGTCTCGTCCGGGGCGGGGCCGCAAGCGCCCCCCGCCAGTCAGATATTGTCCGGGCCCGCCAAGGCCCGGAACGCCGCAGGTGGACGCCGAATCAGAACGGCATCTTGAAACCAGGCGGCAGGTTGAGGCCAGATGTCACCTCTTCCATCTTCGCCTTGGAGCTGGTTTCCACCTTGCGAACGGCGTCATTGACCGCCGCTGCCAGCAGGTCCTCGAGCAGCTCCTTGTCCTCTTCCATGACGGAGGGGTCAATCTCGACCTTGCTGACGTCGTGACGGCCGTTCATGGTGACCTTGACCATGCCGGCACCCGCTTCACCCAGCACCTCTGCCTTGGCGATCTCCTCCTGAACGCGCTGCATCTTGTCCTGCATTTCCTGGGCCTGCTTCATCAGGTTGCCCATTCCACCTTTCATCATGATCTGATCCTCTCAAACGACACGGTTTAGCAAAGCGTTTGCCAGGTACGTTACCTGGCAGAAATAGATTCCGGGCCCAGCAAAGAACACATTCTGATCAATGCGGCGGCGATGTCTGTCATCAGCGCCGGGCCTTGCGCGTCTCGCCAGCGGGAGTCACGGTGGACTCTACCAGCCTGGCGCCAAACGTCTGCTGCAACTGCTGAATATGGGGATCACGCTTCAATGCCTCAACCGCTTGTGCATGGCGTTCCGCCGCCAAGCGCTCGGCCATCTGGCGCGGGGTCTCGACGCGACCATCCAGCTCGACAACGTCGACCTCCAGCCGACGGGCATAGCCAAGGGCCTCCAGCGCATCACGAATGCGATTCTGGTGGACGTCGGCATTCATCGCAGATTGCGACGGGTCCAGCTGAAGGTGCAGCCGTTCGCCATCATCTCCGGCCACGATGCAGTGCGCCGCCAAGTTCCTGGTAAGCCCGGAAATGGCCAGATCGTCGAAGTGCTCCAGCCACAGTGCGTGGGTCAGTCGCTGCCCGTCGAGTGGCGCAGTCGTGACCGCCTCAGCCTCGGCTTCTGTCGTGGCCTCATTAGTGGCCTCTGTCGTCGCCTCGCTACCGACTTCTGTAGCGACCTCCGAGATGGCCCCACTGCTGTCCGTCGGCCTGCCAGCGGCGGCGGTGGACACGCCTTCCTGCTGGAGCTCGCCAGCAGACGTTGCCGCGACCTCCGCCGCCGCGGCATCGACCTGGGACACTGCCAACGCCTCGGCGGAGGCAGCGGAGGCGGCTGGGCTTGCGTCTAGCACCGGCGCCTGGGGCTCGTGGGGACCCTCGGCATCCATGCCCACCTGAGGCAGCGCCTCTGCGATCGCTACGCTATCTGCGGGCGCATCAGCGGGCTCTCGGCTATCTGCGGGCGCCTCAGCGGGCTCTCGGCTTTCTGCGGGCGCATCAGCGCCCGACGTAGGGTCCTCGGGAACGCCGCCCTCCCAGGGCGGAAGGCTGTCAGCAGCGGTGGCCGGCTCATGATCGGCCACCGGCTGGCTCGGCCCACTCGGCTCACTCGGACCGGGGGGCGGAGCATCCATGGAAGCAGCGACCTGCGCTGAGCCTGCCGAAGGGTCCTCGTAAGACGATGGCTGCTCGGGTTCAGGCTGTGGAGGCTGCTCGGCCCTTGCTGGCTGGGGCTGCTCGGGCTCCCCGCGCATCGGCAACGGTGTCTTGGCAGGTCGCGGCACGCCCTGAGGACGAAAGGCCAGCATCCGCAGCAGCGTCATTTCCAGTGCGGTGCGGGCGTCCGGTGCATGGGCCATGTCAGCCCGCCCCTGCACGCCGATCTGGTAGTACAGCTGGATATCTTCAGCCGCAAACTGCGCGGCAAGTGCCAGCAACGCTTCGCGATCACCGTGGCCATTATCCAGCGCCGACGGCACCATCTGACCGATCGCCAGGCGATGCATCACCGAGGTCAAGTCATCGAGCACGGCACCAAAATCAGGGCCCTGCTCAGCCAGGCTCGCCACCTCGCGCAGCACCCTTGCCGCATCGACCTCGGCCAGCGCTTCGATCAGCGCCAGCACATGACGATGATCCAGCGTTCCGAGCATGGCCGCCACGTCAGCATGACGCACCTCGCCCTGGCCAAAGGCGATCGACTGGTCCGTCAGGCTCATGGCGTCACGCATGGAGCCCGCGGCAGCCTTGCCCAAGAGCCACAGCGCGGATTCCTCGTAAGGTACCTGCTCCGCCTCCAGCACCTTCGACAGATGGCCAACGATGCGCTCAGGAGGCATGTGCTTCAGGGTAAATTGCAGACAGCGTGACAGCACCGTCGGCGGAAGCTTCTGCGGATCGGTGGTGGCCAGCAGGAACTTGACGTGGGGCGGCGGCTCCTCAAGGGTCTTCAACAGGGCGTTGAAACTGCTGGTCGACAGCATGTGCACCTCGTCGATGAGGTACACCTTGTAGCGGCCCTGAGTCGGCGCGTACTGGACATTGTCGAGCAGCTCACGGGTGTCTTCCACCTTGGTTCGCGAAGCGGCGTCGACCTCAATCAGGTCGACAAAACGCCCCTGATCGATGGACTGACAGCTATCACAGCGCCCACAGGGGGTCGACGTCACGCCGTCGTCACCCTCGCCCTTGTCGGTGCAGTTCAGACACTTTGCCAGAATCCTGGCCAGTGTGGTCTTGCCCACGCCACGGGTGCCCGTGAACAGGTAGGCATGGTGCAGCCGCCCTTGGTCGAGGGCATTGACCAAGGCTCGCTGGACATGCTCCTGCCCCACCAGTTCATGGAAGGTGCGAGGCCGCCACTTGCGGGCCAGAACCTGATAGCTCATTGAACGTCATTTCCTGCGGCTGGGCTTCGGGCCTGACGACCCGCTATGTCAACAAGGCGGGGGCAAGGCGTGACGGGCACGCAACAGTATTTCCCGCTCGATGGTCGTGGCATTCTACCGGGTGGGACTCACGCCGCAAAGGCCGTGACCCATGACACCGTCACCGGCGCCGGTCGACAGGCCAAGGCGGCTATCATCGACACGCCATGACACGCCACTCACGACTGCCGCCCTCGCCATCCGACGGAACACCTTATGCCTGACAACCTCCCCGGCCCGCGCTCCGGTCGCCCCTTGCTCCTGCTGACGGGTTCACGCTTGAAGTTGATCATGACCCTCGCCATTGCGGCCATCATCACCGTGTCATGGCTTGGGATACTCGACCGCGCCACCCAGCGCCAGGTAGAAGGCGCCACCACACAAGCCTTGCTCGCCTTCGCTGCGGCGAGGGGCCTCAACGCGGGGATATCCGTCCTGCAGTCCACCGAAGTGGGGGTGGTGGCAGCGTCGACCCATCCCTTCGAGGTGCTGGACCCGATCAACGACCTGGTGGAGGACTATGCCAGCGTGATGAAGCTGGCCATCGGCTCGCTGATAGGCCAGACCCTGCTGCTCGAGATCACGGCCACGCTGGCATTCAAGGTGGCCTTCACCGCTGCCGGCCTGTGGCTGCTGCTCAGTCTCTGGCGCGGCTGGCCGACGACAGCAATGGCCTGGCGCGCCTTCGCCCTCATCGGCCTGGGCCGTTTCCTGCTGCTGTTGACCCTGGCCGCCAGCGCGCTGGTCGATCACGCCTTCCTCGACGAGCGCACCACGAACAGCATGGAGGAGGTCCAACGCCTGTCCGAGGACGTGCAGGCCACCAGCGAAGCCCACACCGATGATGGCCTGCCTGCGGAGCAACGCGAACAGATCGAAGGCGAATTGGCGTCCGCCGAGGACCAGCGCGACCAGCTGCGTGGCGGGCTGATCACGCTCAACCGTCGGATCGCCCTGGCAGAACAAGGCGTCGAGCAGAGCCGTGGACGCCTGTCGCTGCTGACTGCTCGCCTCAGCCTGAAGGAACGCCTTAATCCCTTCCATGACAACCCCGAGATCGACCGCCTGCAGCAGCAGCTGGCAGAGCGCCGCGACTCACTCGCAGCGCTGACGGAACAGCGCGAGCATCAGCTTGAACAACTCGCCGAACTGGACCGCCGGCGAGACGCCTTGAGCAGTCGCTTGGCAGGGGAAGACCAAGGCCTGCTGGCTAGCCTCAGTCAGCGCTTCTCCGCCTTGACCGACAGCCTCAGTCTGGCGGCGATCCAAAGCCGCGTGGAGTCCGGTACCAATGCCATTCTGGAGCTGATGGCGCTGTTCGTACTGCGTACCCTGGTCATTCCCCTGCTGTTCCTGTGGCTCGGCATGAAGCTGTTTCGCGCGCTTTACGCTCGGCCCCCGCAACCCTTGCCGATGCTGCCCGCCCCTGGGACAGATCGCGACCCAGACGACAGACGCTGAACCTCTGCCATGGGGTCGTGGAATAAATACCTCTCGAGAAGACCGCTACAGATGTAACGATGCCCGCCACACCTCTTGCTCGGTGTGGCGGGCATCATTGTGTCGCATCAGCGCTGCTCGAAGCCCTTCAGCACCTTGACCACGTTGATACCGATCTCCTTCACCGCGTAACCGCCCTCCAACAGGATGACGGTGGGCAGCTCCAGGCTGGCCAGGCGCCGCCCCATATCGTGGAAATCGTCACTCTTCAGACGGAAGCTGGAGATCGGGTCGCCTTCGAAGGTGTCGACCCCCAGGGACACCACCAGCAGTGAAGCCTGGTGACGGCGAATCTCGCCCAGCGCCAGCTCCAGCTGCTCACACCAGGTGGTGTAGTCGGTGCCTGGCGGCAAGGGATAGTTGACGTTGAAGCCGAGCCCCCGACCCTCACCTCGCTCGTCGGCATGCCCAAGGAAGTAGGGGAAGCACTGGTCCGGGTCACCGTGGATCGACTGGGTCAGGACATCGTCACGGGCGTAGAAGATCTGCTGCGTACCGTTGCCGTGATGGAAGTCCACGTCCAGCACCGCTACCCGCTGATGCCCGTCACTCAAGGCATGCTGTGCCACGATCGCGGCATTGTTGAAGAAGCAGTAGCCGCCGAACTGATCCGTGGCGGCGTGGTGGCCAGGCGGCCGACACAGGCCAAAGCTGGGCTCGCCACTGGCGGCCGTGTGCCGGTAGGCAGCAAGCGCCACGTCCTTGCTCGCCATCGCCGCCTCGAAGCTGCCCTGGGAAATCGAGGTGTCCCCACCGAGTGCATAGTAGCCAAGCTTGCCACCAATATGGCCAGGGATACGGTCATCGCGCATGGTTCGCGTAGGCCAGGTGGTCGGTATCGCCTCGCCCTGATAGCCCGCTGCCTGCCAGTCATCCCAGCAGTTGGCCACAAAGTCCACATAGGCGGCGTCGTGAATGGCATCAACGGGATCGCGACCGAAGGCTTGCGGCTCACTCACCTGCCCTACCTCGTGCTGACGTATTTGCTCCAGCACCAGGTCTACCCGCTCGGGGCACTCGAACGGCGTCATCAATTGACCGTCGTGCAGCTCGGTCTTGGCGCGACGCAATTTGGTCGCTTCGCTGTAAAACACCTGCATGGAAAACCTTATCCTTATGATCGGGTGAGCTCACTGTTCTGCGGTGTGAGCCCAGCGCACACCGTGGAAGGCAAGACATCGGAGGGTAAAGCAACGCCCGACCCGTTGCAGTGGCAAGCGGTCGGGCGCTGATAGCAAACGCGAATCGCTGATCGCAGAAGCAGGTCAGGCCGTCAGTTCAGGCTTTCCAGCTGCCGCTCCAGCTCACGCCGCATCGACTCGTCCAGCCCCAGAGCCGTACCCAACTCCTCCAGCCAGGCCCGCTCCATGGCATTCTGCTCATCGATCACGGCGGCGCTGGCCAGGTACATTTCTCTGGCAGCCTGCGGAGAATCTGCCTGGCGAGCCAGTGCCTCGGCATCCAGCGGAGCCGTGAGCTGCTGCTCGACCCAGGCATGCAGCTCGTCATCCGCCCCTAGCTGCTGCATCTGTTCGCTGATCAGGGCGCGCTCCTGGGCGTCAATATGGCCATCGGCGCGCGCCGCCATGATCACGGCCTGCAACACCTCGAGACTACGCTGTTCTTCAGCCGCCCCATTGAGCTCCTCCAGTGGGGCGCCTTCCTGAGCCGACGCTGCGTGAGTCGCATCGGTACTTCCGGAACGGGATGCCTGCCACGCCTTCCATGCCAGCATGCCGACTCCTGCAATGGCACCGTACTTGATCGCCTTGCCACCCATGCTGCGTCCGCGCTTAGAGCCCATCAGCATGCCCAGCGCACCACCTCCCAACAGGCTTTTCATGTCCATCCCCCCGCGGGAGGACGATCCGCCCGACAGCTGGGACGACACGCTATTGATCAACCCCTGTACATCGAAGCCACCGCGCGAAGACCCAGACGATGAGGATCCTCCGCCCGCCTGTTTCATCAGCTGGTCCAGCAGGAACTTGGCATTCATGACGCTCTCCTTGGTCGTGAGACAACCGTGTCTTCGTTGGAATACTCCAGCGCGATGAGGTTCCCCGCAAGCTGCGTGAACGGGCTCATCACTGGAGCCTGAATCTCCGATGCTGCCAGGTTCACCCTAACCGCCTCCGGCAACCGCTGCGCCGCACTCTTGGCGCCAAGGGGGAGCTCGGGTCCTTCCTTGTACCCTACACCCGTCACCCCAGCGACACATCCTGCACATGCGCTCCTTATCAACAGCCCCTGTCAACAGGCTCTTATAAACAGGCCCCGTCGAGCCAGCTAGCTCGACGGGGCCTGAGAGGCGGCGGCCTCACGCTGCCTCACGCTTTTTCGCGCGTGACAGCGCAGGATGGTTCAGGACACAACGCTCAACGCGCCATCTTCACCATCTGGCGGTTGACGAACTCGTCCATGCCATCCTTGCCAAGCTCACGCCCGAAGCCAGAGCGCTTGACCCCACCGAACGGAAGCTCAGCCTCGCTGCCGGGCGGCTCGTTGATGTGCACCATGCCCACTTCCAGGCGGTTGGCCAGGTCCAGCGCCGCCTCGGGATTGGTGGTCTGGATCACCGCGCCCAGTCCGTAGGGCGTGTCGTTGGCCAGGTCAATGGCCTCTTCCAGGTCAGCAGCGCGATAGACCACGGCGACCGGTCCGAACAGCTCTTCCTGGAAGATACGCATGTCACGGGTCACCCCGGTCAGCAGGGTGGGCGCGTACCAGGCACCCGCCTTGTCCAGGCGCTTGCCTCCGGTCACCAGGGTGGCGCCTTGGCTGACGGCATCCTGCACCTGGGCATCAAGATTCTCCAGCGCCTGCTGGGAGGACATCGGTCCCATCACGGTGTCATCCGCCATCGGATCACCGACCTTGATGTTCTCGACCGCCTGGCGGAAGGCCGCCAGAAACTCGTCATGCACCGAGGCATCGACGATGATCCGCTTGGCCGCGTTGCAGGCCTGGCCGCAGTTACCGAAACGTCCCTGCACCGCCTGCTTGACCGCCTGATCCAGGTCGGCATCGGGCAGTACCAGGAAGGGATCGGAGCCACCTAGCTCCAGTACGACCTTCTTGAGCTGACGACCAGCTTGCTCGGCCACTGCGGCACCCGCTCGCTCCGAACCGGTCAGCGACACGCCCTGCACGCGACTGTCCGCGATCAGCTCACCAACCTGCTCGTTGCTGGCATACAGATTGGTGTAGAGACCTTTCGGCGCCCCTGCTTCGTGGAAAATGTCTTCGATGGCCTTGGCCGACTCGGGGCACTGGGGCGCATGTTTCAGCAGGATGGTATTGCCATTGAGCACGTTAGGAGCGGCAAACCGCGCCACCTGATAGTACGGGAAATTCCAGGGCATGATGCCCAACAGCACGCCCAGACCCTGCTTGCGCACTTCGGCCTTGGCGCCTGCCGTCACGATGGGCTCTGGCTCGAGCCAGGCCGGACCATTGTCGGCGTAGTAACGATAGATATCGACTACGACCGACATCTCTCCCAACGCCTGGGACTTCGGCTTACCCATCTCACGCACGATAATGTCCGCCAGCGCATCACGACGTTCCTCATGCAGGTCAGCCACACGGTGCAGCAGGGCTGCACGCTCAGCCGGGGTGACGCCACGCCATGCCAGATAGGCTTGCTGGGCCAGTTCGACAGCCTCAGCAATCTGGGCGTCGCTGGCATCCGGATAGGTCGCCTCTACCTCTCCCGTGGCGGGGTTGGTGACCTTGTAGTGACTCATTGAGGCTTCTCCTTTCAACGTGGTGTTGGTAATGACTTGGGGTAAAAGAGATCTGTGTTAACCGTGAACCGAGCTATCCGACGCTAGACCAGAAGCGCTCTGGTGATATCAGAACCCAACAGCATAGCCGGGGCCTTGTGGCGTTGACAGGTCGAATCCACCAGAGTTCGACGCCGCCGCCAGACAATACTCTTGAACTTGGTATAAACCCTCTGAACCTGGCATAGACCTTCTGAACCTGGCATGAACCTTGTGAACCTGGCACCGACCTTCACCATCATGACGCTCGGGTCAGCCGGCAGGATCGAATTCCTCAGTATCGATATCGGCCTGCTGGACGTCACTGTAGCGTCGCCCTGCTACCTGGTCGGGGGTCAGCACTGCGTTGAGCAAGGCGAGCACGCCTGCATCCAGGCTCAGCGCCTCGGCGGCCAGATTTTCTCGCTGATGCGACGGGTCACGGGAACCCGGGATCGGGATGACATCCGCCCCCTGCCCTCGCAGCCATGCCAGCGCAAGCTGCGCAGGGGTGCAGCCCTGCTGCATGGCGATATCTTCAAAAGACGCCAGCAGCGACAGGTTGTGTGCATAGTTGGCGCTGGAGAAGCGCGGCATGCCACGCCGCATATCGCCCTCTTCCAGGTCCTCAGGGTGGCGTAGGCGACCGGTAAGAAAGGCACGTCCCAGCGGACTGAAGGCCACCAGCACCGTGCCAGCCTCGCGACAGGCGTCGAGCAGTGCAATCTCGGGGTTTCGCGTCCACAGCGAATACTCGGACTGGACCGCCGCCACCGGGTGCTCCGCCTGGGCACGCCGAAGCGTCGGGGCAGATACCTCGGACAAGCCTACCCCGCCAATCTTGCCTTCCTGCTCAAGCCGCCCCAGCTCCCCGACACTCTCCTCCACCGGCACCTGGCGATCCAGCCGATGGAGGTAGTAGAGATCCAGATGATCCGTACCGAGCCGTGCGAGGCTCTCCTCGCACTGGCGTCGCAGAGTCTCTGGGCGTCCGTCGATGCGCTTGGCGCCAATCGATGCATCGAAGGCCATGCCGCATTTGCTGGCAAGAAAGACCTCCTCTCGCAGTCCTTTCAGCGCCTGCCCCACGACCTGCTCATTGCGTGTCTTGCCGTAAAGCGTGGCGGTATCGAAGTGCCGATACCCGGCGTCGAATGCCTCACGAATCACCTCTACCGCGCGGGCCTCAGGCAAGGGACTGCCGTAGGCATGGGAGACGTTCATACAGCCCAGACCGATCGCTGGTGCACTCAAGCGGGCAAGGCGCTGAACCACGTAAGACATGTCGGCTCCATGGATTGGTCATGAAAAGGTAACAGAACACTCATCGTACGATGCTGATATTAATCCTTCTAGGCGAATCATTTCGCCCCTACCATATAGCTGTCGCGCAACAGACTCGTCCCACGGCCCCCCCAGGACCAGCGAAGCATCGGCAACGTCCTGTGCCCGACGAAGATAGCGCGCCTCCATCAGAAAAAAAACGAACCCCCACCAAAGGATAGCAACGCAGTGGAAAACTTCTCGATCGGCGTGGACATCGCCACCAGCCTGGCGATTCTCGGTGCCTTTGTCTCCTGGACCCTGGATAACCATCGCCAACGTCGCATGGCCAGAGAGGTCGGCATCAATGACCAGGCACGCGCCATCGCGGTCACCAAGGTTCAGGAAACCACCATTCAGCTGTCAAAAGACTTCAACAGCATGATCACCATCGCCGGCAAGATCGAGCGTCGATTGAATCGGCTGTGGAAGCAGGATGGCGTCGATGCCGTGCAACGGCATATCGAGAACAATGACAGCTACCTGCAGGATGTCAGCAGCGATCTCCAGGACTTCAAGGGCGAGGTGTCTCGCTACTACGAGAGCTGCCACGTTCACAAGTATCTGCTGTTTCCTGTGCTCGGAAGCTTACCCGAAGGAGACGAGATGGTAGCCAGCGTCAAGCGGGACTTTGATGATATCGCCCGCTGCCACGACGAAATCAACTCCGGCTACGCTCACCTGATGCGTGAACTCGAGACCGCCGTGGCCCTGGCGGCAGAGCTGCAGGCCACCGATGAGGACGACGCTCAGCACCCCGAGATCAAGAAAAAGCTGGTCAACGCCGTCAGTAGCATCGCCTACGATCCAGACTACAAGGACTTCACCCACTACTTTATTCCCGATGGTCAGGAAGAGGCCTTTTACCGGGAGTACGACAATCGGGAAATTCAGGATCGCGAGCTAAGCGGCCAGGTCATCGGCAACCTCTACGGGAGCCTGCTGAAACACCCCGCCCGACCACAGGCCATGTGCCTGCTGTTGGCGCGTCAGTCGATCCAGCGGACGCGTACCGAGTGCAAGGAAGTCCTGTGCTCGCTGAGTGCCGTGGCGAGTGTGCTGCTGGCCCGTAACGAGGGCACTACCCTCTCGGCAGAAATTCAAAAGCTCAAGTCAGACGACTACTTCGCCCTCGACCGCGAGATTCGCTGATTCTCCCGCCCCACCAGGGCCATACCTGACATGCCCCCTTCTGAGCCTCGCCGGCTATCGCCAGCGTCAGGAGGGGTGCCTTTGCCCCCATGCATACCGCTGAGCATGAGCATTGGCCAGTAGTCCTCAGCGAACGTCGAATCTCGGTCTTGCCGATGACCGCCCTTGCCCGTAGAGGCACAACAACGCGACAGTACCACCCCCCATGACGGGGATCTAAACAGGTAGAGCATACTGGGGCGCTTGCGCTGCCGATAAGATAGGCGGGGCTTTGATGGCCGGGCTTTGTTGGACAGGGCTTCAGAGCATTTTGGTCTGTTGGCATTTCAACAGAGGAAGGCGCTGATTCGGGCATCGTTGTACCACCTCGTTGTACCACTGCGGGTCAAAGAGGGGAAAGCCTGCGAATCATCAAGGAGGGGGCCTGAAATGGAGGCGGCCCCGACAGCCACATCCCGGCACACGCGTCCACCACTACCGTTGCTCCCTTCCGGGCCTGGCGGGGTTTGCGGTCTAGCGTTGCGGGAGGACCGACGGGGCCACCACAGCGAGGCAGAGTAACGATTCTACTGCCTGTGCCTGAAGCGCTGGCATGCTGAACTCTCTCGTCTTGACTTTCGAGGGTGCTTTCATCCTTTCAAGGGCATCCAGCCTTTCAAGGACATCTATGCGCCACACGTCAAGGACAAGACCTTCGAAATCAGCCCCTTGCCTCAGAGCGCGTGCACTATACCAAGGTCGCGCCTTGGCCACAAGGGTAAACCCAGTAGACTTTGCCTTTCCGGCCTAAAGACGGCCGATATGTGAGACTTCCCCCCTAAAGCTGTATGGTGAAAGCCTCTTATTGCCTGGGAGCGCACCTTTCCGGGCACCGTCATTTGAGGATAACGACGACCGACGATTCCGACCTCACGCACCTACATGCCTGTTACAGGAGGCGCTGCATGAACAAGGACCCTAATAAAGGCTACATCGCCCTGCTCGGCTGGAGCTTGAATGCCATTGAAGCCGCCGAGAACTTTGATCGCCGCTACGTTGTGGTGGCGCCGGACTGGGCCGAGGACTACTGCAAGCAGCACGACATCCCCTATGTCTCCTGGAACTTTGAGCGACTCAATGATCGCTCCATGGAAATCGCCGAGACCTTGCGAGACATGGGCGTGGACGTCGCCATTCCGCTGTTCGAGGAAACGGTCGAATGGTCTGGCGCCATCAACTCGGTATTGCTGGACAACCCCCGCCTCTACGGCCAGTCGCTGCTGCTGCGCGACAAGGCACTGATGAAGCGTCGCGCCCAGCTTGGGGGCATCCGCGTCGGCATCTTCGAAGAGGCCCACGATCACCAGGACGTGATTCGCTTCCTCAAGCGCGTCAACCAGACCTTGCTCAAGCTTGATGGCGACCCCAACGACCCCATCCATCTCAAGGCCTTCGACAAGGCGGGCTGCCTGGGGCATCGGGTCATTCGCACGCCAGACGAGGTGGACACCATCCCGGAGGAAGAATTCCCGGTCCTGATGGAGTCCCACCTGGATGGCTGGGAGTTCGCCGTCGAGGCATGGATTCACAACGGCAAGATCGCATTCCTCAACATTTCCGAATACGTGACCTTGGGCTACTCCGTGTTTGTCCCGGCCTCACCGGAGCTGGAGCGCTACCGGGAGCAGATCCGGGTACAGATCGAAAAGCTGATCAAGGCCTTCGATATCGACTTCGGCCTGATTCACCCGGAATACTTCGTCACCAGCGACGGCGAGATGTACTTCGGTGAAGTGGCTTATCGTCCCCCTGGCTTCAAGGTGTTCGAACTGCTGGAGCGGGTTTACGGCTTCAACGCCTATCAGGCCAGCATGCTGGTCTTCGACCCCAAGACAACGGCCGAGGAAGTCGCGGACTTCTTCCCCAAAGAGGTGGTCGACGCCAACGGATTCGCAGGCTGCTTTGGCGTTTATCCCCGTCGCCGTGTGGTCAGCCGTCTGGAAATCCCGGAGTCGGTGGAGGACCACCCCTACTTCGAGTCCCACGAACTGACTGCGCCCCTGGAAGAGACGGTGACCAAGCGCACCGCCTTTGGCACCCACTGGGGACTGGTGTACTTCCGGGGTGACGATGCGCACACCCTTCGAGACCTGCTGAAAGCCCAGGAAGACGAGGACTACTACGTCTAGGCGCCGGGCCAACCGTTCATAAAGGCGTCACCACGCGTGATTGCCCCCGTCCACGGTGCCGATGCCTGCACAACGACACCGTGGCACGCGGCGGCGTTGCACATTTGCGCCAGCGTCACGCATCATACCGGAACGGCTAGACGCCCTCGCCCACCAACCGCCCAGGAGCCGGAGTGACCTCCCCTGACATCTCCCCCACCGACAACGACAAGCTGAAGGGACTGCTGGTCAAGTTGGACGATGCCATCGCTGGTCTTGAGGCCGCTGCCGCGTTCGCCAAACCAGGCAAGCTCCCCCGTGTACTCGACAGCTGCCGCCGGGTGCTGCTGCAGCCCGATGGTTGTGCGCAGCTGGAAACGCGAGCACAGCGCCTGGAGCAGGCCGGTGTCTTTGACGGTTCCGACTGGGCCTACCCCCACATTCTCATCCCGTCGCTGACCAGCCACTCGCTCAAGAGTGCTGACGCGCAGCTGGTGGTGATCGAGGTGCTGAGCGAGCTGCGTATGCTGGCAGTGGCCAAGCAGCAGTACCGACACCCCTTGATCTCGAGTGAAGGGGCTCACCGCTATCTGACCCAGGTCATGGCCATCAACCTGCCGCTGCTGTTCTCGGCCCCCAGCGAAGCCGAGCGGGAAACTCAGGGACGACTGGCCCAGATCCCTCGCGCGCTGTTTCAGCACCTGGCCCACCGGGTCGGTTACGAACACGTCATCGACGAGCTGATCAGCGAAATCTGGCGGATACTCCAGCAGCGGCCGATTCAGGTCGAGCCGGTCAAGCAGATGGTGACCCAGATTGCGCTCTGCCAGGCCAACCCGAATATTGATCTGGGCGCCAGTGGCCAAGGCGCGGACCGGCTGGTCAGCTCGCTGTTCGGCCCGACCCAGGGCTGTCGCGAAGACCCCGGCGTGGAAGTCTATCGGGAGCGCCTGACCGCCATGGATGCCAGGGCACTGCAATACGAAGCCAGCGGTTTTGCCCGGGCCATGCATGACACGGGACTGGTGTCACCCTATCACCCGGTCCTGCTCAGGCACCTGCTGGACCTGGGCGACAACCTTCTGTCGGAAGCCCTTGGCCTGTCGTCGACCGGACGTGATTGTCTGCTGTGCTATCGGGACCTGGTGCACAGCATGATTCGCACCGCGATTCATCCCCAGACAGCCCAGGCGGTCTACGGCCTGGCCCTGACCCTGGAGCGCGGCATTCTCTATCAGCCCCCCGTAGCCCCCGCCCTGTGGAGGCAATTGGGTCTCACCTTGTCGGACTGGTCAGAGGCGCGCCTGCATGCCGCCTTCGGGGACGCAGTGTCACACCGCGCCCGACTGATGGAGGGCGTGCTGTGCATGCTGGGCCTGCCCCTGGGGGTCGGCCAGGGCAACAACCCCACCTGCCAGTCCGCTCGCGCCCTGTCCATGTGGGCCTACAACGATCCGGACTACCTGCTGCAGATGGTGACCTGGGCAGCCAGGGATGATGAAATCATCATGCACTTCGAGGGCCAGCCCATCTCGTCCCGCGACAGCGAGTCAGGGGTTGCCCAGACCTTGCCGCTGGATCTTGACCCGGTGTCATTGCTGGTCGTTCCCCACCTCGATCGCATCTATGCGGAAATGGGGCGCCGCTGTATCGGTCGCGAGGGAGACCCCCACCGCTGGGTCAATCCGGAATTTCACGGCTGGTGGGCCGGCCGTGGCTTTGGCATCAACGTCGACGTCGCCACCGGGCAATTGGCCGATGTGGACATCTTTTTGCGCCACTTCTATGCCAGCTACCACCCCTACTACAACGGCAACCAACCGCTGATTCACCCGCAACCTGCTGGCATCGCGGTCACCGACAGCGCCGGCCGCTTCATTGGCTGGCACGCCATCACCATCCTGCGCGCCTCCCTCGATCCCGCCGGCGACATGCGGGTCTACTTTTTCAACCCCAATAACGACAGTGGTCAGGACTGGGGCCTGGGCGTCAAGGTAAGCACCTCTGGCCAGGGCGAGCGCTTCGGTGAAGCCTCATTGTCCTTTGAACAGTTTGCCTCACGCCTCTACATCTACCACTACGATCCACTGGAGCATGGCGAGCTCGCCCAGGTGAGGCAAGAAGAGCTGGACCGGGTCATCGCCATGATTCAAGAGAGCTGGGGGGCAGACAGGATTCCGGCCGGCGGCCTGCAGGCCGTGGACAGCAGCAACCCTGGGTGACACGCAGCACGGTGAATTCTGCCCCATCTCCTGACCGGCCTTTTGGTTAATCCCTCAAGCGACCTCTCGAGCAACCTCTCGTTCAAACCGTGGGCGCACCCGTCGTGAGAGTGGCGGCGCCCATGGCATAATGCCGCCGCATCTCACGTCAGGAACGTTCTATCGCCATGCTTCGTCTCGACCAGCTTCTCGTGAGCCAGGGGTTCGCCCGCTCTCGTACCCGCGCGCAGCGCTTGATACGCCACGGCCGCGTCAGCCGCCTGTCAGATGGCAAGGTGCTCACCCGCCCTGGTGAGAAGTGCCCTGAGGACCTGGCACTCCAGGTGGAGCAGGATCCGGAAGATCGCTACGTCTCACGGGCAGGACTCAAGCTGGAAGCCGTGCTACAGACCCTCGGGTTATCTCTGGAAGGCCTTCGCGTACTGGATGTGGGCCAATCGACCGGCGGCTTTACCGACTGCGCACTGGCAGCCGGGGCGCGGCACGTGGTGGGTGTCGAAGTCGGCCATGATCAGCTGGATGCCAGCCTGCGCGCCGACAGCCGGGTCACCAGCCTTGAGGGCCTCAATGCCCGCCACATGGCAAGCGCCGCGCCGCTGCTCGAGCTTTTGGAAAGGGATGGGCGCCCGGACGTCGCCGTGATGGACGTATCCTTCATCTCGCAGACGCTGATTCTACCGGAGCTGGCCAAGCTCCTAGCGTCCGACGCCCTGCTACTGTCACTGGTCAAGCCGCAGTTCGAGCTGGGGCCAGGCGCGGTCGATCAGCGTGGACTGGTCAGCGACCCGCGCCGCTACGCCGACGTCGAACAGCGGATTCGCCGCTGCTGCGACCTGCACGGATTCGACATCCTGCACTGGCAGGAGAGCCCGATCCTTGGCGGCGACGGTAACCGTGAATTCCTGCTTCAGGCCCGACGCCGGTGACGGCAAGGGCCTGAATCCACACTGCGCGCTCGCGATCAGCGCCCCCCGGCATCGCCACCGCCATCTGCGCCACCCTCTCCACCGCCGATACCGACATCCCCTGGGTCCCCCTTGGCGCCGGGAGGGGGGTGACCATCGCTAGGGTCGGCATACTGGCGCTGAATACCTTTCCACACGTCTCGCTGGCCCGACCGCCGTATATGCACATCGAGTTGATCGAAGGCGATACGAATACCGTTTTCGGCAAACAGGTCCCCGATGCGACCGTTCAGCTCATCCGTGGCGAGCAGACGGTCCCCCAGCGCATTCACGTAGATACGCAGCTCGTATTCCATGGTGCTGGCGGTGTACGCCATAAAATAGATCTCTGGAGGCGGATCGGTCAGCACCCGCTCGTTCTCCTGGGCCGCCTGCTCCAGCAGACGATGCACCAGACTGCGATCCGCGTCATGACTGACCCCGTATTTCAGGGTGACCCGCGTCACGCTATCTGACAACGACCAGTTGATCAGTTGATCGGTGACAAAGGTCTTGTTGGGGATGATGATTTCCTTGCGATCAAAGTCCGTCACCGTGGTCGCACGGATGCGAATACGACTGACGGTACCCGTCAGGTTCCCCAACGTAATGGTGTCGCCGATACGTACCGGGCGTTCAAACAGGATGATCAGGCCCGAGATAAAGTTGGCAAAGATCTCCTGCAGACCGAAACCAAGACCCACACCAAGCGCAGCCACCAGCCACTGCAGCTTGGACCAGGACACGCCGAGGGCACCCAGCGTCATCACCGAGCCGGTACCGACAATCACGTAGGACAACAGCGAACTGATGGCATAGGCACTGCCCTGCTTCAGTTCCAGCCGCGACAGCACCATCACCTCGAGCAGACCCGGCAGGTTGCGTGCCAGCATCATGGTAATACCGGCGATAAACAGCGCGACCAGCACGTCGCCCACGCTGAGGTTGTCCTCCAGCGCCTCGCCGCCTTCGCCCATGGCACCCTCGACCAGGGTGACATTATCGAGATACCCGATGACCGCCAGAAAGTCAGCCCACACCACATACAGCATGGCGGCGAAGCCGATGGTCAACAGCAGCTTGGACAGCCGCAGCGATTGCTGGTTGACCTGTTCCATGTCGAGCGGTGGTTCCTCGACGATATCCAGGCCGCTGTCATCCTGGCTCAAGGCCCGCCGCCGCGCCAAGGCGCGGCGGTACGCCAGCCGCCTGGCCGCCACGGCCAAGCCGCGGACCACGGTCGCCTCGACCAGTATCCACACACCGAGCAGATACAGGGAGATCACGAAACGGCTGATCAAGCTGAGCGAAGAGTAGACGTAGCCGTAGAGCACCGCCCCAGCCAGCGCAATCGGCACCAACGCCAGGGCAAGCCCGAGCACCAACCGGAACAGCTTGACCCCGAAGAATGGCGTATGCGCCAGGATCAGCTTGGACAGGGCCACGCTCATGCCGAGCAGCCCCACCAGCAGTAACCCGAGCCCCAGCGGACGCTGATTGAAGGTCAGCGCGGCATCCCGGGCGTGGGGAGCAATCAGCAGCACCGGGGCCAAGCTCACCCCCAGCCACAGCATCCACCAGCGCAGCTTGGCGGCGTACTTGACCGGCCAATGGAAATGCCGGGTCGCGACCCCGTCGTTCACCAGCAGACGGCGCGACCAGGCCACCACGCCCCAGGCCAGCGACAGCTGCAGTACGGAGTGACCGATATCCACCGCCACCTCAGACCCGCCCAGCGTCAGCAGCAGCCCAAACGCCACGAGGCACAGTGGCCCCGGCGCGGCAATCAAGGCGTTGAGGGCAATCGCCCTCGGCGTGTGCAGCTGGCTATCGAAGCGCAGGCGGCCGATCTGTTCATGAATTTCGCCTAGCCTGCGCAGAATGGCCCGGCGCAGCAACAGCAGCAGTGCCACGACCAGCAGCACCGGCGCCGCTATCCATCCCCCAGGTCCGGGCCACTGCCAGTGTGTCGGCAGCACCTGCCGCCATTCCCCCTCGCGCCACTCCATCAGCAAGTTCTGGGGAATCTTCATCATCCACCCCAGGTCGATGGGGCGGGCGTTGGCGACCCAGAACAGCTGTTCGTCGATACTCGAGCGCAGCTCAGCACTGATATCCAGCAGCTGTTGCTGGTTGAGCTGCAGGTCGATGGCCGCACTCAGGATTTGACCGTAGGTGGGTTCCAGCTGGTTGATCAGCTCCCGACGGGAGTCCAGCAGCTGCACAAGGGGCTGAACCAGGGGCTCCGGCTTGTCTACAGCAGCCTCGTCAAGCGCCTTGCGTGCCATGCTCTCGGGGGATCGCAGTGCCTCTCGCTCGCTATCCAGCTCGAACTGGGCTAGGCGCACATCGGCAATCTCATCACGAAGCCCGGGGCGCGGCTGCACTTCGGGCAGTGACTGACGCTGCTCGCGGAGAATGCGAGACAGCAGAATACTGCCGCGCACGGCTTCGATGTTCTGACTGAGCCCCTGCTGCAGGCGACGCACCCTTTCAAGCTGACGCCTGACTTCGAGCCCATCCCGCACCAGATCATTGGCCCGGGACGTCGCATTGAGCAAGTCCCTCGACAGCTCCCGATTGGTGACCTGGGCCGCCTGAATAACCGGATGCTGCGACACTGCCTCAGGCTCGTCACGCACCGCATCGGCAATCGCTCGCTCGGTCTGCTCGCGACGCAGCTGATCGAGTCGTCCCTGTAGCGCGGACACCCAGGCTTCCTCGCTGGCGGCTTCCAGTTCGAGCAGCTCCAGGCGCTGCTGCAGCACTTCGCGCATCCGCGTGTTGGTCGTCAACTGACGCTGATGAAAATCCAGCTGTGCGTCGGCCAGTGCCTGCTGGGCTCTCGCCGCCAGGCGCTGTGGAGCATCGTCCGGTAGATCACGACGGTTCAGCTCCTCCAGCGACAGACGCGCATCGTCCATGGCCTGGTTGGCCTCCGTGATGGCCTGTTGCGCGCGCTCCGGAAGCGTCTGGGCACCCAACAGCTGACTCTGCACGCTGGTGAGCGTGTCCTGGGTCGACTGAAGCACCCGCGCTGCATCACTCAGACGCTGCTCCACGGCAGGTATCTGCAGCCCTTCCAGCTCCGACAGGTCATGGGACTCATCTTCCTCTCGCTGGCGCAACGCCTGCTCCAGCGCCGCCAGACGTTCGGGGGCCTCCTCCAGGCGTCGCTCGAGACTCGCCATGTCTCGCTTGACGTCCTCAAGCTTCTCCAGGGAGTCAATCGCCGAGGTCAACGCATCGATATCCTGTTGCGCCGCAGCACTGGGGGGATCACTGGCATTGGCGATACGCTCGTCCAGGCGGGACTGCAGCTCCTGCTTATCGGGCAGCCCCCTGTCGGGAGCTTCCTGAGCGGCCACCGGAAAGGCCGCAAGCGCCAGGCAGAGCAAGCAGGACAGCAGCACAAACAGCGCGGAACGAGGGCTTGGCATCTTAAGGAAATTTCCTGTCGCAACGGGGTGAAAGGCGCGATTTTCAACCCAGTGTGTCAGTATGGCAATCCAGTGCAAGATTCTTTCATGAAGTTGACTCGTGCTGCCGCCATGGTAGAACAACGCCTCAACCTGTCCATTGGATCATCCTATGAGCCGCCCCGCCCTCCATTTATCCTTGCTACCCACCCTGCTGGTGCTTGCCATCGCTGGGCAGTCGGCCCAGGCGGCAAGCCTGACTGAGGCAGAACGCTCGGCCAAGGAAGCCCGCGTTGAAGCGCTCAAGGCCGAACTTGCCAGGCTGGAAAGCGAGCTCAACGACGATGAAGCCCAGCAGGAGACCGCCCAGGCCCTGACGGGCACGGCCGGTGAGGCTCCGGATACCACTGGCTTGCCAGCCTCTGAAGAAATCGTCGCCCAGGCGTCCGGCAAACCTATTGAAGAGACGGTTGAACAGCGTCGCCTGCTGGAACGTGAGTCCGCGAGCAACCCCTTCGCGATCACCACCCACCGCCGCAACTACATCTTGCCGGTGACCTACAACAGCAGCCCCAACGAGGATGCATTCCGCGCGGACGACGACGACCCGAACATGGACAACACCGAACTGAAGTTCCAGTTCAGTGCCAAGTTCAACCTGGCGGAAGATCTCGTGTTCGACAATGGCGATCTGTATTTCGCCTACACCCAGAAGAGCTGGTGGCAGGCCTACAACGGTGATGAGTCATCGCCCTTCCGTGAGACCAACTACGAGCCGGAGTTCTTCCTCGAATTCCAGAACGACTACAAGCTCTGGGGCTGGACCAACGTCAGCAACCGTATTTCCCTCAACCACCAGTCCAACGGCCGCTCCGATCCGCTGTCGCGCAGCTGGAACCGCGTCATCGGCACCACCGCCTGGGTCAACGACGAGTGGGCAGTGGCCGTCGCACCCTACTGGCGCGTGCCGGAAGACGATAACGACGATGACAACCCAGACATCGAGGACTACATGGGCTACGCCGATATCACCGTGGCGCGGCAAATGTTCGGAACCCATGAAGCTAGCCTGATGATGAGGGGCAACCCTGACGAAGGTAACTACGGCAGCCAGCTGGATTACTCCTGGCCGCTGTTCGGCAAGGTGCGTGGCCACCTGCAGTACTACTACGGCTACGGCGAAAGCCTGATCGACTATGATGAGCGTACCAACCGCTTGGGGATTGGCTTCAGCTTGAACCCGCTGTTTTCAGCGGGAAGCTTCAGTCCCTGATAAGGTGCTAGCGTGAGTCGCAGGTCCGGCGCCCTGGCGAGCCGCCTTGCCAGGCGCCAAGGCCATTGCGGCACCTGCTACTCTAATGCGAGCATAAAGAAGATGGCTGATGCCTCTTCAGCGTCTGTCCACCCACGTCAAAGGAAGACATGATGGCTACACGAAGCTCCAGCACCACCAGCAAGACCAACGCCAAAGCCGATGCCGCCGAAGCCGCTTCTTCAAGCGCCTCCACGGAGCAGCTGCGCGCAGACCTGAAGCAGCTGTCCACCACACTGGAGGATCTGCTCAGCGCCACCGCCGATGACTCCAGTGAAGCGGTGAAGGAATGGCGCAGCAAGGCCGAAGCGCGCCTCAAGGATACCCGCGCTCGTCTCGAGGCCACCGGTGAGCGAGTCTATCGCCAGACCCGTGACAGCGTGACCGAGCAAGTGGATGCCTGCGACCGCTATGTCCACGACAACCCGTGGAAGAGCATCGGTATCGGCGCCGCCGCTGGCGTCGTGATCGGCATGCTGCTCGGGCGTCGCTGATGTCTGACAGCCAAGGACCGGCACAGCGACTGTTCGGCGCAGGGAAGCGTGTCCTTTCCAGCCTGATCGCCACCGGCGAGACGCGTCTGCGTCTCGCCGTGCTTGAGCTGGAAGAAGAACGCGCCAGACTGGTCACCATGGCACTGCTGCTGGGCCTCAGCATGGTACTGCTGATGCTGGGCATCGCGACCCTGACGGCGTTCGTGATTATTGTCTTCTGGGATTCGTATCGGCTGACCGCCATCGCCGTCAGTGCGGCCGTCCTGCTGCTGTCGGGAGTGGGCATGGCCCTGGTGGCCATGCGCATGGCACGCCAGCGCACCCTGCTGGTCAGCACCTTGAAACACCTGGCGCTGGATCGCGAACTGGCAGAGTCATCGCTCAACGACGATCCTGGCGCGCATCGGGATATGCGAGGGCCCTCGGCATGAACCGTGATCAACCTTCTGCCACTCGAGCGCAGCGCAAGGCAGCGCTCGAAGCCACTATCGAGCAGCAGCGGCTGGACATTCTGCTGGCCGCCCACCGCTACCAGCAGGCCGGCCAACGCATCGACGCTGGTTGGCAGGCCGTGAGCCGCTACCGCACCCCGGTGTTGCTTGGGGCTGGTGCCGCGCTCATTCCGGTTCTGCGCCACCCAGGTCGACTGACACGCTGGGGACGCAAGCTGGTCGTGACCGCGCTGGCCGTGCAGCGGGTCAGACGCCTGATCCAGCGCTAGCCTGGTGGTCCTTGCCTGGCATTTTCTTGCCACGCTGTCCCTGACCGACTCTTTCTGCCTCCCTCTGCCCCGCTTCCTCTGCTCCGCCTTCAACCTGGTCCCAACGTCTACCTCTAGCGAGCGCCAGCCTTTGGCCAGCCCGACATAGGCTCTGCCGCGGCAGGGGCTTATCCTACAACGACTCGGCCGTGCAATCTGCGCGTTGCTGACGGAAGACTCAACCTCCGTTCCTTGACACAGCGAAGCTGCTAAAGCTGTGTTAGAGTCCTTCGATAACGTCATCAATTATCAGGGATAATCGGCGATGCGAATGCTGTCGCTCTACAGCATCAAAGGCGGCGTAGGCAAGACCGCGTCCGCCGTCAATCTCGCCAGTGAAGCCGCTGGATCAGGCCTGCGCGTGCTGCTGTGGGACCTGGATCCTCAGGCGGCCACCACCTTCTATCTCAAGGTGAAGCCAAAGATTCGCGGTGGCGTCGAGAAGCTGGTCAAAGGCAAGGCCGCTTTCAACAAGGTCATTCGCGCGACCAATGTGGACGGTCTCGATGTGCTCCCGGCATCGCTGGACTCGAGGGAAATGGACCACCTGCTGGAGCATCAGGGGACCAGCCACCTACGCCAGATACTGGCTCGGGTAAGAGACGAATACGACCTGGTCATCCTCGACTGCCCGCCTACCCTTTCGCACATGTCGGAAAACATGTTCACCAGTGTCGATGCCTTACTGGTGCCGGTCGTGCCGTCGACCCTTTCTCTGCGCACCCTTGAGCAGCTCGAGACATTCCTCGATGATCGCCATCTTACCTGCCCACTATGGCCCTTCCTGACCCTGGCGGACCGGCGCAGAAGCCTGCATCGGGAGGTCATCGATAGCTTCGACAAGCGCTGGCCACTGCGACTGTCGACGGTGATTCCGGCGGCAAGTGCGGTCGAGCGCATGGGGCTTGAGCGTGCCCCGATCCGTCACTTTGCCCCAGCAAGCCCGGCTGCTCACGCTTACGCTGGCCTGTGGAGGGAAGTGTCCCAGCGTCTGCAGTAGTACTGTCAGGCCATTGCAGCCGTCAGAACGATGCTGAGGTCAGGACGATGCTGAGGTCAGGACGATGCCCTCATCTGCTGGGCAGCCTCCTCTAGCTTGGTCGCCAGACGTTCAAGCTGCGGCTTGCGACACAGGGTCATGACACGGGTCAAATGCACCTCAGTCTGCTCTTGCTGGCGTCCATGCAACAGCATAAATCCGCGCAAATGGCGGGGAGCGCTAGCCCGCAGTGGCGCATCCGTCACAGCACTTGCCAGTCGCTCTAATGTTTCATCTTCGGCGTGTCGCAGTGCTGCGGCCGTCAGGGCATCTGCCCGCACCAGGTCATCGTGGAGATCGCCGAAGGCATCCTGAAAGCGCTTCATCTCCTCTTCCAGTTCAACAAAAGCACTGCCCTGTTCTCGCCAGGGTTTCAGCAGATAGCGCAATCGCTTGCCGGTGATACGCGGACGATGCAGCGCTTCCTCTTCAGCGCCAACGCGCACCTGGGCAAGCTCCGCCAGCCACTGGTCTCGCAGGCGCTCCAGGACCTCAGCACTGGCAACCCCAAAACGGGGGGCTTCACGCACATCCTGCTTGCGCGTCGACTTCCGCTTGGCGCTGCTGCCCAGTGCCGCCCGTTTACCCCGCGCTCGGTTGGCCGCCTCGCGTAGCTTGGCATCGAGCATAGGGAAGCTCGCGATCGGCGCATCCAGCCTGGCGTATTCCCTGTCGACCTGAGGCGCCAGGCGCTCACGCCACCAGCCGAGTGCGCCCCGCTCAGCGGCTCCACTGGTCGCCACCTGTTCGTCCAGCCAAGCCAGCATGACCTCGCTGTCACGCGCGTCGTTGGTCGCACGCGCCAGCGCTGTCAGCTGTCGATAGAGCTCTTTATCGACAGCCACGCCGGGCTGTGAGCGGAAATCCTTGAGCAAGGAGCGTAGACGACGCAGGGCCACCCGGAAATCGTGAAGCCCTTCCGGCTCATGGGGTTGGCGAATACGCGGGTAGGCCTGGCGCGCCTCATCGAGAAGAGCGCTGATGATGGACGCCATGGCCGCATTTACACGCCGTCGCCCCAACGCCTTGGCCATGCCCCCTCCTGAACAAGAAAGTTGTGATACATCCAAGCGTAGCGTAAAACCTCAGCGCTCCGACAGGTCTCTGGCCAGTCGCATCAGGCGTACTGCCTCGGCACGATAGCCAAAGCGATCTTCGCCCCTGTTGCCCTCCGCCAGGGCGATGGCATCGTCCCAGCCCCAGTCACCGAGATAACGGTCATCACTGAGTAACTGGCCAAAGCCAGCGATGGCGGCGGCGAAGGACGCTTCGCTATCGGGCAGCTGCCAGGCTGCTCCCGTCGGCGCCTTGATCGGCATCTCGATCAGACGGCTGCGATCGCCCCCCGGCACCTTGTAGCGAAGCGCCAAATGGCCGAGCTCGTCGCTGTAGGGACCCGCCGGGCTGTGATCCTCCTTGGCGTAGCGCCGCGGTTCGCTCATGGCGGCATGGGACCCCACCGGGGTGACCTCGTAAAGTGCGGTGACCTGGTGCCCTGCGCCTATATCGCCGGCATCTACCCGGTCATTGCGGAAGTCCTCAGGCCTCAGCCCCCGGGTTTCATAGCCGATCAAGCGGTACTCCTGCACCCGCGCCGGATTGAACTCGACACGCACCTTGACGTCATTGGCGATGGGCTCAAGCGATGCCGACAGTTGATCTACCAGCACCTTCTGCGCCTCGGCCAAGCTGTCGATGTAGGCCGCCTGGCCGTTGCCATGCTGGGCAAGGGACTGCATCACGGCATCGTCAAGATTGCCGCGCCCGAAGCCCAACACCGACAGGTAGGCGCCATCGTCGCGCTGGTCGGCGATAAAGCGCTCCAGCGCTTCGGGGTCGCTGATGCCCAGATTGAAATCGCCATCGGTGGCCAGCACCACTCGGGTCGTCTCGCCTTCGCCGCTCATCCGCCTCGCCACTCGGTAGGCCTGACGCAATCCCGCCTCACCGGCCGTGCCACCGCCCGACGTCAGACGCTCCAGTGCGCTGATGATGTCATCACGCTGGGCGACCCTGGTCGGCTTCAGCGCTATACCGGCGCTGCCAGCGTAGGTGACGATGGCGATTTCGTCGTCGTCTTCCAGTTCACCCAACAGAAGCGCCATGGATCGCTTGAGCAAGGGCAGCTTATCCGGCGAGTGCATCGAGCCAGACGTATCGATCAGCAACACCAGATTGACCGGCGGGCGGGGGCCTGGCGTGGCCGCCCTGCCCTGAAGCGCTACTCGTACCAGTTGGCGCCCGGAGTTCCATGGCGAGGCAAAGACGTCAACGATCGGGAGAAAGGCCTCTGCGTCAGGCTGCGGGTAGTCGTAGCTGAAGTAATTGATCATCTCCTCGATGCGCACCGCCTGGGGTGGCGGCAACTGTCCCTGCATCAGCGACGAGCGCACCACCGCGTAGCTCGCCGTGTCCACGTCCACCGAAAAGGTCGACACCGGCGCCTCGGCGGTCACCCTGAGGCTTGAGGCATCGAACTCGGGATAGGCTTCCGTGGTGACGGTAGACACCCGGGCCGAAGGCCCCGGGCTCGGCACGGGCGCTATCCGAGCGACCTCCTGACTCGGCATCAGGCCGCGCATCGCCGTCGATGTCGATGTCGATGTCGATGTCGATGTCGCAGGAGAGAGCGACGCCGATGGTGAAGAAGCCAGACGTCCACGCTCGGTCGACTCAAGGGCGGCCTCGGACTTGCTGGCCGTTCGAGGTGGCGCAACGACCATCCCGGCATCCTGGCTCGGCTCGGACCCCGTCACGACGTCGACGTCCTGGCCCTGGGGCCACAGCAGGTAAAGCCCCAGTGACAGCGCCGCCAGCGAGGCGGCGGCAGCCACCGATGGTCGACGGTGCAAGGGTCGATGTGTGCTTGATCGATTCATGGGGGTATCCCTCCGGGGGAAACGTGGCCACGACCTGGTGTCGTCGCGACCTTCCCCCGAGAGACGTGGCTCGTCCCTGGACTCTTGGTCGGTGGCCTGACATTGATCGAACCGATCAAGCGCCGCCTTCAAATGCCCGGACTTCACCTCCGCCTCTGGCGCGGGTGCAGATGAAAGAGCCCGTTCGAGGCGCTTCAGCTCATCACTCATCTTTCCTCCTCCCCCCGGGCCAGCGCGCTCAGTTGTCGTTTCACCTCACTCATGCGCCAGGCCACGGTACCCTCAGATACCTCCAGCACCTCGGCCACCTGGGCCTGGGTCATGCCTTCACCCAGCGACAGCGCCACGGTGTCACGCAGCTCCATCGACAGCGTCGCCATTGCCCTGGCGAGCCAGCGCTGCTCATCGTCGCGCTGTCGATTGCGCCGATGTCGGTCTTGCTCCCAAGCCTCCCAGCCCTCGGCAGCCTTGCGCCGAGTAGCCTGCTGCCGGCGGCGATCATGGGCGGCGTTGACCGCGACCCGATACAGCCAGGTGGAAAAGGCAGCACGCCCGTCAAAACTCGGCAATTTATCGGGTAGTGCCAGACAGATGTCCTGAGTCAGATCCTCGGCCTCGGCGCGGCTTCCGGTCAGCCGCCAGGCCAGCGCAAACAGCCGATCGTAGTGGCGAGACAGCAGGCGCGCGAAGGCCTCACGCTCGCCTCCGGCAGCGCCCTTCACCAGTTCTATATCCGTTGGTACCCGGGCTTCGGGCTGTTGAATCGACAAGTGGCCGCTCCTCGCGGTCGGACTCTCGGAAAATCACATCACCCCACAGGGGGGGCGTCTTCATGTAAAGACGTCGCTGATGCCCTGATCCTTGGGCGGCCGAGAAAAAAAACCGCAGGCAGCATCCCTTGAACAGGAAGCCTCCACGTCTGTGCAAGGTAGTAGCATAAAAAAGAGGCGGCCCGTAGGCCGCCTCCCCGCGCTTTGCCACCCGGGCTTGCGCTCTGCTTCAAGACGCCAGGTATCGCTGCGCCCTGTCTTCGCTGCCTTGCCGTTCTTGACAGGGCAGCGTAGCGACTCAGGAGGGCAGCGTGCCGGCGCTCTTGTGGCGCAAGCGTTGAGCGCCCCAGATCGTCGCACCGAGCCCCAGCCCCACCAGATCGGTCACCAGTCCGCCAGCAATCATCGCCAGGGCAGCCACTCCCAGTACCAGCCTTGCCACCAAGCCCACAGGTGCTGCCAGGAAGTAGCCCTGAAGCGCCGCCGCCAGCAGATAGATACCGATGCTGGCGGTGACCGCCACCCTGACGATCTCCCACCAGGCTCCTTGCATCAGCAGCGCAGGGCTGTAGAAGAACATGAAAGGCACGATAAAGGCGGCCAGGCCGAACTTGAATGAGGTGGCCGCGGTCTTCAGCGCATTGGTGTTGGAGATCGCTGCCGCCGCGTAGCCCGCCAACGCCACTGGCGGCGTGATCGCCGACAACACCGCGTAGTAGAACACGAAGAAATGGGACACCAGCGGTGAGATGCCAATCTGCTGAAGTCCTGGCGCCACCACCGAGGCGGCCACCGCGTACGCTGCCGTGGTGGGCATGCCCATGCCCAGCAGGATCGAGATGCACATGGCGAAGAACAGCGCCAGGAAATGGCTGGTATCGGCAATTCCCAGCAGCATGGACGCAAAGCGCGCGCCCACCCCGGTCAGCGAGATGACGCCGACGATAATCCCGGCGCAGGCACACACCGCGATCAACGGCACCGACATCCGCGCGCCCAGCTCCAGCGCCCTGAGCAAGGCCTTCGGCCCCATCCAGTGCGGCGTCAGCCAGGACACCACGGCGGCGCTGACCATGGCCAGCGTGCCCGCACGGATGACCGAATACCCCATGAACAGCGTGGCGATCAGGATGATGATCGGCAGGAACAGGTAGACCCGCTTGACCATCTCCCCCACCTGGGGCAGCTGCTCCCTGGGCAGGCCCTGCATGCCATCCCGGCGCGCTTCCAGATCCACCATCAGGTAGATGGCGAGGAAGTACAACGCCGCCGGAATCAGCGCGGCAAAGGCAATCTCGGTATACGGGATACCGGTAATCTCGGCCATGATGAAGGCCCCGGCACCCATGATCGGCGGCACGATCTGGCCACCGGTGGAGGCCGCCGCCTCGATTCCCCCGGCACTCAGCGGGTGATAGCCGACCCGCTTCATCAGCGGAATGGTCAGCGACCCGGTCGCCACCACATTCCCGGCAGAGGTGCCGTTGATCATGCCCATCAGTCCCGAGGCAAAGACGGCTACCTTGGCGGGCCCACCCCTGGAGCGCCCGGCCATGGCAAAGGCAAAGTTGACGAAGTAGTCGCCCACCTTGGACGCCTGCAAGAAGGCGGCAAAGGTGATGAACAGAATGATGTAGGTCGACGATACCGCCGTGGTCGGCCCAAGCACCCCACTGTCGGTGTACAGATAAGTGAAGAAGCGCTTGGCAGTGTAGCCGTCGTGGGCCAGAATGCCGGGCAGGTAGGGGCCGGCGAAGGCATAGACCAGAAAGACGCTGGTGATGACGATCAGCGCCAGTCCCGCGATACGCCGCGTAAGCTCCATGATCAGCAGGATACCGCTGGCCGCGACCAGCCACTCAGCGGTGCCGACCAATGGTGTTCCCGCCGCCATGCGCCAACGGCCCAGGACAAAGATCAGGTAAGCGGCCACCACCAGTGCCGACACCATCAACGCCAGGTCCGGCCAGTGAATCCGGTCCCCTCGACTGCTCGGCGCCCGGCAGAAGGCCCAGCTTGCGAGCACGCCGAGCGTACTGGCAAGCGTCAGCGAGACGGCCAGATGTATCGGTAAAGCAGGGTGAAAGGCTGCGCCACGGGCATCGCTGAGTCCCCACAGCACCAGGGCACAACCCGCCGCATACAGGCTCGCCGCCAGGGTCAGCGTGGCCATCGCCCGCTCGGCGCCCGACGGCCGGCGCGCTCCACTTGTCACCGCATCAGGGTCTACCGACATCGCCGCGGTGATAGCGAACCCCACCAGCAGACCGCCTGCCACGTGAAGAATGCGAAAGGTCCAGGTTTCGATCGGCGCAATGTTCAGCGCATAGAGGTGCATCGCCGTAAACAGCACGCACCCCAGCATCACCGTCCGGCCGACCGGGCCGTCAAGCACGCGCTCATTGTGGGCACGGGGCAGGTCGTCGGCGCCCTCAGCCACCACCGTGTGCAGAGGAGCCACCTCGCCAGCGGGCTCCGCTTGTCTTGTCGTGGTCATGTTAGTTGTCCCTCAGATCACCAACGCCGAGACCCACCCAGGGCCTCGGTGCAAGGGCATCAAGGCCAGCCGCTACATCGGCCGGCCCATGCGCATCAGCCTTCCAGGTTGTCCGGGATGTCGTAGCCGTTTTCCTCGAACCAACGCACCGCTCCCGGGTGCCAGGGCATGAAGCTGTTCTGGGAAGCGTTCTCCGGCAGGGTTTCCTTGGCCGAACCGTGCACCTTGAGCATGCGCTCGTGCTCTTCCATCACCGTCTTAGTCACCTCATACACCAGCCCTTCGGGCATGTCCTTGTGGGTGATGGCAAAGTTCCAGATCGACACGGCTGGGGTCGGTTGTTCCAGCGACTGATAGGCACTCGCCGGAATCGACGAAGCGCTTAACGCAGGGAAGTCCTCCAGGAACTGCGCGCTTTCCTCCGGGGAGAACGAGAAGATATTGACGTCGGCTTGCGCCTCGAGCTGACTGAACGCGGAAACCGGTATACCGGAAGCGAAGGCAAAGGCATCGAGCAGGCCATCCTGGACCTGCCCCGCCTGATCAGCGGCGCCGCCATTGCGGGTGTCGACCTCGATACCCAGCTTGTCGAAGATCTGCGGGAAGTAGAGATCACCGGTACCACCGGCAGGCCCGATGCCGATGGTCTTGCCGTCCAGGTCAGCGACGGAGTCGATACCCGAATCCTTGAGCGCAATGACCTGCAGTGCGGTCTGGTACATCGGAAAGACCGCCCGCACGTCGGTGTGCTCGACCCCTGGCGCCAGCTGGCTGTTGCCTTGCCAGGCCTGATAGGCGGGTCCCATGGTGACCATGCCGAACTCATGCTCGCCCATCTGCACCATGGTGACGTTCTGCACCGGGCCACCGGTGACCTCGGCACCAAACGAAATGCCCGTGCGCTCGCCGACCAGGTTGCCCCAGCCGCTGCCGTAGATGTAATAGGTGGCACCCTGGCTGCCGGTACCGATGGTGACGCTCTGCGGCCAGTCTGCCGAGTCGTCGGAGGCGAAGACCGGGCTTGCGGCGGCAGCGATCAGTGCGCTGACAATAAGCGGTGTGGTGTTCATGGCGTTGCTCCTCGATATTGTGATTGTTGCTGGCAAGCCTCTTGCTGGGCTTGTGGAGCGGAGAGCCGATGATCTCCGGCTCCCCAGAGACTCACGCAGGTGGACATGACGCTGCGCGAGTCACGTCATCGCCCCCCGACGCCACGGCACCAGGGGGAGTCAGGCTTATCCCTGGGCTTCAATATCTGCACAGATGGCGGCGGTCACGTCTCGGGTAGTGGCGTCACCGCCCAGATCCCTGGTCTGCATGCCGGAGGCTGTCAGTCGTTCGATGGCTGCCATCAGGCGTTCTGCGGCAGTGGTTTCGCCGAGGTGTTCAAGCATCATCGCGGCCGTCCAGAACGACCCCACCGGGTTGGCAATGCCTTGGCCTGCGATATCAAAGGCGGAGCCGTGGATCGGCTCGAACATCGATGGAAAGTTGCGTTCCGGGTTCAGGTTGGCGGTCGGGGCGATGCCCAGGCTGCCGGACAGCGCCGCCGCCAGATCAGACAGAATGTCAGCGTGCAGGTTGGTGGCCACCACCACGTCCAGGGTCTCAGGCTTGAGCACCATGCGGGTGGTCACCGCATCCACCAGCTCCCGGTCGATCTCGACCTCGGGAAAGTCCTTGGCCACTTCGAAGAACAGCTGGTCCCAAAGCACCATGCCGTGACGCTGGGCATTGGACTTGGTCACCAGCGTCAGCTTCTTGCGCGGGCGGCTCTGGGCCAGCTCGAAGGCAAAGCGATGGATACGCTCGATGCCCTTGCGCGAAAAGATGGAGAGCTCAGTGCCAATCTCGTCAGGCAACCCCTGATGCACCCGGCCGCCGTTGCCGGAATACTCACCCTCACTGTTTTCACGGACGATCACCCAGTCGATCTTGTCGGCGCCTTGCAGGCGACTCTTGACCCCCGGCAGCACTCTGGCCGGACGTACATTGGCGTACTGATCGAACCCTTGGCAGATCGCCAGGCGCAGCTCCCACAGTGACACGTGGTCGGGCACGTCTTCGCTGCCCACAGCACCGAAATAGATGGCATCGAAGCCCTTCAGACGCTCCAGTCCACCGTCGGGAATGTACTGCCCCTGCTCCAGGTAGCGCTTGGAGCTCCAGTCAAAGTCTTCAAATTCGAAGCCGAAGTCGCCACTTTTCTTGGCCAGAGCCTGCAGTACTTGCTTGCCCGCTTCGATGACTTCCAGCCCGATCCCATCGCCGGGCATGATCGCTACCTTGTGTGTTCTCATCTGTCTTGGACCTCGTTGACGTACCAGAAAACCTGGTCATTGATGGTGTCAACGAAGGCTAAGTGACAGCAGGAAATAGCGGCAATAGACTGGCGGTTGAAGCTACCTTGACCCTAGGGTTAACCATGAAATCCATTGCCGATCTCGAATTCTTTGTCTACCTGTGCGAAGCCGGCAGCCTGTCCCGCGCCGCCAAGGACCTGGACATCACCCCTGCTGCGGCCAGCAAGCGATTGGCAAACATGGAGAAAGCGCTGGAGACTCAGCTGTTTTATCGCACCCCGCGTGCGATGAGTGTGACGCCGGATGGGGTGGTGATGCTGCGCTATGCCAAGCGAATGCTGGCCGATATGGCATCACTACAACGCGCCCTGAAGGTCAATTCCGACGACACCTCGGGACAGATTCGGATCAACGCGCCTTTCGGGTTTGGCCGCCGACATATCGCCCCTTTTGTTGCGACGTTTGTCGAACAATATCCCGGTATCGACTGCCAGCTTCAGCTATCGGACCACCCGCTCAACCTGGTGGCCAATGCCTTCGACATCGGCATTCGCTTCGGCAGCCTGCCTGACTCAGGACTGCATGCGCGCAAGATCGCCTCACATCGCCGCCTGCTGTGCGCCTCGCCAGCCTATCTGGACCGACACGGCCATCCCCGAACACCGGAGGAACTCAGCGATCACAACTGCATCGTGCTCAGGCAAAACGACGACACCTATGGCAACTGGCGCTTTACCCGCGGCGAGCGCCACCATCAGATCAAGGTCCGCGGCAACCTGTCCGCCAACGACGGTGAGAGTGTCCTGACCTGGGCGATGCGCGGACACGGCATCGCCGTAAGGGCAGAGTGGGACGTGCACGAGCATCTGGCGCAGGGACGACTGGTACAGGTACTGCCCGACTACCAGCTTCCCAACGCCGACATCTACGCCGTCTATCCCTACGCCGACCACCTGCCCACCCGCATTCGTCGCTTTATCGACCACCTGGTCAGCGAGATGGAAGCTCTGCCCTGTGCCCGATAGCCCCAGCTGCTGCTCCCGCCCCCGCTCCACGAGACGCGATAGAAAAACGGCCCGCCCTCACCGCGACTGTACCTGTTCGCTCCTGACGGCTTCCCTCCGCGCGTCCCTGCGCCTTTAATCAGCAAAGGGGGATAGCGCGCAACGCGCTTCATTCGACCAGTGGCACGCTCGTCGCCAACCTTCTTACACGGGATCTCGCCCCGCATCTCGCATGGAATGCTTCAGAGGACTCACTGCATGACGTTATCAAAGCGCGCACAGCGCCTTACTGGCTCTTCCATTCGTGAAATCCTCAAGATCACCGAGCGAGCCGACATCATCTCCTTTGCCGGTGGGCTCCCCTCTCCTGCCAGCTTTCCGGTCGGCCCGCTCAAGGACACGGTGATGAGGGTGCTTGCCGACGCCCCCGAGGCAGCCCTGCAATACGGTCCGACGGTAGGTATTGCGCCTCTACGACAGTGGGTCTCGAATCGCTTTGCCTCTCGCGGGGTCGCGATCGATCCGGACCGAGTGCTGATCACCAGCGGATCTCAGCAAGGACTGGACCTCATCGGTAAATGCCTTATCGACAGCAACAGCAAAGTGCTGGTGGAAACGCCCAGCTACCTGGGGGGCACTCCAGGCGTTCTCGCTCTATCACCCGCGTTTCTGCGCGATGCCTTCCGACCATGTGGGCATCGATGTCGACGCGCTTACGCCAGAGCTACTGAACGACGCACGGCTGCTGTACTGCCTGCCTAACTTCCAGAATCCCACCGGACGCTGCCTGCCACTGCCACGCCGTCAGGCACTGGTCGCCAAGGCCAAGGATGCTGGCGTGGCGGTGGTTGAAGATGATCCCTACGGCGAGCTGTCCTATCGCGGGGAGACGCTGCCCAGCCTGCTGTCCTACGATCCGGATAACGGCATCTATCTGGGATCGTTCTCGAAGGTACTGGCACCCGGTCTGCGACTGGGCTATATCGTGGCGCCGCCCTGGCTGTACCAGAAGCTGGTACAGACCAAACAGGCGGCCGATCTGCATAGCCCGAGCCTCAACCAATACCTTGCCTACGAACTCGTCAGGGACGGTTTTCTCGAAGGCCATATTCCAAGGATTCGCCAGCTCTATCGAGACCAGTGCCAGCTGATGCTATCAGCGTTAGACCGCAATTTTCCTGCCACCGCGAGCTGGACCCGACCTCAGGGAGGAATGTTCATCTGGGTGACGTTACCCGAGGCCATCGATACCCAGGCGCTGCTGGCTTCGGCGATAGATCGTGGGGTGGCTTTTGTCCCGGGCGCGCCCTTCTTTACCGAGAACGCACCGACCAACACGCTACGGCTATCCTTCGTCACCGTATCGGCAGAACGCATCGAGGCAGGTATTCGCCTGCTGGGTGAACTGATCCGGGCAGAGCTCGCCAGGTGATGCAGAGCGCCGAGCCATGTTCTTCCTGGACAGACTTCACCTGCGTCCAGGTTCGGAGTAGGCATCCGGCCGATATCGCTGCCACAGGTAATTTGGCTGGTTGACGGGGGTAAAGCCCAGCCCTTCATAGAGCCATGATGCGGTGCTGGTCGCCAGCAGGATGCGCCGAAGCGGAGCTACTTCTGTGCTGTGCTCTCTAGGGCAGTTCACTTCAGGGCAGTTCACTTCAGAGCCATTTACCTCAGGGCTATTCAGTAAAGCCAGTGTCAGCCGCTTTCCCAGGCCCTGCCCACGATGGTGGCTATCGACAAAAACGTCGCAGAGATAACCAAAGGTCGCAAAGTCGGTGACAAGCCGCGCAAAGCCAATCTGCTGAGTCCCGAGATAGGCGCCTGCACACAGGCTATGGTTGATACTAGTCCTGACACGCGCCAATGAAATACCCGCAGCCCAGGAGGATGTGGAGAGAAACGCATGGACAAAGGCAACATCTAGCCGAGCTTTCTCCAGCGAGATGACAATGGCATCAGAAGAATTGTCACTGTGACCCATGGCGCGACCAGTCGTGTAGTGGAGTTGCTCCTACACTATGCGAGCGGCGCCATCATCGACCAATGCTGGCTATGCACCAACGACTCGCAGCCGCCGAAGCACGGCGAGTTACAGCGACTGCCCGCAGGCGACGGCACTGGCCCATGCCCACTGGAAGTTGTAGCCGCCAAGCTCGCCGGTCACATCCAGGACCTCTCCGATAAAGCGCAGCTGCGGCAGGCCCTGGACCTCGAAGGTCTTCGAGGAGATGGCGTCGACCGCCACGCCCCCCATAGTTACTTCCGCGGTGCGCCAGCCTTCGGTACCGGCGGGCTTGATGCGCCAGCGGTTGAGGGATTCGGCCCAGGACGCGAGGCTGGCGTTGGAACGCTCGGCCAGCACGCCATCATCCCCGTGCCACTCCACCAGCGCCTGAGCCAGGCGCTTCGGGTAGCGCTCGGACAGCCAGGTCGACAAGCGCCGCTTCGGCGTCTCTCGGCGGGCGATACACAGCGCCTCAAAGGCGTCTTCACCGGGGAGCAGGTCAATCTCTAGGTCATCGCCGGGCTGCCAATAGCTTGATATCTGCAGCATGGCAGGGCCCGACAGCCCGCGATGGGTGAACAGCAGCGGCTCGCGGTACTCGCCACCGCGACAGCGGGCGACGACATCCGTCGACAGACCCGACAGTGCCGAAGCCCGCTCCTTCCATTGCGATGTCAGGGTGAACGGCACCAGGGCCGCCCGTGTCTCGGTGACCTCAAGCCCAAACTGGCGGGCGATATCGTAGCCAAAGCCACTGGCCCCCATGGTCGGAATCGACAGGCCTCCTGTAGCGATGACCACGGCTCCCGCCTCGATGCGACCGGCCGAGGTCGTCAGGCGCATGCCTTCCCCCTGGCGTTCGATGCACTCGACGCGGGTCTTCAAGCACAGCTCGACACCGGCCCAGTCACACTCGGTCAACAGCACGTTGAGCAGATCCTTGGCGGAGTCGGCGCAGAACAGCTGGCCGGGGGCCTTTTCCACGTACTCCAGACCGTGCCGCTCCACCAGCTCGACAAAATGATCGGGGCGATAGCGCTTGAGGGCCGAAATGCAAAAGTGCGGGTTCGCGGAAAAGAAGTTGGCAGCGGAGGTCGCCATATTGGTGAAGTTGCAGCGGCCGCCGCCTGACATCAGGATTTTCTTGCCCGGCTTGTTGGCGTGATCGATCACCATGACCGAGCGACCGGCGTAGCCGGCCGTGAGCGCACACATTAACCCCGCGGCACCCGCGCCAATGATGACCACATCCACCTTCATCCGACTGCTCCCCACACCCTGGCAAAGCCGCCAATACTAGCAAACAGTGCGCCATGAATCGCCCAGCTTCGACGCCCTGACGTCACGCTCTGCCATCTCGCGGGTGCAACGGGCGTGTGCAACGCTCTGTTGTTATCCGGCGAACGACTTGCGAAAACAATGTGCAAGTGCACCAGGCTCGGGCTATCAACGCCATGTCTCCGGCATGCTGTCGCTATACTCGGACATTCTGTCACTCAAGGTGACCCACCCGTTTCGTTGTCACGCTCCGCCGAAGGGCTGCCGGGTGTCGACGCCGCTGCTTCGCCCATGTCTATCAGGACGATTACCATGCCACTACGCTTACCACGGTCACCTTTCTTGCCGAAAACTGCATCACGGCACCGGAAAGGCTGCCTGGCATGGGCCAACGCCCTGCTCCCGGCGCTCGCTCTCTTTGCTACCCCCTCCCACGCTCAGCAGGCCCCCGGAGCCACACCGCAAGGACCGCCGCCTACCCCGATCATCGCTGCAGAGGTGGTGCTAGACGACTGGTCAGACCCGCTGGAATCTCTGGGCACGCTGTCCGCCAATGAGAGTGTCACCCTATCGGCCACGGTGACGGACACGGTGTCGGCGATCAATTTCGAGGGCGGTGAAGAAGTCAGCCAGGGCGATATTCTGGTAGAGCTATCCGATACCGAAGAGCGTGCGGCCCTGCGCGAGGCCCAGGCCTTGCGTACCGAGCGCCAGAACGCAGTCAACCGGTTCGCCCAACTGCAAAGCCGCAACCTGGCGCCGCGAGCCGATGTAGAAGACAGTCGTGCCCAGCTGCAGCAGGTGGATGCCACCATCGCCGGGTTCGAAGCCATGCTCGACAACTACCGCGTCCGCGCGCCCTTCGACGGCGTGGTCGGGGTACGCGATATCAGCGTGGGTACCCTGGTCACGCCGGGCACCGAGCTGACCACCCTCGACGACATCTCGCGCATGAAGCTCGACTTCGACGTTCCTGAGGTGCAGCTGGGGTCGCTATCGCGTGGTCTTAGTCTGTCCGCCACGACCGCCGCCTATCCAGAGCGTGTATTCGAGGGCGAGATCGCCACCATCGATTCTCGAGTGGACCCGGTGAGTCGCAGCATCACCGTGCGTGCTCTGCTCGACAACGACGAACGCCTGCTGCGGCCAGGAATGCTGATGCGTGTGACCATTGCCCGAAGCCCCCGCCAGGCGCTGGTCATTCCCGAGTCGGCCCTGGTCCCCGAAGGCCAGCGCCAGCGGGTCTGGGTGTTGCCCTCACGGGAGGACAGCGATGTGGTGCAGCGAGATATCGAAGTCGGCTCTCGCCGCGAGGGCGACGTCGAGGTCATCGACGGACTCGAGGCTGGAGAGCTGGTCGTGACCCACGGCAACGATCGACTGCACGAGGCTTCCCGGGTCGAGCTGATCGGCATCGAGGACGAGACCACCAGCGTCAGCGACATCCTGCTTGAGCAGCGCCAGGAGGGGGACCGCTGATGCGCCTGTCCGATGTGTCCGTCCAGCGACCGGTGCTGGCCACCGTCATGGCCGCGCTGATTGTCGCCTTTGGCCTGCTTGCCCTGACCCGCCTGCCGCTGCAGGAATATCCCACCATCGACCCGCCCATCGTCAGCATTCGCACCGCTTACCCTGGCGCCTCAGCCGATGTGGTCGAGACCCGCATTACCCAGGTGCTGGAGGAGCGTATCGCCGGCATCGCCGGGATCGAGGTCATTTCGTCTACGTCTACTGACGGCAATTCGAACATCAACGTCGAGTTCAGCCTGTCCACCGATATCGACGCCGCCGCCAACGACATGCGCGACCGGATCTCTGGCGCCGCCGACAACTTGCCCGATGAAGCCGACCCACCGGAGGTGCGCAAGGAAGACACCAGCTCCGAGGTGGTGATGTGGCTGATGCTGTCCGGCGAGGGCTACACCACGGCAGAGCTGACCGACTACGCCGAACGCTATCTGGTGGACAGCTTTTCTGTCCAGGAAGGCGTTTCGGGGGTGTTCGTCGGTGGCGCCAAGGAATACGCCATGCGGGTGTGGCTCGACAACGATGCCCTGGCCGCCCGCGGGCTGACCGTCAGTGACGTGGAGTCGGCCCTGCGGGCAGAAAACGTGGAGCTGCCCGGGGGCGCGGTGGAATCCCAGGACCGCCAGTTCATGGTACGCCTGCCGCGCAGCTTCTCGACCCCGGAAGACTTCCGTGCGCTGGTGCTGGACCGCGGCGAAGGCGGCTACCTGGTCAGGCTGTCCGATGTCGCCCGGGTAGAGCTTGGGACCGTGGAGGAGCGCTCGCTGTTTCGCGGCAACGGCAACACGGTGGTGGGGCTCGGCATGGTCAAGCAGTCCACCGCCAACGTCATGGCCCTGTCCAGTGCCGTGCGCGCCGAGATGGAGCGCCTCTCCCCTCGCCTGCCCGATGGCATGAGCCTGTCGCTCAACTATGACGCCTCGACCTTCGTTTCCGGCGCCATCCGCGAGGTGGTCAGTACCCTGTTGATCGCCATTGGCCTGGTGGTCGTGGCGATCTTCGTGTTTCTCGGCAACCTGCGCACCACCCTGGTCCCTGCGGTCACCGTGCCGGTTACCCTGATCGGCACCTTTGCGGCCCTGGCCGCCATGGGCTTTACCATCAACCTGCTGACGTTGCTCGCCCTGGTGCTGGCCATCGGCCTGGTGGTGGACGACGCCATCGTAGTGCTCGAGAACATCCACAGGCGCATGCACCTGTACGGCGAAACGCCCTTGGTGGCCGCCTTCCGCGGCGCCCGCCAGCTGGCCTTTGCGGTGATTGCCACCAGCCTGGTGCTGATCGCCGTATTTGTGCCGCTGAGCTTCATCCAGGGAGACGTCGGCAAGCTGTTCACCGAATTTGCCCTGACACTGTCAGCGGCGGTGGCCATTTCCACCCTGCTGGCGCTGACCCTGACACCAATGATGGCCTCCAAGATCCTGTCATCGAGTCTCCACGAAGGGCGCCTGGCTCACCTTGTCGATCAAGGCTTGCAGCGTGCTCAGGGGGTCTATCGGCGCTGCCTTGAGGCGGTCCTGAAAGCGCGCTGGCTGGTGGTGGCCTGCTTCGTCGCCATGCTCGCCGGCATCGCCTGGCTCTACCCACAGCTACCCGCCGAGTACACGCCCAGAGAGGACCGCGGCACCTTCTTCGTCATCATCAGCGGTCCCCCTGGCGCCACCTTCTCCTATATGGAGGACTACATGGACGAGGTGGAGGCCCGACTGCTCCCGCTGCGCGAGTCCGGCGAGGTCGAGCGCGTGTTGATCATCGCCCCCCAGGGCCGCGGCAATACCGAGAACTTCAATTCTGGCTTCAGCATCATTGGCCTGTCGGACTGGGCCGAACGACGCCCCGCCTGGCCGATCATGAACGAAGTTCGCCAATCCCTGGCAGAACTGCCAGGCATTCGTGCCTTCCCGGTCATGCGCCAAGGCTTCGGTGGGGGTACCGAACAGGGCCTGCAGTTCGTGCTGGGCGGCGGCAGCTATGAACAGCTGGCCACCTGGCGCGATGCATTGATGGACCATATCCGCCAGACCAACCCCAACCTGCTCAACCTGGAAAGTGACTACGAGGAGAATCAGCCCCAGCTCAACGTCAATATCGACTACACCCGGGCGGCGGACCTTGGCGTCACCGTCAGCGAGATTGGCCGCACCCTGGAGACCCTGCTCGGCGGGCGCACAGTGACCCGTTTCACCGATCAGGGCGAGGAGTACGACGTTATCCTCGAGGGTGAACGCGGCTCCAACCCAACCCCCAGTTCACTGGACAACGTGCGGGTGCGCTCCGATCGTAGCGGCGAGCTGATTCCGCTCTCAAGTCTGGTCACCGTGGAAGCCTTCGCCGGCCCCAGCCAGCTCAATCGCTACAACCGGCTGCGTGCGGTGACGCTTCAGGCCGACCTGGCCGACGGTTACTCCATGGGCGAGGCCCTCGACTATCTCGAAAATGCCGTCAACGAGGTGCTGCCAGCGGGCGTACAGACCGACGTCAAAGGCGCGGCCCGTGACTATCGGGAGTCCACGGGCGCGACCACTTTCCTGCTGGTGCTCGGGACGCTGGTGGTGTTCCTGGTCCTGGCGGCCCAGTTCGAGAGCTTTATCCACCCCCTGGTGATCATGCTGACAGTACCGCTGGCCATCGGCGGCGCCCTGCTCGGGCTGTGGCTGACGGGACAGTCCCTCAATATCTACAGTCAGGTAGGGCTGGTCATGCTGGTGGGGCTGGCGGCCAAGAACGGTATCCTGATCGTCGAATTCGCCAATCAGCTGAGAGATGAAGGCATCGCCTTCCGTGAAGCGCTGATGCGAGCCGCCATGACGCGCCTGCGGCCCATCGTGATGACCTCGGTGACCACCATCGCCGGCAGCGTACCGCTGATCCTGTCCAGCGGCGCCGGCGCCGAGACCCGAATGGTCATCGGCACGGTGATCTTCACCGGCGTCGCCGCAGCCACTTTCTTTACGCTGTTCGTGGTACCGGTGGCCTACGACCTGATGGCACGCCGCACCGGGTCTCCCGGGGATGTGGCGCGCAAGCTGGAACGTGAAATGGAACAATCGCCGGAAGCCCACTGAAGCAGAGCGTCGCAGGCCCGCTTGCTCAAGACAGCTGGCCAGGCGCTCCAGGGCATCGACACCCTGGATATCAGTGGGCAACCAAGGCACCCGGGGACGCGGCATTCACGGACCCGGTTTGCCGGATGGGCCTGGCCAGAAGGAGGGATGATGGGCCACTTCCCAGAGGTGTCCGTCGGGGTCGGCAAAGTAGCCCGAGTAGCCTCCCCAGACCACCTGTTGACCCGGTTTGAGCAGCGTGCCGCCCGCGGCTTTGGCCTGGGCCAGCACCGCATTCACTTCATCAACATCGCGAGCCATATAGGCCAGGGTCACGCCACGAAAGCCCTCGCCACCGGCATTGACCATCACATCCTCAGCAAGCGCGTTCCAGCCATAGAGGGCCAGCCACGTGCCTTGCAGGGTGAAGAAAGCGATCTTGGCGTCATCCTCCTCTAGACGTGGCCAACACAGTCCGTGCTGATAAAACTCGATGGCACGATCAAGCGATTGGACCCCGAGGGAAATCAGCCCGATTCGCGGCTCCGGTGGGCGGGGTTCGACCTTTGGCATCACTCGACTCTCCATTGCTGAGGCGTTACACGCCATGCTGAGAGCCTAGACGGGAAACCTTCCATGCTGGATGCGTAAACACCCGCCGTGCCGAAATGACACAGCGGGTATCTGTCAGGTATCGGTGTGGTTCAGTTTTTCGCCGTCTGGCTAGGCCATTCTCTGTGGTCCCGTCGGCGGCCTGACTGGGTGCTGAAAACAGGCTCAGCCTTCAACGACCAGGGTGTAGTCCAGGGTCGGGTTCAGCGGGCAGGAATAGACGTACTCACCGGGCTCCAGACTGATGGCAAAATCCTTGGTCTGTCCGGCGGCCAACCCGCCCCCTGATACGCTGGGCAGGCGCGCACGGTTGACCAGCCCATCCCCGCGCAGCCAGAAGCCCAGTTCGTAGGGAACACCTTCGTTCTTGACCCGAAAGACGTAGTCCCCGGGGGGCAGGTGGATCACCTTGGACGCGGCCAGGCGTGCCTCGCCCGTCTCATCATTAAAGGCCTCGCAGTCAGCCTTGCTGCGTGGTTGGACACCATGGTGGGTGCCGTTTTCACTTTCCAGGAATTGACAGCCCACCTGGGTCAGCTCGATTACCCTGGGAGACGCGGCGTGGGACTCAGCGGCCTGGGCGGGAGCCGTCCAGCCGATCGTCCCGGCCAACCCGAGCGCCAACGCCCAACTCGCCCACCACCCTCTGTTGCCGCCGTGAACACTGATTGCCCGAGCTTGCATAAAGGCCACCCTCGTTTGCATGATGATGAAGGCGAGGCAAGAGGCCTTCGCCCTGCTCCATCGTCGTCGCCAACCGACCAAGGGGCCTTACAGGTACAACGTCAGGCCTTGCCAACGTAAGCCCGCGCAGCGCCCGTCGCGGCCAGCAGCGACTATGCTGAACATGGTGTTCTAGGTTTGCTCCCGCGACCTGGCGACGCGCCCCCACCGTCCCCCGACAAGGAGATTTCCGATGCTCGAGCAGATTCCACATCCCGCTGATCATGTGGTGGCCATCCGTGCTGGTGGCACCGTGACCGCTCAGGAACTGCAGCAAGCCATCGACCTCATCGAAGCCGCCAAGAAGCGCTGCCCCAAGGTCAGCATGGTGGCCGAGCTTGATGACCTGCGTTGGATGACGCTGACCGCGCTGCTGCGAGACCTTGGCTACGGGCTGACGCAGATTGGGGAGCTCGACCACTATCATCGCGCCGCCGTGATCACCGACAAGGAGTGGATCAAGCACGTCGCCCATCTGGAAGATCGGCTGGTGAAGAAGATCGAGATCCGCACCTTTTCACACAAGGAGCGGGACGCCGCCATGGCCTGGGTCGCTGCGCTGCCGCCAGACGCTGATGCAGCAAGCGAGGATGAGCCGGAACGAGATGGCTATCACGGCGCCTGACGGCCCGGCTCCCGACACCAGCTCCGTGCCTACTCGAGATAGCAGGCAGAACGGACAGGGGCGCTCAGCCGAGCGCCCCTGTCACTGTATCTGTATCGCTACGCCTTCCCGCCGACTACAGGAACAATCTCCTGTTCAGCCGCTCTTTCTCAATGAGTGGAGCCCCAGCTGGTCGAGCCGGGTGATGCCGAGCAGCGCCATGTTGCGCTCGATTTCCTCGCTCAACAGGCGTGTGGCGTGGGCCACTCCAGCATGTCCTGCGACGCTGGCGGCGTAGTTGTAGGGGCGGCCGATAAAGACAAAGTCAGCCCCCAGCGCCAGTGCTTTCAGCACCTGGCCACCGCGCCGAAAGCTGCCATCGATCATGACCGGGATAGCGCCCTCGGTCGCCTCGAGCACTTCAGGAAGCATGGTCAGGGGCGCCACCGTGGCATCCAGCTGGCGCCCTCCGTGATTGGAAACGATCAGCCCATCGGCACCGATGTGCCGCGCCCGACGCGCATCATCGGGATGCAGAATCCCCTTGACCACCAGTTTTCCCGGAAAGCGTGAGCGCACGTGCTCTAGGGTCGACCAGTCAAGATGACGACGCCCGGCAAAATCACGGGCCGCATGCTTGGCCAGTACCGGTACGCCGCGGGTGGCAAAGTTGTTTTCAAAGTGAGGCATGCCATGGCGATACAGCGTTCGCAGGAAGGTGCCGAATAGCCAGCGAGGCCGCGTCACCCCATCCCAGGCGAGCCTGACACTGGGCTTCAAGGGGCTGGAGAAGCCCGCTCTGCGGTGGTTTTCCGGATTGGGCGGCACCGCATAGTCCACCGTGACCACCAGACGGGTATAGCCCGCCTGTATGACCCGCTCTAGCAAGGCATCGATGCCTTCCAGGGTGCCTGGCAGATAGGCCTGGAACCACTCGGCACCGTGTGACTCAGCGAGCGCTTCCATGGGAATCAGGGACGAGCCGCTGACGATCATCGGAATCCCTGCTCGGCGGGCTTCATCGGCCAGCACCCGGTCGCCCTGATAGGCAGTCAGGGCACTGATGCCCATCGGGGCAATCCCGAAGGGCTGGGAATAGCGCTGTCCCAGCAACTCCACTTCGGTGGAGGTCGTCGAGACATTCACCAGCGCTCGCGGCAGCCACTGATAACGATCGAAGGCCTCGCGACTGGCACGCGCCGTGGCACCCTCTTCCGCGACGCTGGCCACATAGCCAAACAGCGGACGCGGCAAGTGACGACGGGCCACCCGCTCGAAGTCATCAAGGCTGTAGATGTCATCGAGACACCGCTTCATTCGCTCTCTCCCTTCCTTGTTATTCACCGAGGGTCGTCGGCCAGGACACCGCCATTGACCGCGTCCACCTCTCCGCGTCCCGTCAGAGCATTGATCAGATTGGCGACCGCGCGCCCAGCCATGGCAGCACGCGTCTCATGGGTCGCCGAGCCAATGTGCGGCAACACCACCACATTGTCCATTCGGCATAGGGGTGAGTCGGGGTTCAGCGGCTCCTGCTCAAACACATCCAGCCCAGCCGCGCGAATCACGCCACGCTGCAGCGCATCGATCAACGCCTGCTCGTCCACCACCTTGCCCCTGGCCACATTGATCAAGGCGGCCCATGGCTGCATGCGCGCCAGCGCGGCGGCGTCGATCAGGTGGTGGGTGTCCTCTCGATACGGGACGCTCAAGCAGACGATATCGGCACGCGCCAGCAGCTCGTCCAGCGAGCAACGCTCGGCCCCCAGCTGCTGCTCCAGAGACGGCTTGGGGGTGGAGGCGGCATACAGGACCGGCATGTTGAACCCCAGCGCGGCGCGCCTGGCGATGGCCGCCCCGATACGGCCGGCGCCAACAATGCCCAGCACCTTACCGTGCACGTCATGGCCGAAATGATGGGGGCCAACATGGTTCTGCCAGCGCCCCTCGCGCACCATGCAGGACAGCTCCACCAGCCGCCGTTGGGTGGCCATGATCAGGGCGAACGCTGTATCCGCGGTGGTTTCCGTCAGCACATCCGGCGTGTTGCACAGCAGGATACCGCGACGATTCATCGCCGCCAGCGGCAGGTTGTCGTAACCCACCGAAATGGTCGACACCACCTTCAGCTGCGGTGCGCGCTCAAGTGCAGCGTCATCCAGCTCCAGCTTGCCGCCAATCAGGCCATGGGCCCTGGCCAGCGCGGCGTCATACTCGGCGCGATTGCCGTCATGCAGCTCATCAAAGTAGTCGACCTGGGCCACCGCCTGCAGCGCGGCCAGGTGCGCCTCGCTCAATCTGCGCAGGGCCACAATCCTGAGGTCGTGTTGTGCCATAGTACTTGCCATGCTGATGCCCTCGTTCACGCATCCTGTTAGTGGGACACACGTTCGCTGTCCGGCATGCTGAACCCCTGAGCCTCGAGCGCTGCCAGCAAGGACTGCCGGCGCTGGCTATCCAGCTCGACCAGCGGCGGCCGCAGCCGGTGCCAGTCGTCGACACCCGAGAAGCTCGCCTTGGCGGCCTTCATGGCGGGAATCACCGGGTAGCTTTCGAACAGATCACGCACCTGGTTGAGGCCAGCCTGACGCTGGTCGGCGTCGGCGTCTTGCCACGCACCGGCAAGCGCTGCGATGGCCGCGGGGTTGACGTTGGCCGTGGCACTGATGCAGCCGGCTCCCCCTGCCCGCAAGGTATCGAGCAGGAAACGTTCGCTGCCCGCATATACCTCGAAGCCGTCAGCGGCAAAGCGCTCGATCAGGTTCAGGGTATGAGCCCAGTCCCCACCGCTGTCCTTGATGCCAACCACGGTCTGTGGGAAGGCATCACGCAGACGTTCGATCAACCCCAGCGACAGCGGGACCTGCGCCACCGGCGGAATATGGTAGAGGAACACCTTCAAGCGGGAATCGCCGACCCGCTCGATGACCTCGGCGTAGTAACGAAACAGCCCTTCATCACTGACGCCCTTGTAGTAGAACGGAGGCAACATCAGCACCCCAGCGGCCCCCATCTGCACCGCATCACGGGTCAGCGCCACACTGTCATCGATGGCGCAGTGGCCTGTACCAGGCATCATCCGCGCCGGATTCAGCCCGGCTCGCTCCAGACGGCTCAAAAGGTCGCGCTTCTCGGTGACACTCAGGGAGTTGGCCTCGGAGTTGGTGCCAAACACCGCCAGCCCCACACCGTGGGACTGGAGCCAACGACAGTGGTCGATCAGCCTCGGCGTATCCACGCTCAGCGACGATGTAAAGGGAGTAATGACCGGCGCCCAGGCGCTGCCCCGGCGTTCAGGATGGTTCGCGTTCATGATGTGGATTCCTCACGCTGTACAGGGCGGCAGATTGACGACGTCACATGCCGCTATTCCATGGCTAGACCGTGCCTCAAGAGCTGCCTCAAGAACGGGCCTCAAGAACCGGTCTCACGACCATGGCTCGCTGGCGTAACGCTCCAGCGCATCGCTGCAGAAGTTGAAGCCGAGCCCAGGGGTCTTGGGCAGCAGCAGGTTGCCGTCGGCAAACTCCAGCTGGGTATCGACCAGGCGGCGGAAGTTGAGCACCTGATCGTCGGCAAAGAATTCCACCATGCGCGCGTTCGGCGCCGACGCCACCAGGTGGACATGCAAGTCATGGAACCAATGGGGATAGACCTCGACGCCGAAGCTCGCCGCCGTCGCAGTGATTCGACGAAACTCGGTAATGCCGCCACAGACGGCGGCGTCGGTCTGCAGGATCATCGCCGCGTCCTGCTCCAGCAGCTCCTTGAAGCGCCACCGGCCGGCCTCGATCTCACCGGTGGCGACCGGCACCGGCGTCCGCTCTGCCAGACGGCGATGGTTGTCGATGTCATCAGGGCTGAACGGTTCCTCGATCCAGTAAGGGGCATAGGGCTCCGCCATGCGCATAAAGGCCAGCGCCGACGGCAGGTCTCGCCAGGCATTATTGGCATCGAGCATGACCGCCACGCTCGGCCCCACCGCTTCGCGCACCGCTGCCAGTCGGGCCTCCTCGCCGGCGAGATCGTCGCGCCCCACCTTCATCTTCACCGCCTTGAAGCCCTGCGCCACATAGCCGGCCATCTCCTCGGCCAGCAAGGCGGGCGTCTTGCCCTCCAGGTAATAGCCACCGCTGGCATAGGCCGGGACCGACTCGCTGTCGCTGGCCCCCAGATACTTGAACAAGGGCAGCCCGGCGGCACGGGCATTGCGGTCCCACAGTGCCGTATCCAGGATGCTGATGGCTCGCATCACCGAGCCACTTCGACCATGCAGCAACGACTCCTGATACATGGCCTGCCACACGCCTTCCGTGGCGTGGGCGTCGGCCCCCAACAGCACCGGCCTTAGCAACTCACGCACCGCCTGTGACACCAGTGCGCCGGCGTTATTGCCGCCGTAGCAAAAGCCGATACCCACCACTCCGTCATCGCCTTCGACCTCGACCAGTGCATAGTCACGCTTGAACACCTGGCGGTTGGAGAAACTGGTGGGGTGATCCAATGGAACGCTGACGGTACGAGCACGAACATCGGTAATACGGGTCATGGCGAACTCCTTGAGACATTGTTGTTGGATCTGTCTGTTTCGGGCGTGTCTATTTCAGGCGTGTCTGTGTCAAACGTGTCTATGTCGGACGTGCCTATTTCAAACGTGTCTAGGGTCGATACCCGGTGATCCACCCTGGAGGACGAACGCCGGGGGTGGGCACTGTGCCCCGGCGCTCTAGCCGCGCTCTAGTCGCGTTCTAGTCGCGTTCTGGCGCTAGCCCGTGCGGCCCCGGCGTGAGGCGCCGGTCAGTCGTCCCCGCAGCCAGCGGAAGAAGGGCGTTGCCTGGAGGATCGACAGCACCGCGATACCCAGTAGCACCATGGCGATGGGACTGTTGAGGAAAATCACGGGACTGTTTTGACCAATCAGCATCGACTGCTGAAAGCTGGTTTCCATTACCGGCCCCAGGATCAGGCCAATGACCATCGGAGCTGGCGAGATACCGGCCTTGTTCATCCAGTAGCCGAACAGCCCGAACCCCAGCATCAGCCCTACCTCGAACAGACTGTTGTTGATCGCGAAGGCTCCGATCACGCAGAGCGTGATGATGGCGCAGGCGACGAAGCTGTCCGGCACCTTGGTCACGCCCACGCAGACACGGGTGAAGGCCAGGCCGACCGCCAGCAGGCCCACATTGGCCAGAATCACCGCCCAGATCAGGGTGTAGGTCACGTCGCCGTAGTCGGTCAGCAGGTTGGGGCCCGGCAGAATGCCCTGGACCATCAGCGCGCCGAGCAGAATCGCGGTGGAAGAACTGCCTGGAATGCCCAGGGCGATGGTGGGAATCAGAGCACCGCCGACAACGGCGTTGTTGGCGGACTCCGGGGCAGCGACCCCCGCGATGTCACCCTTCCCGAAACGGCTCTTGTCCTTGGCGAAGCGCTTGGCCTCGTTGTAGGCAAACCAGCTGGCGGTATCGCCCCCCGTGCCGGGGATCAAGCCAGTCACGATCCCGATACCGCCAGAGCGCAGAATGTTCGGCATCAATTGGCGCAGCTCCCTGAACCGCGGTACCAGGCGGTCGGTGATCTTGCTTGCCACCTTATCGTTGTCGTGGGCGTTCTCCAGCAGGATCAATGCCTGGGGAATCGAGAACAGCCCAATCAGCGCCACCGTGAACTCGATGCCTGAAAACAGGTTGATGTTGCCGAAGGTCATGCGTGGGGTGCCGGTGATCAGGTCCATGCCCACGGTACTGAGCAGAAGCCCCATCACCCCCGACAGCAGGCCGCTGACGATGGAGCCCTGGGACAAGGAACCAATGATGGTGATGCCAAGCACGGCAATGGCAAACAGCTCGACCGGGCCGAACTTGAGCACCAGCACGCCGAGCAGCGGTGCCGCCGTCAACAGCGCGACGCCGCTCATCAAGCCCCCGAAGAAGGAGGCAAACAGCGAAATCCCCAGCGCCTTGCCCGCTTGCCCCTGCTGGGACAGCGGAAATCCGTCCAGCACGGTCGCGGCAGCCGAAGGGGTGCCAGGGGTACGCAGCAAGATGGCGGCGATGGAGCCGCCGTAGGAGGCGCCGACGTACAACGAGGCCAGCATGCTAAGCCCGGTCGCCGGGTCCATGGTAAAGGTCAGTGGCAGCAGCAAGGCCAATGCCATGGTGGCGGACAGCCCAGGCATGGCGCCGACAAACAGCCCCAGCAAGGTACCACCGAGGATCAGTGACACATTGGTCAGGGTGAGCACATTGCTCAACCCCACCATGACGAGATTTTCGTTCATAGGGTCAGGCTCCAGGTTCGCTCAGATGCGCTGAAGGCTCCGGCGAAGCGGATCACATTGGCAGGACACTATCCGGCTCATGACAGCGACGGCAGCAGCGGCACGGGCAGGCCCAGAAAGCCGATGAACACCAGGCACACCACCGTGATCAGCGCCGCGATACCGATCAGACTGAAGCGCAGCGATACGTGGCGGACCAGGACCAGCGCCAGGCCCATGAAGGCCGCCGTCGCGATCACGTAGCCCAAATAGTTGATGGCCTGGACGTAGACGACAGCCAGCGCGAACACCATCAGCGCCTTGACCGGCTTGGCGGGCGGTGTCTGGGTCTGGGCCTGGTTCTGGATCGGGGACTGAGCATGGCCCGCGGAATCGATAGCGTCGGCGGTATCAGCTTCACCTGGTACGGCGGCGGGGTCATGGGCCTGCACATCTCGCAACTGACTGCCTTCTCGCGTCGGTCGATGACTGGCCTCGGCGGTCCTTGCCCTCCTGGCTCCGAGCACTTCCTGAGCGATCATCGCCAAAGCGAAGGCTGCCACCACCACTGCATAGATCAGCGGCATTCTTGCCGCAGCGCTGGGATATCCCAGCGAGGTGATGCCAAACAGCGCGGCAACACCGAGCGCCAGCAGGCCAAACAGCAGACGGCTAAGTTTCATCTTGTCTTCTCCCGATGATGTCGAGGGGGGAGAGGCGCTCGACCTCTCCCACCCCTGCCATCAACCGTTGACGTCATCCTTGACGCTGGCCCAGATCTGCTCGAACTGACCTTCCATCTCCTCGATCATCCGCTGGTAGTCGTCACCGGTCTGGATATCCAGGTTCATGGCGCGCTCCTCGGCGACCTGCTTGAACTCGTCGTTGGTCTTGAGCGCCTCGAAGGCATCGATCAGCTGCTGGCGTGCCTCGTCGGGAATACCGGCGGGCGCGCTGTAGCCTCGCGACGACCCGGCCACCACCTCAATGCCCTTCTCGCTCAGGGTGGGCACGTCCGGCAGCATCGACAGACGTTCACGAGAGAACACGGCCAGCGGACGCAGGCTGCCAGACTGGATATGCCCGTAGACGTTGCCAAGATTGTTGAAACTGGCGTCGATCTGCCCGCCCATGGCCGCCGTGGCCGATGGGCCATCGCCCTGGAAGGGCACCTTCTGGAAGCTCAGCCCGGTGGCCTGCTCGATCAGAATGGTCGAGAAAAAGTCGTCTCCACCAACGCCGGAATTGCCGACCGTGATGGCGCCGGGACTCTGCTCAGCGGCGGCGAGAAAGTCCTCGACACTTTGGTAGGGGCTGTCGGCCGGCACCACGATGATGCCGGGGTCGGTCACGACGTTGGCGATGGGCGTCAGCTCATCAATCGAATAGGTGATGCTGTCGTTCATGATGTAGTTGGTCATCAGCATCGGCGTATTGGTAATACTGATGGTCGTGCCGTCGGCCTCGGTCTGCTTGGCCAGACGCGTCCAGGCGATGGCCCCGGTCGCCCCAGGCAGATACTCGTTGACGAAATCGACCCCGAGCTGCTCGCGCAGGAAAGGCTGCGTCAACTGGGCCAGGGCATCGCTCCCCCCGCCCGCCTTGAAGCCCTGAAGTACCTTGATCTCGTCGCCGGCGGAATAGTCCGCCATGGCGGCGCCAGGCAAGAGCAGGGTCGAGAGGAGAATGGCGGCGTATGCTCCACGCTTGTTCATGGCTGCACCTCACGTGCTGTTGTCATTGTGTTGCGCTTGTTGTTGCGCTTGTTGTTGCGTGCGGTTCGATGTCGAGCTTTGGTCACGCCCTGGGGCGCTGGGTGTTATCGGGTCCGGCACCGAGCACATCGTGATTGCCAACATCAACGTAGTAGGTTGCCAATAAAATTGTCAATAATCTTGTTAACCATCTTTTCTCGTCCTAATCTTGCTGCAACGAGAGGCGGGAAGGACCAGTGACACCCTTCCCTGTCACCTCCCTTCGGGAGCGATAACAACGCCAAGGTAAACGCACGCTATCGCTCACCAGTCAGCACCCAGAACTGTGAGGACCCCACCATGAGCCAGGACTCCGACAACAACCACAAGAGTGCCACCCTGGGCATGTCCAACCGCTTGACCAATTATGGCGATGCCGACTTCTCGCTCTTCCTGCGCAAGGCCTTCATCAAGGGCATGGGCTACACCGACGACGCGCTGTCCCGGCCGGTTATCGGCATCGCCAATACCTACAGCGGCTACAACGCCTGCCACGGCAACGTCCCTGGGCTGGTCGAGAGCGTCAAGCGCGGGGTCATGCTGGCCGGAGGACTGCCCGTGGAGTTCCCCACCATTACCCTGCACGAGTCCTTTGCCCATCCCACCAGCATGTACTTGCGCAACCTGATGGCACTGGATACCGAGGAAATGATTCGCGCCCAACCGATGGACGCTGTCGTGCTGATCGGTGGTTGCGACAAGACCGTGCCGGCCCAGCTGATGGCCGCCGCCAGCGCCGACATTCCCACCGTCCAGCTGGTAACAGGCCCGATGCTGTCCGGCTCCCATCGTGGCACGCGTGTCGGCGCCTGCACCGATTGCCGGCGTTACTGGGCGGCCTACCGTGGACAGGACATCGACGATGCGGAAATCAGCGAGGTGAACGACAAGCTGGTGCCGACGGTGGGGACCTGCTCGGTGATGGGGACCGCCAGCACCATGGCGTGTCTGGCCGAGACCATGGGCATGATGCTGCCCAATAGTGCGACCGCTCCGGCGGTCTACGCTGACCGTCAGCGAATCGCGGAACAGTCGGGGGCCGAGGCCGTGCGGCTCGCCAAGGAAGGCATCACGCCATCGCAGATTCTCACCCCCGAGGCCTTCGAGAATGCCCTGCGCGTGCTGCTGTCACTGGGTGGTTCGACCAATGCCCTGATTCACCTGACGGCCATTGCCGGACGCCTGGGAATCGACATCGATCTGGAGGCCTTCGATCAGATGAGCGCGCAGACCCCCGTGCTGGTGGACCTGAAGCCCTCTGGCGAGGGCTACATGGAAGACCTTCACCGGGCGGGAGGCTTGCCTACCTTGCTGCGTGAGCTGGGGCCGCTGCTGCATCTGGATGCGCCGACGATCAACGGCCGCACGCTAGGCGAAAACATCGAGGCCGCCGTGCACCTGATCGATCAGCCGGTGGTCCGCCCTCGCTCGCGCCCCATCTATGCCCAGGGCGGCATCGCCGTCTTGCGCGGCAACCTCGCCCCCAGCGGCGCCATCATCAAGCAGTCTGCGGCGTCTGCCAGCCTGATGCAGCATCGCGGACGAGCGGTAGTGTTTCACTCGCTGGAAGACCTGGCCCAACGCATTGATGACCCTGAGCTCGACGTCAATCCGGACGACGTGCTGGTCCTGGCCAACATTGGCCCCAAGGGAGCGCCGGGAATGCCGGAGGCGGGCTATATACCGATTCCGAAAAAGCTTGCCGCCCAAGGCGTCAAGGACATGGTACGGATCTCCGACGGGCGCATGAGCGGCACCGCCGCCGGCACCATTGTCCTGCATGTGTCGCCGGAGGCTGCCGAGGGCGGGCCCCTTGGGCTGGTGCGCGATGGCGATATCATCACCCTCGACGTGGCCGCCAACCGGCTGTCGCTCGAGGTCGATGAGCAGACCCTGGAAAGCCGTCGTCGGCAGCACAGTCCAGCCGCTGCGGACACGGGCGCTTTGCTCGGCTATCGTCGGCTGTTCATGGAGCAGATCCTGCAGGCTGACCAGGGCTGTGATTTTGCCGTATGTCGCCCTGAACTCCACTGTCGCGTACCGCGCCGCCGTGCCCAGACGCCTGACCAGCGGTGACAATGCCAGACCAGCGGTGAAGGCGCTCGCCGCTATTGGTAGACTAGACGAGCATCGTCCTCGCGCCGATGCTCGACCGCCACCACCATCGCAGGGGACGCGAGATGAGCCGATCTAGTGTGCAGGATGCTGACGACCTCGAGACTCGGCCCAGTGCCGCCAGTGTGGCTGAGGAGATAGTCGGCAGTGTAGAAGAAGACATTGTTCTGGGGCGCCTGCACCCGAAAGAACGTCTGGTGGAAGAGGATCTGATCGAACGCTTCGACTGCAAGCGGCATGTCGTGCGTCAGGCACTGTTCCAGCTCGAGGATATTGGACTGGTCGAGCGCATCCGCAATCGCGGCGCCTTCGTCAAGGCCTATACGCCGGAGGAAGTGGAACACCTCTACGCCATGCGCGAGATTCTTGAACTGGCCGGCGTCGACGCCCTGCCCTTGCCGGCTCCGAGCTCATGGCTTGACGAGCTCAGCGAACTGCACCAGCGCTACAGCGCTGCGGTGGACGCGCAGGACCTGCGCCGTGTCTTTCACCTCAATATCGCCTTTCATCGGGCCCTGTTTGCGGCGACCGGCAATCCCTATCTGGCTGACACGATCAATGAGTTCGCCCAGAAAGCACACGGCATTCGCTTTATCGCGATCGCCGATAGTGACAGTCTCTCCAGGGCACGGCATGAGCACCAAGCGATGATCGACGCCATCCGCCATCAAGATCGCGACGCCCTTCGCGAGCTGTGTCGCCAGCACCTGCTCCCGTCGAAAAATCGCTACCTTCAGCTGCATCCAACCCGCCGCTGACACTGGACCACTGGCCATACTCAGGCGCTACCAGGGCGCTACCAGGGCAATATCAGCGGGCAGCGCAGGCGCCCTTGGCCACTTCCCAGGACTGGCGGATGTGGTCCTCCAGCAGATGCCGGGCATCGTGAATGCGGCGCTCCAGCGCCAGCGTCACCAATTCACCGTGCTGGGCGTCCAGGCGCTCGCGAATCTCAGGATTGCCCGGGGCCAGACGGCGATAGCGGTCGAACTGATCGTGCAGTTGTTCGATGAAGCGAAGCAGCCAATGAGAGCCACAGGGCGCCAGCAAGGTGCGATGAAATCGCTGGTGGGCCTGCTCCCACTGTTCCACCTCGCCCTGAACCTTGTTGGCACGCGTCAGCCGGTGACTGGCGGCGAGCAGCTGTGACTCCCACTCCGCATCCCCTGCTTGAAACGCCTGGGTCAGTGCCATGCATTCCAGCTGCACCCGCAGCCTGGCGATGTCTTCAAGCTCATCCGCTGACAGCGGCGGCACGCGAAAACCCCGCTGATTGTGCTGTTCCAACAAACCGTAGGCGGCAAGCCGATTCAGTGCCTCCCGCAGGGGGCTCAAGCCCACCTCATAGCGGTCCTTCAGGGCGCTGATGGCGAGTTTCTCCCCGGCGGCAAAGCGACCGCGAATCAAATCCACCTTGAGGGCATGGAATACCTGGCTGGCGGCGGTCTCGCCGCTGGTGGCCGCCTCGGCCGGTTGGGACGTGGTCATGACAGGACTCGTGAAGGACAGAGATGCAGGGTACGTCGGCAATTGACGTTCGCCAAGCGCCGGGGCATAGTTTTTGCCGAAATATCGATTTTACCACCATATGACGATATTTCTTACATCAATTGCGACATCAACCAAGAAACATCAGAGATCGACCGCACGTCAGCCAGCCTTCGGCCACGCTTCAGGCGCCATCGTCCAGGCCGGACCAGACCTGAAGCCTTCGCGAACCTTCAGCAGGGAAGGTCACCAGGCGGTGTGCGTGAAGAGAGCTGTCGTAAAGAGCGGGCCTAAGGGCTATCTGAAGGGCTATCTGAACAGCTCTCTAAACGTCGATCTCGACAACACAACCATAACAACTTGCCTTGGAGCGCCCTATGTCCCAACACTCCTCTTCAGCGGCTGAACGTGCCCCCTCCACGGGTGGTCCCTCTCACCCCGAAGACGCCCAGGAACCAGCGGTCTCCCTTTCTGGCCGTCGCCACGCGCTGCTGCTGGTAGCCGCCATCGGCAGCCTGCTGGTCGGCATCATGGGCCTCGGCATTCCCACGGCGGTGGCATTGATCGTCGCCGGCGCCATCGCCATGACCCTGTGTCTGGTGTGGGGTATCGCCTGGTCACGCCTCGAAGCCGACCTGCTCAAGGGGATCCAGGCGATGCTGGTGCCTATCCTGATCCTGATGAGTGTCGGCATGATGGTGGGGGTCTGGATGCTGTCCGGCACCATCCCGGCCATGGTGACATTAGGCCTGGAGTCACTGACGCCGGGTTTGTTCCTGGTGGTGGCGTGTCTCTCGTGCTCCTTGATGTCGGTCATGGCCGGTACTTCCTGGGGCACCCTCAGCACCATCGGTGTGGCCTTGATGGGCGTCGCGCTGGGACTTGGTATTCCGCCCGCCTACGCCGCAGGAGCCATCGTCACCGGCACCTTCTTCGGCGACAAGCTGTCGCCCCTGTCGGACACCACCGTCATGGCCTCGGCGGTGTGCGAGGTCAACATCATCAGTCACATTCGCCACATGCTCTATTCGACCCTACCGGCGTACCTGATCGCCCTGGTCGTCTATGCATGGCTCGGCAATGGTGTCGCCGAAGCCGGTGCGGCGATGACGACGGACGGCATGTCGGACCAGACCCAAGCCATCATCGACACCCTGGCCGCTACCTTCAGCGACAATCTCCTCACACTGCTTCCGCCGCTGGTCGTGTTCGGCTGCATTCTGGCCAAGAAGCCGGTGCTGCCCGCCTTCATGCTGGGTATCGTCAGCGCTGCGCTGATCGCCGTGGTGTTGCAAGGCGCCAGTCTCGCCGAGATCGGTAGCGCCATGAACGCAGGCTTTGTTGCCGATACTGGCGTGGCGATGGTGGACAAGATGCTCTCCCGTGGGGGACTGCAGGGCATGATGTCCACCGTGGCGGTGCTGATTGCGGCGGCGGTGCTGGGAGCACCGTTCAAGAGCGCCGGCACCCTGGACGCCGCCATTGCCTGGTTGGCCCGCCGCCACGCCGCGCGCCGCCAGGTATTGGGAGGATCGATGGCACTGCACAGCCTGGCCTTTCTGCTGACCGGCAGCTACTACGTGACATTCTCTCTGCTCGGCCCGCTGCTACGACCCTTGGTCGCCAGCAGCGGCAGCCCTACCAAGAACCTGTCACGCATCCTCGAGGATACTGGTACCACGCTGTCGCCGCTGGTGCCCTGGGGTGTCACCGGGGCCTTTACCGCCGCCACCCTGGGCGTCGCCACGGCGGACTTCTTTGTCTACGCCATCCTCTGCTACGGCGCTATCGCCTTTTCCCTGCTGTATGTCCTGACCGGCTGGACCCTGGGCCACGACAGTGAAGAGCTCCCGCAACAGCACCCCGCTACCCTGCGCTGACAAGCGATAGCTCTGGCGCCATAGCCCTGACGCCACAGCCCTGACGCCACAGCCCGGTTGCCATAGCCCTGTTGCCATAGCCCGGTTGCCACCGCCCCTGCTGTCTTGCCCAGGGGCGGTGGTTGGAGAGAGCCCGCACGGCACTGACGTCAGTCGCCTGCCCAGGGATTGACGCTCGCTGCAGCGCACGGCATAGTCAAAGCACAAAATCGATTTTTAAACACAATACCGATTACCACCTTTTCTTTCGACGAGAGACGCCATGTCTTCCCAGCGCGATATCCCTGGCACTGCTTCCGCAACCGCTTGCGGTCACCTGTCCACGCCCTATCCCGATGCCACGCCCTTCCCGTCTCGACGCAGCCCCACGTATTCTCGCCACGGCATGGTGGCCACTTCGCAGCCCCAGGCGGCCCAGGTGGGGCGCGACGTACTGGCCCGCGGCGGCAATGCAGTCGATGCCGCTATCGCCACGGCAGCGGCACTGACGGTCGTCGAGCCGACCGGTTGCGGCATCGGCGGCGACGCCTTTGCTCTGGTCTGGATCGCCAGCGATGACAACGGCAACGGCGAGCTGCACGGACTCAACGCCAGCGGTGTTGCCCCCCAGGCGCTGACGCGGGAGATGCTGGTCGAGGCGGGGCATGACAAGGTGCCGCTATACGGCTGGACCCCTGTCACGGTCCCCGGTACGCCGTCCGCCTGGGCGGAACTGTCGCGCCGCTTCGGCAAGCTGGACTTCGCAAGCCTGCTGGCACCCGCCATTCGCCTGGCCCGGGAAGGGTTCCCGGTCTCGCCCGTTATCGCCAGCCTGTGGCAGCGCGACACGGCCACCTTCAAGCGCCACCTCGAAGGTGAGGCCACCCAGGGCTGGTTCGATACCTTCACCTTCGACGGGCGTGCCCCGCAGGCGGGTGAATGGTTTACCAACCCCGGTCAGGCCGACACCCTCGAGGCGATCGCTGCATCCCATGGGGAGAGCTTCTATCGCGGTGAGCTGGCTGAGGCCATCGACGCATTTTCACGCCGTACCGGTGGCTATCTGCGCAAGGAAGACCTGGCGAGCTATCAGCCCGAATGGGTCACCCCCATTTCTGCCCGCTATCGTGACGTGGATGTGTGGGAGATACCGCCCAATGGGCAGGGTCTTGTGGCCTTGATGGCACTGCGCCTGCTCGACGGTTTTGCACCGTCCCATCGCGACGATCCTGAACTGCTGCATCGCCAGCTCGAGGCCATGAAACTGGCCTACACCGACGGCAAGACGCACATCAGCGAGCCCGAGGCGATGACCTACTCGGTCGAGGAGCTGCTGTCCGACCACTACACCGACGCGCGCCGCGCGCTGATCGGCGACTCGGCCATCGACCCCGAGCCTGGTGACCCCAAGGCCGGCGGCACCGTCTACCTGGCCACGGCCGACGCCGATGGCAACATGGTGTCGTTCATTCAGAGCAACTATCACGGCTTCGGCTCGGGGGTCGTGGTCCCGGGTACCGGTATCTCCTTGCAGAACCGCGGCCATGATTTCAGCCTGGACGAGCATCATGACAACGTCCTCAAGCCCGGCAAGAAGACGTTCCATACCATTATTCCCGGCTTTCTCACCCGTCATGGCAAGGCGCTGGGGCCGTTCGGCGTCATGGGCGGCTTCATGCAGCCCCAGGGCCACGTGCAGGTCGTGATGAATCTGGTCGACTTCGGGCTCAATCCCCAGGCAGCACTGGATGCCCCGCGCTGGCAGTGGCTGGGCGAACGCACCATCGGTATCGAACACAGCTATGCTGCGCCGCTGGTTCGCGCCATGGCAGCGCGCGGTCACCGTATGCAGGTCGACACCGACAGCCGCAGCTATGGCCGCGGACAGATGATCCTGCGAGACCCGGACACCGGCATCTATTGCGGCGGTACCGAGCCGCGTACCGACTCCAGCATTGCGGTGCTCTAAGCCATGGGACAACACGCCTCACTGTTCGCCGCGTTCTTTCGCATCGGTATCTTCGGCTTCGGCGGTGGACCGTCGATGATCCCACTGGTCCACCAGGAGGTGGTCAAGCGCCACGCCTGGATGGACGACGACGCCTTCGCCGATGTGCTGGCGATCGGCAATACCCTACCGGGCCCGATTGCCACCAAGATGGCCGGCTATATCGGCTTCCGTGTCGGTGGCGTGCTGGGCGCCATCAACGCCGTCGTTGCCGTCATCGTGCCGGTGATCTTCGCGATGATCGCCCTGCTTGGGCTCTACAGTCGCTACGGCGATCAACGCTGGGTCCAGGGCATGGGCCTCGGGGTGGTACCGGTGGTCATGGTGATGATGGCCCAGCTGACCTTTGACTTCTTCAACAAGTCTCGTGCAGGTCTCGGCGTAATCGCCACCCTGGTGCTTGGCGGGGTCGCCGGCGGGCTGATCTACGGCCTCGGCGTACATCCAGGTCTGGTCATCGGCGCCCTTCTCGTCGCCGCCCTGCTGCGGCCCGAGGCCAGCCGCAAGGCATCTCAGGGAGGGCCCTCTGCATGATCTACTGGCAGCTCTTTCTGGCCTTCTTCATCCCCAACATCGTCGGCTATGGCGGTGGACCGGCCATCATCCCGCTGATCGAGAACGAGGTCGTCGGCCATTACGGCTGGATGACCCATCAGGCCTTTGCCGAGACTCTCGCTCTGGGCAATGCCCTGCCCAGCCCCATCGCGACCAAGATGGCAGGCTACATCGGCTACGACGTGGCCGGCGCTGGCGGTGCCATTGTCGCGGTGCTGGCCACCGTTGGCCCCTCGCTGCTGCTGATGCTGGCCGCCCTGGGCACCCTGTATCGCTACCGAGATTCGATCAAGGTCAAGTCCATGAGCCAATGGGTCCGACCTGTTGTCATGGTGCTCATGGCCTACCTGACGGTGAGCTTCCTGCGCGAAGGAATGGCGACGTCAGGCCTGCTGCACACGGCCATCATCGCCGCAGTGGCCGCCTTCCTGCTACTCAAGACCAAGGTACATCCGGCCCTTGTGGTGTGTTTCGGCCTCGCCTACGGGGCCTTGCTGCTGGGCTGATCCGCTCACGCCGACGACGACAGACGTGAACACCACGACACATAACAACCGACGCTTCATTCACAACAATCATCAACAACGATCACTTGCTCAGGACATCAACATGACCACTGTACATCGCCGTTGCGCTACCTCCCTCGCCCTTGCCGTGGCAGCTGCTTCCATGGCCATCGTCCCCCAGGCCATGGCCCAGGAGGCGTTTCCAGAAGACCCCGTCGAGTTCATCGTGCCCTGGTCCCCCGGCGGCGGTAGCGACACCCTGATGCGGCTGGTGGCGAACCACGCGGAAACCTACCTTGGCCAGCCCCTGCCGGTCATCAATATGCCCGGCGTCAGCGGGACTACCGGTCTCAAGGAACTCTCACGGCGCGATGCAGACGGCTACACCATCGGGCAGGTGCACGAGGGCCTGATGGTCGCCAGCCATACTGGCCTCACTCCTCTGAACTACGATGACTTCGAGGCGGTAGCCGCCGTCACTCAGTCCCCTCAATACCTGACCGTGCCCGGCGATGCTCCCTACAGCACCTTTGACGAGTTCGTCGACTACGCCAAGCAACATCCCGGCGAGGTGCGCTTCGGCGTGACCCTGGGTGGCGTGCCACATATCCACGCCGCGATGATGGAAGAAGCCGAGGACCTGCAGTTTCGCTATGTCGGCTTCGAAGGCACCGGCCCTCGCATTCGCGCGCTGGTAGGCGGTCATATTGATGCCGCCATCGGGGATATCTCTTCCAGCGGCGAATTCGTCAAGAACGGTGACTTGCGCTTCCTGGCCGTCGGCAGCGAGGAGCGCCAGCCAGAAGCGCCGGACGTGCCCACCTTCGCCGAACTGGGACACCCGGAGCTGAAGCTCAACATCATCCGCGGCATCCTGGCGCCCAAGGGCACACCCGAGGAACGTATCGACGTGCTGGCCGCCGCCTTCGAATCCATGAGCCAGGATGAAGCCTTCGCCCAGGCCGTGCACAACGCTGGCGCCAGCGTGGTATTTGAAGGCCCCGACGCCTTCGCCGAATACCTCGAGACCAGCGATGCCACCATCGAGCGTCTATCAGGGAAGCTGGCGCGATGAGTGCTTCCCACGACGACAACCTGTCCCCTGCAACCGCTCCATCAGCCGGCTCCCCCCAGGGGGGGCCGGACGCCCAGGGACGTGGCGACCACCTGGCCCACGTGCTTCTGAACCTGGGGTTGGCGGCGCTGTTCACCGGTCTCTATGTGCAGGCCCGTGACCTGCCTTCCTCGATGTGGGAGCCACTGGGGTCCGGCAGTTTCCCGCGTCTGGTGCTGGCGGCTCTGGTCGCTCTCAACCTGGCCATTACCGTCAAGGAAGGCCGCCGCTTCATGGCCCAGCCCGCCTCGGCTCGCGGCCAGGCCGGCGCCTGGATATGGCGGCATCGACTGGCCTTTGCCGTGTTAGGACTCTTTGCGGTCTACATCATCACGCTGCCCTGGCTGGGCTTTAGTCTCGCGTCCTTCGGCTTTCTGCTGGCAGGTCAATGGATGCTGGGTGCCCGCACCGCAAAGCCGGTGGCCATCGCCGTGGTGATCGCGGTGATCTTTTCGCTAGGCGTGGACACTCTGTTCCGTGACGTCTTCGTCATCAGCCTGCCCCGCGGCCTGTTCGGCTAAACCGGCAACGACGTCTCGAGGAAACTTCTCATGATGGATACGCTGCTGTCCGGTATGGATCAGCTTTTTACCGTTTCAACCATGATCGCCATGCTGCTGGGTGTCATCGCCGGTGTGATTGCGTCGGCCATTCCCGGCTTCACCATTACCATGGCCATCGTCCTGACCCTGCCTCTCACCTTCACCATGGAGCCGCTGCAAGGCGTGGCCACCATGCTGGCGGTGTATGTCGGCGGCTACAGCGGCGGTCTGATCTCGGCCGCACTGCTCGGCATTCCCGGCACGCCGTCATCGGTTGCGACCACCTTCGACGCCTTCCCCATGGCGCGCAAGGGCGAGCCGGGTCGTGCCTTGGCGCTGGGTATCTGGGCCTCCTTCTTCGGAGCCCTGGTCAGCGTGGTGGTGTTGATCATCGCCGCCCCGCCGCTGGCGATCATCGCCGTCAAGCTCGGTGCCTGGGAATACTTCTCCCTGATCATCTTCGCCATGACGGTGGTCGCCAGCCTGGTCGGCAAGTCCATGCTGAAGGGCCTGATGACTGGGCTTCTGGGGCTGTTGATCGCGACTGTCGGCTCCGATCCGATGATGGGCGTGGCTCGCTTCACCTTTGACTCTGACCTGCTCGCCAACGGCTTTCCCTTCCTGGTGGTGCTGATTGGCATCTTTGCGGTCAGCCAGCTGCTGTCCGAGGTAGAGGACGCAGACGGCATCAAGCACGGTAAGGCGTTGATGCCGGAGAGCATCAGCTTCAGCCCGCTCAAGGCGTTGAAGGAAACCATCAGCTATCCGATCAACCTGCTGCGCTCTTCGCTGGTCGGCGTCTTCATTGGTGCTGTTCCCGGTGCCGGAGGCAGCATCGCCAACCTGCTCGCCTACGACCAGGCCAAGCGTGCCTCCAAGACACCGGAAGCCTTCGGAACGGGCACCCCCGAGGGGGTCATCGCCTCGGAATCCGGTAACTCCGCCACCTCCGGCGGCGGCCTGATTCCGATGATTGCACTCGGCATCCCCGGCAGTGCCGTGGACGCCGTACTGATGGCCTCGTTGATGGTGCATGGTATCGGCGTTGGCCCCCGGCTGATCATGGACCATGGCGACCTGGTCTACGGCATGTTCATGGCGATGCTGGTGGCCGCCGTGATGGTGCTCGTGGTGTGCCTGTTCAGCATGCGCTGGTTCCTGCGCGTCACCGAGGTACCCAAGTCGATCATTGTTCCGGTTGTGCTGGTGTGCTGCGTGATCGGTGCCTTTGCCCTCAACAACCGCGTCACTGACGTCTACCTGCTGTTGGGCGTCGGCATCTTCGGCTACCTGCTGAGCAAGCTCGACTATCCTCTGGCTCCGCTGGTGCTGGGTGTGATCCTGGGCCCCATCGCCGAGACCAACCTGCGCCGGGCGCTGATGTCCGATGAGAACTGGACGCTGTTCTTCACGCGCCCCATCTCACTAGGACTGCTGCTGCTGGCGGCACTGTCCATTGTGCTGGCGATACGCCACCACCGGCGCTCCCGACGCCTGCAGCCGGCCTGACCCCGGCGCGGACGACACCCGACAGACCATGGGGGGCGCAAGCAGCCCCCCGTGATCCACATAACGACAACGTCATCAAGACTCCCCCGACGACAACACAAGGTCTTCCATGCGTTCATTCTCCAAGTATTTGCTGTCTCCCCTTGCCCTTACCTGCGCGGTGGCGGCGGCAGCCCCCTCCCTCGCCGATGAGTCCCGCCAGGTGCGCATTGCCGTGGATGTGCCCTACCCTCCGTTTGAATATCGCGATGCCAACGGTGAACTCGCCGGCTTCGAAATTGATCTGGGCAACGAGCTTTGCCGCCGAGCTGAACTCGACTGCGAATGGATCGTGCAAGGCTGGGACGGCATCATTCCTGGGCTGCTGGCACGCAAGTACGACGCCATCCTGTCATCCATGCGCATCACCGAGGCCCGCGAGCGCCAGGTGCGCTTCAGTGAGCCCTACGCCATGTCACCCAAGGTCTGGGTGGCTCGCCGAGACGCCGTGGTCGATCCCGAAGATCTGGCAAGCCTCGAGGGCATGACCGTCGGCGTGCAGCGCGGCACCACCCAGGACACCTACATCACCGGTCGCTATCGTGAGGTGCTGGACATCCGGCGCTACGCCACCGCCGATGAGGTGGCCCTGGATATGGAAAGCGGGCGCCTGGATCTCGCCTTCATCAACTACCCGGTGGCCATAGAGGCGCTCTCCATCCAGCAGGAAGACGGCGACTTCACCCAGGTCGGCGAGCGCATCAATTCACCGGAGTCGATCTTTGGCAGGGGCAACGCCATCGCCGTACGCCCCCGGGACGAGGCCCTGGCCGCAACCTTCAATGAGGCCCTCGACGAGGTCTATGCCGACGGCACCTTTGAGCGCCTGATGGAGCAGTACTTCGACTACGATCTGCGTCCCGCCAGCCGACTGTAAACCGCTTAGAGTGGCGCCTGACATGACCGTCGGCCCGTAACGAAGCGCGCCCCCACCTTGCGGCTGGGGGCGTGTCGCATTCAGGGATGTGCCACCCTCACGTGCCGGTACGTGGCGACGTTAGGCAATCGAGTTCCTAAGATCGACCATCTCGCGTGGAAGCCCCCTGCCGTGCCAGCAGTGCCCGAACACAGCGTTCGTAAAGCCAGGTGGGCAGCAACCAGTGCAACCCCACCAGGATCTTGGCGTGCAGCGGCAACAGGTAACGCCGATGCGGTCGCGCTGAAGTCAACGCGTGCAGCACTACTCTGGCAATCTGCTCAGGCTCGCCGGCCTGGCGCTGATCGGCCAGCACCCTGGACATGCCACGCTTGATGCGAGCATAGGGTGCGCCTGCGGTATCCTCCTCCAGGGATGCGCGTGCGATGTCTGCCCACTCGCTACGTATCATTCCGGGCTGGACCAGGCTCACCTTGATCCCGAAGGGTCGCAGCTCGACCCTCAACGCATCGCTCAAGGCCTCGAGCGCAAACTTGGTGGCGTGATACCAGCCGCCCACGGGCATCCACAGTCGTCCCGCCATGGAACCGATATTGACGATGCGACCACGGCCACGCTGGCGCATGCTGGGCAGCAACGCCTGGGTCAACGCCATCAGCCCGAAGACATTGACCTCGAACTGACGCCGAGCTTCCTCGATGGGGACTTCTTCCAGCACCCCATAGCTGCCATAGCCGGCATTATTGACAAGCCCCTCGAGCACCACTCCGTCATCACTCAGCGTCTTCACCAGCCTGGCGATACTGTCTCCATCGGCGATATCGAGCGCCATGACGTGGGCGCCTTGCTGCGCCAATGCCTGCATGCGCTCGGTACGTCTGGCAACGGCGTAGACGGTGAAGCCCTCCTCGAGCAGCGCGCGGCTGATGGCATCGCCGATGCCGGATGAAGCCCCTGTCACCAGTACGCTGCCTTTTCCGGCCGACGCTTGATATTGCTCGCTCATATGCAAGATTCCTTGACTCGTGATGGCCTGTGCGCCATGCCTGTCACGGCTGTGGTCACGGACACTTGGCAGAAATCAGCCTGCTTCCATCACGTTATGCTCAAACATGCTTCTGATAGGCAAGGCCCACTCTCAAACGACATATGCTGATCTAGAGTATGAACTGCCTTTTCTTGACGTGGATGGGGGCTGTCTTGGATCGGGGCTGTCTTGGATCGGACCTGTCTTGGATCGGACCTGTCTTGGATCGGACCTGTCTTGGATAGATCTTGACCTGGACTGTGCCTGGCAACCCGTTCGCTGGGTGCTCTCTGCGCGGACTCCAGACGGCATAAGCCGGGTGCCATCGAACGGCATCTGTACTGCTGGCAATGGCGGCCCCAGCGATGCCGCCCACGCCCTCAGGACAGGCTGTTCAACGTCACTAGGTCACCACATCCCGCGTCACAAGAGACCACGCCCCTGAAGGAGTCGCCAATTGATGCGCACGATCCCTGCTATCGCTCTTGCTGTTGCCCTCTGCCTGCCCCTGGCAGCAGGTTCCCAGATCGCCGCGGCCGATGAAATGCCCGGCCGCCAATATGCAGATGTGGGCGACTACCGTGTCGCCTATCGGGAGTGGGGGCAGGAAGGTGATCCTGCTGTCATGCTCATCCATGGCATCCCCCTCAACAGCGTGCTGTTTTCCAAGGTCGGTCCGCTGCTGGCAGAACAGGGCTACCATGTGTTCGCGCCGGGCCAGCTCGGTCTCAGCTACACCGACGGACCCATGGACGCCGACCATTCCCTCAAGGGCCAGGCAGAGATCATGACGGCCTTCGCCAATCAGGTGATGCCAGGCCCCTATATTCTGTTCGGCCACGACCTTGGCGGTGGTATCGCTCAAATCATGGTGACCGATCCTGAGCTGAAAGATCACAACCCGGTGCGCAAGATCGTCATCGGCAACTCCGCCGTGCTGGACATGTGGCCGGTCCCTGAGGCCAACGCGGCTATCGCCAAGGCCAAGTCAGATGAGGCGGAAGAGATCTTCAACGAAGAAAACGTGCGGGACATCGTCAGGAATTTCGCATCTGCGGGGCTGTTGAATCCCGACGAGACCCTGACAGACGAGATACTCAACGACCTTTACGGCAACTATGCAGAAAACGCCTCCACCCGGCGCCACTTCATTGAATACTTGAAGGCCATGGACCATCGCCTGACCCTTGATGCCTCCCCCCAGATGGTGATGTGGAACAAGCCTGCGATGCTGCTGTGGGGGATCCATGATCCCTTCCAGCCCCCCTACGTCTCAGGCGTTGCCCTGGCCCGGATCATGCCTCACGCGACCTGGGAGTACCTGAACGCCAGCCATTTCTATCCGCTGGAACGTCCCCAGGAGGTGGTCGAGGCCTTTGTTCGCTGGGACCGTGAGTGAGCGCACGCGTCTTACGTACGCACTTAGCGCACGCACTTGGCTCCCGCCACCGACCTCACGCCCGCCCTGCGCGGGCGTGCTCTTTTCCTCGCGCTGATAGCTTTGAAAGGTTAGCGAGTCCTCGCTCTCTCGTGATAGAGGCCATACTGATGCATAGTGAGAACACCTAGACGCCTTATACCTCGACCACCCCAGCCCGCACGCGACAGGCGGTCACCGCTACAGCGCTGGACGGCGGGCCTCAAGCGAAGGAGCCCTGATATGGCACGGATCTATGAAGACAACGCCACGGCCATCGGCAACACCCCTCTGGTACGACTGAATCGGGTCAATGAAGGCGCTACCATCTGGGCCAAGATTGAGGGCCGCAACCCGGCCTACAGCGTCAAGTGCCGAATCGGCGCAGCGATGATCTGGGACGCGGAGGAGCGCGGCGTGCTCAAGCCGGGCATGACCATCATCGAGCCCACCAGCGGCAACACCGGGATTGCCCTGGCCTACGTGGCCGCCGCCAAGGGCTATCCGTTGACCCTGACCATGCCGGCCTCGATGAGTCTGGAGCGGCGCAAGGTGTTGAAGGCCCTGGGCGCAGAGCTGGTGCTCACCGATCCAGCCAGGGGCATGCCGGGCGCGATTGCCAAGGCCGAGGAACTGGCCAAGTCGGATCCCGAGCGTTACTTCCTGCCCCAGCAGTTCTCCAATCCGGCCAACCCGCGTATCCACGAAACCACCACCGGGCCGGAAATCTGGCAGGATACCGATGGCGCCATCGACGTCTTCGTCGCTGGTGTCGGCACTGGAGGCACCCTCACTGGGGTCTCACGCTATATCAAGAACACCCAGGGCAAGGCCATCACCACGGTGGCGGTGGAGCCCAGCGACTCCCCCATCCTGACCCAGACCCGGGACGGCGAGTCCCTCTCTCCTGCCCCCCACAAGATTCAGGGCATCGGAGCAGGCTTTGTCCCGGACAACCTGGACATGAGTCTGGTGGATCGCATCGAAACGGTCACCAATGATGATGCCATGGAGATGGCCCACCGGCTGATGCGTGAAGAAGGCATCCTGTGCGGTATCTCGTGCGGTGCAGCTGTTGCGGCCGCCACTCGTATCGCCAAGCTGCCGGAATTCGCCGGCAAGAACATCGTGGTGATACTGCCGGATAGCGCCGAACGCTACCTTACCTCCGCGCTGTTCACGGAACTGTTCACCGAACAGGAACTGAATCAGTAAGCTCCGTCAGACGGCGCTCAACAACAAAGGCGTCGGAGTCTCGCTCCGACGCCTTCACTGTACTGTCGTACTTTCGCTCTCCCACCAGACGAGTCCTATGGACCCGACAGGCCGCGCTATCCTGCCTCGCGATCCTGCATGTCCTGATGGTACTCCTCGGCCAGATTGGCCTTGGTGGCATCATCAAACACACGACCTGCCAGCTGAAAGACCTCCTGCTCTTCTTCTTCCAGATGATGGGTGACCAGATGCTGCAATTTCTTGGCATTGGCCAGCCAGCCTGGTGAGCTATAGTCCGTGGACTCCAGCGTCTCGATCAATTCATCGATTTCGTGGTGCTCGGCCACGCTATGGCGCGCCTTCTCCTGGGTCATGTCATATTCCATCATCGGCACGTACAGCGCTCGCTCTTCCGCACCGGCATGATTCTCGAGCTCTTCCTTTAGTCGCTTGAACAGCTCGTCACGCCCTTCGCTGTTACCTTCCGTCTCCACCAGCAGTTCCAGCAGTCGGCGCTGTTTATCGTGGCTCTCGCGCAGGGCTTCAAAGATGGTCACAGGTCTCTTCCTCCTTGTTGAAGCGATGCCTGCATCGCGCCGTGGGCGGCGTCTGATTACCGGCAACATCACGGTCCGAACTGTGCGTAGCAAGACGCACCACATCATGTACCAAACTTGTACAAGAATGGACGCATAGATCGAAAACTGCAACCAACTGCCTGCCGAGGCCGAAGTCTACCGAGCCGACGGCGCTATCCGCCAAGACGACATCTACGTTGGCGTCTTGCTCCGGTTGAGACGTGAGGAGAAGGAAGCTAAGGCCATAGCACAGCTCCTACGAGAGCCAATGCCAGGATCATCAGCGACACCAGCGCCTCCCCCAAGGTGTAGGTCTTGAAGCCCCCTCGAACGGTGAAGCCAGCGAGTTGAGAAGTGATCCAGAAGCCACTGTCATTGACGTGGCCAATACTGATGCCACCGGAGAGCGCTGCCAGTGCGATCCACAGGGGGTCCACCACACCGGTGCTGGCGGCACCTGCCATGATCGTCATCGCAGTGATGCCGGCGACCGTGCCCGAGCCTTGAGCGATACGAAAAACCGCCGCCAGAGCGTAGGCCAGCAGTACCGTGCCAAGCGCGGACTGACTGTCTTGAAACAGGCTGTCGACCAGCATCTTGCCGATCTGTGTTTCTTGAATCACCTTGCCAAGCGACCCTCCCGCGCCGGTGACCAGCAGCACCAATCCTGCAGTCTGCAGCCCCCGCGTCGCACTCTCATCGCGGGCGTGGCGATCCATCTCCCGCGACGCCACGACGTAAGCCATTAGCGCACCCGCCATCAGCGCCACGATACGGTCGCTCAAGAAGGCCACCAACGGCGGCAGCGCCTCTCCCCCCAGCACACCAATCTGCTGGAAGTAGTCATACAGAGTGCCCGACAGGATCAGCACAATGGGCACCGCTACGGGTGTCAGCGCCAGACCCAGGGAAATTCTCTGGGACGGGCTCTGTTCAGGCTCACCGCACTCTGCTGCCACCACCGCCTGTTGGTCCTTGGCCGGATTCCAGATCCCCAGGTCCAGAATCGTGAAGTAGAGCTTCATCACCACCAGCGCGGTAGCCAGCCCCACTGTCAGCCCAGCGAAGGTCATAAGACCGATATCAAAGCCCAGAATAGACGCCGCTGCGAGTGGGTTAGGTGTCGGCGGCACGATGGTGTGAGACGTGGCTGCACCGATGACCAGTGCCCCGACGGCGTAGGGCAAGGGCTTGCCGAGGGTCTTCGCCAAGGCCACCCCGAGAGGGATCAAGATCACGAAGGTGACGTCGAAAAATACCGGTATCGACAGCAGAAAACCGGTCAAGCCAAGCACGTACAGCCCCATTCCTCTGGGAGCAGCGGCCACCAGGCTATGAGCGATACGATGGGCAGCGCGGGAATCGCTCATCAACTGACCGATGATTACACCAAAACCTATGGGTAGGCCGATGGCCGCCATGATGCCGCCAAAGCCCGCGCCGATGGCATCGACCGTCGACGTCAGTCCCAGGTCCATGGCAAGCCCGAGATACAGGCTGCCGATCACCAGGCCGATGGCCGGATTAAGTTTGGCATAGAGAATAAGGCCAAGAACCAGCCCAATGGCGACGGCTAGATGCAACACTTCCATGAAGACTCCTTCACACTCTGGACTCTGAAGGCCCTCCAGCGGGGCCACAGGGACACGGCTTCCCTGACCTCCGCCCTGGCGGAGATCTTGGATGTAACGATCTCGGGTGATGACAGATGGCAGAGAGGCCTCAGGCCTCCAGGTAGACCACCTGGGTGTGGGTGTACTCGTAGAGGCCGTGCTTGCCATCGGCACCACCAATGCCTGACTTGCGCACACCTGCGTGGAAGCCCTGCATGGCCTCGAAGTTTTCGCGGTTGATGTAGGTCTCGCCGTAATCGATCTCGCGGCAGGCGCGCATGGCGTTGGCCAGGCTGCGGGTATAGATCGAAGAGGTCAGGCCGTACTCGGAGTCATTGGCCAAGGCGATGGCCTCGTCCATGTCCTCCACCACCTGAATGGGCAGCACCGGGCCGAAGATCTCCTGACGCATGATGGCCATGTCGTCGCGGCAACCGGCCAATACCGTGGGTCGATAATGATGTCCCTTGCCCAGATCGGCGACGCTGCCACCGCTGATCACCTCGGCGCCCTCTGCTACCGCCTGCCTGACCATGGCATCGACCTTGGTCAGGCCTGCCTGATTGATCAACGGCCCCATCTCCACGTCAGGCTGGGCCAGAGGATCACCATAGGTGGTGGCATCCATCGCCCGGGACATCCGCTCGATAAACTCGTCGGCCACGCCGCGCTCGACGTAAACCCGTTCGGCACAGTTGCAGACCTGGCCGGTATTGATAATGCGCGAGGCGCGAATGGCCTTCACCGCCAGCTCAAGATCGGCGTCACCGAGGACGATGGCCGGCGCCTTGCCTCCCAGTTCAAGATTGAGCTTGGTCAGGTGGCGCGAGGCGCTTTGCATGATGTGTGAACCGGTAGCGACACTGCCGGTAAAGCTGATCAGGTCCACTCGTGCACTATCGCTGAGCGCCTGTCCAACGCTGCCGCCGGTGCCACTGACCACGTTGAACACGCCCCGAGGCAGGCCCACCTCCTCGACGATGCGGGCAAAGGCAAAACAGTTGTTGGGCGTCTCTTCGCTGGGCTTGATGACGATGGTGTTGCCGGTCACCAGGGCCGGTGCCATCTTGCGGGCGATCAAGAAGAACGGGAAGTTCCAGGGCAGTATCCCGGCCACCACCCCCAGTGGCTTGCGCAGCATCAGGATGGTCTCGTTGGCCCGATCGCTCTCGATCACCTCGCCTTCAATGCGCCGCGCCCACTCGGCCATGTAATCCAGGTAATCTGCAGTGAAATTCACCTCCACCTCGGCCAGGCCGCTCACCTTGCCCTGCTCCTGGGTGATCATGCGAGCTAGTCGCGGCACGTCCTGGCGAATGCGCTCGGCGATTCGGCGCAGGTAGCCGGCCCGCTCGATCGCCGGCAAGGCCGCCCAGCCCTTCTGGGCAGCGCGAGCCGCACCGATGGCATCCTCGACCTGCTTACTGGCGGATTCGGGGATGCGCGACAGCAGCTCGCCATTGGCCGGGTTGAACACCTCCAGATGATCTTGCGAGTCGACGAAGGCGCCGTTGATATAGTTCTGGTGAATCGGAATCTGGCTCATGTCTGTGTTCCTGTCTTGTCGTTGTCGGATGCTGTGCTGGGGCACAGCCGCATCAGTAAGTACGTGACGCGCCAGTTGCCGACCGGCCCTTCACCGTCTCATCGAACCTTGCCAGCGATGCTCGCGCCGCCTGGCGTAGCAGGCTGACGTCAATCGACACGGCGGCGAAATCACAGCCAAGGCCAATGTAGCGACGGGCGTCATCTTCCTGAGGAGCGAGAATTCCCACCGCCTTGCCTGTCGCCTTGACGGTCTCGATGGTGGCGGCAATCGCCTTCTGCACATTGGGATGCCCCGGGTTTCCAGGGTGTCCCAGCGCCGACGATAGATCTGCGGGGCCGATGAACACCGCGTCCACTCCTTCCACCGCGGCAATTGCAGCGGCATTGTCAACGCCGGCGACGGATTCAATCTGTACGATCAGGCATAGCTCCTGATGGGCCACCGCCAGGTAGTCGTCGACGTCGTCCCAGCGCGTGGCTCGCACCAGGCCACCACCGACACCTCGCTTGCCATGGGGCGGGTAGCGCATGGCCGCCACCAGCGCGCGGGCCTGGGCTTCGGTTTCCACCATGGGCACCATCAGTGTCTGGGCCCCGATGTCGAGCAGCTGCTTGATCAAGGCGGGGTCATGGTTGACTGAGCGCACCACCGGTGCCACCGGATAGGCGGCTACCGCCTGCAGCTGGGCCAGAATCTGCGGCACCGTGTTGGGCGCATGTTCGCCATCGATCAACATCCAGTCGTAGCCAAGTCCTGCTTCAATTTCGGCGCAGTAGCCGCTGGCAAAGCCAGACCAGAGACCGTACTGCACGGCGTCGCGCTCAAGACCGGCGCGAAAACGGTTGTCGGGAGGTTGCATGATCAGACTCCACCTTCAAGGTCGGATAAGGCATCGCGGTGTGGGCTCACGATGCAGGGTCAGGATTGGCTCTATTGCAGGTTGACGAACATGCCGCCATCCACCAGCAGCGATGCGCCGGTGACATAGCGGGCCATGTCAGAGGCCAGAAAGACGATAGGACCGGCCAGGTCGTCCGGGCGCCCAAGACGACCCAGCGGAGTGCGCGACTCCATGTACTGACGTTTGTCGGTATCGCTCAAATCGTCTCGGTTGATGTCGGTCTCGATAGTGCCGGGCAGCACGGCATTGCAGCGAATACCGTAGGGCCCGAGCGCCACCGCGCAGGACTGCATCAACGACAGCAGGCCAGCCTTTGTGGGCGTGTAGTGGGTCTGCATGGCGCCCCCCACCAGGGCGCTGATCGAGCTGACCGCGATGATGGCTCCACCTCGGCCCTGCTCCTTCATTTGATTGGCCGCCGCCTGGACCGCGAAGTAGGCCCCGTTGAGGTTGGTATCCACGGTCTTCAAGTAGGTCTCACGAGGCATGTCGAGAAAGCTGTGGAAGGGGCAAATGCCGGCATTGTTGACGAACACGTCGACCCCGGAGAAGTGCTCCACCGCTGCGGCCACCAGCGCCGCGCCGGTGTCAGGATCTTCCGCCGGGGCGCCCACGGCGACGGCCTTGCGCCCCTGCGCTTCGATCTGCTGAATCAACTCATCGACCTGGCCCTTGCTGGTGGGACTACCGCTGTAGCCGATGACCAGGTTGGCGCCCTGACGAGCGCATTCCAATGCAGCTGCTGCACCGATACCGCGAGAGGCACCGGTAATGATGACGGTCTTGTCGTTGAGCAACATCGCGTTCTCCTGAAATAGAGGGGACGTAACGTTCCAATGGGTCTGAGGCCACGGGCGAGGCGCCCCTTACAGCCGATAGCAGCGTCTGGCGTTGTCGCGAAACAGGGCATCACGTTCACTCGCAGAAGCGCCAGCCACGATCTCGAGGTACGTTCGCCAGATGTCTTCATAACCGGCGTACAGGCCATCCACCGGAAAGTTGGAGGCGAACATGGCGCGTTCGACGCCGAAGGCATCGATGGCTTCCCATACCAGTGGTGTCAGGGAGTCACGCGTCCACTGGTGGTCGAGCATGCCGAATCCACTGAGCTTGATCATGACGTTGTCGCAGGCCGCCAGCTCACGCAGTCCGTCTCTCCACAGGCGCCAGCCATCGAGAAGCTGGCGGTCCACGTACATGCCCGCGTGATTGAGCACGAAAAGGATGTCGTCGTATTCACGCGCCAACGCTGCCGCCTGGGCCATCTGGCTCGGGTAGATCTGGAGATCGAAGGACAGTCCTCGGCCGGCCAGCAGCGCCAGATTTCGGCGCCACACAGGGTCGCTCAGGTAGTCACGACCGACATAGTCGTAAAGCGGATCATGATGCACATTGAGGATCTGGCGCACGCCGCGAACCCTGTCGCTCATCGCCCTCTGGGCATCGAGTCGCGCCTCCACGTCCTGTCGCGACAGATCCAGGCCGACCACCAGGGCATCAGGTGCCAGTGGCGCTCCGCTATCGACCACCTGCGTCAGCCAGCGAGTCTCCGCTACCGGATCAACAGCATCGGCTTCCACATGAACACAGGCCTCGATGTCGATCGCGCCTCGGGCACGCTCAAGGTCCCTCGGCAGATGATCTTTCGCCATCGGCGTGTAGTCGCCCAGTAGGTTGGGCTTTGGACGGTTCAACCATGGCTGGATACCGTTCGCCAGGGACCAGTAATGCAGATGAGGATCAACGACCGATAACACGCTCATGACGTCGCTCCCGGACCGAAGGTAAAGACTTCCTCGAGATCCACCACCACCGGCGAATCATCGGGATGGGTCTGCATGATATCGGCCATGTGCGTCCACCACCGCCGCATGACAGGGAGCTTTGGCAAGTCATCGACGGTGTGCCCCTCGGCCAGCTGCATCACCGCAAAAAGAGCGTTCCGTTCGCTGTCCACGTAGATGCGATAGTCGATCACTCCGGCCTCAGCCAGTGCCTGGCCCAGCTCGGGCCATAGCGCATCGTGACGGCGCCGATACTCGGCTTGCTGACCGGGACTCAGGGTCATACGGAAGGCTCTAAGTTCCATAGGGCTTCCTCGAGGCGTTCGACGTCAGTGAGTATATGGGCGTGCAAGTTCACACTCGGGATTGAGGCGTACCCCGAAGCCCGGCTTGTCCAGCGCCGATACCGACATGCGGCCCTGGCTTGGCACCGGCTCATCCAGCAGCAACGGATGGAACATTGGCACCACCTCGTCGGCTTTCGGGGCCATCATCAGGAACTCGGCGAAGGGGCTGTTATGGCGGGTAATCACAAAGTGATAGCTGTAGACCGAGGAGCCGTGCGGCACGACCAGCTTGTTGTGAGCGTCGGCCAGCGCGGAGATCTTGATCAGCTCAGTCACCCCACCACACCAGCCCACGTCGGGCTGAATGACGTCACAGCAGTCCATCTCCATCAGCAGGCGGAAGCCCCAGCGAGTGGCCTCGTGCTCACCGGTGTTGACCAACATGCCTTTGGGCACATTGCGCTTGAGTTCGGCGTACCCCCAGTAATCGTCTGGCGGCAGGGCCTCCTCGATCCACTTGAGGCCAAGCTCGCTAGCCCCCTGAGCCAATCGCGTGGCGTAGTTCACGTCCAGGCTCATCCAGCAGTCATACATCAGCCAGAAGTCGTCACCGACCCGGGAGCGCATCTCGGCCAGATGTTCAAGGTTGCGGGCCAGCCCCTGATTGCCCTCGGCGGGGCCATGAACAAGCGGCATCTTGCCACCTATAAAACCCATGTCCTTGGCCAGGTCCGGGCGTGCTCCGGTGGCGTAGAACTGCAGCTCATCGCGCACGGCCCCTCCCAGCAGTTCATGTACCGGCTCGCCGCGCACCTTGCCGAGCAGATCCCAGAGGGCCAGGTCGACCCCGGAGATGGTATTGATCACGATGCCCTTGCGCCCATAGAACAACGTGGCGTTGAACATCTGATCCCACATCTTCTCGATCTCGGTGATCTTGCGACCCTCGAGAAACCTCGCCAAGTGCCGCTCGACGATAAAGGCACCGATATCGCCGGCAGTGGTCACAGCAAAACCTACCGTGCCATCGCTGGCCTCCACCTCCACCACCAGGGTGCCCAGTACGTTGAGCCCGAAGCTGCGGCGATTCATTCGGTATTCGGGATACTTGCTCATGGGCGTGGATATCTGCCCGTCGATCCAGTGACCTTCGGCCTGATCGTGGTAGTCGGCACCCCCACCGCGAACGGTGAAGGCACGAACCTGCTTGATGGTGACCGCACTCATGTAGCGCTTCCTCGCTTATGCACTTGGACTGACACCTTTCTAGCCAATCCGGGCATAGCCTCACCAATCAAAAAGCCGGCTTGCGCGATACCTTTTTATTATCAGAGTGCGTAAAGTCCCATGGGCGGGGGTTTGTCGGTACTGGCCTGATAAAGCCTAACTTGGTAATACAGACCAATGTCTAACATCAACTTGGTCGCGCCACCCCATAATCTCCGGGTATCACATTGCATTCCGGGAGCCAGGATGGACACCCATCACGCCCTGTTGTCTCGCTTGCGCTACAAGCACCTGATGATGATCTCGACGCTGGGGCGGCGTCGAAATCTCCATCAGACAGCCGATGCCATGCACATGTCTCAGCCAGCAGCAACGCGAATGCTGAGCGAAATCGAGCGGACCTTCGCTAGCCAGTTGTTCACGCGAACGTCCAGAGGGATGTTGCCCACCAGCGTGGGTGAGATGCTGATCGACTTCGCGGACAACGCTCTGGCTCGACTCGACCGCTGCGCCGAGGAAGTTCGCCGTCATCAACTAGGCGGCCAAGGGCAGCTGGCTGTGGGAGCCATCATGGGTGCAGCACCCGACCTGGTCGCTGGTGCCATCATCGCCCTCAAACGTGACCGACCGTTGCTGCAGATACGCCTGATGGGCGAGACCAGCGACCAGCTAGCCGAACTACTGGAACAGGGCAAGATTGAACTGGCTATCGCACGCTATACCTCCGTCCTGCAGCACAATGCCTTTGATTTCGAGCCTCTCGGCGAGGAAACCCTGTTGACGGTAGTACGGTGCGGACATCCGCTACTGGAACACGACCTTCCGCCACTGACGGCCCTGCTGGATGAATGGCCGTGGATCCTGCAGCCGATGAGCACACCGGCGCGCCAGGCCCTGGAAAAAGCCTTCGAGACCTTGGGAGTGGTATCGCCTCGGGACGTGATCGAATGCAGCTCGATCTTTGCTGCCTTGCAGCTGGTACAGCGCAGCGATGGCTTGATGGTGATGTCAGAAAGTGTGCTGAGAGAGCACCTCGAGATGGAGCGCGTGCAGCGCCTACCGGTCACTCTGGCAAGAACCTTGGCTCCCTTCGGCCTGATCACTCGCAAAGACAGCTTACTGAGCGAGCCGGCTCGCGCCCTGGCGGAACGCTTGCGGCAAGAGGCCGCAACGCTCAAGCATGGGTCCCGCTGACAGTCATCCCTGGCTTGATCACTCGCGCTATTGGTGGTTTGCTAATACAACATGCGACAAGGACCTTCCTATTGAGAGCCGTCCTTCGAAGCCTGCTTCTGGCAGGGTGCGTTGTCCTATTGAGTCACCCCAGTCACCCGAGCTACGCGGCGAATGCCGCTCCGGCTGCCGACGATCAGCGTGTCTTGATCGGTATCTCCGGCAGCTCCGATCTTGATATCGGCTTTAGCGCCGCCATTTCCCGCCACAACCAGCAGGGTCCTTCGTCACATCGGATTGAAATGACCACACGACAGGATGCCCTGTTCACCCTGGTGGAGCTGGACACCATGTTGAAAGAGCGCCTGAAAACCGCCTGCCTCCTGGCAGCCTTGGCTGAGGTGCGCCGCATCAGCGCCGAGCAGGTCGGCCTACTGGGGCAAGATGGCGATGAGTTCCGCTTTCGCCTGCTGACCATGATATTACCGGTGACGGCAGCGCCCGACGTTGCACTGGTCACCAGCGAGGACATCGTGGCAGAGCTGGAAGACGGTGAGCGACGGCAGACGCCACGTACCTTGGCAGGATGCCTTGGTCATCTGGGCAATCACGCCGCAGCCTTGGCCGCCAACGGACATGATGTGATTCTCGCCATTCCTCATCCGCAAGCACTCAGCTGGGCCGCTGCCCATGAGCAAGGGCCAGAGTCCCTAAGAGGCTATGCCCTGGGCATCCTGCTCGGCGAAGCGGTAGCCTTGGCAGCACCGGATCTTACTCGATCGTCACTCACCGCAGCGCTGCAAGGCATGCCCCTTAGCGCCAACACGGTCTACCTGGAGCCACACTTCACCCCTGCATCACTGATCAGAGCGCCGCTCAGATAGCAGTAAAGAGTCGAGCCGCCAGATACATGCCGAGCGCGAACACCACATGACCTACCACATTATTCATGCGTGCGAGACCAGGGTTCGGTGCATTGGAACAAGCCACGCCAACCCCCAGTCCCGGCTGCAGGATGAACCAGCCGGCCCCAACGGTCACCAGCCCCACCAGCAGAGCCGGACCAAACGTCGGCATAGCGGCCCATTCAAGGCCCCAAATCAGCAGAAGTACCAGCGCGAAACTGATTCCTACCACGTAGTGCATGCACCATCCGATGGCCAGCTCACCTCGGACAGGTGCCGACGAGGAGATACCTTGACGATGAACCAGCTGACCTCGCGGCAGGCCAGCGAACCAGCGGCCGATCAGGTGCCAGGGCGGTAGCGGCTGACCCAACGTCCTGTTCAGCAGCAGGTTCCATACATCGAGTAGCGCAGTGCCACCAAGCCCGATCAATACCGCAAGTCCCAAGGTTTCCAGCATGTTCGCCTCCCTGCCGGGGCACTCGTGCCCCCTGATGATCCAGTAGAGAAAAGCCACTAGGCCCATCCCTGTTCGCTCTACTATCGAATAGGTCGACACATTTCCACAATGCTCTTTTGGGTGGATCTCCCGTGATCGCTGCGCTAAGGCCGGGACATAGACGCCCAGCCCCTCATCACGACGAACTGGAGCGCAGCGGATAGTGCTTAAGCGCGCCCACGTGTAGCAAATGGCTGAACGTATAGAGAGTCCATGCATGCGGCTCTTAAATAAAGAAAGCCCAACTCCTTTCGGAATTGGGCTTTTCTAAATAAATGCCTGACGTCGGGGCGGCCTTCCGCCTACTCACGCATGGGGGTGAGCCACCCTGGCGCTCTTTACAACGGCTCCAGCGAAGCTGCAAAGGGTGGCGAACGCCACGAGCCCGCCCTTGAGAAGAGCCAGGCCGGACCACGCCGAGGGAGCCATCGACCCGCACTCATCTATGGGCAACGATCTTGACCTTGTGGAAAATCCCGATATCCGCAGTGGCACTAGCAACCAGGCAGCTTGCCTCTCGCATGGGGGTGAGTCACCCCAAGCTTTTGCAGCGAAGCTGCAAGGGGTGGCGAACGACGCGAGCTTGCGAGCGGCCGGACCGCGCCGAGGGGGTTATCGGCGCGGCCCCACAAATAAAGAGCGGCTGAACGTATCAAGAGCCCATGCATGCGGCTTTTTACACAAAAGAAAGCCCGATTATCTCTCGATAACCGGGCTTCTTCTGAATAAATGCCTGACGCCTCTGCGGCCACTTCGTGGCCTTGAGCCTGGGCTCGGGGCGCCGCAAGCGGCTTTACATCCCTCGCCCGTTCGAGCCTGACAATGCGTTGCATTGTCCGGGCGGCTCTCACCCTACTCTCGCATGCGAGGAAGGGTCATCGGTCAGACATAAGCAAAAACCCCCAACTCCTTCGGAGTCGGGGGTTTTTGCTTATGTAAATGCCTGACGATGACCTACTCTCGCATGGGGAGACCCCACACTACCATCGGCGCTGAGCGGTTTCACTTCTGAGTTCGGCAAGGGATCAGGTGGTTCCCACTCGCTATGGTCGTCA
>NZ_JAHVKS010000003.1:0-564690 GCF_019800705.1 Halomonas sp. DP4Y7-1 | reverse complement strand
TTAGGCCTGCCGCCAGCGTTCAATCTGAGCCATGATCAAACTCTTCAGTTTAAAGTCTGATAGTCCGTTAAGCGGACCAAACTTGGCTCAAGGTTCAAACGTCTCGTTTGACGAGTCGCTTGCCTTGATATTTCAGTGACATTGTCACTGACTCATCGGCAAGCGCCCACATGAATTACCTGATCAATTTTTAAAGAGCGTGCTCTTGACTCTGGTGAGCTCAATGAGCGCCTCGCTGTTGCCGAGCGCTTTGCTCAGCGCCCTGCGAGGAAGGCGTATTCTACAGAATCGAAGCGTTTCGTCAAGCGCTTTCTTTTGCGTCCTGCAAGCGATGCTTGCAGACTTCAAAAGAGAGCGAAGCGTGCCTCAGCACATCCTTCGATGCCCTGTCGGCGACTCCGATCAAGTGGCGAGCATTCTACCAATTTCTCGTTGCTCGTCAAGCAGTGATTTTTCCGAGAAGCTTAAAAAAGCCTTTTCAAATCAACTACTTTTACCACTCTTCACCGCCTGTGACGTTTGCTCGTCGCCGGCAGCGGATGCGTACTTTACGGATCTCGAGGCAGCTTGGCAATAGCCTGAATCAAAAAAGTTCATCGCCCTGTCTCTTCTTTGTCACACACCCGGTCATACGCTCCTGCACACGCGCTCTATCTACACTCCGTTGGCGACTTCTATCGGGGCGCCAAGCCGCACCTCTACCCATAAAGGCGCGCGCAGAAGTGTGCTATGAGTTGACGCCCCTCGGCTGGCTGGCACGATCAAGCAGCTCAAGGATTGAGTGGTACGTCAGGCCTGAGTGCTCGGTCATCCCCATTTCACAGGTTCGCGAATTGGAGACACCAAATTCGCAGCCCACCACTTGCCCCGCAAGGTCCTGCAGGGACGATGCGGTCAGCTCTGGCACCCGTAAACCCTTGTCGCCCGCAAAACCACAGCAGCTGATGCCCTCTGGAACGACAACGTCCTTGGCACATGCACGAGCCAGCGCGATAAACGCCTCAGTCAGGCCTTTGCGATGACTGGAGCAGGTCACATGAACGGCGACCTTGCTTTCCACCGGGGCGATGTCCAGGCGAGGCAGCAGATAGTCATGGGCAAACGCGACCGGCTCCTGAATCTTCAAACGCGCATCAAGGTGCTGCTCCACCTGCTGACTGCAGGGGCTGGTATCAAAGAGGATCGGCACCCTGCCGTTATGGCTTGCGGCCAAGAGCTCTCGGTTCAACTCCCTCGCCTTGTGCATGGCCTCATTCGCCATCCCCTTCGAGGAAAAGGGCATGCCACAGCACAGATGACCCGGCATTTCAGGAATGATCACGTCATAGCCGGCCTTGTCCAGAAGCGCCAGTACCACTTCCATTACCGCCCGCGCACTGCTGTCGCGCTTGTCTGCGCCGAAGACTCGCGTAGCACAGGAGGGAAAGTACACCACTGGGTCGCGCCCCTCGCCCACCTGGGCCACGGATGACAACACGCGAATGGGGGCGGCCGCGGGAATCGACGGAATCCACTGGGGAATCCTCTTGTTGCTGACCCGGTGCAAGCCCTGGCTTGCCGTCGCCATCAGCCTGTCGCCGATCACCGCCCTTGCGACGCTTGCCCCTCGCAGGCCACTTCGTGCGACTCGGGTCACACCGGAAAAATGCCGTCCGATGCGTCTCGCCAACTGCTGCTTGCCGACATGCCGCTCTTCACGCATGGCAAGCACCAGCTCGCCGGTATTGATGCCGACGGGACAGCGGGTACCACACATACCATCTGCCGCACAGGACGTATCGATGTCATAAAGTGCTGTCCGACCAAAGGCTTCCGACCGCTCCCTGTCTGCATCGGTGGGTTGCTCAAGGTTGGCCAGCCTGGCCTGCTCACGCGTCAGCACGATGCGCTGGCGGGGTGTCAGCGTCAGTTCCCGGGAGGGGCACACCGCTTCGCAGAAGCCACATTCGATGCAGCGATCGACGATGGCGTCAGCCTCGGGCAGAGGCTTCAAGTTCTCGAGGTGCAAGGTTGGATTTCGGGTCAGCATGACCTCGGGATTCAACAGATGGTCCGCGTCGAACAGCGCCTTGATCTGCCACATCAGGTCATACGCTTCCTTGCCCCATTCCAGCTCGACAAAGGGGGCCATGTTGCGGCCTGTGCCATGCTCCGCCTTCAGGGAGCCACCGAACTCAACCGCCACCAGTTGGGCGACGTCAGCCATCAAGGCCTGATAACGCTCTTTTTCGCCCGCGCGCTCGAAGCCCTGTGGGAAAACAAAATGCAGGTTGCCCTCAAGCGCGTGACCAAACAGCAGGGCATCGTCATAGCCATGGCGCTTGAACGCGGCGGTCAGCGCGGCAACGCCCTCCTCCAGCCGCTCGATCGGAAAGGCAACGTCTTCGATGATCACCGTCGTCCCCAGGTCGCGAACGGCACCCACCGCCGGGAACAACCCCTTGCGCACTTTCCAGTAGAGGGCGTAGCTGACGGGATCTTCAGTGAAGGTGACAGGCTCCAGCGTCATGATGCCCTCAAGGGCCTGATTGACGTCATCGATACGCGCAGCCAAGGTGTCGCCATCCTGCTCACGAACATCCACCAGCAGCGCGGTGGCACCTGACGGCAGATCACGAAGGTGCTCGGGCATCCCTGGCTGCCGCTCCACCGCGCGGAGTCCGGCACGATCCATCAGCTCTACTGCCGCTACCCCCGTACCCTTGAGCGCGATGGTCGCACGACAGGCACTGCCCAGGTCGGGGAAGAAGATCATGGCCGCTGCACGACGGGGTGGTTCTGGCACGGTGTGATACGTAATGCGCGTGATACAACCGAGAGTCCCTTCAGACCCGATCATCAGGTGGGCCAGGATGTCGACGCCATCACGGTAATCCAGCAGACTGTTCAGCGCGTAGCCGGTGGTATTCTTGAGCCGGTACTTGTGGCGAATACGCTTTGCCAGTTCGACATCGGTACGCACGCCGGCGGCCAGCCGCTCCAACCCGTCCAGCAGCACCGCGTGACTCTTGCGGAACGCCTCGACACTGGCCGTGTCAGCGGTATCGAGCACAGCACCATCCAGCAGCACCACGCGGATACTGTCGAGCGTCATATAGGTATTCTGAGCGGTGCCACAACACATGCCGGATGCGTTATTCGCCGCGATACCGCCGATCATGCAGCTGGCAATGGACGCAGGGTCAGGGCCGATCTTGCGATCGAAGGGCGCCAGCAATTCGTTGGCCCTGGCACCAATGACAGCGGGCTGCAGGTCGATGCGAGCCCCATTGTCGAGCACTTCGGCACCCCGCCAACCACGGCCGAGCTGAATCAATACACCGTCGGTGATGGCTTGCCCGGACAATGACGTGCCGGCCGCGCGAAAGGTCATCGGCCAGTGCCCCTCGCGGCAGGCCTCAATCACAAAGCGCAGCTCCTGCTCGGTCTGCGGCCGCACCACCAGGCTTGGCACCAACCGATAAAAGCTGGCATCCGTCCCATAGGCCAAGCGTCGCAATGGGTCGGTGACCAGGCGCGCGTCTGGCAGATGCTGCTTCAATCGCTCGACCAGCGAGTCCATGGAGATGCTGGGGGGTGTGGTGGAAATGGCCGTCATGATGCTCTCCCTGTCCGATGGCTAGTATTGCAGCTGTTCAGATGCAAAAACGCCACTCCTGAGAGTGGCGTTTGGCGCTTCGGGGTTAGTCAGCAGGCCTGCTTCGCGCAGATGCGCAGACCCGCCCTCCACAAGTAGGCCTGCTATCCTGGCACCGGTTATCAGGGCCTGACATCGACGCGAACAATGCCGCCATTGCCACCGTAGCCGGTGACCGAGACCTGGTACTCACCAGGCTCCAGCGTGGTCTCGATCAATGACCCGAGGTCGGTGCTGCCGCTGTCGTCATCCTGAAAGAAGACGCCATTACCCTCGAGCTCCAGCAGGGTATCCACGGCCTCCGACTGGGTCTCGACGCTGACCACACCAGCCTCCTCGACGACCAGGGTATAGGTCAGCTCGCCATTGACCTCAAGCTGGCCATACACCGTTTCGCCAGTGCGAATCTCACCACCGGTGCGGAAATCGCCGCTGAACGGCTGCTGTGTCAGCCTCAGTGAATAACTGCCGCTGCCACTGAAACTTTGCGCGCTCACCTGATACGTACCCGGCTCCAGTACGGCATGGATGCGCGAATTGGTGCCAGAACCGCCATCGTCGTCACTGGTGTCGACACTTCCTCCGCTCAAGCCCAGCAAGGCATCGAAGGCACTGGAGTTCAGTTCCAGCGTCACTTCAGCCGCCTCATCAAGCGTAAAGGTGTAGCCATTGCTACCGCTGCTTCCCAGCATGCCTCGCACCGTCTCGCCTGACTGCAGTTCGCCGCTGTTTCGCAACTCACCGTCAAAGGCATTGACGCTGGACTCGAGCAGGAAGGTCCCGGCTGACGAACCCGAGTAGCTGCTGACTTCGACCCGGTAGCTGCCCGGCTCCAGCACGGTATCGATGCGGGAGTTGGTGCCACCACCGCCGTCATCATCGCTCAAGGCTACCCCGTTGCCCTCCAGATAGAGCTGGGTATCAAACGCCGAGGACGACACTCCGATCGATACTTCGGAGGCCTGTTCGATGGTCAGGGTGTAGGTATTGGGCTGCATACCACCCGCCATGCCCTGAACGGATTCGCCAGGAACGAGCTCGCCATCGTTCTTCAGCTCGCCATCAAACGGCGTCGTGTCGAGCTCAAGTGCATAGGCTCCGGACTCTCCGCCATAGCCAGTGACCACCACGCGGTAGTCGCCTGGCATGAGAACGCTTTCAAGCAGGGAATTGGTGCCGCTGCCAGTGTCATCGACATCGATGTTGGTCTGGCCGCCGCGCACCTGCAGAACCGTATCGAAGTCATCTGAGCTGAGCGACAGAGTGACGTTGGTGGGCTCTGCAATAGAAAGCTCGTAGGTGTTGCTGGAAGAGGCGTCATCCAGCGTGCCGGTAATGCTGTCACCAGAACGCAGCGGACCGCTGTTGCGCTCGCCACGCGACAGGTCAGCCTGTTCCATCGTCAGACGATAGCCGCCGCCCACGCTGACGAAGTCATCTTCACAGGCAACATCCACCCGCTCCTTCACCGGCTGACCCGGCACCAGACGCACCTCGTAATCGCCAGGCGTCAGGAAGGCCTCCAGCGTCTGCTGGTCATCGCCACAGCGGGCTGCCTTGTGGGATGCATCGTTGCCTTCGAGCACCAGCGCGGCACTGGACGCGCCGGCCAGCGTCAGAGTGACCTGACGGGTGTCGTCCAGGCTGATGGGGTAACTGGCCGTCTCCTCGCCCAGAACGCCGACGACAGCCTCGCCATCCGTCAGCGACTCGGCGCCCTGTTGCTGGGAAGGTGTCAATGCATAGGGGCCAAAGCCGGACATGTCGGTGCTGTTGACGACCACCAGCGAGCAACCTTCTGACGGCCCCAGCAGCAGCGATGCCGGCGCCTGCTCAGAGCTTTCCGCCCCGCCCTGCCAACGGCCACGTTCGTCATAGACCGAGAGCGTGGCGGCGAACGGCGAATCCAGCTGATACAGCTCACCCGCACCTTCGCTGCCACAGACCCAGTGGCTTCCAAAGCGCGACCCATTGTTGAGGTTGACGCCACTCTGCGATGTCAGCTCGCCTTCGATCGTTTCGCCGGCCGCACTTTCCGGCGCCTCGATAAAGCGGCCCTGGGCAGATGAGCTGGCTTGGCCATCATTCGCGGACTCTCCGTCCGCTCCTTCCTGACAGCCCGCCAGCAACACTGCCAGCGACAATCCGCCGACCAGCACCACTGGGGAAAAGGAAAGGAATATCGGGCGCTTTTCGCCCAGCGGTTGTTTCGACATGCCTGCCTCCATGTAACGGGTTGCACTCCGTGCACCGACAACTATGCGATATCGGAAGCACAACACTATAGCCAACTTATATGACAAACGTCAGGGTCATCCGCGCAGGCCGACTCGGTAGTGTCGTACTTTCTTCGCGTATCGGTGCGTCAACCGTCGCGCAGAATAACTACCAACTCGCGAGGGCCGTGCACCCCGTAGGCCAGGGTCTGCTCGATGTCCGCCGTCTTGCTGGGACCAGAAATCAACAGAGCGTTGGTCGGCATGCCGCTCGCCCACCCTTGATGAGTGATGACATCGAACAGCGTATCCTCGATGGCGTCGACATCCAGCACCGCAATATGCAGCGGTGGCACGAGGCTCAGCAGGCGCGGCTCGTCCGCGTCGGGCCATAGCCACAGGCTGCCCGTCTCAGCAATCCCGCCACGGGTTGACGTCAGCCCCGCGTCGACATGCTGAAACAGCTCCTCCTGCCAGGCCTCGATGTCGCGATCGGCATCGATCAGCTCCACCTGGTGGCTTGCCAGGGCATCGCGCGCGGCCAGGGCCACTGGATGCTGTCGCCCCAGCGCCAGCCGGCGAATCTGCTTTTCTGCCAGCACACGTGCAAGCGCATCGGTCCAATCCGCCGTGTTGCAGCGGACCACCTCGCCATGCACCGAAGTAATCCAGCGAGTGAACCGCTCCGCCCGCTCTTCACGGGACCAGCCCCGTCCTGTCACGACAGCGAAGTCACTTTCCGGCGCTACCAGAGCGCTGCCTTGGCGATCTCGCAGGCGAGCCAGGATACTGTCTCTTGCGCTCATGAATCCTGCTCCTTGCGGTGACGCTTGATCAGCGTATGAAGCGACGACTTTGCAGGCTTGGGAGCCGTGCGGTACTCCGTCCATGGCCCCAGGTGAGACGGTGCCAGCCCCCTGAAACTACCGGCGATCAGACTGGCGCCGCGCCAGGCATTGGGATGCGTCGCCAGCCACTGCCAGCTTTTCCAGGCGGCCACTTCCTTGCGCGACCGTTTGACGCCGGCTCCCGGCACATTACCGACTCCGTCACCGACCGCTTCACGACGCAACCGCACCAGCAGATCGGGAATGGGGATCTTGACCGGGCAGACCTCGCCACAGGCACCGCACAAACTCGATGCCGACGGCAGGTCCTTGGTGGCTTCCAGCCCCATCAGGTGAGGCATGAGGATGGCGCCAATCGGCCCTGGGTAGGTGGTGCCATAGGTATGCCCACCGACCCGAGTGTAGACCGGGCAGTGGTTCATGCAGGCCCCACAGCGGATGCAGCGCAACGTATCCAGCAGCTCGTCATCTTGATAGATCCGCGAACGTCCGCTGTCCACCAGCACCAGGTGAACTTCCTTGGGCCCATCGTGCTCACCCGCCTTGCGCGGTGAACTGATCATGTTGAAGTAGGTGGTGACATGCTGACCGGTCGCCGAGCGGGTCAGCAATGCGTACAGCGGGGCAACATCCGCGAGATGCTCCACCACCTTTTCGATACCTGTCACCGCAATATGCACGGGCGGCGCCGTCGTCGTCATACGGCCATTGCCTTCGTTTTCCACGAGACACAACGTGCCTGTCTCGGCGACCGCAAAATTGACCCCGGATACCCCGACATCTGCCGCCATGAATCGCTCGCGCAGTTGGGCACGTGCCGCGGCCGTCATGGCATCGACATCCCGGGTGCGTTCCGTCCCGGTGCGGTCATGCATGATGTCGGAGATTTCATCGGTATTAAGGTGAATCGCCGGCATGATGATGTGCGAGGGCGTCTGCTCGTTGAGCTGGACCAGGTACTCTCCCAAATCGGATTCGAGCGCCTCGATACCGGCCTGCTCGAGGTGAGCATTGAGGTGCATTTCCTCGGACACCATGGACTTGCCCTTAATCACCGAAGAGGCGCCATGCTGCTGGCAGATCTCCGTGATCATTGCGCAGGCCTGCTCGCCATTCTCCGCCCAATGAACGCGAATACCGTTGGCTTCGCAGTTCGCCTCCAACTGCTCCAGCAGGTCCGGCAGCTTGGACAGGGCACGCAGGCGAATATTGGCGCCAAGCTGGCGCAAGGTCTCCAGATCCCAATCTGAAAACGCCTCGCGCCGCTTGCCCATCAGTCCATCCATGGCCTTACGGAAATTGGCACGGATCTGAGGGTTCTCCAGCGCCGCATGGGCCTGCTGATGAAACGCCTGAGGAGTGAACGTCTGTACCGGCTGGTTCATGAGGTCCTCCGCCACAGATAGGAAGCGATATGCTCACCCTTGAGCGAGCTGTCGCGATGAGCCAGGCGTCCACCGATGTTCATCAAGCAGCCGCAGTCAGAGGTGACGAAGTGATCCGCGCCTGCGGCCTCCAGCGCACGACTCTTGTCCTCGACCATGGCGCCGGACACCTCTGGGTGGCGCACCGCAAAGGTTCCACCAAATCCACAGCACTCGCTGGCTCGTTCCTGCTCTACCAACTCGACATGCCCCAGGCGCTGCAACAGAGCCGGCCCGGTGTCAGCCAGGCCCATCTCACGGCGCGCACTGCAAGAGGTATGCATCGCCACCTTTTCCGGGGCGCCCCGATCATCAAGCGTCAGGTGACAGACGTGCACCAGGAACTCGGTCAACTCGAAGACCCGGCTCGCCAACTCTCTAGCCTTCGCCTCGTCCTCGGTTCCCGCAAACAGGTCCGGGTAGTGCGTTCGCATCATGCCGCCACAGGAGCCGGACGGCACGATGATGGGCCAGGGCCCGGGAAACAGGTCGAGTTGAGCCCGCGCCACTTCACGAGCCTCACTATGATACCCAGAGGTATAGGCCGGCTGACCGCAGCACGTCTGGTCCTGGGGGTAGATGACCTCGATGCCTTCTCGCTCCAGCAGGCGCAGGCTATCCAGCCCGGCCTCGGGATACAGCATGTCGATCAGGCAGGTCCCAAACAAGTAAACCTTGTCGGGTCGAGGAGGGTATAACTTGACGGCGGTCATGGTGGGGTCCTCAGGGTCAGGCACGGCAGGCGCTGTCGTTTATTGTTCCCCGCCCTGGCTTGACCCATGCTCCATAGCCAACAGAGAGCTGCCGAAAAGGCCTATCAAGTCAGGTACGGACGCTGGTGGCACAAGGCCTACCCCGCGAATTGGGTAAATTGGTAAAACCAATTGACAACGCCGAATAAAGGCACAGTAGAGTCGCGCCACTACAGTGTCAAACCTGTTGCCGGCTTTTGCCCAGCAATCCCTCTATACTTTGGTATTACAGGAAATTAACGGCGCCACAAGCTATTGAATTGCTGGCGAGTATCCACAGACTGCATGACGTCTCATCATGCTCATTTTTTGGTAATACCAATTTCTAAGCGGTACACTCTGGACACATCTCACAGACCAGTGACGCCCACATGGCTTACCAACCCGTGCGCCAGCCACGCCTGGCCGACGTGATTACCGAACGACTCGAGGCGCTGATTCTTGAAGGCAGCCTGACGCCAGGCCAGCGACTGCCTCCCGAGCGCGAGCTGGCTGAGCGCTTTGGCGTATCGCGTCCGTCTCTGCGAGAGGCCATCCAGAAACTGGCTGCCAGGGGGCTGCTGGTAAGTCGACAGGGTGGTGGCACCTACATCACGGAATCCTTGAACAGCGGCTACAGTGATCCGCTGCTGGAAATGTTGTCGCGACACGGTGAGTTCCACCTGGATCTTCTGGAATTCCGTGATGCCATGGAAGGCCTGTCCGCCTACTATGCGGCGCTGCGCTCCACACCCACGGACAAGGCACTGCTGATCCAACGCTTCGAGGAACTCGAGGTCGCCTTTCTCGGCGAGGACCCCAAGGGCGAAGCCAAGGCGGACGCTGCCTTTCACCTGGCGATCGCCGAATCCGCCCATAATGTCCTGCTGCTGCACACGATCCGCGGCATCTTCCACCTGCTGGAGCGCAGCATCGTGGACAACCTGGCCCACCTGTTCGAGAAGCCCGAGTCGCGCCCACGGCTCATGACCCAGCACCGGGCGTTGCTCGACGCCATTCTCGAGGGCCGCGCAGAAGATGCCCAGGCACGCTCCCATGAACACCTGGTCTATGTCGAGGAAGGCCTGCTCGAGATGGAACGCGCCGAAACGCGGGCGCAGCGAGCGCTCAGACGGGCCCAGGTGATGCCTCCGAGACGGTCACTCTAGGCGATGATGAGCGGGCAAAAGACACGCCACCGGCGTCCGCTTACCCTGGCCCTGCTGGCCGCGCTCATCCTCGGCCTGGCGCTGGTCATCTGGCAAAGTGCGGATATCGCCAGGGAGCGCGCCCTGACCACCCTGCAACGAGATGCGCAAACCGAATTGAGGCTATCGGCCACCGGCCTCACCGGCTACCTGTCCCGCCATGAATATCTGCCAGAACTTCTCGCCACGCGGGAGACGGTCAAGCGCTACCTGAGTGCACCCGACGACCAGAACGCCATGCCGCTCAACCGGTTGTTCAATCGCTTCAGAAGTACCACCGGGGTGTCGGACATTTACCTGCTCGATGCCGAAGGCACAACGCTGGCGGCCAGCAACTGGCACCGCGAAGATACCTTCATCGGCGAAAACTACCGCTTTCGCCCCTACTACCAGGATGCCATTGCCGGGCACTATGGCCGCTTCCACGGCCTCGGCGTAGTCTCCATGGATCGTGGCTACTACTTTTCGGCCCCGGTCTGGCTGGATGACACCGCACCGGACGCGACCCCCGCCGGCGTCATGGTGGTCAAGATTCGCGTCGACGCGCTGGAAGCCAGCTGGCAAGGCCCAAACTCCAGCCTGCTGGTGGTCGATCAGAACGGTATCGTGTTCATGTCCAGCCAGCCAGAACTGAGACTTACGTCGCTCGATCCTCTCAGCCCCGAGCGCCTTGACCAGCTGCGCTCATCACGTCGCTACGCCGACGAGCCGCTGACCGCCAGCCACCTGTTCACCCACGACCAGCTGGACCAAGGGGCACGCCTGGTGGGCTTTACCCAAGGCCCGCTGGCCGACCAACGGTATCTGAGCGTTACCCGCGACTTTGCGACGCTTGGCTGGCAGATGCATATTCTCAAGCCCATGGGCCCGGTCAATGACGCCCAGTGGCAAGCCATGCTGATGGGCGGGGGGCTGTATGGCTTGCTGGCCTTGGCCTGCGGCGTTGGCTGGCAACGGCACCGACTTCGTCGCGAGCGCGAGGCCTTTGCTGAACGGGAACGCACCACCCTGGCCAAGGCCAGAGATGAACTGGAGCGCAACGTCGCCAGCCGCACCCAGGATCTGGTCGCCAGCAACCAGCGTCTGTCCGCGGAAATCGATGAGCGCCGGCGCACCGAAGCCACCCTGCGACAGACCCGCGACGAGCTGATCCAGGCGGCCAAGCTGGCCGTTCTCGGTCAGCTGGCTGCCGGTATCAATCATGAGCTGAACCAACCGCTGGCCGCGATTCGCGCCTACGCGGAGAATGCCCGAGGCTTTCTCGCCCGGGAACGTCTGGACACGGTCGACACCAATCTGGGCGAGATCATTGAACTCACTGGACGCATGGCCGACATCAGCGCCCAGCTGCGCCAGTTCTCACGCAAGAGCGGGGAGCCACCGAGTCCAGTGTCCACCCGTGCCTGCATTGACTATGCGCTGCGGCTGTTCAAGACACGTCTGGACGAGCAGCATGTCGACGTCGTGTTCGACCTTCCCGACGAAGCGCCATGGGTGCTGGCTGACCTGGTCCGGCTGGAACAGGTGCTGGTCAACCTGATCGGCAATGCGCTGCAAGCCATGGCCCACGTCGCCGAGCCAAAGCTTGTCCTCGGTGTCGCGGCCACCGAGGACAGCATTACCATCAGAGTGGATGACAACGGCCCCGGCATTCCGGAACCACAACGACGCCAGGTCTTCGAACCCTTCTACACCACCAAGGCACCCGGTGCCGGACTTGGCTTGGGGCTGTCCATCTCTGCCCGAATCATTGATGATCTGGGGGGACGGCTGGCCGCCAGCGTCTCGCCACTGGGCGGTGCACGCTTTACCATCGACCTTCCACGGGCCGCCAGCACACCGGCTCCCGGTTCCATGCCCTACCAAGAGAAGCCGCCCCATGTCTGACGCGCCCCCCGTGATGATCATCGATGACGAGGAGCACCTGAGGGTCACCCTTGGCCAGACCCTGGAGCTGGCGGGTTACCACCCCGAGCCCTTCGCCAGTGCCGAACAGGCCCTGGCCACGTTAAACAAGGACTTCTCTGGCGTGGTGATCAGCGACATTCGCATGCCTGGCATGGACGGGATGGCCCTGCTCAAGGAAATTCGCCAGCGTGATCCCGACCTTCCCGTGGTGCTGATTACCGGCCATGGCGACGTGTCCACCGCGGTGGAAGCCATGCGCGAGGGGGCCTGGGACTTTCTCGAAAAGCCCTTCCCCAGTGAACGCCTGAGTGAGGTGGTTCGGCGCGGCATCGACAAGCGCCGGTTGAGCCTGGAGAACCGCTATCTCAAGGCGGAGCTGGAGGCCCAGCAGACGGCACCCGGCCCCCGCCTGGTCGGGCGCACGCCGGCCATCAAACGGCTATCCTCCATGGTGCAACGCATCAGCCAAGTGGAAGCCGATGTGCTGTTGTTCGGCGAGACAGGCGCCGGCAAGGACCTGGTGGCAAGGGCGATTCATGAACGCAGCGCCCGGGGCGGCAGGCCCTTCGTCGCCATCAACTGCGGCGCTGTGCCGGAAAGCACCATCGAGTCGGAGCTGTTCGGACACGAGAAAGGCGCCTTTACCGGCGCCGTGGAAAGGCGTATTGGCAAGTTCGAGCACGCCGAGGGGGGCACTGTCTTCCTCGATGAAATCGAATCGATGCCGCTGGCACTCCAGGTAAAGTTGCTGCGGGTGCTGCAGGAACGGCAGGTGGAGCGGCTTGGCAGCAACACGCCTGTGGCGCTGGATATCCGGGTCATTGCCGCGACCAAGATCGACCTGAGAGAAGCCGCCGAAGCAGGCGAATTCCGGGAAGACCTCTACTACCGCCTCAATGTCGTCACGCTGTCGATCCCGCCCCTGCGGGAGCGACGCGAAGACATTCCCCTGCTGTTTCAGCACTTCGCGGCGGTCGCGGCCAGCCGCAGCGGCATGGAAGCGCCTCCCCTGGACGCGCCTGGAGTCTCGGTGCTGCTGGCCCACGACTGGCCCGGCAACGCCCGCGAGCTGCGCAACCTGGCGGAGCGCTACGTGCTGCTCGGCAGTACTTGCGACTATCGCCTCGACGCCTTGATGGAAGGCGTCGGCAGTGACGGCGGCGAGCTTCCCCTGCCCCGCCAAGTCGAACTCTTCGAAAAGCAGCTGTTGAGTCAATCGCTGGCACGACATCATGGCCGGATCAACGACGTGTGTGAGCACCTGGGACTGCCGCGCAAGACGCTTTACGACAAGCTCAAGAAACATGAGCTCAAGCCGGATGACTATCGCCAGCGCGATGACACCAGTGCGACGCCCTGATCGAGCAATCCCTGCAAGACATCCCAGGAAGGCAGCCAAGGCGCAAGACTCAAGGTAACGCACAGCATCGCCACGGAATTGCCAGGGTCGCCCCAGTCGAACGGCTTGAAAGCGGTGCCGAAGGAACGTTTCAGGCGCGCCCCATCCAGGTCCACGCTGTACAGCTCGTCGAGCAACAGGTGGATGGCAAACCCCATGGTCAGCGCGGCCCCGTGGGCCCAGGCCATGGCATCAGGCGGGGCAAACAAGCGATGACTGATGGCACTCGTGGCCAACCCGCACATCGACGCTGCCAGCAGTGAATGCCACAGGCCACGATGAACCGTGAAGCGGGCGAATATCGCCCCCGCCAGATAGCGCACCGCCAGATAGATACCTCCGCAGACCAACAGCAGGGTGCCGTCGCTCAGCCGCTCCTGCAGCATCACCGCCCCGGCCACCACCGCAGGCACCGCCAGCAGGTTGAAGACCAGCCGGATGGCCTTGGAGCTGTCCGAGTCGATATCCGGCAAAATCCCACCCAGGGTGGTCAGCGCCAGAATCGGCAGGCTATCGAGCGCCGACCATAGCCCCGCCTGCCAGCCTCCATGGGCCAGCACCGCGCCGCCGGCGGCGGCCACGCTGAGGTGGGTGCGGAAGTTGGCCATGCCGGGAAGGCTCCTCGAAAAACATACAGCACTGGATAAATGACCAGATTATCGCCCGGCAGTTCAATAGAAACAATTGGTTGGAATGAACATGAGCATAAAAAAACGCTGCCTTGGCAGCGTTTTCTGATGTGCTCTCGTTGCGGCACCGACGTTAACCGGCTGCATTTTCCTCAAGATACTGATCCTTGAGCTTCACGTAGTTGCCGGCGGTATAGGGGAAGAAGGCCCGCTCACTGTCCTTCAAGGGGCGCAATGCCTTGGCCGGGTTGCCGGCATAGACGTATCCGCTTTCCAGCCGCTTGCCGGGCGGCACCACGGCGCCGGCGGCGATGATCACCTCATCCTCGACCACCGCCCCGTCCATCACGATGGCCCCCATGCCAACCAGGATCCGGTTACCCAAGGTGCAGCCATGCAGCACGGCCTTGTGGCCGATGGTGACCTCATCACCGATGGTCAAGGGCCAGCCCCCCGCATTGAAATCGCTGGCATGGGTGATGTGCAGTACGCTGCCATCCTGCACGCTGGTGCGGGAGCCGATGCGGATGCGGTGCATGTCACCACGAATCACCGCCATCGGCCACACCGAGCAGTCATCTCCCAACACCACGTCACCCAGCACCATGCACTGGGGGTCGACGTAGACCCGCGCCCCCAGCACCGGCGCCTTGCCCTGCCAGGAGCGGATCACCGGAAAAACGGGAGCGGGCGACGACACGGGGGAGCCAGACGCTGCGTTGTCGTTACTATCGGTCATGCTCGGCACTCCTTATCAGCTATTCGAGAAGCGTGGCTGGTACAAGGGCAACGCGGTCAGCGGCGGCTACAGCAGGCTGCTGAACAGCACCACCAGCACCAGCGGAATAGAGACCCAGCGAACGACCGCGCGCCACACGCGAAAGCCGTTGGGACCAGCATCCAGCGCCCGCAGCGCCTCGCGCTCAGGCATTACCCACGCGGCAAAGATGGCGATCAAGAGGCCGCCGAGGGGTAGGAAGATCTCGGGCGGGATGGTGCTGACCACGCCAAAGAAGTTCATGCTGCCAATCACGTGGACGTCACTCAAGGTAGAGAACGACAGCACACATAATAGCCCCACCAACCACACGCAGATGCCCACCGCCAATGCCGCCAGACGACGACTGAGCCCCCATCCCACCAGGGTCGATACCATCGGTTCGGCCAGGTTGATCGACGACGTCCAGGTCGCCAGCAACAGCAACAGGAAGAACAACCCAAGCCAGAAGGCACCGCCAGGCAGATCCGCAAAGGCCACCGGCAGTGTGACAAAGACCAGGCCAGGGCCTTCGCCAGGATCCATGCCCTGGGTGAACACCACCGAGAAGATGGCGATACCGGCCAGCAGCGCGACCAGCACGTCCAGCACCGCCACTGCACCGGCGGCACCGGGCAGGCTTTGATGGTCAGGCATGTAAGCGCCGTAGGCCATCAAGGCACAGGCACCCACCGCCAGGGTGAAGAAGGCATGGCCCATGGCATGGACGAAGACCATCGGCGTCAGCGCCGAAAAATCCGGTGTGAACAGCCATGCCATGGCGGGACCAAAACCGTCCATGGTCACGGCGTGGCCAGCCAGCACGATCAATAACAGATACAGCGCAGGCATCAGCAGGTTATTGAGGCGCTCGAGCCCCTTGGCCACACCCGCGGCCACCACCACCATGGTCATGACCAAAAACAGGGTGTGGTTGAACGTCATGCGCAGTGGGTCTGCGAGAAAGGCGTCGAAGCCAGCGCCGATCTCCGGGCCACTCTTGCCGGCAAAGCCGCCGCTGAAGGCGTTGACCATGAAATCGATGGACCAGCCGGACACCACCGAGTAGAACGACAGAATACAGAAGACGGTAAAGGCCCCGAACAGACCAAGCCACTTCCAGTGAGTCGAGGTGCCACGCTGGCGTGCCAGCTCCGCCAACGACTGCATCGGGCTCCTGCGTCCGGCCCGGCCGATCATGATCTCGGCCATCATCACGGGCAGGCCCAGCACCACCACAAACCCCACATACAGCAAGAGGAAGGCAGCTCCCCCGTTTTCGCCGGTGATATAGGGGAAGCGCCATATGTTGCCGAGGCCCACGGCGGCCCCGGTCACGGCCAGGATAAAGGCGCGGCGCGAACTCCAGCGTTCCAGCGTCTGGTTCATGGTCTTTCGGTGTCCACATCGAGAAAAACGAAGGGCGCAAGACTAGCACATTGAAACAGGCGACAGTCGCCCGCATTTACTGAACCATTGTCGAATTCGAGAGGTGCACATGTCCCGCAACCCGCTGCTTGAACGCCACACCCTGCCGCCCTTCGGTGAGATTCGCCCTGAGCATGTCGCCCCGGCGGTCGACACCTTGCTTGAGGAGCTGCGCGACGGTGTCGAAGCACTGGTGGCTGAAGCCGAGCAAGCGACGCCCACCTGGGCCAGCCTGGCGGCGCCACTGGAGGAGTTGAGCGATCGCCTGGCACAGGCCTGGTCGCCGGTCTCCCACCTCAACTCGACCATGAGCACCCCTGAGCTGCGTGAGGCTCACGATGGCTGTCTCGAGAAGCTCTCCGCCTACAGCACCTGGATCAGCCAGCATGAAGGGCTGTTTCGTGCCTGGCAGGCGCTCAAGGATAGTCCAGACTTCGCGACCCTCAGTGACGCCCAGCAACGCGCCGTGAACAACGCACTGCGTGATTTTCGCCTGGCAGGCGTCGACCTGCCGGCCGACAAGAAGCAGCGCTCGGCGGAAATCCGCTCACGCCTCTCGAGCCTGTCCAGCACCTTCTCCAATCAGCTGCTGGATGCTACCCAGGCCTGGTCGCTGGACCTCGAGGACGACAGCCGTCTGGGGGGGCTGCCCCAGAGCGCCCTCGATACACTGGCAGCCAACGCTGAGTCCAAGGGCAAGAAGGGGTATCGCATCACCCTCGACTTCCCCAGTTTCTTCCCGGTGCTTTCCTATGCCGAGGACCGCGAACTGCGCCGAGAGGTGTACACCGCCTTCGTCACTCGTGCCTCGGACCAGGGGCCCAATGCCGGCGAATATGACAACGCCCCGATCATGGAAGAAACCCTCGCACTGCGTCGCGAGATGGCCGAACTGATGGGGTTTGCGACCTACGCCGACTACTCACTGGCCACCAAGATGGCCGACAGCCCCAGCCAGGTCGTCGGCTTCCTCGACGACCTGGCCGAGCGCGCGCTGGACCAGGGCCAGCAGGAATTCAGCGAGCTGGATGCCTTCGCCAAGGACACCTTGGGTCTGGAGGCTCTGGCCCCCTGGGACATCGGCTTTGCCAGCGAGAAGCTGCGTGAAGCGCGCTACGCCATTTCCCAGGAGCAGCTGCGTCCCTACTTTCCGGCCCCCAAGGCGGTTCAAGGCCTGTTCAGCGTGGTGGAAAGGCTCTACGGCGTGCAGGTCGAGCGCGACAGCGACGCTCCCACCTATCACCCAGATGTGGGCTTCTACCGGCTGTATGAAAACGGCGCCCCCATCGCCGGCTTCTACCTCGACCTTTATGCTCGCGAGGGCAAGCGAGGCGGAGCCTGGATGGATGAATGCCGTGTCCGCCGTCGCCGCGACGGTGAGCTGCAGCTGCCGGTGGCCTACCTGACCTGCAATTTCACCCGCCCGGTCGGCGACAAGCCGGCACTGCTGACCCACGATGAGGTCACCACGCTGTTCCATGAGTTCGGGCATGGTCTCCATCACATGCTGACCCGCCAGGACGTTGCCGATGTTTCCGGTATCAATGGGGTTGCCTGGGATGCCGTCGAGCTGCCTAGCCAATTCATGGAGAATTTCTGCTGGGAGCGTGAGGGGCTTGACCTGATCTCTGGACATGTCGAGACCGGCGAGCCGCTGCCTGACGAGCTGTTCGACAAGCTGATCGCAGCCAAGAATTTCCAGTCCGCCATGGGTCTGCTGCGCCAGGTAGAGCTGTCGCTGTTCGACTTCCGCCTGCACCTGGAACCAGCGGCGCCCAGCGCGGCGGAGATTCAGGCGCTGCTGGATGACGTGCGAGCGAAGGTATCGGTGGTCCCCAGAGTCGACTTCAACCGCTTCCAGAATAGCTTCGGTCACATCTTCGCCGGCGGATACGCGGCAGGTTACTACAGCTACAAGTGGGCAGAAGTGCTGTCCGCCGATGCCTGGAGTGCCTTCGAGGAAGCCGGCACCTTTGACGCCGAGACCGGTGCTCGCTTCCGCCGCGAAATCCTTGAGCAGGGTGGAGCCCGTGACGCCGCGGACCTGTTCAAGGCCTTCCGCGGTCGCGATCCCAGTATCGAACCGCTGCTACGCCACAGTGGTATTCGCGCCGCTTGATACCCGTGACCATCGACGCCTCCGCACCTTGCGGAGGCGTCGCCCTATACGGAGACAACGATGACCGTAAAGAAACGTTTCATCGCCGGCGTGGTCTGCCCACGCTGTGCTGAAATGGACCGCATCCGCGCCTGGGAGCAGAACGGCGTGCGCTACAGAGAATGCGTCAGCTGTGACTTCTTCGAGCAGCTGCCGATCGAAGACGACGTGCTCGAGGAGCTGGCGACACGGGTCAATCAGGAACACGACGCCCCAGCGGCAGAAGAGATTCAGCCAGTGCGCATTCTCGATCCCGGCAAGCGCCACTGACCCGGAAAGCGGTACTGACTCAGAAAGCGGTACTGACCCAGAAAGCGGAACTGAAAAGCACTGCAGGATACCCCGTCCCGACCCCTTGCCACCGTCCTGGTAGATCACTACGCCGCCAGGACGTGCCCTGCCTGGGCCAACATGCGGATTTCCGCACACCCGCTTCGGCCATCCGTGCGAGATATCGGACATGAGGCGTCACAGCGTTTTCGACTATTGTCTAAATAAAAAATCATAAAAACTTGAATTTATTAGCCTTTTATTAAAAAGGCACACCCCTTGCGATGTTTATTGCGTTGACCGACTGACGGCCAACTGCCATCTCATTTCGTCATCTCTGACTACGCTTGAGATCGCAGCACCGTCATCACGACCCATAATCACAACGTCCATCGCATTGGGAGACATTGCATGAGCACCTCCACTCGCCTCCTCACCGGCGTCCTCGCCACCACGTTTGCCGGCACCCTGCTGGTCTCCGCTGCTGCTCAGGCAGATCGCGAAGACTGGCCTGAGAGCTTCACCGTTGGCACCGCGAGCCAAGGCGGCACCTACTTCGTCTACGGCTCCGGCTGGGCCAACCTGGTCGCTGACCAGCTCGGTCTGTCCGGTGGCGGCGAAGTCACCGGCGGCCCGACACAGAACCTGGCCCTGGTACACGGTGGCGATGTCGCCTTCGGCCTGACCACCATGGGTCCGGCTTCCGACGCAGTGAACGGCAAGAGCCCGCTGGCCCCTGGCATCCAGATGGACAACGTCTGTGCCCTGTTCCCGATGTACGAGACTCCGTTCTCCATCACCGCCCTGTCCGACAGCGGCATCACCTCAATCTCCGAGATTCCCGACGGCGCCCGTATCGGCTTCGGCCCGGCAGCCTCCACCTCCGACACCTACTTCCCGGCCATTCTGGAAGAGCTGGGCGTCAACTTTGATCGCCGCAACGGAGGCTGGTCTGACCTTGGCGGTCAGCTGCAGGACGGCCTGCTCGACGTGATTGCCTTTGCCGCCGGCATTCCGATCCCTGCGGTCAGCCAGCTCGAAGTGCAGACGGACGTCAACATCATCGAATTCACCGAGGAAGAGCAGCAGCAGATCCTCGAGGCCTTCCCGGTCTCGGCCTTCCAGATCCCGGCCAGCACCTACACGACCCTCGAGGAAGATGCCCGTGCGGTGTCCATGTGGAACTTCGCCATCGCTGGCTGTGACCTGCCGGAAGACTTTGTCTACGAGGTCACCAAGGTAACCATGGAAAACAACGACAAGATGCTGGACGTGCACCGCAGTGCCGCCACCACCATCCCTGACAACATTCAGTACAACACCGTGCTGCCGTTCCACCCCGGCGCCGCGCGCTGGTACGAAGAAAACGGCTACGAGATCGATCCGTCTCTGGTCAAGCAGTAACGCTGTTACCCGCCCGCAGCCAGGCTGCGGGCGGGGCACTGGCCGGTCGTTCGTTTCCCAAGGTATCGCTCCATGACTCACACCCCCGATTCTCCCCGCGACGAGCAGGCGACCGACACTCCGGTCGAACCCATCGTCGCCTCGGGCGTCGACGACGAAGCCGTCGAACCCAATCGTCGTCTGTTCGAAGGCGGCAAGTGGTGGCTATTCGGCATTCTGGCCGTGGCCTATACCGTCTTTCACCTGGTCTCCCTCAATATCTATCCCATCGAGACCTGGTCGTTCCGCATTATCCATATCGCCGGCGCCCTGATCCTCGGCTTTGGCCTGTATACCGGCTCCCGCTTCGTTGAGGAGGGCCAGGACGGCGCCCCCCGCTGGGCCAGCATTATTGCTCTGGTCCTGCTGGTGCCTGCCGCCTACGCATTGCTGCAGACGGTGCTGATGCAGCAGACCATGGCAGGCGGCGCCATGCGCATCGATCCTGCCATCGAAAACTGGCACTACGGCGCCCCCCTGATCATCGCCACCCTGGGGGCCATCGCGCTGTCATGGATTCCTCGCCAGGCGCGTCATCAGCTGTTGCTTGCTGACGTGGTGCTGATGGTCTGTGCCGCCGCCGTGGCAGGCTACCTGCTGGTGGTCTTCAACAGTCCGTTGCGCGCCTCGACCGGCACCTCATTTGCCCCCATGGGTATCAGCTGGGCCGCCATCGCCGGTTCGCTGCTGATCCTGGAGCTCACCCGCCGGGTGGCCGGCCTGGCGCTGGTCGTCATCTCGGCGATCTTCCTGGCCTACGTGTTCATGGGCCCCTGGCTGCCGGGCTTCCTCGGCTACCCCGGGCTGTCACTCGGACGTTTCTTCAGCCAGGTCTACACCGATGCTGGCATTCTGGGGCCGACGACCGCCGTGTCATCGACCTATATCATCCTGTTCATCATCTTTGCCGCCTTCCTGCAGGCGTCTAAGGTCGGCGACTACTTCGTCAACTTTGCCTTCGCCGGTGCCGGTCGTGCGCGCGGTGGCCCGGCCAAGGTCTCGATCTTTGCCTCTGGCCTGATGGGCATGATCAACGGCACCAGTGCCGGCAACGTGGTATCCACCGGCTCGCTTACGATTCCGCTGATGAAGAAAGTCGGCTACCCCGCCCGAAGCGCCGGCGCCATCGAAGCCGCTGCTTCTACTGGCGGCCAGATCATGCCGCCGATCATGGGTGCAGGGGCCTTTATCATGGCCGAGATCACCGGGATTCCCTATACCGAGATCGCGGTCGCGGCGCTGATTCCCGCCATCCTGTACTTTGCCTCCGTCTACTTCATGGTTGACTTCGAGGCGGCCCGCAAGGGCATGCGTGGCATGCGCAAGGAAGAAATTCCCCAGTTCTCATCGCTGATCAAGCAGGTCTACCTGTTTGCTCCGATCATCATCTTGATCGTAGCCTTGTTCATGGGCTACTCGGTGATCCGTGCCGGCACCCTGGCCACCGCTTCCGCGGCTGTCGTCAGCTGGCTGTCGCCGCACAAGATGGGAATACGCTCCATCCTTCGCGCCTTGAGCCTGGCCGGCACCATGTCGATCCAGATCATCGCGGTGTGTGCCTGCGCCGGCCTCATCGTCGGGGTCATCGCGCTGACCGGTGTGGGTGCTCGCTTCTCCTCCCTGCTGCTTGGATTGGCCGGCGTCAGTCAGCTGCTGGCGCTGTTCTTTGCCATGTGCATCTCGATCCTGCTGGGCATGGGCATGCCCACCACGGCGGCCTATGCGGTGGCAGCATCGGTGGTCGCCCCCGGCCTGATCGATATCGGCATTCAGCCGCTGGTCGCCCACTTCTTCGTGTTCTACTTCGCCGTGGTGTCTGCCATTACGCCGCCCGTGGCCTTGGCTTCCTATGCCGCAGCAGGCATTTCAGGTGACAACGCCATGGGGACCTCGGTGGCCTCGTTCAAGATCGGCCTGGCGGCCTTCATCGTGCCGTTCATGTTCTTCTACAGCCCGGCCATGCTGATGGAAGGCGACTGGGCACAGATCCTCAGGGTAGGTACCACTGCGACCATCGGTATCGTGCTGCTGGCAGCTACCGTACAAGCCTGGTTCTTTGGCCCGGTCAAGGCCTGGCAACGCCTGGTGATGCTGGTGGGCGCCCTGTGCCTGATCTACGGCGGCATCGTCACCGACCTGGCGGGTCTTGCCATTGCCATCGGCCTGTTCTTCATGCAGCGCGCCAGCGGCGGTGGCGCCAGAAGTGCCACGACTGGCTGATACACGCGCAGTGCGCCGATGTGACGTCAACTAACCCTCGCCCCGCCATCTGGCGGGGCGTTCTTTTGGCCACTCGGAGCGGGCCATGAGGCCCACCAACGACGAAGGCCCCGCCAATGGCGAGGCCTTCGTTCTTGTTATCGTGGTGGCCCGCATCGGGCCAAGGGTCCAGCGTTGTTGTTATGTGAGCGCCGAAGGTCAACCCGACAGTCAATGACCGGCAAGATTGTCAACGATCTTCAGCGTCGGCTCTGCCTGATTCAGGGTGTAGAAGTGCAGGCCGGGAGCGCCGCCATCCAGCAGCCGCTGTGCCAGGCGCGAGATCACCTCTTCCCCGAAGGCCGCGATAGACGCGCTATCGTCACCGTAGGCTTCCAGCTGCTTGCGAATCCAGCGCGGAATTTCCGCCCCGCAGGCGTCAGAAAAACGCGCCAGCTTGGAGTAGTTGGTGATCGGCATGATGCCGGGAATGATCGGCGCTTCCACGCCCAGCTGGCGCGCTCGCTCGACGAAATGGAAATAGGCGTCCGCAGTGAAGAAGTACTGGGTAATCGCCAGGTTCGCTCCGGCGTTCATCTTGCGCGCAAAATTCTGGAGATCAGCCTCAAAGCTCGGGGCCTGAGGATGCGACTCGGGATAGGCGGCCACCGCGATCTCGAAGTGATCCCCGGTTTCCTGCCGGATGAACTCTACCAGTTCATTGGCATAGCGCAGCTCACCGATGCCCCCCATACCCGAAGGCAGATCACCGCGTAGCGCCACCAGGCTATTGATGCCCTGGGCCTTGTAGTCTGTCAGCAGATCCCGCAGCTGGGCTTTCTCGCTGCCGATGCACGACAGGTGCGGCGCAGTGGTGATACCGCTCTCACGCACGGCATTGACGGTCGCGATGGTACGGTTCTGCGTCGAGCCGCCGGCGCCGTAGGTGACTGAGAAGAACCGCGGGTTACGCTCGGCCAGAAGATCCCTGTTGCGCATCAATTTCTCCCGCCCGGCATCGGTGTTCGGAGGGAAAAATTCAAAGCTGATGCCCAACGGGTGCTCTTGTGCGCTCATAGCCAGTGGTCCTTATCGCGAGTGGCGGATCACCGCCACAGGGTGCCCGATCATGTGATGTCCGCCATTGTGACGACTCCACCGCGTGACCACCAATGAAAGTTTCGCGAGTGAACTTCAATTTCTTTCATATAAAAAAAGAGAAATTGATAACCATAAATTCTAAAGACTCCTGTGGCTGGCGTCATCAATGGTCTACTGACACCCTCACTGCCAACGGGCATCATGTTGGCTTCGCCACTCACTCAAGGATGATGTTCATGGCTGTCGACCCCAGCTCACTGATGGGCCCACTGTGGACGCTGCTCGCCTTCGTCGCATTAGGGGTACTGGCAGCCAGGATGTTGAGAGTGGATGCTCGCCCCGTGGCGACACTGCTGGTCTACCTGATCGCTCCGTTGACCTTCTTCAGAGCCCTGGTGCTGGGTGGGCCCACCCCCGCCTACCTGGCGCTGACAGCAGCCTTGTTCGTGATCGCAAGCCTGGTGGCGATGGGGGTCAATCTACTGGGTAAGCGTTGGCTTCCAGATGAAGAGGGATCGGTGCTTGCCTTCTCGGCGGGCACCGGCAATACCGGCTACTTCGGCCTGCCTGTCGCGCTGGTGCTGCTGCCGCCCTCGGGCGTCACGCTGTATCTGTTCTGCGCTCTCGGCGTCACCCTCTACGAGTTCACCGTGGGCTTTTACCTTAGTGCCAGAGGGCGCTTCTCAGTGCGCGACAGCCTGCTCAAGATTGTCCGACTGCCACTGGTCTACGCGTTTCTGGCAGCGCTGCTGGTGGAAGGCATTGGCATTCACGTACCCGCCGAGGTCACCGATGCCATGGCGGTGTTTCCTGCCACCTACACCCTGCTCGGCATGATGATCATCGGTATGACGCTGGGCCGCGTATCGCCGCGCTCGCTGGACGGTCGTTTCATTGGCGCCTGTGTGGCAGTGCGCTACGCCCTCTGGCCAGTGCTGATGCTGATAGCCGTTGTGCTGCTGCAGCTGACCATCGGGCTGACTAGGGATATGGCGCTGGCGTTATTGCTGGTCGGCGTCGTGCCCATGGCCGCCAACGTGGTGGTGGTGGCCATGGAGCTGGGTATCGCCCCAGAAAAAGGCGCGCTGGCGGTGCTCATCACCACCCTGGCTGCGCCCCTGGTCATCCCGCTATATCTCAGTGCCATGCTGGCACTGGTGGGACTGAGCTAGCCCGAGGCCCTACCCGGAAAAACGGGTTCTACCAGAACCGCCTGGCCTGAGGGGCGCGCCCTTAGCCGTTCCACATACGCGCGGACCCGGGGGACCGCCTCGACCAGGGGCTGAGCAGGCGGCGTGGCCACCATGTAATCCAGCATGGGGGCCGCCAGCGCATCCGCCAGAGTGAAGTCATTCCCCGCCAGATAGTCTCTTCCCTCCAGCCGTGCGTCGATAATCCCCAGCATCTTCTGCGCGTCCGGGGTGGCTTCACTCAGTTTGTCTGCACGCACCTGGCCATTGGCTCCCCTGGGGAACACCAGTTCCAGCAAGTAGCGTCTGACGATGGCCTGGTCCACCTGGGTGGCCAATGCACTGCACCACTGGTCCACCACGGCACGCTCCCAGATATCCGTTGGCAGCAGCGCTGGGCCCTCAAAGGCGGCGTCCAGATAACGACAGATGGCAACACTTTCATAGAGGCGCCGCTCGCCATGCAGCAAGACCGGAATCTTGTCGAAGGGGTTGAGTGCAAGCAGCTCGGGCGTGTGCAGCCCCACGGAGATACCATCGGCCTCAAGGCCAACGCTGTACTCTATGCCCTTCTCATGACACACCAGCATCACGCTACGCACGAAATTCGAGAACGACGGACCTACTATATAAACACTTGCCATGCCAACCTCCCCTATCTATCAGACACGGAACCGCCGGCAGTCGCCGACGTCTGCTGTGTGAGTCGTACTCACTCGTCTTGCAGCATGGCCGCTGGCACCATATGTTCAACAACATATTTTGTCGCCGGATACCGCCCATGCCCTGGAGCAACGAACGCAAGCGCGAGACCCGCCATCGCATTCTCGATGCAGCGGCCCGCTGCTTTACCCAACGAGGCTACGATGCCGTCAGCATCGACGAGGTGATGGCCGACGCCGGCCTGACCCGGGGTGCCTTCTACGCCCACTTCGACAGCAAATCATCGCTCTACGCCAATGCCATTCGTCATGCGGCCAGACGTGGGGCCATTGAGCTCGAGCAGCTCGAAAGTCGAGAAGCGCGTATCGATGCCTATCTGAGTCAGTCCCTCGACAAGGACGAGGTGGCCTGTCCGCTGGCCTGTCTAGTCAGCGATGTAGCACAGCGCGACGAGCAGGTACGCTCCACCTACACCGCCCTGCTGGAAGGCTTTCTGGAGCGCTTTCTCGGGACATCAGAGATGGACAGCGACGCGCGAAAACGCGCGCTCGGTCAGATGATTGCGATGATCGGCAGTCTGGCCATGGCACGCACGGTCAATGACCCACGACTGGCGGAGGAACTGCTGGAGGCCGGCAGGACGCTGGCAAAGGCCAGCGAGCTAACCGGCGGCCGCGGCGCCGCTGTCGGCCAAGAGGCCTGAACAACGAACGCTGAGTCAGGCCAGGAAGCGAACGGGGGCCTCTCGATGGCGGGTAACAGCCCGCCCTTCTCGGCCCTTCTCGGCCCTTCTCAATCCCTCTCAGGCCCCCGCCAGGGCACCCTCGGGGCAGGCACGTGGCATCGCGGGTTCGGCCTCGATCACACGCCCCTCCCAATCGATCAATGCCAAACTGCCATCGGGACGCTCAATGAGAGCCGTGCAGTGCTCTACCCAATCACCGTCATTGCAGTACAGCACGCCATTCTGGGCGCGAAAACCGGCCTTGTGGATATGCCCCCCCACATAGCCATCCAGACCTTCTCGGCTGGCCTGATGGATCGCGGCCTGCTCAAACTGTTGCACGTACCGCTGCGCGGCACCGATACGGCCTTTCACCGCGGCTGCCAGTGACCAGTACGGCAAGCCCAGCAGACTGCGCGCCTTGTTGCACCAACGGTTAAGCGAAAGCACGAACTGATGCATGCCATCACCCAAGGCCATCAACCATGGGGCCAGGCGTACGTGAGTATCAAACTCGTCGCCGTGACTGACCAGCAGACGACGCCCGTCGGCGGTTTCGTGGATCGCACGACGCTCGATACGCACCCTATGCATGCGCAAGCCACAGAGTTGGCGCAACGCAGCGTCATGATTTCCGGGAATATAGATGATCTCGCATCCGCCCTTGGCCAAACGCAGGATGCGCCCTACCAGCCGCTGCTGTTCGGCAGGCAGCGCAGCGCGTCGATGCATGGCGATCAGGTCGATGACATCTCCGACCAGATACAAGCGTTCGGGGCGAACTCGGCGCAGTAACCGCGACAGCAGCGCTGCCTGACAGTCGCGAGTGCCAAGGTGAAGATCGGAAACAAACAGGGTACGGGCGGTCAGTGACGTGGCCATGAGCATCCTCCTGTGACGCCCTAAAGCCTGTCTCTTCTTGGTGACAGCGGCGTGGCGTGGCCGTGACGATCCGATGACCGCAGGGCGCACTACTGCGCCAATGTGCCTGCCACGTCGGTAGCGCCATCATCCACCGGGTAAGACTCAGCGAATCCCGCCACGCCGACCCCCGCCAGCTGCTGCGCCAACGCTTGCACCTCCGGGTGCATCACAAACCGGCGCCAGCGCGCCGCGCCCACGCTTCCAACCCCTTCACGAGCCAGCCAGTCCCGCTGCGTCATTGCGACCAGCCCGCTCCAGCTATCGCTCTCGTCCAGATCCCCCGACGCGGGAGCCCCTAGCGCCCGAATCCAGCGGCTGAAGCTGCGCTCAGGTGTACGGGAGAAAACGTCAAACAGACGCTGCGCGGTCACTGGCCCGATGCCATCGACCTGGGCCAGCTGCTGTGGCGTCAGCCGCTGCCAGGCGAGCAGGTCATCGACCAACCCCGCCTCCAGCAGTGCCTGCCAGGTACCCTCACCGACGCCATCCAGATCCAGCGCTGCCGCTTCGCTCAACCACTCCAAGCGAGCCAGAAACTGCTGGTAGCAGTCAGGCGTGGGATGCCAGCAGCTGAGATAGTCATAGTCCTCTGGGTCTGGAAGCGTCAGTGGAGCACGTTGGGGGGCTCGCCAGGCAACGCTCTTCACCTGAGGAATGATCAAACCAGCAAGCTGAATGACTGCCTGGTCCCCAGGGCGCAGGTCCCACTGGCGCCAGCGCTCCAGGCTACCCAGACTGACCTGGCTCAGCGTGCGCCCGTCGATGGTCACCGGCACCAGCCGTGCCACCGGAGTGATCCTACCACTACGCCCGATCCGGAGGTCGATGCCGGCGACCTCCGCCAGGGCTTCCCGTGGCGGATACTTCCATGCCAATGCCCAGGTTGGCGGTTGGTCCGTCCAGAATGCTGCGCCAGGTCGCCGGCCGCGTTTCACCACCACCCCATCGGTGGCGAACGGCAACGGCGTGCGATGCCAGCGATCGCGCCAGTCGGCAACCTGAGATGGCATGGACACCAGATAGCTGAACTGCGCTACCAGGCCTAGGCCCAGCGCCTCGAGGCCAGCAAGGCGATCTTCCATGTCGTCAGGCCCGGCTGGCCAACCCCAGATGAACACTCCGATACGCTGCCCCTGTTCCTGTGTCAGCGCATCACGCGCCAGCCATCCGGCGATCCGGTTGCGCGCACCGCTGCCACCCTGGGTCCGCTGTACGTGCTGGGACAGTCGCTCGAACAGCTCTCCCTGAAACACCAGGGTGCCGTCATTGGCCCATGCAGACCAGGCGTCAGGTAGGTGCTTGGGGATGGCGTCTATCATGGCAGCGTGGTGAGTCCAGCGACGCCCTTCATGGCGGTTGCCACGGCTGACAAGGTCCGCCAACTGACCGTCCCGATAGATCAACGTCATCGCGACGCCATCGACCTTGGGCTGTATCCAGATATCTCGTGTACAGCCGCTCGCCCTCGAGGTTGCCAACTCCACCGCGGCGGTAATCGAGAGAGCGTCGACGGTACCGGCGTCAAACAACCCGTCGCGAGACAATGCCTGGACCCCACTGGCAACAGGTCTGGCGCTGGCAGTCGCCGGAGGCTCCGCGCATACTCTATCCAGCCACTGCTCCACCTGGCGGATATCCTCGGCCTTGCGCAAGCCTCCATGAGCCACCGGATGTGACAGCCGCTGGTCAGACAGCGCCTCGTCAACAGACAGCGTCTCATCAACAGACAACGAGGCGCCTGCCTCTGCAGCGTCGGGAACGGCGAGCGGGAAGCAGACACCTAACTCCTGATAACGCTGCCAGGCCTGGTCGAACACATCGTCACTGACCGGTGAGCTACCATCCTGCCGATAGGCAAGCTCCCAGGCATCGAGCCGCTGCTTTCTCTCGGCAAGTTGCTCGCTGGCAATCGCGTGGGACCACGCGGGACATTGGGCCATGGCAGCGCCGGACAGCGGCCACCACATCAGCAGTAGTATCCATGGGAGCAGAGCGCGCCACCTAGGGATGACGGCGCCGATGACGCTGGTATCCTTGCTGCGCATCACTGGCCCTCCGTGGCCACCAACACCAGACCTGCTGGCTCGCACGACATCTTCACGACAGCTATTGCAGACAGCGACTAGATGCCGAGACCGGGCTTAAGACCGGGCTTAGAGACAGGGATTCGAGACAGGCACTCGCTGGCCTTTGTCACCTGAAGCCCTGACCGGCAGGTCCTGAACTGTCGCCCACTATTGCCCCACTATCGCCCCACTATCGCCTCACTATCGCCCCACCAACCGCCCCACCATCGCCCCCGCGCTACACGCAGACTCAGATGTCGCCGTGCTGGCGGCTCCGAAGGTGCCGGTCACTCCGCTTTACCGCCCACCACGTCAACCCCAGCAGCGGAGACGCAATGGCGATACCCAGCAATATCTGCTGTGCGATCGTCATAGCGAGGCCTCCCCGGCTGGCCGGTGGGTCGGCATGACAACATTGCCGGCAAGCCGCGACAGCCGCTGGGTCGCCAGCACGAATGCTGGAACACTCAAGGCAATCACGATGACGGCCGTGAGCAAGCCCTGCTGCTGCAACAACATCATCATGATGGCGGCGGCGGTCACCAGGAATGTCGCCAAGGCCGCCGCAACTTCAAGCGCCAGCTTGGTCAAGAACAACTCGCGGTACTGCAGATAGGCGTCGCCTTCCAGGCACCCGCCCTGAGGCTCGCGAGATGACCTTTCTGCGCATGGTTCTGAACATGTGTCTGACCATGGCTCTGAACCTGTGTCTGACCATGACGTGACTGGTGATGTCATTGTTGGGGGATAGCGCGTATCGACCCTCTGCTGCTCCTGGTATCGGCTCATTTGTTCGATTCCCCTGTCGTATCGCTGTGGGCAACCAGGCAGCACATTTGCCTGACGGGGCCTCTTGGATGGCGGTTCCTCTGTCCTGGAGGACGCTGGCACCTGGCCGGATACTGGTCAGTTTAGTCGGCGGCTGCGAAGGCTACTGTGGACATGCTTGCTAAGGAATAGAACCGGGATCAAATCACACTCCGCCCCCCATCTTGTCGTCACAAAAGGGGAGAAACGCTCACACAAATTCGCAAGAAAGTAAGCATCGTCTTCGCAGTTAGTAGCTTTTCACCCAGCCTTAGAGATATCGCCCCTTGCCGATCGCTGGCCGAGCAAAAAAAACCCGCCCAGCTTGGCTGGACGGGTCTTGGCATCACGGACACCAGACGGGAGGCTAGCGTGTCTTCAATCTATCACCAGCGGGCACATTACAGCCCTGCTGCACTCCGCAGCGCGTCGGCACGATCCACCTTCTCCCACGGGAAGGCGGTGAAGGTCTCGGTGTGAGTCTCGCCCTCGGTATCGGTCCAGCTATAGCTGGCCTCGAAGGGTTCACGGCCGAAGTGGCCGTAGGCCGCTGTCAGCTGATACATGGGGTGCAGCAGGTCGAGCATGCGGGTAATCGCATTGGGGCGGAGGTCGAAGTGTTCACGCACCAGCTCGACGATACGCTCATCGTCGATACGGCCTGTACCAAAGGTATTGATGGAAACAGAGGTCGGCTCTGCTACCCCGATCGCGTAGGACACCTGAATCTCACAGCGCTCTGCCAGCCCCGCTGCCACGATGTTCTTGGCCACATAGCGGCCTGCATAGGCGGCGCTGCGGTCGACCTTGGACGGGTCCTTGCCGGAGAAGGCGCCGCCACCATGGCGCGCCATGCCACCGTAGGTGTCCACAATGATCTTGCGCCCGGTCAGTCCACAGTCTCCTACCGGACCACCAATCACGAACTTGCCGGTCGGATTGATGTGGTAGCGGGTGTTGTCCGACAGCCACTCAGCCGGCAGCACATGTTCGATGATCTCGCGCTGCACCATCTGACGCAGCTGTTCCTGATCGATCTCCGGATCATGCTGGGTCGATAGCACCACCGCGTCGACGGCACAGGGCTTGCCCGTATCGTCGTAGCGCATGGTCAGCTGGCTCTTGGCATCTGGGCGCAACCAGGGCAGCAAGCCCTGCTTGCGCAGCTCGGCCTGACGCTCGACCAGACGATGGCTGTAATGAATCGGCGCCGGCATGTACGACTCGGTCTCGTTGGTGGCGTAACCGAACATCAGCCCCTGATCGCCAGCCCCCTGATCCTCCGGCTTGTCGCGATCCACGCCTTGGGCGATCTCGACACTCTGCTTGCCGATCAGGTTCATCACCCCGCAGGTTTCCCCGTCGAAGCCTACGTCGGAGGAGGTGTAGCCAATATCCATGATCACCTTGCGCACCAGATCTTCGAGATCGACCCAGGCGGAGGTGGTGATCTCACCGGCCACGATGGCGACACCAGTCTTGACCAGCGTTTCGCAGGCCACGCGGGCATTCTTGTCCCGCGCGATGAGCGCATCGAGCACGGCATCGGAAATCTGGTCAGCAATCTTGTCCGGGTGTCCTTCGGACACGGACTCGGAGGTAAACAGGGAGTATTCGCTCATGGCGTCCTCGACCCTCTGTAGGATAATCGGCAGGCGGGCCTGGCAGGTGGAAACAGAAGCGTCCGCTGGAGCAGGCGCAATGTGCAGATTCCGCGCGGACCTGGCGGAGCAGAATTCTACACGCTCGACCGCTCTGTTCCTAGCGATCCGGCTGCCTGCGGGCCGCCGCTACGGCCGGGGTCAAGGCTGCGTGCATTTGATGGATCGCCCTTTTCCGGCGACAATATGTCCCCGACCGATCTGCGCCGCCCCTTCGCCCTCGCTGTCCGCGGGCTTGACTGGCGGCGCTCAGCCTTGACGCCGCTGCGCCGCCCACACCGGGCACGCCAACGTCAGATTGACACTTTGCCCCAGGCGAGGAGCCCTCAATGCCGTCCCGTTTCGAACTGGCCAACGCCATTCGCGCCCTTTCCATGGATGCTGTCCAGAAAGCCAACTCCGGCCACCCCGGAGCCCCGATGGGCATGGCCGATATCGCTGAGGTACTGTGGAACGACTATCTCGTCCACAACCCCGACGATCCCAAGTGGGCCGATCGCGACCGTTTCGTGTTGTCCAACGGCCACGGCTCCATGCTGCTCTACTCCCTGTTGCACCTGTCCGGCTATGACCTGGGCCTGGAAGAGCTGCAGAACTTCCGTCAACTGCACGCCAAGACCGCCGGCCATCCGGAATACGGCTACGCGCCAGGCGTCGAGACCACCACTGGACCGCTTGGTCAGGGGCTGGCCAACGCGGTGGGCATGGCCATGGCGGAGCGCACGCTCGCGGCGCAGTTCAACCGTCCGGGTCATGAAGTCGTCGATCATCACACCTACTGCTTCCTGGGTGACGGCTGCCTGATGGAAGGCATCTCCCATGAGGTCGCCTCCCTCGCCGGAACTCACAAGCTGGGCAAGCTGGTCGCCTTCTACGACGACAACGGTATCTCCATCGACGGTGAGGTCGAAGGCTGGTTCACCGACGATACTGCCAAGCGCTTCGAGGCCTACGGCTGGCACGTGGTGCCCAATGTCGACGGCCACAAGCCCGAGGAGATCAAGGCGGCCATCGAGATGGCCCGCGCCCAGGATGATCGCCCCAGCCTGATCATCTGCAAGACCATCATCGGTTTCGGCTCCCCGAACAAGCAGGGCAAGGAAGAGTGTCACGGCGCTGCGTTGGGCGAGGAAGAAGTCGCCGCAGCCCGCAAGCAGCTTGACTGGCCCCATGCGCCGTTCCACATCCCCGAAGAGGTGTATCAGGGCTGGGATGCCTGCGAGCGCGGCAAGCAGCACCAGGCGGACTGGCAAGCACGCTTCGAACGCTACCAGGAGGCACACCCGGAACTGGCGCGTGAATTCCTGCGGCGTCAGAAGGGCGAGCTGCCTAGCGAACTGAACAGCGAAGCACTGGTTGAGGCGGCACAGCAAAAAGGCGACACCATCGCCTCACGCAAGGCGTCCCTTGGCTGTCTGAACGAGCTTGGCCCGCAGCTGCCAGAATTGCTTGGCGGCAGCGCCGACCTGGCACCGTCCAACCTGACCTTCTGGAAGGGCGCTGAAGCCATCACCCCGGAAGCCCCTGGCGGCAACTACCTGCACTACGGGGTGCGTGAGTTCGGTATGGGCGCCATCATGAACGGCATCGCGCTGCATGGTGGTTTCGTTCCCTACGGTGCCACCTTCCTGATCTTCATGGAATATATGCGCAATGCCGTGCGCATGGCGGCGCTGATGAACCAGCAGGCGATCTTCGTCTACACCCACGACTCCATTGGCCTGGGTGAAGACGGACCGACCCACCAGCCCATCGAGCAGCTGACCAGCCTGCGCACCACCCCCAACCTGTGCACCTGGCGTCCTGCGGATGCGGTCGAGACGGCAGCAGCCTGGGCCCATGCCATCAAGCGCAGCGCCGGCCCCACTGCGCTGGTCCTGTCACGCCAGAACCTGCCCCACCAGGACCGCAGCAAGAGCCAGCTGGCCAATATCCAGCGCGGCGGCTACGTGTTGAAGGACAGTGAAGGCACCCCTGAGCTGATCCTGATCGCCACCGGTTCCGAGCTGACCCTGGCCATGCAAGCCGCCGAGTCACTTGAGGCCGACGGCAAGCAGGTGCGCGTAGTGTCGATGCCGGCCACCGATGTGTTCGACAGCCAGGACGCTGACTACCGAGAGTCGGTCCTGCCGCGCAATGTGCGTGCACGCCTGGCCATCGAGGCGGGACACCGCGACTACTGGACCAAGTATGTGGGCCTGGACGGCGACGTCATCGGCATGTCCAGCTTCGGTGAATCGGCACCTGCCGGCGATCTGTTCAAGCACTTCGGCTTCACCGTGGACAACCTGGTGGCCCGCGCCAAGGCTTTGCTCGACTAGGCCATCAGCGCTTAGCTCAGCCAGTCCGGCTACAGGTTCCACACTCAGCGTGTGGCTGCTGACAGCGCGTACTGGTGGTGAGCGAAAAATGAAAGGGGCACGGCGAACGCCGTGCCCCTTTTTTATCGAACCGCACCGAGCTGACTCACGGCAGCGAGAGAGACGGGCCTGAGTGGCTGAACAGGCGCTCTGACCTAGGCCGCCTCGACCTCTATGCGGCGCGGTTGATGACTCGCCCTTCGCGGTAGTCTGATGGTCAACTGGCCATGCTCCATGTTCGCCACGATACCATCCGTGTCGAGCTCAGGGCTCAGAGTAAAACGCCGAGCGTAGCCACTGGCCTTGTACTCTGCATACAGGGAGGCCATCCCATCAGGGATAGACAGTGCCATTTCGCCCTCAATGGACAGCACCCCGTCATGTACCTCGATACTCACGCCGTCCCTGGACACCCCAGGCATATCGGCCACGAGCACGACGGCCTCCCCGTCCTCACGAATATCCACCCTTGGCATCAGGTGTTCTTTGTCCCGCGCCGGCAGCGGTGTCTGTTGTGATGCATGGGGAGAGCCACTCTGGGAAACCGGCGCAGGTTCATGGCGTGCTACGTCGTTCATCGCTATGTCCTCCTGTCGAGTCGTTTCAGTGCAAAGCGTCGACCTGGATGCGCCGCGGCTTCAGCTCCTCGCGCTTGGGCAACACGACTTCGCAGACGCCGTGACGGTGAGACGCCCGAGCGCGGTCCACATCGACTCCTTCCGGCAACGCGATGCTGCGCTTGAAGTCGCCGCTAAAGCGCTCCTGTCGGTATCGCGTCGGGGACGCATCCGCAGGTTCTGCTGCGTCTTCGCGCCGACCACTGATCGTCAGCAGGTTGCCCTGCACACTCAGCTCCAGTGAGGCGGGGTCCATGCCGGGCACAAACAGATATACGTGCACTGCGTCATCGGTACGACCAATGTTGATGGCAGGAAAGCTATCCGCTGCCACCGAGCGAATATCCGCTGCCCCGTACGGGGTGGAAAGATGGTGAGGCGAGAACGCTCTGGAAGAGAAGGGTGACGCCTGGTCCAGCCACTGTTGCATCCAGCGGAAAGGAGCATCCATTTCTGCATCGAAACGCCTGAGATCTCCAAACATGGTGAACACCTCCGACAGTAACGTTGTGACAGGGGGTTTCCCCTAAACGCTACATAGGTGTCAAAAGACGAAAATCAAGCCCTCCAAAAAAAATCCCGCCAGTCCCTGTTGGAACTGGCGGGTTCTCGAGGCGCCGCTAGAGACGCCCGTTAGGAGATCAATGTCTGCCTGACACTCTCAGTCGCCGTCAGGCGATTGTCACATCCGGGGCGAGATAGACGTCCTGAATCGCATTGAGCAGGGCAACGCCCTCGCGCATCGGCTTCTGAAACGCCTTGCGGCCGGATATCAGCCCCATGCCCCCGGCACGCTTGTTGATGACAGCGGTGCGCACGGCCTGGGTCAGGTCCCCCTCCCCGCTCGAAGCGCCCCCGGAGTTGATCAGCCCGGCACGCCCCATGTAGGCGTTGGCCACCTGATAACGGGCCAGGTCGATGGGGTGATCGCTGGTCAGCTCGCTGTAGACCTTTTCATGGGTGTTACCAAAGCCGATCTTGCGGTAGCCGTCGTTGTTCTCAGGCAGCTTCTGTTTGACGATATCCGCCTTGAGCGTTGCCGCCAGGTGGACCGCCTGGCTGGTGAGGTCTGAGGCAACGTGATAATCCGTACCCTCATGCTTGAAGCCCGGGTTACGCAGGTAGGCCCAAAGCACGGTAACCATCCCCAGCTCGTGCGCACGCTCAAAGGCGGCACTGATCTCTTCGATCTGACGACGGCTTTCCGGTGAGCCAAAGTAGATCGTTGCACCGACCGCTACGCAGCCCATGTCAAAGGCCTGGTCGACCTCAGCGAACAGCGTCTGGTCATACAGGGCGGGATAGGTCAGCGTCTCGTTATGGTTGAGCTTGAGCATCATCGGAATGCGATGAGCGTAGCGACGCGCGACCGACGACAGACCACCAAGGGTAGAGGCCACGGCATTGCAGCCCCCTTCAATGGCCAATTCGACAATGTTGGCGGGATCAAAGTAGATGGGGTTGGGCGCAAAGGATGCCCCGGCGGAGTGCTCGATCCCCTGATCCACTGGCAGGATACTCAGATATCCTGTGCCGCCCAGCCGGCCGTGATCGAACAGCGTCTGCATGCCCCGCAGCACCGCCGGGGTCCTATCGGAGTCCATCATGACGCGGTCGACAAAGTCGGCACCGGGCAGGTGCAGCTGCTCCTTGGCAATTCCACGACACTCGTGCGTCAACAGATCCTCTGCCTCGGCGCCCAGCCAGCTGGCAATATCACTCATCATGCATCTCCCTGTCGTGCCCGAATCCGTCGGGCGGTCGGTAAAGGTCAACGTCAACAGGGTAGCGGAAGAGCATCACGAACGAGAGCCCCCAAAGCTGACCCGGGTGTCAGTTATCGGCACAATGGCTCATTTCCATTGGCCCCAGTCAGTGACATGACGCACTTGAGGAATGATATGGCGGCGCTCAATACATCGGTTCTACGAGGTTTCCTGTGGCTTTGCCTGTTCTGGCTGGCTGGCGACCTGGCAACAGGCGTCGGACAGCTGCCACTATCCCCTGGCGTCGTGGGGTTGATGCTGATGACGGGCTTCCTGCTGGCGCGTGGCAGAATGCACGCCGACATTGCTGCGGCGGCACAACCTTTGATCATGCTGCTGGCGATGCTGATCATGCCCGGCGTGGTCGGCGTGTTCTGGGTCTTCGACCAGCTGGCCGGTTACTGGCTGGCGGTCGGCCTGGCGCTGACGCTTGGTACCCTGCTTAGCGTGGCCAGCACCTTGTGGCTGATGCAGCGTCTGCTTCCCCAAGACACGCCGTCTGCTCCCTTCAGGAAAACCCCATGAGCCTGTCCATCACGGATTATCTGAGCATGCCCATGCTGGCCATCGTGCTGTCGATTGGCGCTTATCTCGCGGGTATGGCCCTGTTCAAACGCCTGGGCTCGCCGGGATGGTGTCCCCCGGTATTGCTGGCTTCGCTGCTGCTTGCTGCCTTGCTGAAGGGGGGCTCCATCGACTACGCGGACTATCGCGAAGGAGCACAGTGGCTGATGCTACTACTGGGCCCCGCCACCGTCGCCTTGGCCGTGCCGCTCTATCAGCAGATGCACCACGTACGCGCGCTGTGGAAACCACTGCTGGTGTGCTTGCCCATCTCTACGGTGCTGGCCGCCTTCTATGCGCTGGCCATCGCCTGGTCGCTGGGGGCGCCACCGGAGCTTTTGGCCTCGCTGGCCCCCAAGTCAGTGACCGCCCCTATTGCCATGGGGGTGACAGAGCGCCTGGGAGGCTCCGTGTCGATCTTGATGGGGGGCCTGCTGATCACCGGCGTCGCGGCAACGGCCTGTGTCAGCTTGCTGGGCAAGGTGTTCAGGATCACCGATCAGCGTCTGCTGGGCTTGGCGCTGGGTATCAACGGCCACGCCATCGGCACGGTGCGTGCCTTTGAACTGGGCCCCACTGCTGGCGCCTTTGCATCGCTCGGCATGACCTTGACCGGCGTACTGACGGCCTTGCTGATGCCATTGGCCTGGGAGCTGACAGGCCTTGCTGGCTGAAACGATTCACTGCCTCATAGCACGCCACAAGCGGCCAGTAGCCGCGACGTGGGGGCCGATTTGAGATAGACTCTCGCGCCTGTGTCCATCCCACTCAGGAGAGTGTCGAGCCCCATGGCCCAGCGTATTGCCATCAATGGCTACGGTCGCATTGGCCAGTGCGTCCTGCGAGCCCTCATCGAGCGCAATGACCCTTCCCTGGAAGTGGTCGCCATCAATGAGCTATCGGGCCTCGATACCATCACCTACCTCACTCGCTACGATACGACCCATGGTCGCTTTCCTGGCAGTGTGGAAAGCCGCGATGGCCACCTGCTGATCAATGGGCACCCCATCCGCGTGCTGTCAGAGGCAGAGCCCGACCGACTACCCTGGAAAGCGCTGGATATCGACCTGGTGCTGGAGTGCTCGGGCAGCTTCAAGGACCGCGCTACCGCCGAGCGACATCTGGCTGCCGGTGCCCGGCGTCTGCTGTTCTCACAGCCCGCAGAGAGCGATGTCGACGCCACCATCGTCACCGGCATCAATGACAGCGATCTGACTGCCTCCGCCAGGGTGATCTCGGCAGCATCGTGCACCACCAACTGTCTGGTGCCGATCCTGACCATTCTGGATGAAGCCTTGGGCATCGAGCATGGTGTCACGACCACCATTCACTCGGCCATGAACGACCAGCCCGTGATCGATGCCTACCACCAGACCGATCTGCGCCTGACTCGCTCGGCCATGCAGTCTATCGTGCCGGTGGATACCGGTTTGGCGCGGGGGATCAACCGCCTGATGCCGCACCTGGCAGAGCGCTTCGAGTGCCTGCATGTGCGGGTGCCGACCATCAATGTATCGGCCATGGACCTGTCGATCTGTGTGCAGCGCGATACCTCGGCCCAGGCTGTCAATCGCCTGCTGCAGGAGGCCAGCAACTCCCGGCTTGCTGGCCTGTTGGGGTACACCGAGGAGCCCATGGCGTCCATCGACTTCAACCACGATCCTCGCTCCGGTATCGTAGACGCCACCCAGACGCGGGTGGCCGGTGGTCGCCTGCTGAAGCTGCTGTGCTGGTTCGACAATGAATGGGGCTTCGCCAACCGCATGCTCGACGTGGCCACACGCCTGAACCAGTTGCCCCGAGCGTTACCGTGATGCCTCTTCCCCTGGCCATTCTTTCCTACTCGATGTCTCTCTCAGACCGTTCAGACGAGGATCTGCCGACATGAACGTGCGCAAGATGACCGATCTCGACCTCAAGGGTCAGCGGGTGCTGATTCGTGAAGACCTCAACGTACCCGTCAAGCATGGTCAGGTGACCAGTGATGCCCGACTGCGCGCCAGTCTGCCGACGATCAAGGCCGCCCGGGATGCTGGCGCCAAGGTCCTGCTGATGAGCCACCTGGGGCGCCCCACCGAAGGTGAGCCCGCCGATGAGTTCACGCTTGCACCGGTGGCTGCCTACCTGGGCGACCTGTTGGACTGTCCGGTACGACTGGTCACCGACTATCTGGACCAGGCCCCGGAACTGGAAGACGGCGACGTCGTACTGCTCGAGAACGTGCGCTTCAACAAGGGTGAGAAAAAAGACGACGATGCCCTGGCCCAGCGCTATGCGTCACTCTGCGACGTGTTCGTGATGGATGCATTCGGCACCGCCCACCGCGCCCAGGCCTCGACCCACGGCGTCGCACGCTTTGCTCCCACTGCCTGCGCCGGCCCGCTGCTCGCCGCCGAACTCGATGCCCTGGAGAAAGCCCTGGCCACGCCCAGACGGCCGATGACGGCCATTGTCGGTGGCTCCAAGGTTTCCACCAAGCTTGAGGTGCTCAACGCCCTGTCCGAGAAGTGCGATCAACTGATCGTTGGCGGAGGCATCGCCAATACCTTCATCGCAGCGGCGGGACATAACGTCGGCAAGTCGCTGTACGAAGCCGATCTGGTGGGCAAAGCCAAGGCCTTGATGGCCAAGGTCGAGATCCCGCTGCCTACCGATGTGGTCGTGGCGACCGAGTTTTCCGACTCGGCAGAGGCGGTCACCAAGCCAGTCGACCAGGTTGCGGACAATGAAATGATTCTGGACATTGGTCCAGAGAGCGCCGCGCGCCTGGGCGATATGCTGAAAAGCGCCGGCACGATCCTGTGGAACGGCCCAGTGGGCGTGTTCGAGATCGACCAATTCGGCGGTGGCACCGAGGCCCTGTCCCACGCGATTGCCCAGAGCGACGGTTTTTCCATCGCCGGCGGTGGTGACACCCTGGCCGCCATCGACAAGTACGGCATCGCCGACCAGGTGTCCTACATCTCTACCGGTGGCGGCGCTTTCCTTGAGTATGTCGAAGGCAAGGAACTGCCCGCGGTCGCTGCCCTGGAAGCAGCGGCACGTCAGGCCACTGACGCCTAACCACCCGATTACGTCATGGGCGTGCCTGCGGCACGCCCCTTACCCCTAATAGATTCAGGTATCTCCATGGCACTCGTCAGCATGCGCCAACTGCTGGATCACGCCGCCGAACACGGCTACGGCGTCCCGGCCTTCAACGTCAACAACCTTGAGCAAGTCCGCGCCATCATGGAAGCGGCCGATGCCACCGACTCACCGGTCATCCTGCAGGCCTCCGCAGGGGCGCGTAAATACGCCGGCGCTCCCTTCCTGCGCCACCTGATCCTCGCCGCGGTTGAAGAGTTTCCGCATATCCCGGTGGTCATGCACCAGGATCACGGCACCAGTCCTGCGGTGTGCCAACGCTCCATCCAGCTCGGTTTCTCTTCCGTCATGATGGACGGCTCACTCGGCGAAGATGGCAAGACGCCTACCGACTACGCCTACAACGTCGACGTCACTCGCCGTACGGTCGATATGGCCCATGCCTGCGGCGTGTCCGTGGAAGGCGAGCTGGGTTGCCTGGGCAGCCTGGAAACCGGCATGGCCGGCGAAGAAGACGGTATCGGCGCGGAAGGCAAGCTCAGCCATGACCAACTGCTGACGGATCCGGAAGAAGCGGCTGACTTCGTCAAGTCCACCGGTGTCGATGCCCTGGCAATCGCCATCGGCACCAGCCACGGTGCCTACAAGTTCACACGCCCGCCGACCGGCGACACGCTGTCGATCCAGCGCATCAAGGAAATCCACGAGCGTATTCCGGACACCCACCTGGTCATGCATGGCTCTTCCAGCGTGCCCCAGGAATGGCTCCAGGTCATCAACGCCCACGGCGGGGCGATTCCCGAGACCTACGGTGTACCGGTTGAGGAAATTGTCGAAGGCATCAAGCACGGTGTGCGCAAGGTCAACATCGATACCGACCTGCGTCTCGCCTCCACGGGTGCCGTGCGCCGCTTCCTGGCTGAAAACCCGGCAGAGTTCGATCCGCGCAAGTTCCTCAAGCTGACCGTGACGGCCATGAAGGATATCTGCATCGCCCGCTATGAGGCCTTCGGCACTGCCGGCAATGCCAGCAAGATCAAGCCGATCAGCCTGGACGACATGTTCGAACGCTATGCCCGCGGAGAGCTGGACCCCAAGGTGAAGTAACACCACCGCGAGCAGCCCGCTGGATCGATACGCCCTCGCCTCCCAAGGAGGCGAGGGCGTTGTAGTATCGGCTGCGGGGCAGGCGCTGATTCATCAGAGCGCAGACGGTACCTTACTGATCCGCAGCCCGCAGCCCGCAGCCCGCAGCCATCATCCTGTGGCTTAGTCGGTAGCGTCTTCCAGGCGCCGCCTCAACGGAATGTTGCTGTCCGCTCTGTGCGTGACGAGTGACAGGTCTGCACGAATATCCGCAATGGCGTCCAACACCGGCTCCAGCGCTGTCAGCTGGCGCGGAGCACGCAGTCGGCGCTCCAGAGACCGATAGACCTCATCGGGATCCTCACCCGGTGCATGGCTGGCGGTGAAGGGCGCCAGGGACGGACCATTGGCGGCGACAGGCTCGAACAGACGCGCATAGGGATCTTCTCCCGACCAGGACAGACACAGCAAGTGATCCCGTGTCACCTGCACATTGAGGTCCGGCAGGCTTCGCGCCAGCCGCACCAGCGTATCGATCACATCGCCGGAGAGAAACGCCGCCAGTGCCTCGCTCTCTTCCGTACAGGCAACGAAGTAACGGGCGAAGTCGCCTTCTCCCCACACCTCACCTGTACTGCCATGATGCAGCGGGCGCCATTTCCCCTCTCGCAGGTTGCAAAGATCCACCGCCGCGACATGTTGCAGATCGCAGATCAGACCATTGCGATAGTAGGTGCGGCGGTCCTTGTCCGTACCCTCGTCATAGGCAAACCGGTAAACCCAGTACTCACCCGCAACACGGTCATCGATCGCCTTGCGACAATAGAGCAGCTCGCCATTGTCTGAGTATGTCCGCTGAAAATCGGTGATCTTGCCGCGCAGCGTCGCCAGCATGGCGCCAAGATCCACGTCCGGCTCGGCCAGGCGAAAGTCCAACTCTGCCGCGCGCTGCACCAGCTGACGCAGAAAGGCGGCGACATGTTCGGTGGCATGGAAGTCAAACCCAAGCAGAGCCACCCCGATCACCGCCAGGGGCAATAGCCACGGCCAGGAGAGCCCCCCCGCCAGCGTAATGACAAAGCCCAACGTCCCGAGCAACAAGCACAGCAAGCCTAGCGCCGTCATGCCGGCGGAGGGTCGCGGGTTCAGAGAGATTCCCCGGTCCCGGGCACGGTCCAGCACGTCGATCAGCGCCTCCCGAGACAAGGCCGCCTCGGCAGTGCGTTTTTCGCGGCGCACGAACCGGTATGCCTTCCAAAGCGGCGTCATCGTCGCGGCCCTCGTCTACTCATGTCTTTCTACTCATGTCGATAAATGATCTCGTCCACTCGGGGAAGCGCGCGGTGCCAGCCGTCTAGGTCATGACACGATCTTGACCCTGCGGCGGGTGGCGCATTTGTTCAGGGCAACTCGAAGGCACGCCCTTCTTGTCGGACGCTGGAGCTCTCCGCGAGTGAAACACATCTCATCATTTCCCCTGAGACATAGCTGTGCCCAAGCGATAGACATGGCGCACTACAGCGCAGTGACGAGCGAGGGCTCTCAGGAGGGGAGGCCATTGACTGACAGGGGCATCGACCCGGGCAAGCGCTACTGAGACAGGAAAATAAGGGCTCACCCGGAACGTCTCTGCGGATGATGCGTTATCCGCCCCCCGGGACTCTTGGGGCTGGGGCTTGGGGCTGGGGCTTGGGGCTGGGGCTGGTGGGCCAGGCCCAGAGGAAGGTCACGTCATGAGGGGCACCGCCAGGCATCATGGAGGAAGCTGGCGCCCTGAGCGCCAGCCACACAGCCAGGCCCGCGAAACGTCTACTTGCCGGGTCGAGGCAGACGGTGCCGCGAGCGCCGGCGCTGAGCGAGGGCCTTGTTGCCGGCGCTGCGCCCGACGACCCGCGCTACGCCCACCAGGACTCCCGTGGCAGCGCCCCATAGCAGCGCGTCCCGCCAGCGCACGTCGTCCCGCTCAGGATTATCCGGCGGCTCGGCATCCGCCACCTTGCGATACGTCTTCTCGGCTGCCTGTCTCGACATCAGGCTGGCCCCTACCGCGGCGACGGATCCGACAATGGACCACAGTGTTTCTTCCTTCACATTTACCTCCTTGAACGGTGACGATGCCCGCTTCACTGGCGGGCAAATCAAACGGGTACTCCTTCCCCGAATGTGAGATGTCGAACATCACGCCAAATCAGCATAGCCAAGACCGCCCCCTCCCCTCAAACCGGTCATTCATGCACCGCAATAGTGCACAATACGCAGCGTGAGAAAACAGTGTTCAAAAATTATGGTTTTCGCCTACGAACACAGGCAGACTCCGCGGAAATCTGCAACACTGTTCGATAACGCTATTGCACGACTCGCGAGGTCGCTCCCATGCCCCGCCCTCTATGCCTTCTATTTGACTGTGACGGCACGCTGGTAGACAGCGAGCCACTACTGGCGGCAGAAATGGCCGTCAGCCTGACTGCAGCCGGCCTTCCCTTCAGGGCCGAAGATTACATGGGCGATTTTCGCGGGGCGCGGTTTCGCAATATCGTCGCGGCGCTCGAGGCTCAGCATGGCCGTGTCGACCCCGACCACCTCGAGTCTCTCGAAGCCAGCATGCGTGCCAACCTCAACCGCCGCCTGGCCACCGACCTGACGCCAATTGCCGGCGCCACCGAAGCGCTGGCGGCGTTATCCCGCTATTCCATGGGCGTGGTCTCGAATGGGCCTGAAAACAAGGTACGCACGTCCCTGGCCACCGTCGGCTTGACGGAGGTCTTTGGCAACCGGCTCTTCAGCGGCTACACCGCGAATTGCTGGAAGCCTGATCCCTGCCTGTATCTTCACGCGGCAAGCATCATGGGCTTCGCCGCCGAGGACTGCGTGGCCATCGACGATGCCATCGTTGGTGTCCAGGCGGCCCTAGCCGCCGGCATGACGGTGATACACCTCAATCGCTTTGCCGATGCAGAGGAGACCCCTGAGGGCGCCCACATGATCACCAGCATGTTTCAACTGCCCACCGTCATCGGCCGCCTCCAGCGCGACCGCAACCGCCACTCGATGATATCCAGCGGCTAAGAAAACACCGCATAAAGGCCTGCGACCACGGTTCACTGCGTTGCGCGCTGCTCGAACTTCTCAGCTATACCGCATAGGCTTCGGATCTGCGCGGCGGTCGCCTCGGGCCGCTCGGCTGATGACTTCAACGCTGCCCTAAGATCGCTCACTTCTGCTTTTCATGGCCCGGCTTGCTGCCGGGCCTTTTCATTGATGCGCGTCACACCCGACCTTTGTCTAAGCCCTGACGTCTTGCCCGACGCCCGCCTTGACGCCTAAGCTTTGCACCATATGGGAACGTTCCCATTTTGACCCAGAGTGGCGTGACGCCGCCGCCATGGCCATCTCTTGAACCCATATCTTTTTCGCGCCATCAACCCCGCCTGAGACTCTGCCAGAGCATGAACCAACGACAACACCGCGCCACGATTCTGGAAGTTGCCCGCGAAGCCGGGGTCTCCAAGACCAGTGTATCCCGCTACTACAGCGGTGAGCGCGAGCGCCTGTCTACGGCCATGCAGGAGCGTATCGTGGCGGCGGCAACGGCCTTGGGCTATCAACCGAACCCCATGGCCAGAGGACTCAAAGGAGGTCCCTCAGGCTTGATCGGCATGCTGGTTGCCGATATCCACAATCCGTACTCCGTCGCCATCATGCACGGCGTGGAAAAGGCCTGCCGACAGGCCGGGCTGTCGCTCATGCTATGCAACAGCGACAACGACCTTGATCAGGAGCGCCAGCAGCTGGCGTTACTGTCCTCCTATCGTATCGAAGGGCTGGTGGTGAATGCGGCGGGCCGCCACAGCGATGCGCTCGCACAGCTGGCGGCGAGCGGAACTCCGATGGTGCTGCTGGACCGTTCGCTCAAGGGAGTCGATGTCGATGAGGTGGGCCTGGATAACGCCACCGCCATCGATATGGCCATCGACCACCTGGTCGAGCAGGGCTACACCCGCCTGCTGTTTGTGTCTGAGCCCCCAGCTCAGGCGAGCTCACGCCAGGCCCGCCTGGAGCGTTTTGAGACGCAATGTCGTGCACGCGCTGTTGATGCACAGACGCTGGCGCTCGAGCTGAAAGACCACCAGGCGCTGGACGCGGCGCTTGCCCGTCATGTGGATCACCCTCATCCGTCCTGCGCCGTTCTCTGTGCCAACGGCCAGGTCACCCTGGCCGTGGCACGACGGATGAAATACCTCGGCTACCCCCTGGGAGAGATCGGGTTGATGGGTATCGACGAGCTAGAGTGGTGCGACCTGACCGATCCCGGCATCACCACGCTGGAGCAGCCTACCGACCTGATCGGCCAGGCTGCTGTTGACTGTCTGAAGCAGCGCAGCAGCCATCAGGCGACAGCAGCGCGTCGCCACATGTTCGCCCCTACCCTTGTTCCGAGAGGATCGACCCAGCGGCCACTGGCCACCTCTTCATCACCCGAGATTCCATCATGAACCACGATACTCCCGACATTCTCTCCTTCGGCGAGGCCATGGCCCTGTTCGTTGCCGACGTGCCTGGCGATCTGGCCGACGTCGAACGCTTCTCACGCGGCTGCGCGGGGGCCGATACCAACGTCGCCATCGGCCTGTCGAGACTGGGGTTCAACGTTGGCTGGATGAGTCGTGTCGGCAACGACAGCTTTGGTCGCTATCTGCGCTCGACGCTGGAAAAAGAAGGTCTCGACTGCCGCTATCTGACCACCGACCCGGACCATGCCACCGGCCTGGTGTTCAAGGAACGCGCCGAGGGAGGCGCCGACCCGAAGGTCGAGTACCTGCGCAAGAACAGCGCCGCCAGCCAGATGTCGGTGGCGGACGCAGCCCAGATCGACATTCCATCACTGCGGCACCTCCATGCAACCGGCATTACGCCCGCCGTATCGGCGAGTTGTCTGGCGCTATCGCGCCATCTTTTGGGCCAGGCCCGCCAGCACGGGGTCAGCGTATCGTTCGACCCCAACCTCCGCCCCACCCTGTGGGCCAGCGAGCAGCAGATGCGCACGACCCTCAATGACCTTGCCGCCCATGCCAACTGGGTCTTGCCTGGCCTTGCCGAGGGCAGGTTGCTGACCGGCCAAGACACGGCCCATGACATCGCAGGCTTCTACCTGGACCAGGGTGCCGAGGCGGTGGTGATCAAGCTGGGGCCTGAAGGCAGTTTCTACCGCGGCCGTCTCACAGGTCAGGATGAGGCTTTCACCGTACCCGGCGTGCCGGTCGCCAAGGTGGTGGATACGGTCGGTGCTGGCGACGGCTTCGCGGTAGGTTTCGTCAGCGCCATGCTGGACGGCCTGGATCCCCGTGAGGCGCTCAAGCGCGCCAACCTGATCGGTGCCGCGCAGGTGCAAGTCCTGGGCGACATGGAAGGCTTGCCGAGTCGTGCTCGGCTGGGCCAGCTGGAAGCCGCGCTGCCTGCCTGAGCCGTGGTGTTGCCGCCTGGGACATCCTCGCGGCAACACCCCCACTGGCAGCCACGATCCGACCGCTATCCGACCACGACAGTAACAACAACCGCGACAACGACAAGAGAGTCCCCCATGACCCGACGTATTCTGGTGTTTCGCGAGATCAGCGCCGATCAGCTCGACAGCCTTCGCGCTGACTTCGAGGTCGACTACCTACCTCACGTGACCCATGCCGATGACCCTGAGTTCATGGACGCCCTGTCACGGGCCCACGGACTGGTCGGCGCCAGCCTCAAGATCACTCCAGCCCTGCTCGATCAGGCCCCGCAGCTCAAGGCCATCGCCAGTATCTCGGTGGGCTATGACAATTACCCTGTCGAGGAGCTGACCCGTCGCGGCATCTTGCTGTGTAACACGCCGGATGTGCTGACCGAGACCACCGCCGACACCGGCTTCTTGTTGATCATGAGTACCGCCCGGCGCGCCATCGAGCTGGCCGAGCTGATCAAACACGGCAAGTGGACAGAAAGCATCGACAAATCTCACTTCGGCACCGACGTGCACGGCAAGACCTTAGGCATGGTCGGCATGGGGCGTATCGGTGCTGCCATCGCCCGTCGCGGTGCGCTGGGCTTCGGCATGAAGATTCTCTACGCCAAGGCCTCGCCCAAGCCGGCACTGGACGCAGAACTGGGTGCACAGCACCGAGAGCTCGATCAATTGCTGGAAGAAGCGGACATCGTCTGTGTCACAGTGCCACTGACCGCAGAAACGGAAAAGCTGATCGGCGCCGCCGAGTTCGCCCGCATGAAGGCCGGAGCGATCTTCGTCAACGTCGCCCGGGGCAAGGTGGTCGATGAAGCCGCCATGATTGCAGCGCTCAAGGACGGCACCCTGCATGCAGCCGGTCTCGACGTATTCGAGAAGGAACCCTTGCCCGCCGACTCCCCGCTGCCGCACATGGCCAACGTGGTGGCGCTACCCCACATTGGCTCCGCCACTCACGAAACCCGCACGGCCATGGCACAGCGCGCTATCGACAATATTCGCCTGGCGCTCAGCGGCCAACGCCCACTGAGCCCGGTCAATGCAGACGAACTGAACGACGGATAGACGCCGGGCGACAGCTTCGGCAGGTCTCCCGACTCACTGGCTCCACCGGTTCCACCCCAGATACACACCACAATAAATGAGGTAATCATGACACACGCCCTCACCCCCTCCCGCCGCACTACCCTGACTCGCCTCGGCCAGACCCTGCTGGCCGGCGCCACGCTGGTCGCAGGACTGAGTCTTACTGCCCCGGTTCACGCCTACGACCTGCGCTTTGGTCATGGCGGCACGGAAGACACCGCCTATCACCTTGGCGCCACCCGGTTCAAGGAACTGCTGGAAGAGCAGGACGTCGATCTTGGCGTCCAGATCATGGGAAATTCCGTGCTTGGCCACGAGACCGAGATGTTTGAGCAGCTGATGGCTGGCGCCCTGGATATGTCCATCGTCAACCCCGGCTTGATCACCGACTTCTCTGACACGGCCAATGTCTTCTCCATTCCCTTCCTGTATCGCGATCAGGAGCACTGGCAGACCGTCCTGGACGGCGACGTGGGCCGGGAAATCGCCGACCAGATCACCGCCGAAACCGGCGTGAAAGTGCTGGCGTTCTTTGGTGGCGGCAAGCGCCAGATCGTCTCCAGCCGCCCGCTGGAAAGTCTCGATGATCTCGCTGGCATGAAACTGCGCACCAATCCTACCAAGCCCCTCATCACCGCCTGGTCGGCGCTGGGGACAGACCCGACCGTCATGGCATGGAAAGAGATCTACACCGGTCTGCAACTGGGTGCCATCGATGGCCTGCTCAATGAAGCCGAGTGGATCCACCGCATGCGCTTCCACGAGGTAGCGCCCCATATCGGTCTGTCCGAGCATGACATCACCGTGCGCTTGCTGACCATGTCGGAACTGACCTGGGACCGGCTGGACGATGCCCAGCAGGAAGCGGTCATGGCAGCCGCCAGCCAGGCCGCCAGCTACGCCCGCGGCGTGCAGCTCGAACAAGATGCCGAAGCACTCGAGCTGCTGGTGGAAGAAGGGGCCACCCTGCATGAGCTCGACCGCGAGCAGATGCAACAGATCGTACGTGAACCGCTCGCCGAAGTGATTGACGAAATGGGGCTGAGCGAGCTCCATCAGATGATCGTCAACGCCGAGTAATGATCCTTCAAGCACCGGGGCCAGCCCCGGTGCCCACCGTCTCAAGAGGATGAAGCCATGAGGCTCTTCCTGGATCTTCTTGCGCGCATCAATCGCGCCCTGGAGAAACTGCTGCACTGGGTATTGCTGGCCCTGCTGTTCGGCTTTATCGCCCTGATCATCTATCAAATCGTCAGCCGCAACCTGCCTTTGCTGCCTCGCCTGTACTGGACAGAAGAGTTCAGCCGGTTTGCGTTCCAGTGGATGATCATGCTCGGCACCGCCATTGGCGTGCTGCATGCGGATCACTTCGTGCTGGAAGCCTTTCCGCGAGGTTCCCGCGCCGATCGACTGACCCGCTGGATACGTGATCTTGCCTGTCTTGCCGTCGGCACGATCTTCGTCGTGCACGGCCAGGAGTTCGCCCTCTCGGGTCTTCGTCGCAGCGCCACGGCCTCCGGCATGTCGATGATCTTCGTCTACGCCACCTTCATGGTCTGCGGCGTGTTCATCATGTTGTTCGCCATCGAACGTCTGGTCCGTGCCGCACTCGACGGCCTCGATAGCATGGAAGCTGCCATGAACACTCCAGACCCCGTACAGGAATCCATCGATGCGCAGCAAGGTCACCAGGTGACCTTGGAGACGCCCTCTCAGGACGCTAGTGACGGGAGGCCCTCATGATCTCCATGGATGCACTCTTTATCCTGCCGTGGCTGCTGTTCGGCCTGCTTGGCGTACTGATTGTGGTGGGCGTGCCGATTGCCATGGCGCTGGTACTGACGGCGGTCGGCATGGTGATACTCGACCCCCGTCTGACCTACTGGGTCATGTTCCAGCGCATGTACAACGGCATGGACTCCTTCGTGTTGCTCGCCGTGCCGCTGTTTCTGCTGGCTGGCAATCTGATGAACGCTGCGCGTATCACGGATCGCCTGATCACCCTGTGTATGCGCCTGGTGGGTCATGTCAAAGGCGCCCTGGCCCATGTCAATGTCATGGTCAGCATGCTGTTTGCCGGCGTATCGGGTTCGTCTACGGCCGACAGCGCAGGCGTCGGCACCGTGCTGATTCCAGCCATGCAGCGAGAGGGCTACCCCACTCACTTTGCCGTTGCCGTGACGGCAGCATCATCGGTGATGGGCATCATCATTCCCCCGTCGATCAACATGATCGTCTGGGGAGCGCTGACCAACACCTCCATTGCGGGTCTGTTTCTCGGTGGTATCTTGCCAGGGGTGATGATCGGCATCGCACAGCTGCTGATGAACGTCGGCTATGTGCGACGCTACCAGGTGCCCGTGCGTCCCCGCGCCAGCTGGCGACAACTGGCCAGTTCCGGCAAGGACGGGCTGCTGGCTGCCGGCATCCCGGTGGTCATCATTGGCGGCATCACGCTGGGTATCGTCACCCCGACAGAGGCCGCCGTGATCGCCGTGCTGTACGCCCTGGCTCTGGGCTTCATCGTCTATCGGGAGCTCAGCTTCCGCCAAGTACTCGATGCGTCCACCGACACGGTACGGCTGTGCTCGCTGTCGCTTTTCAGCCTCGTCGGCGCGGCCATCTTCGGCTACCTGATCAGCTTCTACCAGATACCTCCCAAGCTGATGCAAGGCGTCAACATCACCGACCCGATCACCTTGCTCATCATCATGACGGTGGTCATGCTGGTCATCGGTACCTTCATGGACTCACTGCCGGCAATGGCCATCATGGCACCGATCTTCCAGCCCCTGGCCATGCAGGCGGGCGTTCATCCCGTGCAGTTCGGCGTCATCGCCGTCATGGCCCTCGGCCTAGGGCTGATCACTCCCCCCTATGGACTGTGCTTGATGATATCCGCCAAGATCGGGGGAATTCCCCTGCTCAAGGCGCTTGGCACGACCATGCTGTACCTGTCGATCATGCTGGCGGTCATTTTGCTGCTGATTGTCTTCCCCGACATCGTGCTGACCATACCCCGTCTGATTGCACCGGATTTTGTCTGACCATCCTGGTGGCGACCGTCGACGCGGTCGCCGCTCCATCTATGAGGAACCCATGTCCCAGACTCAGCCGCCCCTTTGCCTGCTGTTCGATTCCGACGGCACCCTGGTAGACAGCGAGCCGTTGCTGGCGCGTGCCATGGCCGACACCTTTCCGCCCTTTGGCCTGCCGTTTTCCGCAGAACAGTACATGGAGGAATTTCGCGGCGTCCGCTTTCTCGACATCGTGCAGGAGCTGGAAAGACGTTTCGGCTCGCTGGCTGACGACCAGCGTCAGATCATGGAAGATCGCCTGCGCGCCAACATGGCCGAGCGCATGGAGCAGGAACTCGTGCCGATAGCGGGTATCCCGCAGGCGCTGGACGCCCTGGCCGACCACCCCAAGGCGGTAGCCTCCAACGGCCCTATCGCCAAGATTCGACTGGCCATGGCGACCACCGGACTGGCCCCGCACTTCGGCGATCACCTCTTCAGCGCTTACGAGCTGGGTGTATGGAAGCCGGACCCTGGACTCTACCTAGCCGCTGCAGAGGCCATGGGCGTATCCCCCGAGCACTGCGTCGTCATCGATGATGCCGCCGTCGGTGTCGAAGCAGGCCTCAAGGCAGGAATGCAGGTAATTCACATCAACCACTTCCCGGAAGAAGAAGACACCCCGGAAGGGGCGGTGGGTATTACCCATGCAGACCAGCTGGTCGACACCATCGAGCGCCTCGCCGCCAAGGCCACGATGTAAGTCACCGCGGGGCGGCTCCCCTCGCCATACATCCGTATTGGCTTGATGAGAGGAGCCTTGCCTCTATGCGCGATTGGCCACAACGCCTCCAAAACCAGACCCGGTAGCTATACTAAAGTCCCCCGTAGAAACCCGGCATCCGGGGATTGCCGCGCTGCACAAGGCTCCCTATGCTGACGGGACAGCCCCTACAAGTCAGGAGACACTCCATGCAAGAAGTGGTGATCGTTGCTGCACGTCGTACCGCCGTTGGTTCCTTCGGAGGCTCGCTCGCCGGCATTCCCGCCAGCGACCTGGGAGCCGCCGTGATCAAGGACGTGATAGCGCAGACCGGCATCAAGCCGGAAGAGGTCGACGAAGTTCTGTTGGGGCAAGTACTCACCGCGGGAGTAGGCCAGAATCCAGCACGCCAAGCCTCGATCAAGGCAGGCCTGCCCGACGCCGTACCTGCCATGACCATCAACAAGGTCTGTGGTTCCGGCCTCAAGGCGCTGCACCTGGGTGCTCAGGCGATCATGCTGGGCGACGCCGAGGTGATCATCGCCGGTGGCCAGGAGAATATGTCTCTGGCACCCCACGTGCTGCCAAATTCGCGCACCGGCCAGCGCATGGGCGACTGGAAAGCGGTCGACTCCATGGTCAATGACGGCCTGTGGGACGCCTTCAACAACTACCACATGGGCATCACCGCCGAAAACCTGGCAGAAAAATACGGTATCACTCGCGAAGACATGGATGAGTTTGCCGCTGCCTCTCAGCAGAAGGCAGCCGCAGCCATAAAGGAAGGCCGCTTCAAGGGTCAGATCGTTCCTATCGAGATCCCGCAGCGCAAGGGTGACCCGGTCGTCTTTGACACCGACGAAAACCCGCGCGAGGTCACCGCGGAAAAGCTTGGTGGCATGCGCCCCGCCTTCAAGAAAGATGGCACCGTGACCGCTGGCAATGCGTCCTCCATCAACGATGGCGCCGCCGTCGTCATGCTCTGTTCCGCTGCCAAGGCAGAAGCTCTCGGATTGACGCCGCTGGCCCGTATCAAGGCCTACGCCAACGCTGGCGTTGACCCGGCCATCATGGGCATCGGACCGGCACCGGCCACTCGCCGCTGTCTGGAAAAGGCCGGCTGGACCCATGAAGAGCTGGATCTTATCGAGTCCAATGAAGCCTTCGCCGCCCAGTCACTTTCCGTCAACAAGGAACTGGGCTGGGACACCTCCAAGATCAACGTCAACGGTGGCGCTATCGCTATCGGTCACCCGATCGGAGCCTCCGGCTGCCGTATCCTGGTCAGCCTGGTCCACGAGATGATCGCCCGTGACGCCAAGAAAGGCCTGGCCACCCTGTGTATCGGCGGTGGTCAGGGCGTGGCGCTCGCCATCGAGCGCTGATCGACAGGTCGACCGCAGTGGAAACACAGCAAAACCCCCGCCAGCGGCGGGGGTTTTGCATGTCTGGGTAACGCGCCATCAGGCGTGATCACGCTTCTGCCTGCACGCCACGCGTCGTCCACCAGGGGGCCGCAAGGCGGAAGAAGCGGTCGACCACCGCCGGGTCGGTGGGAGAGGTCATCAGTGTCACGCCGACGAACACCGGCAGATTGATCATCATCCCCCAGAACCCAGCGTGGATACCCAGCGGATGCGGCCACAGAGTGATGCAGGTCACCGTCACGATAAACCCGACGAGGATACCCGCGATGACCCCTGGCGCGTTCGCTCTGGGCCAGAAGAACATGCCAATAAATGCCGGTACCACCTGAGAGGCGAACCCCAGACCAATCAGCAGGATCATGACCAGGCTACCTGGCTCAGCAATGGCCAGAGGGGCAATGATCAGAGCCATCAGAGCGACCACCAGGCGCTTCGCCCATTGCCCCGCCCGCTCATCTGACCACCCGGCCCAGGGCGCGATCACATCGCGACTCAGGCTCAGTGCCACAGAATGGATAAAGGGCTCCGAAGACGACATGGACGCCGCCAGAGTCCCGGCACCCAGCAGACCCACCAGCACCACAGGCAGATGCGTCATCGCATATTCGAGTACCACCGTGTCCGCTCGATCCAGACCAGGAAGGGCAAATACGCCGATAAAGCCCACCGTCACCAACGGCAGGATCACCAGGTAGTAGCTAGGCAGCCAGGTGGCAGCGAGACGCAGGGAGCGCGCTGAAGTGGCACTCATCCACTGGGTCCATACCGGCGGCATGAAAGACAGCATGGATACGATGATCGATGTGGTCCAGAAGGCAAAACTCATGTCGCCTCCGGCGCCGGGCAGCGTCAGGTACTCGGGACGCTGTTCAAGGACCTGCTGATAGACATCGGCAAAGTGCCAGCCACCGGTAAACACATGGGTGGCCCACAGGCCCACTATCCAGGCCACCACGAACATCAGCACCCCCTGAAACACATTGGTGCGGCCTATGGCACGCTGACCACGCAGGGTGAGATACACAGCAATGGCGCCAAGGACGACCACAACCCCCGCCCATACCGGTATCAGGCCGCCACTCATCACGTGCAAAATGTAAGCCGAGCCGACCGTCTGCAGCACCGCATAGGCCAATGACCCCACTGCCATCACCAGCGCAGCGAGAGCACCAAGCGCTCGACTCTGATAGCGATCGGCGATGGCGCTGGCTTGGGTAACATGACCAAAGTGGGCGCCAAAGGCCCATACCTTGGGCCCGAAGTACCACGCTACCAGTGCGAGATACCCCAGATAGACCACCACATAGAACACCGGAATGCCCTTGGCATAGGCCCAACCCGGTGCTCCCATGAAGGTGTAGGCACTGACGCTACCGGCGGCAATCAACAGATACAGTGTGACCGGCCCCATGCTGCGCCCCGCGACTCCCCATTCCTCCAGGGTTGACGCCGAGCGGGATCCGCGACGACGCCCACCCAGACCAATCACCATCGCCACCAGAACATAGCCCAATGTCAGACCAAGCGGCAGCCATTCAGTGCTCACCGTCATCCTCTCCTTTCTCTCGAAGCAAACGATTTCCCAGCAGCATCGCCAGCACGCAGCACAGCAAGATCACATAGCTCCAGGCAACGATAGCGGGGACGCCCAGCACCAACTCGGCCCGGTTGATCCATTCGATCACGGGCCACACCCCGGCCAGCACGATCACCCCAAAGATCCCCAGCAACAGCCAGCCTCGCCAGGAGGACGGGCGCACGAAGGATGGAAGCATCAGCATTCCTCACGTTCGATACTTGATGAAAAGAAACACGCAAGATTAGGCCCTTGTACGCGCTCACCCGTGGGAGGATCGCTGACGGCCCACCACGCGTGAGGGTGTCGCCAGCACCAGCAAAGCGGCGATGGAGAACAGGCCACCCGCTGCCAGGAGTACCGACGACAGTCCCCAGCTATCGACCACCCGCCCGCCGGACAGGGCGCCAAGACCAATCGATAGGTTGAAGACGAAGGCCATCATGGCGGTGGCCGCTTCCGGATTGGTCGCCGAGCGCAGTATCCAGGTTTGAAGGCTGACCGAAATGCCACCGAACACAAACCCCCACAGCATCAACAGCGCGCTTGCGCCGGTCGCGGTGACGCCAAACCACGGAAAGCCCAGCGCCACCCCAGCCAGCACCAGAGGAATCAATAGCACCGTCAGATACGGCTGGCGGCCCGCCAGCCCACCGGCAATGAAATTGCCCATCAGACCGGCAGCACCGAACAGCAGCAACAGACGCGAGACATCACTCAATGGGATTCCCCCGAGTCGCTGCAAAATGGGGCTGATAAAGGTATAGGCGGCGAAGTGGCCGACCACGATCAGGGCGGTTGCGAGTGCACCGATACACACGCCTGGCAGTTTCAGCTGTCCGCCCAGGCTTACCAGACGAACCGGTTTCTGCGCGGGCAAGGACGGCAGCAGCTGCCATAGACAGAGACACACCAGCAGGCTCAGTCCACCCAGGGCGGCAAAGGCAATACGCCAGTCAGTGACACCCCCAAGCCAGGTGCCGGCAGGAACCCCCAACACCGTCGCCGCTGCCACACCACTGAAAATGAATGACATCGCCCTCGGCACATGCTCCAGCGCGACCAGCCTGCCGGCCAAACCACCGGCTATGGCCCAGAAACCGCCGATACAGCAGCCGATGAGCACGCGAGTCGCCAACAGCCCTGCGAAGCTGTCCATCAGCGCGCCGAGCACGCTGGCGATGGTCATGACCAGCATGAGGCCTGTCAGCAGATAGCGTCGGTCCAGGCGCCCTACCGCGACCGGCAGCAAAGGCGCGGCAAAGGCGGCGACGACGCCAGGAACCGTAATCATCAGGCCTGCCTGCCCTTCACTGACATCCAGCGACGTAGCGAGCTGCGATAGCAAGCCAATAGGCAGCTGTTCTGCCGTGACCAGCAGGAAGATACCTGCCATTACGCTGAACACGGCACACCAGTCTCGTCGCTGGGTGACGGTCGTCATGCCAGAGCCACTACCCTCATCACTCATGCTTGCCTCAAACCTCATCCCCTACGCACTTGACGATCAGGGGCGTAACACAAAAACGCCCCCGCGGCGTCAGCAACGGGGGCGTCGATGGCTTGCCGTCATTAGACCTCGGTAGCGGCTTCCTCAGCTTCAAAAGCCGCCTTTTCTTCCTCGGTCATTTCCTTGATGGTCAGCTTGACGCGATTGCGGTTGTCGATGTCGAGCACCTTGACCACCACCTCATCACCTTCGTTCAGGTAATCACGCACGTCATTGACACGCTCTGGCACGATCTGGGAGATGTGCACCAGGCCGTCGGTGCCAGGCATGATGTTGACGAAGGCGCCGAAGTCGGCGATACGCACCACCTTGCCGCGGTACAGCTTGCCGATTTCCGCCTCGGCGGTGATCGCCAGCACGGTATCGATGGCCTTCTTGGCCGCCTTCTTGTCCTCGGCGTAGATGCGCACAGTGCCGTCGTCATCCAGGTCGATGGAGGCGCCGGTATCGTCGCAGATCTTGCGGATGGTGGCGCCGCCCTTGCCGATGACGTCGCGGATCTTGTCCGGGTCGATCTTGATGGTGGCCATGGAGGGCGCGTTGTCGGACACCTCGGCGCGGCTCTCGGCGATCACGGTGTTCATCTGCTCGAGGATGCTGATGCGCGCATCATGGGCCTGGTTCAGGGCCGTTTCCATGATCTGCTCGTCGATACCCTCGATCTTGATGTCCATCTGCAGGGCGGTGACACCCTCGGCGCTACCGGCCACCTTGAAGTCCATGTCGCCGAGGTGATCCTCGTCGCCGAGGATGTCGGTCAGCACGGCGTAGCCGTCGGCGTCCTTGACCAGGCCCATGGCGATACCCGCGACCGGAGCCTTGATCGGCACACCGGCGTCCATCAGTGCCAGCGAGGTGCCGCAGACGGAGGCCATGGAGCTGGAGCCGTTGGACTCGGTGATCTCGGAGACCACGCGAATGGTGTAGGGGAAGTCCTCTTCCGCCGGCAGCATGGCCTGGACACCACGACGGGCCAGACGGCCGTGACCGATCTCGCGACGCTTGGGACCGCCCATGAAGCCAGCCTCGCCCACCGAGTAGGGGGGGAAGTTGTAGTGCAGCAGGAAACGGTCCTTGCGCTCACCTTCCAGCGATTCGATCAGCTGGGAGTCACGCAGGGTGCCCAGGGTCGCGACGACCACCGCCTGGGTCTCGCCACGGGTGAAGATGGCGCTGCCGTGGGTCTTGGGCAGGGTACCGACCTCGATGGCCAGCGGACGCACGGTCTTGTGGTCGCGACCGTCGATACGCGGCTCGCCCTTGATCACGCGAGCACGCACCACGCGCTTCTCGAGACCGGCGAAGGCGCCTTCGACCTCGGAGGCGTCAAACTTGCCCTCTTCTTCACCGGCGAGTTGTGCGACGGCCTCGGCCTTGAGCGCAGACAGGGCATCCTGGCGCTGCATCTTGTCGGTGATGCGGTAGGCCTCGCCGACCTTGGCTTCGAAGCCCTGGGCGACGGCATCCTTGAGCGGCGTATTCTCGGCGGCAGGCTGCCACTCCCACTTGGCCTTGCCGGCCTCGGAGGTCAGCTCGTTGATCGCCTGGATGACGGTCTGCATCTCCTGATGACCGAACAGCACGGCGCCCAGCATCTCGTCCTCGAGCAGCTCTTCTGCTTCGGACTCGACCATCAGCACGGCCTTCTCGGTACCGGCCACGACCATGTTCAGCTCGGAGCCTTCGAGCTCTTCCACGGTGGGGTTGAGGAAGTAGCCGCGCTCTTCGTTGAAGGCCACGCGTGCAGCACCGATGGGGCCATTGAAAGGCACACCGGAAATGGCCAGAGCGGCAGAGGTGCCGATCATCGCAGCGATATCCGGATCATGGTTGCGATCGGTGGACAGCACGGTGCAGATCACCTGGACTTCGTTCATGAAGCCCTTGGGGAACAGCGGACGGATCGGACGATCGATCAGTCGAGAGGTAAGGGTTTCCTTCTCGGTGGGGCGTCCCTCACGCTTGAAGAAGCCGCCAGGAATCTTGCCGACCGCGTAGGTCTTTTCCTGGTAATGAACGGACAACGGGAAGAAAGGCTGGCTGGGGTTGGCTTCCTTTCTTGCCACCACGGTGCACAGCACCACGGTGTCGTCCATGGTGACCATCACGGCACCGGTGGCCTGGCGGGCGATACGCCCGGTTTCCAGAGTGACGGTGCTGCGACCGTACTGAAACGTCTTTTTGACCGGATTCACGGCGACTTCCTTTACTTTTCGATGTTTGGGTCGTTTTGACTCGCGCACTATTTTAGGGGGTCAGACCCGCGAGGGCCACCACAAAGGACAAAGGACCTGCCTGGCCTCCCCTACTGCGGCCAAAAACGACAAAGGGCAGCCCCGAAGGACTGCCCTTTGTGTGACGCCGCTTCCACAAGGAAGCCTTGTCATGTCAGCACTGCTTAGCGACGCAGGCCCAGACGCTGGATCAGAGACTGATAGCGCTCGAAATCCTTGCGCTTGAGGTAGTCCAGCAGCTTGCGGCGCTGGTTGACCATGCGGATCAGGCCACGACGGGAGTGGTGGTCCTGCTTGTTGGTCTTGAAGTGATCCTGCAGGCCGTTGATGTTGGCGCTCAGCAGGGCCACCTGAACCTCGGGGGAACCGGTATCGTTGTCACCACGGCCGTATTCGTTGACGATGTCGGCCTTCTGTTCGGCGGTAAGTGCCATCTGTCTCTCCAGTAAGCAATATGCCTGAATGATGAATGTCGGAGACCACGCATATTTGCAGTCTCCAGCTGCCACAACCCCTTGAGGAGGTCAGTCTTGCCCCGAGCCCGCGACGAACGAACTCAGCAGGCGCCGAGGCACGATGTCCCCGACTGGCTCCACCAGACCAAGCCCGATAAAGGACTCGCCCTGATAAAGTCGATACAGTGATCCTTCGCTGGCCGTCATCTGGGCCAACGCGTGCTGCTCCACCTCGCCACGGGCGGTTCGCCCAAAGCGCATGGCCGCAGCACCAGCCTCACTGAGGCGGTGTGCCGGCAGATGCTGAAGCAGGCTGTCGATCGGCGCTAGATGCGCTTCACGTGCGGCGGCGTCATCGGCCTCGAGCATCTCGAAATCGAGCATGCCCTCGGCATCGAAAGGGCCTGTCTTGAGCCTTCTGAGCTGCGAAATATGTCCTTCGCATCCCAGCGCCTTGGCCATGTCCTCGGCCAGGGTACGCACATAAGTGCCTTTGCTGACCCGGACCTCCAACTCGAAGGCGGGTGCATTCCCGGCAAGGCTCGTCGAGAGTAGCCGGGCATCATACACCCTTATCCGTCGCGTTGCACGATCTACGCTTTTGCCCTCTCGGGCTAGTTCATACAACTTGCGCCCCTGATGTTTCAGCGCAGAGTACATTGGTGGCAGCTGATCCTGCTCACCAATGAAGCTGTCGACCATGGATGCAACATCCGCCTCGCACAGCGAGGGCACCACACCCTCGGCAATGACGTTGCCCTCGGCATCACCGGTGTCCGTGCTGCGACCCAGTTCCACCCGGGTCCGGTACACCTTGTCAGCTTCAAGCAAATGGCTGGAAAACTTGGTGGCTTCGCCGAACAGTACCGGCAAGAGCCCCGTCGCCATGGGGTCCAGCGTGCCGGTGTGACCGGCCTTCTGCGCCTGGTACAGGCGCCTCGCCCGCTGCAATGCGAAATTGCTGGACATGCCCTTGGGCTTGTCCAGCAACAGTACGCCGTCGATCGGTAATCCTCGGCGACGACGAGCCATTAGTCCTTGGCCCCGTCTTCACCCTCGGAAGTGTCATCCTGATCATCGGCGTGGCGCGAACGATCGCTCGCTACCGCCTCCTCGATCAGGGACGACAGGTGCTGACCGCGAACCACGCTTTCATCGTAATGAAAGCGCAATTCCGGCACATGGCGCAGCTTGATACGACGCGCCACCTGGCTACGCAGGAAACCACCAGCGCGCTTGAGCACCTGAAGGTTTTCCTTGATCCGCTCGGGGTCTTGCTCCCCCAGCAGGGTGATATGCACGTCGGCATAGCCAAGATCACGGCTGACCTCGACGCCGCTGACGGTGACCATCCCCAGGCGCGGGTCCTTGACCTCGCGCTGGATCAGGACCGCCAGCTCCTTCTGGAGCTGGTCGGCCACTCGGTCGGTACGCTTGAATTCGCGCATGGATAACGACTCCCCGAACGCTTACAGCGTGCGCTCGACCTTGACCTGGTCAAAGACCTCGATCTTGTCGTTGACCTGGACATCGTTGTAGTTCTTCACGCCGATGCCACACTCCATGCCGTTGCGCACTTCCTGGACGTCGTCCTTGAAGCGGCGCAGCGACTCGAGCTCACCTTCGTAGATGACCACGTTGTCGCGCAGCACGCGGATCTTCTTGTTACGGAAGACCGTGCCTTCGACCACCATACAGCCAGCCACCGCACCGATCTTCGGTGCACGGAAGACGTCACGGACCTCGGCCACACCGACGATCTCTTCCTTCCACTCAGGCTCGAGCATGCCGCTCATGGCCTGCTTGACCTCGTCGATCAGGTGGTAGATGACGCTGTAGTAGCGCAGCTCCAGACCTTCACGCTCGATGATCTCGCGGGCAGCCGCGTCGGCACGCACGTTGAAGCCGACCACGATCGCCTCACTGGCCAGGGCCAGGTTGGCATCGGTACCGGTGATACCGCCGACACCGGAGGACACCACGGAGACCTGCACCTCGTCGGTGGACAGCTCCTCGAGGGCGCCTTTGATGGCTTCCAACGAGCCCTGCACATCGGCCTTGAGCACGATGTTGACCTTGGCCGCCTCTTCCTGACCCATCTGCGAGAACATGTTCTCGAGCTTGGCCTTCTGCTGACGTGCCAGACGGATCTCGCGGTACTTGCCCTGACGGAAGTTGGCCACTTCACGGGCCTTCTTCTCGTCGGCGACAACCATGAAGTCATCACCGGCTTCCGGCGTGCCGTCGAGGCCCTGGATCTCCACCGGCATGGCGGGACCCACCGCATCGACCTGCTTGCCAAGCTCGTTGGTCAGCGCACGTACGCGACCATAGTGCAGGCCTGCCAGGACGATATCGCCCTTCTTCAGCGTACCGTTCTGGACCAGTACGGTAGCCACCGGACCACGTCCCTTGTCGAGCCGCGACTCGACCACCACGCCCTTGCCAGGCGCGCTCGGGACTGCCTTGAGCTCGAGCACTTCGGACACCAGGTGGACCGCCTCCAGCAGCGCCTCGATGCCTTCGCCGGTCTTGGCGGAGACGTGGACGAACTGGGTGTCACCACCCCATTCTTCCGAGATGACGCCGTGCTGGGACAGCTCGTTCTTAACCCGGTCGGGATCGGCTTCCGGCTTGTCGATCTTGTTGACCGCCACCACCATCGGCACTTCCGCTGCCTTGGAGTGCTCGACCGCTTCGATCGTCTGAGGCATCACGCCGTCGTCGGCAGCCACGACCAGGATGACAACGTCAGTGGCCTTGGCACCACGGGCACGCATGGCGGTGAACGCCGCGTGTCCAGGCGTATCCAGGAAGGTCACACCATCACTGTCGTCTTCGACGTGATAGGCACCGATGTGCTGGGTAATGCCCCCTGCCTCACCGGTAGCCACCTTGGCACGACGAATGTAGTCGAGCAGCGAGGTCTTGCCGTGGTCGACGTGACCCATGACCGTGACCACCGGAGAGCGAGTGATTTCCTCACCCTCGTAGGAGATGGCTTCGAGCACTTCGGTCTCGAGGGCATCATCCTTGACCAGCTTGGGCGTGTGACCCATTTCTTCCACCACGATCGCCGCGGTGTCCTGGTCAATGGTCTGGTTGATCGTCACCGCCGCGCCCATGGTGAACATGGCCTTGATGACTTCGTTGGCCTTGATCGACATCTTGTCGGCGAGGTCCGCCACCGAGATGGACTCGGGAATGGACACTTCACGGACGATCGGCTGGGTCGGCTTCTGGAAGCCATGCTTGCCGTTGCCCTGGCTGCCACCACGGCGGCTGCCACGACGCTCGGCACGCTTGACCTTCTTGCCGCCACCACGGCGACGCTCTTCGCGATCGCTACGGTCGTCGTCGTCACGCTCGTTGCGACCCTTCTTGCCGCCCTTGCCCGCAGCCTTCTTGACGGCAGCGCGGCGCACATCACCACGGCCTTCCTTCGGCGGCGCCGGGGGCTCGTCTCCGGCAGGCGCGGAGGTATCGAGCTCGGGCACGGGGATATCGGGCACTGCGGCGGCCTGTTCCGCTTCACGCTGGGCCTTGGCCGCCTGCTCGGCTTCCTGAACCGCCTTCTCTTCGGCGCGCTGCTTGGCCGCTTCGGCTTCTTCAGCCTCACGACGCGCACGCGAATCGGCCATATCACCGACCAGCTGACGCGGACCGTGGTCCTCGGCCGGGGCCGGGGTTTCTTCCGGGGTCTCTTCGCGCTTGACGTAGGTGCGCTTCTTGCGAACCTGAACCTCGATGGTCTTGCCGCGCTCGCTGGTCTTGATCTTGCTGCGCGTCTTGCGGGTCAGGGTGATGCGATTGCGCGCACCAGCACCGACGCCTGCACCACCACCGTGGCTCTTGGTCAGGAAGTCCAGCAGCTTGCGCTTGTCTTCCTCGGACACGGCATCGCCTTCCGACTTGTGCTCGAGTCCGGCTTCTTTCATCTGCTCCAGCAGACGGGGCACTTCACGCCCCACCTTTGCTGCAAAATCCTTAACGGTCATCTCTGACATTACGACCCTCCTCAGCCCGTGACCCTGTTACTGTTCGCTCTCGAACCAAGGCGCACGGGCGGTCATGATCAATGCCGCGGCGCGCTCTTCGTCCACCTCTTCGATGTCCACCAGATCGTCGACGGACTGTTCGGCCAGATCTTCCATGGTCTTGATACCACGGCTAGCCAGAATGAAGGCCAGGTGGCGCTCCATACCGTCCATCTCAAGCAGATCATCCGCCGGCTGGGCTCCGTCCAGTTCCTCCTCGGAGGCAATGGCCAGGTTCAAGAGCTCGTCCTTGGCGCGAGCTCGAAGCTCCTCGATGAGGTCTTCGTCGAACTCTTCGATTTCCAGCATTTCCTCGACCGGCACGTAGGCCACCTCTTCCAGAGAGGTGAACCCTTCCTCGACCAGCAGCCGGGCGACATCATCGTCGATGTCCAGATGCTGAACGAAGTGCTCGACCAGGCTGTCGATTTCCTGATCGCGCTTGGCCTCGGCGTCGGCTTCGGTCATGACGTTGATACGCCACCCGGTCAGCTCCGACGCGAGACGCACGTTCTGACCACTACGGCCGATGGCCTGGGCCAGGTTGTCTTCCGCTACGGCGACGTCCATGGCATGGGCATCTTCATCCACCAGGATGGAGGCCACGTCCGCCGGTGCCATGGCGTTGATCACCAGCTGTGCAGGATTGTCATCCCACAGCACGATGTCTACGCGCTCATTCTGAAGCTCGGAGGACACCGCCTGTACCCGCGAACCGCGCATACCGACACAAGCACCTACCGGATCAATCCGACGGTCATTGGTCTTGACCGCAATCTTGGCGCGAGAGCCAGGATCACGTGCCGCACCCTTGATCTCGATAAGCTGCTCGGCGATTTCCGGGACTTCGATCTTGAACAGCTCAATGATCATCTGCGGGTTGGTACGCGACAGAATCAGCTGCGCACCGCGCGCCTCGGCGTCGACCTTGACCAGCAGGGCACGCACACGCTCGTTCATGCGATAGCGCTCGCCGGGAATCATCTCACTGCGCGGCAGGAACGCTTCAGCGTTGTCGCCCAGATCAATGATCAACCCGTCACGTGTCGTCTTCTTGACGATCCCTGCCACCAGCTCGCCTTCGCGTTCGGCATAGATACGTACGACTTCGGCACGCTCAGCTTCGCGGACCTTCTGCACGATCACCTGCTTGGCGGTCTGTGCGGCGATACGACCGAAGGCGGCATTCTCGATGCGTTCTTCAACCACGTCACCCAGGCCCAGCGGCGGATCGCGCTTTTCGGCGAAGGTCAGCTTGATTTCGGCATCCGGGCCGTCGAAGTCGTCGTCCTCGACCACCACCCAGCGACGGAAGGTCTCGTACTCACCCGTCACGCGATCGATGTGCACGCGCACGCTGGCTTCCTCATCCTCGAAGCGCTTGCGCGAGGCACTTGCCAGCGCAGCTTCTACGGCCTCGAAGATGACCTCGCGGGGGACACCCTTTTCATTGGAGATCGCATCAACGACCGCCAGAATTTCTTTACTCATGCCTTAAAGCCTCGCCAAAAAACCGATCCTTGTTCTCTCTTGTCGTGCGTCAACTGTTGCGCATCAGCCGTGGCGCACCCGAGTACGTCAGTTATCGAACTGCGGTACCACCCGCGCCTGATCGATACCATCGATCGGGAAGCAATATTCCTCGCCGTCGATCTGAACCAGTACCTCATCGCCCTCGACGCCTGCCAGCAGTCCCTGAAACTTGCGCCGCCCTTCGAACGGGGAGCGCAACTTCAGCGCAACGTGATGGCCGGCGTAACGAGAGAACTGGTCGAGCGTGAACAGCGGACGATCCATGCCCGGCGAAGACACCTCGAGCCGGTATTCACCAGCGATCGGGTCTTCGACGTCCATGATGGCGCTGACCTGGCGACTAATATCGGCACAGTTGTCGACGCTGACACCATCGGCATGATCGATATAAATCACCAGACGGGAATGTTTTCCCTGGGACAGGTAATCGATACCCCAGAGTTCGAACCCCATGGCAGATACCACCGGTTCGATCAACGCATTGAGCGCAGCATCTTTGGTCGCCACGAATGAAAGCTCCTACAGCCGTTGCATCAGCACCTGGCCGGGAGTGAACAGGAAAGTCAGGTGGCTGATTGGCGTTCGCGCTGCCGGGCACACCCGGCAAGCTGCTAACAAAAAGCCCCTTCACAGGAAGGGGCTTTTCCAAGAAACCTGTCACCATCTGGCAGATGTTACGCATGCCCCTTGAGGATACCTGCATGCCTGCCAAGAAGATGGTAGCGGGGACCGGATTTGAACCGATGACCTTCGGGTTATGAGCCCGACGAGCTACCAGACTGCTCCACCCCGCATCAATCTAGGCCGGTGAGTATACTTCGCCATGACCAGGGCGTCAAGGCATCTCACCGAACCGCCAACCCTGAAAAGATCACTGGGCGTACCAGGAGAGCTTGTTTTCCCAACGGCGATGCCGTTTGGAAAATGGTGCCGAAGGCGGGACTTGAACCCGCACGACCATACGGTCACTACCCCCTCAAGATAGCGTGTCTACCAATTCCACCACTTCGGCTAGGGGAGTCCGGAGATCAGCTATCGCTGTCCTCCAGCACTGGCGCAGCATTATCCACATCAGCTGACTCACCGTCAAGCGTGGGCGCGGAATTTTCGGTGTTTTCCTCACCTTGCGCTGGTGCGCTGTTCTGAGTGGAGCTGTCGTCCAGTGTCGGCGTACCGTTTTGCTGCTCGATGACCTCGGCGTCAGGAATACCTGCCACTGGCGCAGCATTGCCTGCCTCGGAGGCGAAATAGGCCAGCGTCAGCGAGGTGGCAAAGAAGCATGCCGCCAGCGCGCCGGTGGCCTTGGACAGAAAACCGCCGCTACCACGGGAACCAAAGACGGTCTGAGAGGCACCGCCACCGAACGAAGCGCCGGCATCGGCACCCTTGCCCTGCTGCAGCAGGATAAGGACGACCAGGGCGATAGCGATCGCCACGTGGATCATGAGAATGGCAACTTGCATGGATTCAACCTGCTGACTGACAAATGGCTAGAAAATCGTCGACCTTCAGCGATGCTCCGCCGATCAGGCCGCCGTCGATGTCCGGTTGGGCCAGCAATTCCGCCGCATTATCGGGCTTCATGCTGCCGCCGTAGAGAACCTGCATGGACGCCGCCAGGGCGCCACCGTACTGCTCGAGTCGCGCTCGGATGGCCGCATGCACGTGCTGCGCCTGCTCGGGTGTCGCGGTACGCCCTGTGCCAATCGCCCACACCGGCTCGTAGGCCAGCACGAGACGGGCTCGCGCATCACTGTCGAGCACGTCCAATACCGCGCACAACTGTCCCAGCACCACCTCTTCGGTGCGACCCGCATCGCGCTCTTCGAGGGTCTCGCCGAGGCAAAGCACCGGCGTCAGGCCCTGATGGAGCGCCGCCTGGACCCGGGCCAGCACTGCGGCGTCATCTTCTCCGAACAGCGTGCGCCGCTCAGAATGGCCCACCAGCACCATCTGTGCACCAACATCACGCAGCATGGCGCCACTGACTTCACCGGTATAGGCGCCATCTGGCTTGTCGCTCAGCGTCTGACCAGCGACACGCACGGAGGATGGAAGCGCCTCTCGCGCCGCTCCGACATAGGGAAAAGGTACAGCCAGCGCTACGGTAACCGCCTCGGGCAGGTCGGCACGGGACAGCGCTTCGGCGAAGCTGTCGATCAGGCTACGCGAGCCGTTCATCTTCCAGTTGCCGGCAATCAGCGGTGCACGCATGGATCATCCTCTTTCAAGGTGGGCCGAAATGGTATAGGAGAGGCCCTGTCAAGACAACAATCATGACGGACACGCCGACCCAGTACCTGGAGCCAAGCAGCGGCCCCGATAGTGTCAGAACTGGCGTCAGCGTGCCGCCGCAAGGGACAGGGTCAGCTCACCAGCCCACGCACATCATCGGCAAGGCGACGTGCCAGCCCCTCAACGTCCAGATGGGGGCGACCCTCGACCATGACGCGAATCAACGGCTCAGTGCCGGATGGACGCAGCAGCACTCGCCCTTCAGCACCCAACTCCGCCTCTACGGCCTTGGTCGCAGCGTCCAGGCTAGGCTCTGCCATCACGGCCTTGGCATCAACACCCGCAGGCAATCGCACGTTGACCAGTGACTGGGGGGCTTTCTCGAAACCGTACAGCAACCGCGACAGCGGCTTCTCCTCGCGTACCATGTAGGACAACACCTGCAGCGCCGAGACGATACCATCCCCCGTCGTCTGCACATGGCGGCACACGATATGACCCGACGACTCGCCGCCAAGCAACCAGTTGTTGGCCGCCAGTCGCTCCATCACGTAACGGTCGCCGACCTTGGCCCGCTCGAACGGCACACCCATGCCTTCCAGCGCTGCCGCCAGCCCAAAGTTGCTCATCAGGGTGCCGACCACTCCCCCACCCAGTTCGCCTCGCTCGTGGCGGTCCTTGGCGATCAGGTAGAGCATGTCGTCGCCATCGATTTCATGACCATCGGCATCGACCATCAACACGCGGTCGCCATCCCCATCGAAGGCCACCCCCAGGTCAGCCCCCTGCTGAATCACTGCGGCGCGCAACGCCGCGGGATGGGTCGAGCCGACCTCACGGTTGATATTCAGGCCATCTGGCTCGGCGCCTACCAGGGTCACCTTGGCACCCAACTCTTTGAATACCGCAGGAGCGATGTGGTACGTGGCCCCATGGGCGCAATCGAGGACGATCCGCAGCCCATGCAGGTTGACGCGGTCCGGAATGGTCGACTTGCAGAACTCGATGTAGCGCCCGGCAGCGTCATCGACGCGACTTGCCTTGCCCAGCTCATCCGGCGGCACGGTGGTCAGCGTCTCTTCCAGGGCTTTTTCGATCCGTTCTTCGATCTCATCACCCAGCTTCGCGCCTTCGGCCGAGAAGAACTTGATGCCATTGTCCTGATAGGCGTTGTGGGACGCCGAAATCACGATGCCGGCATCCGCCCTGAAGGTACGCGTCAGGTAGGCAATACCGGGCGTCGGCATTGGCCCCAGCAACATGACGTCAACGCCAGCTGCCGACAACCCTGCCTCGAGGGCCGACTCGAACATGTAGCCGGAGATCCGCGTATCCTTGCCAATCAACACGCGCGCCCGCTGCCGGCGCGGCTCGAGCACGCGCCCAGTCGCCCATCCAAGCTTGAGCATGAAGTCAGGGGTGATGGGCGCCTGCCCGACGGTGCCGCGAATTCCGTCCGTGCCAAAGTAGCGTCTAGCCATGGTGTTCTCCTTCCTCGAGAACGGCCCAAGTCATGTTCACCGCGTCCACATGGGGCCCCACATCGTGAACGCGCAATATGCGAGCACCGCGCTCGACCGCCAGCGCCGACAAGGCCAGGCCTCCCGGCAGACGCTCTTCGACAGCGCGATCGAGCACCTTGCCGATCATGCTCTTGCGAGACATGCCGACCAGCAGCGGAAGCCCCAGGGCTTCTAGACGCTCCATGCGGTGCAATAGGCGAAGATTATGCTCTACCGTCTTGGCGAAACCAAAGCCCGGGTCCAGCAAGATACGTTCCCGACGCAGCCCAGCAGCCTCACATTCTGCGACACGGGATTCCAGGAAGCGCGCGACTTCTTCCTCGACCGGTTCCGGGTAGCTCGGTGCGTCCTGCATATCGCCCGGCTCACCCAGCATATGCATCAGCACTACTGGCAACCCCGTTCCGGTCGCCGCTGCCAGCGCACCTTCGCGCCGCAGGTTGCGCACGTCGTTGATCATGCCTGCGCCAGCCAGTGCGCTTTCCCGCATTACCTCAGGCGTCGAGGTATCCACCGACACCAGGGCGTCCAGCTCGCGCACCAGCGCCTCAACCACGGGAGCAACGCGATCCATTTCCTGCTGGGCGCTCACCGGAGCGGCCCCCGGTCGGGTCGACTCGCCACCCACGTCAATGATGGCGGCACCTTCCGCCAGCATCTGTTCAGCGTGACGCAGGGCATCATCGATCACCATGTGGCGCCCGCCGTCAGAGAAAGAATCAGGCGTCACGTTAAGAATGCCCATGACGCGGGGAAAGGTGAGATCGAGCCGATGACGGCCGCAGGGCAGCACGGCGGGATAACGAGATTCCATCGGTGAAAAAGTCCTGGCTGGAGACATGGTAAGACACGAGATGAGGGCCACTATCGCAGCATCGTGCGACAGCTGCCCCTGCAACGCCAGAGGCGCCCCGTGGGGCGCCTCTGTCAGGGGCAGAGCATCAGCTGCCGGCGGGGCCGCCGAGGGGGTCGGAGGGACGACGACCGGGACTGTCATCGTCTTCCTCGTCACCTTCTTCGCTGTCAGCACTGGGCTGATCATTGTCGGCAGTGGCAGCGGGATCGCCGGTCACCGGAGACCCACCACCGGAGCCAGGCTCATCCCAGTCCTTGGGTGGACGCGGATCACGACCTTCCATGATGTCCTTGAGCTGATCGGCATCGATGGTCTCGTACTGCATCAGCGCGTCGGCCATGGCATCCAGCTTGTCGCGATTGTCCTCGAGGATCTGTTGTGCCTGCTCGTAGCAGCCATCGATGATCTTGCGGACTTCCCGATCAAGGCGCGTGGTGGTGTCGCCGGACTTGAGCTTGCCGCCGCCCTGACCCGGGCCGCCGAGGAACTGATGCGACTCGTCCTCGTCGTACATGATCGGACCCATCTCTTCCGACAGCCCCCACTTGGCCACCATGTTATGAGCAAGCTCAGTGGCGCGCTTGATGTCGTTGGATGCCCCCGTCGTGACGCCATTCGGACCCAGCGTCATTTCCTCGGCGATACGGCCGCCGAACAATGAGCAGATCTGACTGATGATCTGCTGCCGCGACAGGCTGTAGCGATCCTGTTCCGGCAGGAACATCGTCACACCCAGCGCACGCCCACGAGGAATAATGGTGACCTTGTACACCGGATCATGCTCGGGCATGACCAGACCGATGATGGCATGGCCGGCCTCGTGGTAAGCGGTATTCAGCTTTTCCTTTTCGGTCATGACCATGGAGCGGCGCTCGGCGCCCATCATGATCTTGTCCTTGGCCAGCTCCAGCTCCTCCATACCCACCAGACGCTTGTTGCGGCGGGCCGAGAACAGGGCTGCCTCGTTGACCAGGTTGGCCAGGTCGGCACCGGAGAACCCGGGGGTACCACGAGCGATGAAGGTCGGCTTGACGTCATCAGCCAGCGGCACCTTGCGCAGGTGGACGTTGAGGATGTGCTCACGACCGCGAATATCGGGCAACGGCACCACCACCTGACGGTCGAAGCGACCGGGGCGCAGCAGGGCCGGATCGAGTACGTCGGGGCGGTTGGTGGCAGCGATCACGATGATGCCTTCATTGGCCTCGAAGCCGTCCATCTCGACCAGCAACTGGTTCAAGGTCTGCTCACGCTCATCGTTGCCGCCACCCATGCCGGCACCGCGCGAGCGACCTACGGCGTCGATCTCGTCGATGAAGATGATGCAGGGCGCCTGCTTCTTGGCCTGTTCGAACATGTCGCGAACACGGGAAGCACCGACACCCACGAACATCTCGACAAAGTCAGAGCCGGAGATCGAGAAAAACGGGACCTTGGCCTCACCAGCGATGGACTTCGCCAGCAGGGTCTTACCCGTACCAGGCGGGCCCACCATCAGCACACCACGGGGAATCGTTCCGCCCAGACGCTGGAACTTGGTGGGGTCGCGCAGGAAGTCGACCAGCTCCTCGACCTCTTCCTTGGCCTCATCGCAGCCAGCAACATCCGCAAAGGTCGTCTTGATCTGATCCTGGGACAGCAGCTTCGCCTTCGACTTGCCGAAGCTCATCGGGCCGCCTTTACCGGCGCCGCCACCCTGCATCTGACGCATGAAGAACATGAAGATGGCCAGGATCAGCAGGATCGGGAAGCTGGCAATCAGCAGCCGCGTCCATAAGCTCTGCTGTTCGGGCTTCTTGCCCACCACAGTCACGTTATTGGACAGCAGATCATCCATCAGCTTCGGATCTTCCGCCGAAGGGCGAATCGTCTGGAAGCTGGAGCCATCGTTGCGCTCACCGCTGATCGTGTAACCATCGATGGTCACACTGCGTACTTGTTCATTTTGCACCTGCTGGACGAACTGTGAGTAGTTCATCTGGTTCGGTGCATTCTCGACGCTGAAGTTGTTGAACACCGTCAGCAGCACCGCCGCGATGACCAACCACAGAATCAGGTTCTTCGCCATGTCGTTCAAGGGACCACCCTCAATTGCAAGAATCTGTCGGCCTATGGTGCCTAAGGGTTCGACACTACATGAGCCAGCCTTGTTCAGCCAGCCTGTTGCGACCGACCCAAGGTGTCACTGCGCTGATTTCAGCGAGCGCCACCAGCAGTATACCTCTGCCCCGCCATGAATTTGGCCTCATAGCGAGCACATCTGACATTATCGCAGCATTAGTCGAAAGCTATCGAGACGCCTTGCGTCGCCCCGAATCTCGCCGCCACTCGCTGAGACCGACGCCTGTGTCCGAAGCCTGTTACTGGAGCGAGGGCGTGGCAGCCGGCTGCCGCTACCCCTTGAACCCCTGGGCCAGCAAGTACACCTCCCGGGAGCGCGCCCGCGAGGCACCGGGCTTGCGCGTGACAACCTTGCGGAAGGCACCACGCAGCTCCTTCAGGTACTCGTCAAAGCCTTCGCCCTGGAACACTTTCGCCAGAAAGGTGCCCTCGGGACGCAGCGTCTGCCTTGCCAAGTCCAGCGCCAGCTCCACCAGGTACATGGCCTGCGGCTGATCGATCGCCGCCATACCACTCATATTGGGGGCCATATCCGACATCACAAGGTCTACCGGGCGATCTTGCAGGCGCGCCAGCAACTCATCGAGCACACTGTCTTCGGTAAAATCTCCCTGAACGAAATCGACGCCCGCCAGGGCATCCATCTCCAGGATGTCCGAGGCGATGACAACGCCACTGTCCCCCACTCGCTCGGCCGCTATTTGACTCCAGCCGCCTGGAGCAGCGCCCAGGTCAATCACCGTCATACCGGGCTTGAGCAGCTTGTCCTTGTCATCTAGCTCAACCAGCTTGTAGCTCGCCCTGGAGCGATAGCCATCCTGCCAACTTTGCTGGACATACTGATCGTCGAAGTGCTCCTTCAGCCAGCTCGCGCTCGTCTTGCTGGACGAGGGCTTCTTGCTGGAGGATTTCTTGCTGGAAGGGGGACGAGAGGCTGCCACTACACCACCTGAGAGAAGTTGCCGGGGACGATGTCCTGAAGCGACTGACCGAGACCAATGGATGAGATGGTCTACAGGCTGCTCCGTTCGGAGTGCCGCTCACCTGGACAGAGAATGACCATGAAGCGCGGTATCGGTTCGGACGACACCCGGGTCGAAGGCGTATCGATGGGGGGGTCCGGTAAGCGCCGACAGCGATTGAAAAAATGGATGCCGGGGGCGCCATCGACGACAATCGACAGGCGACATCGCTTTCACCGCACGGGGTTTACCCGTACCATGTGCGGTCACGCGCCCAACGGCCAATACGGAATGAAGCAAGATACCATGAGCTTGTCACAGGCACAAAAGAAAGCAATGCGCAGCATCGGCCACCACCTCGACCCGGTGGTCACGGCCTCGGAGAACGGCATTTCCGAGGGCCTGTTGGCCGAGCTCGAACGCGCCCTCAATGACCATGAACTGGTCAAGGTGAAGCTGGCGATTCCCGACCGCGACGACCGCACCGCCGTGCTGGACGAACTGGTCAACCAGAGCAAGTCCGAGCTGATCCAGAAGATCGGCAAGGTCGCCCTGCTGTATCGCAAGAACCCTAAGGCCAACCCGAAGCTGTCCAACATCACTCGCTTCGAGAACCACCACGGCCGCCACTGACAGCGCTAGCCACTGACGGCTACCAGGTCAGCCGCCAAGCGCGGAAGGCGATGGCTCAGGGCCAGCCTTAGCACCAAACGACACCGCCCCGCCAGGTTGCCTGGCGGGGCGGTGTCGTTGGAGCGGGAGAGTTGCGCTTAGATGTGCTCGACGCCGGTTATCTCGTACTCGACTTCGCCGCCAGGAGTGCGCACCAGCACCACTTCACCTTCTTCCTTGCCGATCAAGGCGCGGGCAATGGGTGACGTGACGGAGATGCGACGCTCCTTGATGTCGGCCTCATCCTCACCAACGATGCGGTAGGTCACCTCTTCGTCGGTATCCAGGTTCAACAGCTCGACGGTCACGCCGAAGATCACCTTGCCCGTCTTCGGCAACTTGGTGACGTCGATGACCTGGGCGTTGGACAGCTTGCCCTCGATCTCTTGAATACGGCCTTCGATGAAGCCCTGCTGCTCGCGGGCAGCATGGTACTCGGCGTTTTCCTTGAGGTCGCCATGCTCGCGGGCTTCCGCGATGGCAGCGATCACTGTCGGGCGAGCCTCGCTCTTGAGCTGCTCGAGCTCTTCACGCAGGCGTTGCTCACCGGCGACGGTCATCGGGACCTTGTTCATGTATTCGCTCCTGCATGCAGTTCCTGTAGCCGCCGCACGGTAACGGCATTGCCGTACTCGAGCGCCAAGCAAACGGCACTGGCCCCTGCCAGCGTCGTGGCATAGGGAACCTTGTGGGCGAGTGCGGTGCGGCGGATCACCGAGGAGTCGTTGATGGCCTGGCGGCCCTCGGTGGTATTGACGATATAGGCGATCTCGTCGTTCTTGATGGAATCGACGATGTGCGGCCGGCCTTCGTAAACCTTACTGACGACCTCAACGGGCAGACCAGCCTGTTCAAGGGCTGCCGCCGTTCCTCGGGTCGCACAGAGTGTGAAGCCCAATGTTACCAGAGAACGCGCCACTTCGATAACACCCGCCTTGTCCGGCTCGCGTACCGACAGGAACGCCTTGCGATCACCGGTCAGCGGCGGGATCGCCTCGCCAGCACCCAGCTGAGCCTTGTAAAAGGCCTCGGCAAAGGTCTCGCCAGAGCCCATCACCTCGCCGGTGGACTTCATTTCCGGCGACAGGATCGGATCCACACCGGGGAACTTGTTGAACGGGAACACCGCTTCCTTGACGCTATAGAAATGCGGCACGATCTCCCGCTCGAACCCTTGCTCCTTGAGGCTGACGCCAGCCATGCAGCGGGCGGCAACCTGCGCCAGCGAGGTGCCGATGCACTTGGATACGAAGGGCACGGTGCGCGAGGCACGCGGGTTGACCTCGATGACGTAGATTTCGCCGTCCTGCCAGGCCAGCTGGACGTTCATCAGACCCTTCACGCCCAGCTCGACGGCCATGCGCTTGACCTGCTCGCGCATCTCGTCCTGGACGTCCGCCGGCAGCGAGTACGGCGGCAGCGCACAGGCGGAGTCGCCCGAGTGCACACCGGCCTGCTCCACGTGCTGCATGATGCCGCCGATCACGACCTGATCGCCGTCGGACACTGCATCGATATCCACCTCGACCGCCGCACTGAGGAAATGGTCGAGCAATACCGGCGAGTCATTGGAGACCTTGACCGCATGGGTCATGTAGTTCTCGAGCTCGCTGGCGTCGTAGACGATCTCCATGGCCCGGCCGCCCAGCACGTAGCTCGGGCGCACCACCAGCGGGTAGCCGATCGCTTCGGCCTTGGAGAAGGCCTCATCGAAGCTTCTGGCGGTGGCATTGGGGGGCTGCTTCAGACCCAGCTTGTCGATCATCTGCTGGAAACGCTCGCGGTCCTCGGCACGGTCGATCGCATCCGGGGTAGTACCAATGATCGGCACACCAGCGGCCTCGAGGGCACGGGCAAGCTTCAGCGGCGTCTGGCCACCGAACTGGACGATCACGCCGACCGGCTTTTCCTTGTCGGCGATCTCGAGCACGTCCTCCAGAGTCACCGGCTCGAAGTACAGACGGTCAGAGGTATCGTAGTCGGTGGACACGGTCTCGGGGTTGCAGTTGACCATGATGGTCTCGTAGCCGTCATCGCGCATGGCGAAGGCGGCATGGACGCAGCAGTAGTCGAACTCGATACCCTGGCCGATACGGTTCGGACCTCCACCCAGCACCATGATCTTCTGGCGGTCGCTGACCTCGGCCTCGCACTCTTCCTCATAGGTCGAGTACATGTAGGCGGTGTCGGAGGCAAACTCGGCGGCACAGGTGTCTACCCGCTTGTACACCGGGCGGATACCGGCATCCTGGCGCGCCTTGCGCACATCGTCCTCGGACACGCCAAGCACCTTGGCCAGGCGCGCGTCACCGAAGCCCTTGCGCTTGAGGCGATAGATCTCACGGGCATCCAGCGAGGACAGCGAGCGACTGGCCAGATCCTGCTCGATCTTGACGATATCTTCGAGCTGGACCAGGAACCAGGGGTCGATATTGGTCAGTTCAAAGACGTCTTCCACGCTCATGCCGGAACGCATGGCGTCGGCGATGTAGAAGATGCGCTCGGCACCGGCAGCCTGCAGCTCGCCCTTGATCAGCGCCATGTTGTCGGCGCTGAAGTCGGTCACGATGGGATCGAGGCCATCATTACCGGTCTCCATGCCGCGCAGGGCCTTCTGCAGAGACTCCTGGAAGGTCCGACCGATCGCCATGACCTCACCCACCGACTTCATCTGGGTGGTCAGGCGGTCATTGGCCTGGGGAAACTTCTCGAAGGTGAAACGCGGAATCTTGGTGACGACGTAGTCAATGGACGGCTCGAACGAGGCCGGAGTGCGCCCGCCGGTAATATCGTTCTGCAGCTCATCCAGGGTGTAGCCCACCGCCAGCTTGGCAGCGATCTTGGCAATCGGGAAGCCGGTGGCCTTGGAGGCCAGCGCAGAGGAGCGCGATACACGCGGGTTCATCTCGATGACCACCATGCGCCCGGTCTCGGGGTCCACGCCAAACTGGACGTTGGAGCCACCGGTCTCGACGCCGATCTCGCGCAGCACCGCGAGAGAAGCGTCACGCATGATCTGATATTCCTTGTCCGTCAGCGTCTGCGCAGGCGCCACGGTAATGGAGTCACCCGTGTGGACTCCCATGGGGTCAAAGTTCTCGATGGCACAAACGATGATGCAGTTGTCGTTCTTGTCGCGAACGACCTCCATCTCGTATTCCTTCCACCCCAGCAGCGATTCGTCGATCAACAGCTCATGGGTCGGAGAGAGCTCAAAGCCACGATGGCAGATTTCCTTGAACTCTTCCTTGTTGTACGCGACGCCGCCGCCAGACCCGCCCATGGTGAAGGACGGCCGGATGATGGCCGGGAAGCCCAGCTCGCTCTGAATCTCCCAGGCCTCGTCCATGCTGTGAGCGATCTTGGCCTTGGGGCACTCCAGACCGATATTCTTCATCGCCTTGTCGAAGCGGTCGCGATCCTCGGCCTTGTCGATAGTGTCGGCATTGGCCCCGATCATCTCAACGCCATACTTTTCCAGGACACCGTGACGATCCAGGTCCAGTGCGCAGTTCAGCGCGGTCTGCCCCCCCATGGTCGGCAGCACCGCATCGGGGCGTTCAGCCTCGATGATCTTTTCTACTGCCTGCCAGGTGATCGGCTCGATATAGGTAGCGTCGGCCATGGCGGGATCGGTCATGATCGTCGCCGGGTTCGAGTTGACCAGGATGACGCGGAACCCTTCTTCACGCAGGGCCTTGCAGGCCTGGGCGCCGGAGTAGTCGAACTCGCAGGCCTGACCGATGACGATCGGGCCTGCGCCGATGATAAGGATGCTTTTCAGGTCTGTACGCTTGGGCATGGTGCTTCCCGCAAGAAAATTGGACGATGAACCGGAGTCTGGGTGAGCGCCTTAACGACGGTTTTGCATCATGTCGATGAAGCGGTCGAACAGCGGCGCCACATCGCGGGGGCCTGGGCTCGCCTCGGGGTGACCCTGGAAGCTGAAGGCCGGGCAATCGGTACGCTCGATACCTTGCAAGGTGCCGTCAAACAGGGAGCGGTGGGTCGCTCGCAGGGTGTCCGGAAGCGATGTCTCGTCGGCGGCAAAGCCGTGGTTCTGACTGGTGATCATCACATGCCCGGAATCGAGATCCTGCACCGGGTGGTTGGCACCGTGATGACCATGATTCATCTTGACCGTGGTTGCCCCACTGGCCAGCGCCAGCAGCTGGTGACCCAGACAGATACCAAAGACCGGCACCTGGGTGGTCAGAATCTCGCGGATTGCCTCAATGGCATAGTCACAGGGCTCGGGGTCGCCGGGGCCGTTGGACAGGAACACGCCATCGGGCTTCATCGCCAGCACCTCAGCCGCTGGCGTCTGCGCCGGCACCACCGTCAACTTGCACCCGCGGCTGGCCAGCATACGCAGAATATTGAACTTGACCCCATAGTCGTAGGCCACCACGTGGAAGGGGCGCTCGCCGGCAGCAGCGTCAACGTAGCCTTCGCCCAGCTGCCATTCGCCTTCATTCCATTCGTACGCTTCGCTACAGGACACCACCTTCGCCAGATCCATGCCCTTGAGCCCCGGGAAGGCACGCGCGGCTTCCAGCGCGCGCGCTACGGCGTCATCGCCCTCGGCCTCGCTGCCCGCCAGGATGGCGCCATTCTGGGCCCCCTTGTCGCGCAGAATGCGCGTCAGGCGGCGCGTATCGATATCTGCGATACCGACGACATTCTGACTGGCGAGATAATCGGACAGGCTCTGGGTGGAGCGGAAGTTACTGGCAACCAACGGGAGGTCGCGGATGACGAGGCCCGCGGCGGCGATGCTGGAAGACTCGATGTCTTCGGGATTGATGCCGGTATTGCCAATATGAGGGTAGGTCAGCGTGACGATCTGTCGAGAGTAGGAAGGGTCGGTGAGAATTTCCTGATAGCCGGTCATGGCCGTATTGAACACCACTTCGCCACTGGTCTGCCCGTCTGCACCAATGGCCGTGCCGTGGAATACGCTGCCATCTTCCAGGGCCAATATTGCGGGTTTGTTCAACGCTACGTCCTCCCAAAGCTCGTCAAGGTATCCACGACCGCTGCCACCGCCCGTGACAGCCTGTCGCCAGGCCATTCGGCACCGACCCGGCCCGCCGCATGACAAGCACACGAGGGGCCGGGCCGTAAAAAAGCGGGACGAAACCCGGTGTTTGACCGGTTTCATCCCGCTTGTTGTCATTCGCTCGGAATGCACGGCCGCCACACTACGCCAGCAAGCGTCGTTAAATGCGCTTTCTGGGCGGCACTTTCATGCCCGGCTCGGCCGAAATTTTTGGAATGTTACAGCATTCAGAGGTATCTGACTACCCCCGTTCACGCATCAACCCCCGGCAGCCTTTGCCACCGAACGTTGCGACCAGACAGACTTACTCAAGCCCCAGCACATCGTTCATGCCATAGCGTCCGGCATCGCGCCCGGCCACCCAGCGCGCAGCGCGCACAGCACCGCGGGCAAAGGTCATGCGGCTAGACGCCTTGTGGGTGATCTCGATGCGCTCACCTTCCGTCGCAAACATCACGGTGTGCTCACCGACGATATCCCCTGCACGCACGGTAGCGAAGCCAATCTCCTTGGCATCACGGGGGCCGCACTGGCCGACGCGCTCAAACACACCGTGCTCCTTGAGATCACGATCCAGAGCGGCGGCAACCACCTCGCCCATGCGCAGCGCCGTGCCGGAGGGGGCATCCACCTTGTGTCGATGATGGGACTCGATCACTTCGATGTCGTAACCTTCATCGCCAAGCGCCTTCGCCGCGGTTTCCAGCAACTTCAGCGTCAGATTCACACCGACACTCATGTTGGGCGCAAACACCATGGCGACCCGGTCGCGATAGCTGTCGAGCTCGGCCAGCTCGTCATCGGACAAGCCCGTGGTGCCAATCACGATCGCCTTGCCATGCTGGGCGCAGAACGCCAGGTTGGCCAGCGTCACCTTTGGCGCGGTGAAGTCGATCAAGACGTCAAAATCATCGACGATAGCGTCCAGGGAATCGACCGCAGTCACCTCCAGCCGACCGATACCCGCGAGCTCTCCCAGGTCTGCGTTCGTCAGCGAACTGCCCGGCTCAACGATACCACCGGCGAGAGAAGCCGCTTCATCCTGGGCGACGGCGTTGACCAGGGTGCGACCCATGCGACCGGCGACGCCGACAATAGCAATACGAGGGGCGGTTGAACTCATGCAAACTCCAGCGCTGACCAATGATAAAACTGCAAGAAACTTGGCGCAGTATACCAATGCCACACCACAATGCCTTGCCCACGCTTCAATGAGGCCTCCATGTTGCCCAAGCCCCTGCCCCCACACTGCCTGGCCATCGGACTGATCATCCTGTCGTCGTGGCTCAGCGGCTGCACTACCCAGGTCGCCTCCGCCAACCTTCAGGGTGATGCCCCCGCGCCGGCAGCGCTCGAGTTCTGCGGCACCCTGGCGCTACCCGGCGAATGGCAGCCGCTTGATGATGTCTCGCCGGTGCCCCTGGGCGGGCTGTCCGCCATGGCCTGGGACAACGATGAACAGCGCCTGTATCTGCTATCGGATCGTGGACGCCTACACCAGGCGACCCCCGTATTTCGCGATGGCCGGCTGGTTGACCTCACGGCGCTATCGAGCCACCGACTGGCGGACCGAGACGGTCGCCGCCTGGAAGGCAAGGCGGCAGACGCCGAGTCTCTGGTACTGATGAATGACCGCGACAACGTTGCAGGCAATACGCAGCTGCTGGTGGGCTTTGAACAGGATCACCGCGTCGAAGGCTTCACCACCACCGGTGTATCAAGCGGACGGATCATACGCTCCCCTTTGACGGCCAGCGCTGCTGACAACCAGAGCCTGGAGGCGCTTGCCTGGGTGCCCGGCATCGGCCTGCTCGCGGGACTGGAAGCCCCACCGACCGACATGCCACAGCCTCCCTCCGACGACGTCTCAAGCCGCCATACGCTGCTGTTCAGCCTGCCCGGCGACGACACACCGGTCACCCGCTGGCACTACCCCTTGGCATCGGCACCTGGCAGCGCACTGACAGAGCTACTGACACTCGAAGACGCTGCCAGCACTCGCTCGCCCCGTCTGCTGGCCCTGGAGCGGGCGTTCACCCCACCACACCCTCTGACCATCACCCTGAGCCTGGTCGAACTGCACCAACCCCCGACCGTCGACGTCACACGTCTTGCCAGCCTGTCTGCAGGAGACGGCTGGCGAATCGACAACATGGAAGGACTGGCAAGGCTGCCAGAAGGCAGCATCCTGATGGTCAGCGACGACAACTTCAGTGCACTTCAGCGCAATCTGCTGAGCTGCTTCCGCCTGCGTCAGGGCCTCGCTGACACTCCCCTTCCAGCGGGACCACCAATGTCTAGCGACGGGCCACCAGCAGGTGATGATTGAAGCCCTCTGGCCCCCACAACCAAGCTGACTCGGCATCAGGAAATCGCAACGGCTCGCGCCGGACCTGCGAAAAGCCCACGCGCTGCAGCGTTTCGACCACGGTTCTGCCGGGAATGGCCACATGGTCCACCGGTAACCAGGCAGACCCCGAGCGCACCTGACCCGCCACGCGACTCCAGGGAGCCGGACGCTGCCCCGGCGCCACCCCAGGGTCATAGCGATAGCTGGTCAAGGCTTCCAGCCGCGCCATTCGCTTTGGATCGAACACATAGTCATGGGTGATATCCAGCCACACCAGCAGGCCGCCAGGCTTCAGCGCCTCGAAGAGATTGCGACACGCACGAGCCAACTGCTCTGGATCCTGAATGAAATGGAAGGCAAAGACGCTGACCAAGGTATCGAAGGGCGCCTCGGGCAGGGCTAGCGGCTGATAGGCATCCTCCACACGGAACGTCATGCCGAACCCACCATGGCGCTGTCTGGCCAGGGCTATCTGCGCGGGGCTGATATCGACGCCCACCACCTCACTCGCACCCTGACGACGCATATCTGCCGCCAGGTCGCCGTTGCCACACCCCACATCGAGCACCCGCTTGCCGACAACCCCTTCCTCCAGCCCCAGGTAGTGCAGCACCGACCCGGTAAAAATACAGTAGCGGGGATCTTGAGCCAGCTGGTCGTAGCGCTCGGCCAAGGCGTCGGAAAAACCGTCGCCAGATGACGCCATGGCTGGCCCACCCGCATCAGCCACGGAAGAAGAGGGTGCAAATGACTCCGAGTCAGTGGCTGGGCCTTGCTCTGGCTGTCGGTTTGTAAAGGAAGAAGAACAGATACCTGACATGACGAGCTCCATGGCCATAAACGCCGATGAGCCACCTTTACCGCCCGCCAGAGATAACGTCACGTCACATTTAGATACAAACGCATACGAAAGCGAGATTTGCGCATTACCGCACAACTAACGAAGTGTACTTACCCCATTCGACATCCCGGCTCAGCATCCGTCCTGGGCACTGTGTGGCGCCGTTGGCGCATGTCCCGTCGCAACAGCAGCACAATGGCGGCAACGACCAGCACACTCCCAGGCAACCACAGCCAGGATATGCGCGTCGGCATCTGCACGAATAGCAGCCACATCGAGACAAACGGCACGAGATAGCCATAGGCAGTGACCCCTGCTGGAGTCAGCGTGGCCGTAGCATACTGCTGCAGCCAGAACGTCATGCCACTGGAGAACAGACCGAGATACACCAAGATCCCGAGATCTCTGGAGGTCATCTGTAGCAAGGCGGTCGAATCCCCGGCCGCGACACCCAGCAAGCCGATCAGCAGCGCCCCCAGCACCAGGCTCCACAGCGTTCGCACCCCCGCATGGGGCGACAGCCAACCTCTGGCCAAGCCCAGTTTCGACAGCACCGGATACAGCGCAGAGGCGATGCAGCCCAGGAAGAAGACCAGCTCCCCCGTGCCTAGGCGCATATTGGCAAAGGAACCCCCTGCCTCGGCCCACGCCAACGCGATGGCGCCTGCCGCCCCCAGCAACAGCAGCCCCAGCAGCGATAGCGCAGGATCCTCAACGCCCACCAGTCGCCCAAGGCAGTACGCCAGCAGCGGTACGCTCACGAACAAGGTGGCCATGGACAGGGCACTGGTCAGGTGCGCCACCCAGAACATGGCGCCGAAGAAACCTGCCAGACACAGCCCCATCAGCCCATACAGCAGCAGCCCGGGACGACTGGGGCAAAGGCCTGGCGCCCGCCAAACCAGCGGCAACACCGCAGCCGCTGCAATCACGAAGCGTAACGATGTCAGCGCAAGCGGCGGCAGTCCTTGACTGAGCAGCCCGACGGCCGGGAATGACAGCCCCACCAGCAAGGCCCACAACACCATGCCAAGATGGGCAGGCAAGGCGCCAGCCCTCCAGGAAGACCGGGCTAGCGAGCTCATTGGCGCTCCTCCAATGTCAGCAACAGTTGACGCAGCCCATTGGCCAGGGCATCTGCTTGCTCATCAGCGAGCCCTGAGCGCATCTGTGCCAGCGACTCCAGGTAGGCATCGAGCAGGCCAGGGATCATGGCTCTACCCGCCTCGCTCAGTCTGACCAGCACGCTTCGGCGATCGCTGGGATGCGCCACCCGCTCCACCAACCCCCGCTCCACCAGGCGGTCGAGGCGATGTGTCATGGCCCCTGAGGTCAGCACCACAGCCTCGCACAGCTCATTGGGTGTCAAACCGTCAGGAGCATCACGTCGATACAGAGTGGCGAGCAGGTCGAACTCACCCTCTTTCAGGCCGTGCTCACGAAAAACCGCATTCACTCGTCGATCCACGTGCTTCAGCACTCGGTAAAGACGCGTAAAAATCCCCATATCCGCGGGATCCTGTGCAGGTAGCGCGCGCCGCCACTCGTCCTGAAGGCGGTCTATGGCATCTTTTTCGCCCGCAGCATCGATGTTGGCCGAACCTGCCGCTGGACCGATGTCCCTGTTGCCACCTGATGGCCCTGTCTCTGTCATGACCGCTCTCCCTCGCCGCTCGAACAGCTATCTTTATGCAAAGTATCTTTATATAAAGATAGATAGTCCGAGCCGTTTTGCCAAGGGACCGTCACCACGTTGCTGTGCCTCGCACTGCAAAGACGGATGACCAGCGACAGCACCAGCTACCTTTTCAGCAACGACATCTCGATCGCACGGGGGAGGTAGCCATGATCATCAACTGCGTAGCCTATGAAGAGGGTCGTCGGCTCTGCGACATTGATGCCAGTGAGGTGGCCGCCCACCTTGCCCATCCCCATCGCTTCGTGTGGGTCGCCCTGCATGATCCGGACGCAGACGAACTGGCCACCTTCCAGGAGGTATTCGGGCTGCACGAACTGGCGGTGGAGGATGCCCTGGCAGGCCACCAGCGCCCCAAGGTGGAAGAGTATGGGGATGCCTTGTTCGTGGTGACCCAGATGATGTCGGCGCTACAGGAGGAGATCCAGTTCGGCCAGCTGGCCATCTTCGCGGGACCTGGCTATGTGCTGTCGGTACGCCAGCACCACCATCGCGGGTTTACCGATGTCAGGCACCGGTGCGAGCGAGAGCCAGAACTCCTCAAACAGGGGCCGGCCTTCGTGCTGTATGCGCTGATGGATGTGGTGGTAGACCGCTATTTTCCGATTCTCGAGAGCCTGGAGGCAGAGCTTGAAAGCATCGAGGAACAGATGTTCGTCAAAGGCAACGCAAGAACCAGCCTGAAACGTCTCTATCAGCTCAAGCGCAGCATCATGTGCGTCAAGCATGCGGTGAACCCGCTGGCCGAAGCCAGTGCCCATCTATTTGGCGGACGCGTGCCCGCGCTCTGCCAAGGCACCCAGGATTACTTTCGTGACGTCTACGACCACTTGCATCGCATTGAAGCTGCCGTCGACACCATCCGCGAGACGATCACCACCGCCATTCAGGTCAACCTGGCCATGATTGCCATCGACGAAGGAGAGGTGCAGAAACGCCTGGCTTCCTGGGCGGCCATTTTCGCCGTGGCGACCATTCTTGCCGGCGTATGGGGAATGAACTTCACGCATATGCCAGAACTGGACTGGCGCATGGGCTATCCCATGGCACTGGGGGCCATGGGACTATGCTGCGGCGCGCTTTATCGTCACTTTCGACGAGCCGGCTGGCTATGACAGCTTACTACTGCCAGTGAATGCGCAGCGTCTCCTTGCTGGCCATACGCTCCAGGTGGCTGGCCACCACGCCCTGCAAGCGTGCCAGCTGCTCCGCGTCCTGCGCCTCAAGGTCCACCTTGAGCTGCGTCTCTGACGCGGTCATCAGACACTCGCCACCAGGGAAAACCACCCGTCCCGACGCCGCATCCACCTCGAGCTTGTGCGCCCAGTGCTTGCACAGCCGATTGATCAAGCGCTGCCCGGATGACGTCTCGACGATAGCCTGGGAATCCACCATACTGTTCACCGTTTTTACGAATACGAATACGTCGCAGTAGAATAGCGCCGACTCACGCGCCACGTCAGGCAACGCAGCGTTGCCTTTTCTGCGACGGAAGACACCTGGATCGCCCCCAAGCCATGTATGCAGGGCACTCGGCCGTCCTTCACCACCTGAGAACCCAGTCTCGATGAAACCTTTCATGATGTTTGGCCTAGCGGCCCTGTCCCCGTTCGCGGCTGCGGCCGCCATGGCCGATACTACTACTGTCACGGATGTGGCCGGACGCCAGGTCACCCTCGAGACCCCGGTTGAGCGAGTCATTCTTGGCGAAGGCCGCCAGATCTATCTGCTGGGCGCACTTCAGCCCGACGCTCCCTTTGCAGGCGTGGTGGGATGGCGTGAAGACTTCTCCCAGGCCGACCCGGACAGCTACTCGCGCTACGCCGAGAAGTTTCCCGAGTTGCTGGAGCTGCCGACATTCGGCGGCTTCAAGGACGGCACCTTCGACGTCGAGCAGGCCGCCTCGCTGTCTCCCGACGTGGTCCTGATGAACCTGGAAGCTCGCGCCGCTACGGAAGACGCAGGCTACGATGACAAGCTGGCAGAGCTCGACATTCCGATCGTCTACGTGGACTTCCGCGAGGATCCGCTGGCGCATACGATTCCCTCCATGCGCCTGATGGGCGAGCTGCTCGGCAAGCAGCAACAGGCCGAGGCCTTCATCGACTTCTCGGAAGAACAGCTGGCCAAAGTGACCGATGTGATCGCAAAAGCGAATCCCGAGCGTCCCAGCGTATTCATCGATCGCGCCGGTGGCTACTCGGATGACTGCTGCATGAGCTTCGGGCCCGGCAACTTCGGTGAATACGTCGAACTGGCGGGGGGCAGCAACATCGCCGACGGCATCATCCCCACCACCTTCGGCACCCTCAACCCGGAGCAGATCATTGCCGCCAATCCTGACCACGTGGTGGTCACCGGTGGCAACTGGGACGCCTATGTGCCTGGCGGCAACTGGGTTGGCATGGGCCCTGGCGCTGACATGGACGCGGCTCGCACCAAGCTGGAACGGCTGACGCAGCGCACTGCAATGACCGGCATCACTGCCGTGGAGCAGGGTCAGTTCCACGCCATCTGGCACCAGTTCTACAACAGTCCCTACTACTTTGTGGCAGTACAGCAACTGGCCAAGTGGCTCCACCCCGAACTGTTCGAGGACCTGGACCCCGAGGCAACCTTCCAGGAGCTGCACGAGCGCTTCCTGCCCACCGACTACGAGCCCGGCTACTGGATCACTCTGGATGAGCAATGACAGTACGGCGGTCGTCCATCACAGCGGTCGCGACGCCTATCGTGCACTGGTCCTGCGCCGCCAGATCATTCTGGCGGCGCTGGTGGCAGCCCTGGCACTCAGCCTATGTATCGACCTGGCACTGGGGCCAGCCCGCTTCACCCTCGCCGAGGTAGTCGCGGCTCTGCTGACGCCTGACCAGGTCGAGGCACAGGCGCGGGTCATCGTCTGGGAAATACGCATGCCTGTCGCCTTGATGGCCCTGGTCGTCGGTGCCAGCCTGTCCATTGCCGGCGCCCAGATGCAGACCATCCTCAGCAATCCTCTGGCCAGCCCTTTCACCCTGGGTATCTCTGCCGGTGCCAGCTTTGGCGCGGCCCTGGCGCTGGCCTTCGGCGTTGCCATCATCCCGGCAGCACTGGACTACGTCATCCCCATCAACGCCTTTGTCATGGCCATGCTCACGGCGTTCCTCATTCATGCGCTTAGCCTCAAGCGTGGCGTCACTATCGAGACCATCGTGCTGCTAGGCATCGCCATGGTCTTCATCTTCAATTCCCTGATGGCGCTGATTCAGTTCTTTGCCAGCCAGCAAGCGGTATCTGCCGTCGTCTTCTGGACCATGGGCAGCCTGACCAAGGCAACCTGGCCCAAGCTATGGATCGCCCTCGGCGTCTTGCTGCTGGTGGTGCCGCTGCTGGCCCGTCACGGCTGGGCGCTGACGGCGATGCGTCTGGGCGACACCAAGGCGGAAAGCATGGGGCTGAAGCCTCGGCGGCTGCGCCTCGAAGTGCTGGTGCTGGTCTCCCTGCTGGCAGCGGTCTCCGTCGCCTTTGTCGGTACCATCGGCTTTATCGGTCTGGTCGGGCCCCACATCGCCCGCCTGCTGGTCGGAGAGGATCAACGCTTCTTCCTGCCGGGATCCGCCCTGTGTGGCGCCCTGATTCTGTCCATTGGCTCAGTGCTGTCCAAGGTGATCCTGCCAGGCACGGTCATCCCCATCGGTATCATCACCTCGCTGGTGGGAATCCCCTTCTTCCTGTTTCTCGTGCTCAATCATAAGAAGGCCTCATGGTAAGCCTACGTCTTGATCGTCTTTCGGCGCGCTACGGTCGGCGCCAGATTCTTGCCGAGATCACTACCCCGACCTTTCATGGCGGCCAGGTCGTGGCGCTGCTGGGCCCTAACGCCGCTGGCAAGTCGACCCTGTTTCGTCGCGTCTTCGGCGTACTTAAGGGATCCGGACAGGCCATTCTGGAAGGCGCGCGGCAAGATCGCCCGATGGCCTACATGACCCAGGACAACGGCGCCAGCGCAGTGCTGACCGTCTATGAAGCGGTGTTGCTGGCTCGCATGCAAGGGCGCGGCATGAAGGTGCAGCCACAGGACCTGACCCAGGTCGAACGAGCCCTGGCGGAGCTCGGCATCGCCGACCTGAGTGAGCGGGATATCGGGGATTTAAGCGGTGGCCAACGCCAGATGGTCAATGCGGCACAAGCCTTGGTGCAGGAACCCGAGGTGCTGCTGCTGGATGAACCCACCTCTGCGCTGGACCTGCATCGCCAGGTCGGGCTTCTGACCATCCTGCGGCGTCTGGCCAGTGAGCGCGAGATGCTCATCCTCGTGGCCATTCACGACCTGGGACAGGCACTACGCTTCACCGACCAGGCCATGCTGCTGGAACAGGGCCGTCTGGTCGCATGTGGTGCCACCAAAGACGTTGTCACCAGCGAGCTGCTGGAGCGGGTCTACCGCGTCAGAGCCAGGGTTGAACCCTGCTCCATGGGGGTCCCGCAACTGATTGTCGAAGACGCTATCTAGGGAAGTGCTAGATTCGCCCGGCTAGCCTACTTCAACGTGTCAGGGCGCCTGCGGCGAAAGCCTAGGCGGCGCCCTTCCATCGCCGCCAGAGCCGCCCCGCCCAGCATCAGAGGCAGCGCCAGCAGAAAGCCCGACGATAGCGGCTGGCCAAATAGCCAGACGTCTGCCAACACGGGCCAGATCAGCGCAATGTATTCAAAAGGCGCCAGTCGCGACACTTCCGCGAAACGCAGCGCCAGGGTCATGCAGATATGAGCCGCGCCACCGAACAGCCCCGACAGGATCAATAGCGTCAGTGTCTCCGTCGGCAGCGCCACCCAACCCAATGGCCACGTCGCCAGTCCCGCCAGGGTGCACGCCAGCACGAAATAGAACGCGATGGCACCAGCGCCTTCAGTGCGCGAGATACGTCGTACAGTCACCAGCGCAGCAGCCGTCAACGACGCCCCCAACACGCCTAACGCATAACCGGATAGCTGGCCGGCCTTGTGGCTGTCACCGATATCCGGGACAACCAGCACGGCGACCCCAGCGACAGCCAGCATCAGTGCCAGGGCCCGCGGAAGGGTGAAGCGTTCCCCCAGCATCACGACACCGCCGATGGCCATCAGCACGGGGGCGAGCTGTGCCAACAGGGTTGCCTCCGCCACCGGCAATCTGGCCAAGGCAGCGAAGGTGGCAAACATCGACGCAGCGCCAAGACTGGAACGCAGCAGGTGGCCGCCAGGGCGGCGAGTGGCCAGTCCTTTAGGAAATTCGTGACGCCAGGCCAGGAACACCACGATAGGCAGTAGCGCGAAGGCGGAGCGGAAGAACACCACCTGTCCCAGCGGTACGTCGTCACTCACCCATTTCACGCAAATCAGCATCGCCGCAAACAGCAGGCCGGAGCCAATCCGCAGCACGATGCCCGCAAGCGGCCGGTCCTGATCACCCATGGCCTATGCCTTGGTGAATGCGCAGGCTCATGCCCTGTTTTAAGCGCTGGTTTAAGCCCTGGTTTAAGCCCTGATTCAGGCCCTGGCTCATATCCTGGTCCATGTGTCCCCACGTCCTTTTGTGCCTGTCTGACAAACGCCAACCCCCAGCGCATGGCGCCGGGGGTTGGCGGGTCACATCAGCCCGGGTAGTCCCGGGTCGCTGGCCAGCAGCGACTTACAGCTTCATATCTTCAAAGAACTTCTTCACACCGTCGAAGAAGCTCGACTTCTTCGGCGAATGCTGGGCATTGCTGCCACCGAGGCTGTCCTGGAAGCTGCGGAGCAGGTCTTTCTGCTCTTCGCTGAGATTAACCGGTGTTTCCACCACCACGCGGCACAACAGGTCACCCGCGGGGCCTCCGCGAACCGGCTTGACCCCCTTGCCACGCAACCGGAACAGCTTGCCTGTCTGGGTTTCTGCCGGAATCTTCAGCTTGACGCGCCCATCCAGAGTGGGCACTTCCAGCTCTCCACCAAGGGCCGCATCAACAAAGTTGATCGGCACTTCACACTGCAGGTGACGGCCATCCCGTTCGAAGATATGGTGCGGCTTGATCGCCACCTGCACGTACAGATCGCCAGGCGGGCCACCGTTGACCCCAGCCTCGCCCTCACCGTTGAGGCGAATGCGATCACCGGAATCGACGCCAGCCGGAATCTTGACCGACAGGGTGCGGGTCTCGCGCACGCGCCCTTCGCCATGGCACTTGTGGCACGGCACCTTGATGTGCTGGCCGCTGCCATGACAGGTCGGACACGTCTGCTGCACGGCAAAGAAGCCCTGCTGCATGCGTACCTGACCATGACCGTGACAGGTGGGGCAGGTCTCCTTGGTGGAGCCGGGCTCCGCACCATCACCGTCACAGCGCTCACACTCGACGTGGCGAGGCACGCGAATGTCCACACTGGTACCGGCCACGGCACTTTCGAGGTCGAGCTCCAGGTTGTAGCGCAGATCGCTGCCGCGCTGCGGGGCGTTGGGGTTGCGACGACCGCCGCCACCGCCAAAGATGTCACCGAAGACATCCCCGAAGATATCGCTGAAGCCGCCAGCCCCGGCGCCGCCGAAGCCACCACCGCCCTGACCGTCGACGCCGGCATGGCCGAACTGGTCATAGGCCGCGCGCTTCTCGCTGTCGGTCAGTACCTCGTAGGCCTCGGACACTTCACGGAATTTCTCCGCCGAGGTGTCATCGTCCGGGTTGCGGTCCGGGTGGTACTTCTGTGCCAGCCGCCGATAGGCCTTCTTGATGTCCTTCTGATCGGCACCGCGCTCGACACCCAGTACCTCGTAGTAGTCTCGCTTGGACATGGGTCTGTCCGCCTCCGTAGCGATCCTCAGCAACACCAACGCGGGAGGCAGGCTCCCGCGCTGGTGTCATCCGAGGTTCAGATGTCGTGGTTACTGCTTTTTCTGGTCGTCGTTGACTTCTTCATACTCGGCGTCGACCACGTCATCTTCCTTCTTGGCGCCAGCGCCTGCCTCGGCGTCGCCCGCCTGCTGGCCGGCATCTGCCTGCTCGGCGTACATCTTCTGCGCCAGGTTGCCGGAGGCCTCGGTCAAGGCATCAAGCTTGGCCTGGATGGCGTCCTTGTCATCGCCTTGCAGGGCTTCTTCGAGTTCCTTGATGGCGCTCTCGATAGCCTGCTTCTCTTCCTCGGACGCCTTGTCACCGGCTTCCTCGAGAGTCTTGCGCGAGGCGTGGATCATGCCATCGGCCTGGTTGCGCAGTGCGACCAGCTCTTCGAACTTCTTGTCCTCATCGGCATGGGCCTCCGCATCGCGGACCATCTGCTCGATCTCGTCATCGGACAGGCCGCTGGAGGCCTTGATGACGATGGACTGCTCCTTGCCGGTCGCCTTGTCCTTGGCGGACACATTGAGGATACCGTTGGCATCCAGGTCGAAGGCAACTTCGATCTGCGGTACGCCACGCGGTGCCGGCGGAATATCGGACAGGTCGAAGCGGCCGAGTGACTTGTTGCCGCTGGACTGCTTGCGCTCACCCTGCAGCACGTGAATGGTCACGGCTGTCTGGTTGTCATCGGCAGTCGAGAACACCTGGGTCTTCTTGGTCGGAATGGTGGTGTTCTTCTCGATCAGCGCCGTCATCACGCCACCCAGGGTCTCGATGCCCAGGGTCAGCGGCGTCACGTCGAGCAGCAGCACGTCCTTGACGTCACCGCCAAGCACGCCGCCCTGAATCGCAGCACCCACAGCCACGGCCTCGTCCGGGTTGACGTCCTTGCGAGCGTCCTTGCCAAAGAACTCGGCCACCTTGGACTGCACCATCGGCATGCGGGTCTGGCCACCGACCAGGATCACGTCGTCGATCTCGGAGGCAGACAGGCCAGCGTCCGACAGAGCGGTCTTGCACGGTGCCAGCGAACGGCTGACCAGCTCTTCCACCAGTGACTCGAGCTTGGCGCGGGTCACCTTGACGTTGAGGTGCTTCGGGCCAGTGTTGTCAGCGGTGATGTAAGGCAGGTTGACGTCGGTCTGCTGCGCGCTGGACAGCTCGATCTTGGCCTTCTCGGCAGCTTCCTTCAGGCGCTGCATCGCCAGGTTGTCCCCGGACAGGTCGATACCGCTGTCGGCCTTGAACTGATCGACCAGGTAGTTGATCAGCTTGAGGTCAAAGTCCTCACCACCCAGGAAGGTATCGCCGTTGGTGGCGAGCACTTCGAACTGGGTTTCGCCGTCGACGTCAGCCACTTCGATGATGGAGATATCGAAGGTACCGCCACCCAGGTCATAGACCGCGATGGTCTTGTCACCGCGCGACTTGTCCATGCCGTAGGCCAGGGCAGCAGCGGTCGGCTCGTTGATGATGCGCTTGACTTCCAGACCGGCAATGCGGCCGGCGTCCTTGGTAGCCTGACGCTGGCTGTCGTTGAAGTAGGCCGGCACGGTGATGACCGCCTCGGTCACGGCTTCGCCAAGATAGTCCTCAGCGGTCTTCTTCATCTTCTTCAGCACTTCAGCGCTGACCTGGGGCGGCGCAAGCTTCTTGCCCTTCACCTCGACCCAGGCGTCACCATTGTCGGCTTCGGCGATGGTGTACGGCACCATCTTGATGTCCTTCTGGACAACGTCGTCCTTGAAACGACGGCCAATCAGACGCTTGATCGCGTACAGGGTGTTTTCCGGGTTGGTCACCGCCTGACGCTTGGCCGCCTGCCCCACCAGAGTCTCGCCATCATCGGTGTAGGCGATGATGGACGGAGTGGTGCGTGCGCCTTCTGCGTTTTCGATTACCTTGGCGCTGTCGCCGTCGAGCACGGCCACACAAGAGTTAGTGGTACCAAGGTCAATGCCGATGATGCGTCCCATAGGAAATCCTCGAATTCGTGTATTGCGTAACTAAAGTTCGTGTTGCGGCGTTAACCGCGGGGTTGCCGACTATCTGGGGGGCGTTATCGCCGTTTTCAAGTCCCCATCCGCTTTCCGGCGCGACAACCCTTAACGTTTTCGGGCGTCCGGCTTAGCCGGCGGCCTGGCTGACGACCACCATGGCCGGGCGCACCAGTCTGCCGTTGAGCACATACCCCTTTTGCATCACGTCCATGACGGTGTTGGGCTCAAGTTCGGGATTGGGCACCATGGCCATGGCCTCGTGGAACTGCGGATCAAACGGCTCGCCATGGGGTTCGACGATGTCGACACCAAACTTGCCCAGCACGTCGAGCTGCATCTTGAGGGTCATGGAAACCCCTTCGCGATGCGCTTCAGAGGCATCTTCGCCCATGGCCTCAAGGGCTTTCTCGAGGCTATCTACCACCGGCAGAAGGTCCTTGATGAACTTCTCCAGCGCGAACTTGCGGGCCTTTTCAGCCTCCGCTTCTGCACGGCGGCGAACGTTCTGCGCCTCTGCCGCTGCACGCAGCGCCTGATCCTTGGCATCGGCCACGCTCTGCTCGAGCTCCTCGACCCGTGCGGCCAGCACCTCAGCCTCAGGATTGTCACTGCCTTCCACGGCGTCGCCCTGGGCGTCATCCTCAGCCAAGTCGATGATGTCATCCAACTCGCCTTCGATCGCTTCGGCAGTCTCTGCAGACTGCTGCGGATCGCCTTCCTGTTCCTGGCGTGCGAGTTCGTCATCCAGCGGGGTCTGGGGATCTTTGGCCATGTGCAGCCTCCTGAAGCATTCCAACAATCGCGGTGGCACCGCCTGTAAAGTGATTGACCGCAAGGAAGCGTGACATCGCCTGCTTCCCTCGGCCGCAAACTGCAGGGATATATGGGGCTGGCCAGGACAATCTCAAGGGCCCCGAAGGCTGATCTGACTCACACGAACAGCCATTCGCCAATGACGGCGCCGACATCGGCACGTCGGCGTGCATTGTCGGCGTGCCTCAACTACTGTATAAAACACCAAGTCATGGATAGATAACCAGTACCCGTCTACCGCCCTCCCGGCACGGATGCGTCCATCCTTCCATCCTCACCGGGATCAAGCATTGAGCACCTACCGCTACCTGCTCCAGGTAGCGTCACCCGGAGGCCCGCATGCTGACCGAACTCTCGATCCAGGATTTTGCCATCGTCGACCACCTCGAGCTTGAGCTTGACGGTGGCATGACCGCTATTACCGGGGAAACCGGTGCAGGCAAGTCCATCCTGCTCGGCGCCCTCGGGCTCTGCCTGGGTGAGCGTGGCGACGCGGGCAGCGTCCGACACGGACAATCTCGCGCCGACCTGAGCGCACGCTTCGATATCAGCGGCCTACCCAATGCACGCACCTGGCTGGAGAGCCGAGAGCTGTCTGCCGATGACTGCCTGCTGCGTCGGGTCGTGACCAAGAGCGGTCGCTCCAAGGCCTGGATCAATGGTCAGCCGGCCACCATCGCTGACTTGAAGTCTCTGGGCGAGACCTTGATCGAGATCCATGGTCAGCATGCCCATCAGGCGCTGCTGGCAGAGGACACCCACCTCAGGCTGCTGGATGACCTGGCCGGCCACCGCGAGTCGGTGGCACGCCTGGCCGAGCTCTACCGTGAGTGGCAGGCCACCCGCCGCCAGCTCAAGCGCCTGGCCGACGACAGCGACGACATTCGTGCGCGTCGGCAGCTGTTGCGCTACCAGGTGGAAGAGCTCGACCAGCTGGGCCTGGGCGAGGAGGAGCTCGACAGCCTGGAACAGGAACAGGAACTTCTCGCCCACGCTGAAACGCGCTTGGCAGAGACCCAGTTTGCACTGGATTGCTGTGACAATGACGAGGGTGGCGCACTGCCGTTGCTGCACCAGGCCACCCAGCGCCTTGCGGCCTTGCCGGGCAGCAACCAGGGGGCACTGGCTAACGCTCTGGCGCTGTTGGGGGATGCCAGCATCCAACTGGAAGAGGCCGGAAGAGAGCTTCACCAGGTCATGGCAAGTGTCGAACTCGACCCTGAGCGCCTGGCATGGGTCGAGCAACGACTGGCTGAAACCCACCGAATCGCCCGCAAGCATCACGTGTTGCCAGAGGAGATCGTCACCCTGCATCAGCGCCTGTCCACCGAGCTGGAAGGCCTTGAGGGTGGCGACGAGGACCTGGAAGCACTGACCGAAAAGGCCGATGCCCTCAAGGCAGAGTGGCGACAGTTGGCGGAAAAGGTCAGCGGTGAACGCCACAAGGCGGCGAAGCGCTTTGGCAAGGAGGTTCAGCAGCAGCTGGCCTTCCTGGCCATGGGCAAGGCGCGCTTCGAGGTAGAAGTCAGCCAGCGCGATGCCGCCGCCCCCGAAGGCATGGACCGGGTGCGCTTCTTGATTGCAGCCAACCCCGGCCAGCCACCCAGGCCTCTGGCCAAGGTCGCCTCTGGGGGTGAGCTGTCACGCATCAGCCTGGCGATTCAGGTCATCGCGGCACAGCACTCGACCATTCCTTGCCTGGTGTTCGATGAAGTGGATGTCGGGGTATCAGGCGCCACGGCCGAGATCGTGGGGCAGCTACTCAAGCGTCTTGGCGAAGGTGGCCAGGTATTGACGGTCACACACCTGCCACAGGTCGCCGCACAGGCGCACCACCATCTGCATATCGAGAAGAAGGCCCGTAAAGACAGCACCTCGACGCATATGGCGCTACTGGACGAGGCCGGACGAGTTGGCGAGCTGGCTCGCATGCTGGGAGGGGTCAAGCTATCCGATCAGACGCTCGCCCATGCCCGCGAGATGCTCGACGCCAGCCAGCGCGCCCACCATTGACCGACGGACACACTGCACACATCCGTCGACAAAAAACAGGCAGACACAACAAAGCCTCCACCCTAGGGCGGAGGCTTGTACACCTGAGCTCAGGCAAGGAGCGCCAATCTTAACGCTTGGCGATACCTTCCTGACGAGTGGCCTTGGAGCCTTTCGGTCTGACGTAGAGGACCAGCGCATGGTCCACGAGCTCAAAACCGTGCTCTTCCGCAATTTCTTGCTGGCGACGCTCGATGGTTTCATCGAAGAACTCGATGATTTCGCCACTTTCCAGGCACACCATGTGGTCATGATGCTCTTCCTGAGAGAGCTCAAAGACCGCATGGCCACCGTCGAAATTGTGTCGTATCACCAGGCCCGCTGACTCGAACTGAGTCAGCACACGATATACCGTGGCCAGGCCTACATCTTCGCCAGCTTCGAGCAACGTCTTGTACACGTCCTCGGCACTCAGGTGGTGCTGATCGGTGGCAGATTCGAGGATCTGCAGGATCTTAACGCGCGGCAGGGTGACTTTCAGTCCGGCCTTGCGCAATTCATGGTTCTTGTCGGCCATGGTTGCTCTTCGCAGTATCAGGTAGGGTCGGGTATGATCGACCGACCCCACGATAGTGAAGAACAGGCGCAAATGCAAAAGCTGACCGGAATTGTCACCCTTTCACTGGCCCTGGCACTGACCAGTGGCTGCACCTATTTCAGCGTGTACAAGCGCGACCTGGCCCAGGGCAACCTGGTGACCAACAATATGGTCGAACAGCTGCGCCCAGGCATGTCACGCCAGGAGGTCATCAACCTGATGGGCTCTCCGCTGCTGGAGGCGCCGTTTAACGCCGAGCAGTGGGACTATGTCTATCGACTGGATGAAGCCTACGGAGATGTGATGCAACGACGCGTCACGCTGACCTTTGCTGGCAACAACTTGGTCAACATCGAGCGCGATGGCGACTTCAGCATGGACCCGGACGTCGCCGGCAAGCATAGCTACGGTGTCGGACCGACCAGCGGCGGGGCCGATGACAACCCCGACGGCGAGGCCAACATCGAACCTATCTACAACCGCACCGTCGATCCCGAGCGGGAGTAAGCCCTCGAACGGATCGGCTGCAGCCCCGACGCACAGGCCCGCGACCGCTGATCATCTCAGCGGTCGCGGGCTGCGCGCTGCGCGCGGGCCTGTTTCGGATCAATCTTCAGCGGGCGATAGACTTCGACACGGTCTCCGTTACGCAGCACGTGCTGCGACGGGTCACGCAGCGTCTTGCCAAAGATGCCAAGGCTGGCATCGGTGAAGGTGTCTGCAGGCAATTCAGGAAACAGCGCCGGCAGATGTGCCGCCGCCACGGCTTGAGTGGCCGTCGTCCCAACCGGAAGTCGCAGCGCCACCAGCCTCTGCTTGTGCGGCAAGGCAAAGGCGACCTCGACCGTGATGCGCTCCTGTGCCGTCGCGGGAGCGTCAGCGTCAGCGTCCATACAGCTCATCAGCACGACGAGTGAAGGCATCTACCTGCTGGCCGGCAATCTGCTGAAAGACCTTGCCGAACGCCATGCCCAACAGCCGACTGGAAAACTCGAAGTCCATTTCCAGGCTCACCTTGCACACGTTGTCGCCCATAGCAGTGAACTTCCAGCGCCCGCTCATGCGCTTGAACGGCCCTTTTACCAACGACAGCTCAATCCGCTCCGGCTCGTGAAGGTCATTACGGGTCACAATGGTCTGCTCGATCCCGGCCCTGCCCAGGGTCATTTCCCCCACCAGGTGTGAAGGCTCTTCCTCCACCAGGCGGGCACGGCGACATCCCGGCAGGAACTCAGGATAGCTTTCGAAATCGTTCACCAGATCGAACATCTGCTTGGGAGTGTGCCGCACCATGGCGGATCGATTGACGGTTGGCATTGACCTCTCCGCTGACTTCCAGAAGCCCAGGGCGTATCATGAGCGGTTGTTTCGGCCTTGAATGGTATCACGCTTCCACCGCCGGACTGGACTCCCTCTTCGAGGAGCAATACCGAGGAGTCATCCAGCCACCAGGCTCGACGGTGCCGTCGTCGCCTTGCTGCAGCGGCAGGAATGGACAGATGCATCAGAGGCCACCCCGATGACGATAACGTCCTCGGGACCGACTCAGAGATCAAAGAGGTTCCATGGCCAGCAAGAAGGGAAAGGACAAGGGTCCTGGCAACAACACCATCGCCCAGAACAAGAAGGCACGCTTCGAGTACCACATCGATGAGACCTTCGAGGCCGGCCTGGCGCTGGCGGGGTGGGAAGTCAAGAGCCTGCGCGCCGGCAAGGCCCAGCTCACCGACACCTACATCCTGGTCAAGAATGGTGAGGCATGGCTATTGGGCAGCCATATCATGCCGCTGAACACGGCCAGCACCCACGAAGTGGCAGACCCCACACGAACACGGAAGCTACTGCTGCACCGCAAGGAGATCGCCAAGATCTTTTCGCGCACCCAGGACAAGGGCCACACCTGCGTCCCACTCAAGCTGTACTGGAAAGGCAGCCGGGTGAAATGCGAGCTTGCGCTGGTAACGGGCAAGAAGCTGCATGACAAGCGCGCTACCGAGAAAGACCGGGACTGGCAGCGGCAGAAAGGTCGCGTAATGAGGGAACAAAATCGCGCCTGAAGCGTCAGATCTGGCACTTCCCGCAGTATCTTTGGTACACTGGCGGGGCGTTACGGGGGCGACATGGTTTCGACGCCGATGACAACCCCTGAGGTGCATGCCGAGAGCGTGATGTATCTCGTAAATCCAACATCACGATTAAATAGTCGCAAACGACGAAAACTACGCTCAGGGCGCGCTGGCAGCTTAAAACCTGTTAGCTTCTTGTCCTACCCGGCGGCGACGCGCTCATCCGTTGCCAATGGGCTATGAGCCAAGATAGGTGAGATCGCGGTTGGCGCTGTCCTCTCGTCAATCGCTAAACTTACGAGGAATCGCGTTTCAGGATCCTGCCCGTCGGAGCCTGAGGCGTTAAACAAAATGACGGAACTAAGCATGTAGAGCCAATGGGCGAGTGTCGGCGGACGCGGGTTCGATTCCCGCCGCCTCCACCAACACCAGAAAAATGCCACCCTTAGCGGTGGCATTTTTCGTTTAACAGCGTCCCCCAGGGCGAGTGTCGGCGCTTTCTACACACCCCGGGCTCGATTCCCACCGCCTCCACCAACACCGACGAAAGAACCTCCCACCGGGAAGTTTTTTTGTGTCTGTGGGTATCAAAGACCGACCCAAGGGCGAGTGTCGGCACTTCCTACACACCCGGGCTCGATTCCCGCCGCCTCCACCAACACCGACGAAAGAACCTCCCACCGGGAAGTTTTTTTGTGTCTGTGGGTATCAAAGACCGACCCAAGGGCGAGTGTCGGCACTTCCTACACACCCGGGTTCGATTCCCGCCGCCTCCACCAACACCGACGAAAAAGCCACCTCATCAGCAGGTGGCTTTTTTGTGTCTGTGGGTATCAAAGACCGACCCCAGGGCGAGTGTCGGCGCTTTTCACACCCCCCGGGCTCGATTCCCGCCGCCTCCACCAACACCGACGAAAAAGCCACCTCATCAGCAGGTGGCTTTTTTGTGTCTGTGGGTATCAAAGACCGACCCCAGGGCGAGTGTCGGCGCGTTCTACCTACCCCGGGTTCGATTCCCGCCGCCTCCACCAAAACCGACAAAAGAACCTCCCCCAGGGGGGGCTGCAGGCATCAGAGACAGGCCGAGGGAGAATGTCGGCACGTACACGCCCCTTCCCAGGCCCTGAGCTCGTCTGCCAGCGCTTCTGCCAGGCATTACACAGGGCCCCGCTTGTGTGGCAATGCCAAGATCTGCAAAATCTCGCTTTATTTCCCATCATAAGGAGCCTACCGATGGACCGCCTTTTTATTTACGGCACACTGGGCCCAGGGCGCCCCAACGAACATGTGATGCAGCGGATTGGCGGGCAATGGGTGGCTGGCACTACCCGTGGACGGCTGCTGGAGGCCGGCTGGGGAGCCGCCATGGGCTCTCCCGGCATGGTGCCGGACGCACAAGGTGAGCTGATCAGCGGTCATGTCTTCGAATCAGACAATTTGCAGCACCACTGGCAGGAGCTCGATGAGTTCGAGGGACCTGAGTACCAACGCGTACTGGTCACCGTCACTCAGCAAGACGGCAGCCAGGTTGACGCTTACATCTACGCGCTTCGCGACCACGACTAGGTCATCCCGAAGCTTGCCTCTTTAGCCCTCTACACCATTGACGGATAGCGAGCGCTCCCCAATGGAGCTCGCGTGGAAAGATTTGCAATGAGACACCTGTCCCCAGGTCAATAGATGGCCAAAACTTAAGACTGCCTTAAGGCCACCTCCGTCATACTGACGACGTTGGCAACGTGCCGGGCGAGGATCTGGGGTATGCGAGCATTATTGGTGGAAGACGACCCGTTGCTGGGTGACGGCATCAAGGTCGCGCTGGAGCGTGAGGGCTACGCCGTGGACTGGTTTACCCAGGGCTCTCAGGCGCTCCGGGCCATGGCGTGCGAACCCTTTTCGGTCATGGTTCTGGACCTGGGTCTACCGGACTGCGATGGGGTCGATCTACTGCGTCGCCTGCGCCTTACCAGCTCTCTGCCCGTTCTTATCTTGACCGCTCGAGATGCCATCGAGGACCGCATTCAAGGACTGGACGCCGGTGCCGATGACTACGTGCTCAAGCCATTTGACCTGCAGGAGCTGCTGGCCCGCCTGCGTGTCATCACGCGGCGCGCCGCCGGGCGCGCCAGCTCGACCGTCGACATTGGTTGCCTGTCCATCGATGAAGCTCGACACCTTGTGGACTGGCAGGGACACCAGGTCACTCTGAGTCGACGCGAATTTGCCCTGCTGTCTGAACTTGCCAGGCACCCTGGCCAGGTGCTGTCGCGGCCCCGGCTGGAAGGACTGCTGTATGGCTGGGGCGAGGAGCTCGAATCCAATGCACTTGAAGTGCATGTCCACCACCTTCGTAAGAAGCTTCACAAGGAAATGATCACCACAGTGCGCGGCATCGGATACCGCCTCAACACTGATTTCCTGGCGCCTTCCCCATGATGTCGATTCGTCGCTACCTGTTCAGAACCCTGGCGCTGACGCTGACCCTGGTGACCATTCTTTCGGTCATCGCCGCCTGGCTGATCTCGCAGAACGAGCTGGAAGAAATTCTTGATGCGCAGCTGGCCATCACCGGTCGCGGGTTGATGAGCATGCTCCCCGCCGAACCTGAGGCGGAAGATTACGAGCGCCTGGCACAGTGGATGGATCAACGTAAAGCAAGCACCAGGCTCTACGCCGAAAGCGGTGCGGTGCGCAGCCTCGACCAGGCTGACGGACAGACCTTTCACCATGAAGAACGCAAGGTCGGCTTTGGCCTGTGGAACGATGCCGGCAAGCCCCTGCTGATCGGCCCGGGCTGGCATGATGCCAAAGCTCAGATGACCGCTCCCGTCGAGCAAGGCTTCCGCTGGCGCTCGCTGGAGGAATCGCGTTGGCGAGTGTTCGCCCTGCACGATGACTCCCGTGGGCTATGGTTGCAGATCGGCATCGAGCGGGAGTTTTTCTCCGATATCATCGAGAGAATTGCCCTTAACCAGCTGTGGCCGATGGTATTGCTGATGCCCCTTTGCCTATTGCTGGTGCTGCGCCATATTCGCCGCGGCCTGACGCCGATCCGTCGCTTGTCCGAGCAAGTCGAGCACCGTGATTCCGGCGACCTGGGCGAAATCCTGCTCGACGTACCCGATGAATTGAAAGGCTTGAGGGGCGCCCTGAATGACTTTCTGAAACGCCTGAAGGCCGCCCTGGAGAAGGAGCGACGGTTCACCGCCGATGCGGCGCACGAGCTACGCACCCCGTTGGCCGCCATGAAGATCCACCTGGACAATGCTATCGCTGGCGAGAGCAACGCCCTGCCCAAGGCACGTCAGGGCGTCGAGCGCCTGCAGCGCGTGGTCGAGCAGTTGCTGGTGCTCGCCAGGGTCGATCGACACTCGAGTGCAGCACATGAGCAGGTGGATCTACGCGCCCTGCTGCAGGACCTGGCCGCGGAGCTCTGGCCGCTGGCCCAGGCCCGGAATCAAATCATCGAGCTGGTCGATCTGCCCCACGTCTTCGTTGCCGGTAACGCCACCGAGATCGGCATCATGGTGCGCAACCTGATGGACAATGCGTTGCGCTATTCTCCCGACAACAGCACCGTTCATGTGACCCTGGAATCGGCGTCCTCCGGCCCGATACTGTGCATTCTCGATAGTGGTCCAGGCATCGCCGAGAGCCACCTCAATCGCGTGAGCGAACGCTTCCACAGAGCCAGCGACTCATCGGTGACTGGCAGCGGTCTTGGGCTCTCCATCGTTACCGCCATGGCACGTCAACAGGGCGTGAGTCTGTCACTCTCCAATCGGTCCCAGGGCGGCTTGTGCGCACGCCTGGCGTGGTCTTAGGTCGGCTCAAGGGCGCACCATGGCGCCCCCGTCCCAACGGACAACACAGCACTATTAGACGGCGAAGTATGTAAGGCATTCCTCCCTTCTTGAGCGGCACACAGCGCCCGTTTTCCACAAAAATGTGCACGATCCCCGCCTCTCCTGGCACGTCCTTCGCTCAACAAGTCTTTGCCCTACGCGCCAGGCCATGCTAATCAATGAGGGTGTGTTCGAAGGCTTTCCCACAAGAGACCGCCTCTACCTCATGCCTCCCCTTTTCATCAGCTACCCACAGGTAGCCCAGGCCATCCAAGGTGAACATATTCCCTGGCTCGTGGTGCTGTCTTGCCTGGTGGCGCTGGTGTCGGTCTACTCTGCCATGGCCGTGGCAGAAAGGGTCAATGCCTCCCGCTGGAAGCACCGCCGTCAGATCTGGTGGCTTGCCGGGGGCACCATGATGGGACTTGGCATCTGGAGCATGCACTTCACCGGCATGCTGGCCTATCGCCTGCCCTTTCCTGCCCATCATAGCCTGGGCCTGACCCTGGTCTCTCTGCTGCCCGCTATAGCAGCAGGGCTCATTGCGGTTGCTGCCATGGCACGCAAGGGACTTTCCACCGTTCACAAGGTGGTCGCAGGCTGCATTCTCAGCGCGGGAATTGCCACCATGCATTACACCGGCATGGCGGCCATGCAGCTACCTGCGAGCATGCGCTTTTCGCCGACTCCGCTGATCTTGTCTCTGCTGATTTCTCTGCCGTTCGGCATCGCCAGTATTCATTGCTTTCACGCCGCGAGAGACCTACCCCGCTTTCATGGCATTCGTCTCGGCAGCCTCATCGCGGCAACCTTGGCATCGCTGGCCATTTGCAGCATGCACTACTCGGCCATGATGGCCGTGCACTTCTTGCCCGAACCAGGCTGGGAGGCGATTCCCCACAGTGCTGGCCATGACGCTATAGTGGCGATCGCCGTTATCGTGCTTGCCTCATTGTTCGCATTGACGGCGCTGGCGTCGGTGCTGGTCGATCGCAAACTCCAGGACAGCGCCGCCCGCATGCAGGTGTCCCGGCGTCAGCTGGTGGATGTCATCGAGTCGATGCACGATGGCGTCGTGCTGCTCGACCAGCGCGCACGTATGGTGATGTGCAACCACGCCTTCGAGACGTTGACCGGGGTGCCGCACACCGATCTCCAGGGCCACTCGCTGCTGCGCCTCAATACCCTGCTGCGCTTCGATCACTATCGCGGCAACATTCTGCGTTCGCTGAAAGAGAACGGCGCCTGGATCGGCGATGTGGAGGTTCGTCATCGTGCCGGCCATCGCTTTCCCGCACGCCTTAGCATCAACCGCGTGCGCGCCGAAGAAGACAGCGCAGGCCACTTCGTGGCGACGCTCAGTGATACCACGGCGCACCACAATGCCCAGCAGCGCATCCGCTATCAGGCCTATCACGATGCCCTGACGACACTGCCCAACCGTAGTTCGCTGCAAGAACGCATCCATGCGCTGCAGCTGGCCAGTGATGTCAGCGGGCGCCATATCATGCTGCTGCTTGTCGATATCGATAACTTCAAGGGCATCAACGACGCCCTGGGGCAGGCCACCGGCGATCGCCTGCTCAAGGCCCTGGCCGCCAGATTGAAGCCCTGGGCCAGACAACCGAGCGATCTGGCACGCCTTTCCAGCAACGAATTCGCCCTGCTCTATGACGGACTGTCAGTGACGCCAGAGAGTGCCATGGACCAAGCCCGCAGCAAGGCCCGGCAGGTGCTGGAAAGCCTCAACGGCGACTACTCCCTCGCCGGAGAGCGTCACAGTTGCCACGTCAGCGGGGGCTTCCTGCTGTTTCGCGGGGGAGAGCTTGGCGTCGGCGAGCTGCTCAAGCGGGCAGGACTGGCGCTTCTTGAAAGCAAGTGCGAAGGGGTACAGCGCCCCTGTGCCTTTGAAGCCTGCATGGTTGAACGACTGGACGCACGCCTCAGGCTGGAGCGACAGCTCAAGACCGCCGTCGAGGAAGATCAGCTACGACTTCACATGCAGCCACAGGTGGATGATCTGGGCAACATCCTCGGCGCCGAGATGCTGCTGCGCTGGGAACACCCCGAACGCGGTCTGATCTCCCCCAGCACCTTCATCAGCCTGGCGGAGGAAACCGGCCAGATTGTCGACCTGGGCAACTGGGTGCTGCACCAGACCTGCCAGCTGCTGGCCGAGTGGCAGCAGCATGAGCACCGACGACATTGGACTCTGTCGGTCAATGTCAGCGCGAGAGAGTTTCAACGCGCTGATTTTGTCTCCGGGGTCAAGGCAGCCTTGGCCAAGACCGGTGCCCCCGCCCGCCAGCTCACCCTGGAGCTCACCGAATCGCTGATGCTGGGAGAGGCCTATCCGGTGATCGATACTCTGGGCCAGCTGCGTGATCTCGGAGTGCGCTTCGCCATCGATGACTTCGGCACCGGATACTCCTCTCTGGCGTATCTCAAGCGGCTTCCCCTGGATACGCTCAAGATCGACGTTGCGTTTGTTCGCGACCTGACCGAAGACCCTACCGCAGCCCCCATCGCCCAGACCATTATCGCCCTCGCCCAGACCCTCAAGCTGGGCGTCATTGCGGAAGGCGTCGAGACCACTGCACAACAGGAGCGACTGCTGGAGCTTGGCTGTCGCTCCTTTCAGGGCTACCTTTACTCGGCCCCGCTTCCGCTCAAGCAGTTCCTGGCACTCGCGACACGCCCCTGCTTGCCGATGACCGAACCCGCGCCAAGTCAACAATAGGGCAGCCTCACTGGCATCACGGCAGCGCCAAACTTGCAATACTGTCACCAATTGGCAAGATGGACACCTTGACCCGAGGCGATACCATCCCCCATGAACGACCCCCTCAACCACGACGAACGCGCATCGCTGATCTCTCCTGAAAGCCACGTCGAGGGGTTTCGCAAGGCAAGGGATGCTCGCCGCACCGAGCTCATCGAAGACTATGTCGAGTTGATCTCGGATCTGATCACCGACGGCGGTGAAGCGCGTCAGACGGATATCGCCCGCCGCCTGGGCGTGGCCCAGCCCACGGTGGCCAAGATGCTCAAGCGCCTCGACGAGGAAGGCCTGATCATCAAGCGGCCCTATCGCGGCATCTTCCTCACCGAGAAGGGGCAGGCCCTGGCGGATGCCAGTCGCGAACGCCACCAGATCGTCGAAGCGGTGCTGATCAAACTCGGCATCACTCCCGAAACCGCCAGGGTCGACGCCGAAGGCATTGAACATCACGTCAGCGCAGAAACGCTGGCGGCCTTCGAGCGCTTCCTCGAGCCCTGACAGACTTCAACGCTGCCAGACCCTGCGCCCACGCCTGGCGTCGGCCCAAATATAGTCAACGTCCATTGATGCGATTGAGGCGCGCCTCTTGACGATTGCCCTGTATCTCGCCAAAACTTAGCCTTGTCTATAAATGATAGCCAAATGGCACGTTGGCGAGATACTCGCGCTTGCCCATCATCAAGGGAGTCCTGTTCATGCGTCGTTCGGCCCTTCTGCTTCCGCTGCTGACGGCTACCAGCCTGTCGAGTATCGGCCTTGCCCATGCTCAGGATGACACCGCTGGGGAGGTATCACCCCTCGCCACCGTCGTGACCATCGGGATGCTCAGTGATCTGGTCGAGCAGGTGGGCGGAGACTGTGTTGCGGTCAACACCATGATGGGTCCGGGCATCGATCCACATCTCTACCAGGCGAGCGCCCGGGACGTGCACGATCTCGATGAGGCCGAGCTGATTCTTTACAGCGGCTTTTCACTGGAGGGTCAGCTGGGCAAGGTCTTCGAGCGATTCTCGCGCATCAAGCCCACCGCTGCCGTCAGTGAGCAGGCGATTACCGACGATCAGGTTATCCACACCCAGGACGCCTACGGCGTGGACCCCCACCTGTGGATGGATGCGGCGCTCTGGGCCCAGAACATCCCGACCATTGCCGCCCTGCTTAGCGAGCAGCGCCCTGACTGCGCTGCGGCGATCGATGCGCGTGCAGAGGCCTACCAGGCATCGCTGCTCGCGCTCGATGAGTGGATCCAGGCCAGTATCGACAGTATCCCAGCCGATCAACGCATCCTGCTGACCGCCCACGATGCGTTTGGCTATTACGGCCGCGCCTATGGCATCGAGGTTGCCGGCATTCAGGGGCTTTCCACCGCCACTGAGACCGGTGTCGCCGATATTCGGCGCATGGCAGACAAGGTCGTGGCCCAGGGGGTACCCGCCATGTTTGTGGAGAGCACCATCAACCCACGTACGGTGCAGGCGGTCATCGATGCGGCTGCCGACCAGGGCCACCGTATCGCTATCGGCGGGCAGCTTTACTCTGATGCCATGGGCGATGAGAACACCCCGGAAGGGACTTATATCGGCATGCTGAAGAGTAATACCGAGCAGATTGTCGCGGCACTCGGTGGACACACCGTTGCCTGGCCAGACAGCCTCGCCGACTGGACCGAGCGAGTGGCACAAGCCACCCAGATGCCCAGCGAACCTTAAGTATGTAGCGCGCGTCGCCCTGCCAGACGGGGCGACGGCGACAGGAGCGACCCCATGAGCCAGCAGCTGCACGAACCGAACCTTGCCCTGCACGTAGAGGACCTGACCGTCAGCTACCACGGCAAGCCCGTATTGTGGGACATCGACTTCGACGTGCCGCCAGGCGTGATGGCCGCCATTGTCGGGCCCAACGGTGCCGGCAAGAGCACGCTGATCAAGAGCATCCTCGGCCTGGTCCCGAGCATCGCTGGCCACGTCACCCTGCACGGCCATCCCTACCGCCAGGCCCGGCGCCGCGTCGGCTATGTGCCGCAGCGCTCGACGGTGGACTGGGACTTTCCCACCACGGCGCTGGACGTCGTCACCATGGGACTTTACGGACGCCTGGGATGGCTCAGGCGTCCGGGGCGACGCGAGCGACGTGAGGCCATGGCGGCGCTCGAGATGGTGGGCATGGAACGCTTCGCCGAGCGCCAGATCAGCCAGCTTTCCGGCGGCCAGCAGCAGCGGGTATTCCTTGCCCGCGCCCTGGTGCAGAACGCCGATGTCTATTTCCTTGATGAGCCCATGGCCGGCGTCGACGCGACCACGGAGCGCGCCATCGTCGATATCCTCAGGCGTCTGCGCGATCAGGGAAAGACGGTCATCGTGGTGCATCACGATCTGCAGACGGTTCGCAGCTACTTCGACTGGATGCTGATGCTCAATGTCCGCGTGATCGCCCAAGGTCCGGTGGATGAGGTCTACACCGCCGACAATCTGCGGCGTGCCTATGGGGGCCAGATTGCCCTGCTTGACGATGTCACCAGTGCCATCCCCGGCCCACGCGCCCCGGCCAATTCTGAGGAGGTGCCGGGATGAGCCTGGCCAGCCTCCTCGGTGACTACACTCTGCAGAATGTGGTGCTCGGTGCTGCCATGCTGGGACTGGTGAGCGGCGTGCTGGGCTCTTTTGCGGTGCTGCGCAAGCAGAGCCTGCTCGGCGATACCCTGTCCCATGCAGCGCTGCCAGGGGTCTGCCTGGGCTTCATCATCGCCGGGGGTCGTGAAATGGGCAGCATTCTTGCTGGCGCGCTGTTCACTGGCTCCCTGGCTGCCCTGGTGATGCTGCTGCTGACCCGCATGAGTCGGCTCAAGACCGACGCCGCCCTGGGCATCTCGCTGAGCGTCTTCTTCGCTATCGGCGTAGTGCTGCTGACGTACATTCAAGGCACGGGCAACGCCTCCCAGGGCGGCCTGGATGCCTTTCTGTTCGGCCAGGCGGCGGCCACGCTGAGAAGCGACCTGTGGATCATGGCTGCCGTGGGCGGCGTGGCCCTGGCCCTGGTCGCCGGCCTGTGGAAAGAGTTCAAGCTGGTGTCCTTCGATGCCCAGTTTGCCGCGACCCAAGGCATGCCAGTGTCGCTGCTGGATGGGTTGATGACGATCATGATCGCCCTGGCGGTGGTCATTGGCCTGCAGATGGTCGGCGTGGTGCTGATGGCTGCCATGGTCATCGCCCCTGCCGTTGCCGCCCGTCAGTGGGCCAACCGGCTCGAGTCGATGGTGGCATTGTCGGCGCTGTTCGGCATTCTCGGCGGTGTCGTGGGCGCCGTCATCAGCGCCACGGGCCCCGGCCTTGCGACGGGTCCGCTGATCATCCTGAGCCTTTCCAGCGTGGTCCTGGTGTCCCTGCTATTCGCCCCCAGACGTGGCTTCTTGTGGGAGATCCTCAAGCTGCGACGTGACCGACGCCAGCTCCGCTACCAGCGCGTGCTGACCACGCTTTACCAGCTGGCAAGCCACCACGCAGACCGCCACTATCGCTCAGAAAAACGCATGCTGGACACCTACCTGGGCGCAGATAGCCGCAGGGCTCTTGCCCGCCTGATGGCTCGCGGACTGATCATCGAGCAGGCCCCTCCCCCCCATGAGCCCGGCAACAACAAACGCTGGGTACTGACGCCAGCAGGCTGCCAGGAGGCAGAACGCATTCTGGCGACGCTCGGGCAGGAGCAAGCACACTAATGGCCACCCTATTCGACAACATTCCACTGATGATCATGCTGGTCGGGGCGCTGGTGGGCATCGCCTCTAGCCTGGTCGGCACCTTTCTGGTGCTGCGCGGGACCAGCATGCTGTCAGACGCCATCGGTCACTCTATCGTGCTCGGCATCGTGGTCGTCTGGCTGGCGACCCATCAAGCCAACGGCCCGGTGCAGATCATCGGCGCAGCGCTGACCGGCATCCTTACCGTCTTCTTGACCGAACTGCTGGTCTCGACGCAAAGGGTCAAGAAGGATGCCGCCATTGGTCTGGTGTTTCCCGTGCTGTTTTCGCTGGGCGTGCTGCTGATCAACCTTTACGCCAGCGACGTGCATATCGACGCCCATACGGTGCTGCTGGGGGAAATCGGCTTCGTCTGGCTCGATACCCTGACCATCGGAGGCGCGGAGGTGCCCCGCGCGCTAATCTCCATGGGCGCCATGACCTTGCTCAACCTGCTGTTCGTGGCGGCCTTTTACAAGGAGCTGAAGCTCGCCACCTTCGACGAGGCCCTGGCCAAGGCATTAGGCTTCGCCCCCACGGCACTGTTCTATGCCTTGCTGATGTTGACCAGCGGTACCGCCGTCGCAGCCTTCGATGCTGTGGGTGCGGTGCTGTTCGTGGCATTCGTCATTGTTCCGCCATCCGCGGCGTATCTGCTCACCGACCGGCTATGGAAGATCTTTGTCTATGCCTCGCTGATCGCGGCCGCCTCCAGCGTCTCCGGCTATATGCTGGCGGTGGCATGGGACGTGTCGATTGGCGGCATGATGGCCGTCATGACCGGCGTCTTCCTGGCTCTGGCCTTTCTGCTCGGTCCGCGCTATGGCCTGTGCGCCCAGTGGCTGAGCCGTCGCCGCCAGCGTGACCTCAACGAAAGCCGTACCCTGATGGTGCACCTCTATCACCACGAAGATGGCCCCGAAAAGGCGGTGGAAAACGTGACCCAGGCGCTGCGCGAGCATCTTATGTGGACACCTGCCAGGGCGCGTCGCGCGGTTGAGTTATCCCGCCAGCGCCAGCTTGTCGTGCAGGAGGGTGAGCGCTTGCACCTCACCCAGGCGGGCCGGCACATGGCGCGAGAGATTCTGGAGCCAGGCGCCAAGGACGGCAGCTGATACCAGGCAGCGACGTCAACGGGGCAGCCAGAGGCTGCCCCGTTGACGTTAAACTGGCAGAAGCACAGCTCTTGCCTCAGATCTTGATATCGTAGTCCACGTACTTGTGCATCAGCTCGTCGTAGGTGCCGTCTTCCTTGATCTCGGCCAGGGCCTGATTGAACTGTGCGGCCAGGTCTTCGTCGCGAGGACGAAACGCCACCGCCACACCGTGGCCAAAGTAGGACTTGGGCTCGCGAATCAGCTCGGAGCTGACCACCACCTCGCTGTCGGGCTCATCCACCTGCAGGTTGGCCAGCGCCAGCGGGTAGTACATGAAGGCGCTGTCCAGGCGTCCGGTCTTGACGTCCAGCGCCAGGTCCTCGGCGGTGGCATAGCGACGCACTTCCATGATGTCGCCGTAGGTATCGGTGATGAAGCGATCACGAATGGTGCCGCGCTGCACGCCAACGGTCAGGCCCTCCAGGCTCGCACGGTCGTCGGGATCCACTTCACTGCCGCGCAGCGTCACCCAGACGCTGGGGTTGGAATAGTAGGGCTCGGAGAACAACACCTGCTGGCGACGCTCTTCAGTGATCGCCATGGACGACATGATGGCGTCGTACTTGCGGGCCATCAGCCCCGGGATGATGCCATCCCAGCTTTGCTCGACCCATTCACATTGACGCTGGATGCGCCGACACACTTCTTCCCCAAGCTCTACCTCGAAGCCCGTCAGGGTGCCATCAGGCAAGCGGTACTCGAAGGGCTCGAACGGGATATCCACCCCCAGCTTGAGCGGCTCGTCGGCCTGGGCCGTTGTCACCAGGGTCGAAGCCGACAAAGCGGTGAGCCCCAGCAGGGCACTCAATAGCACAGGGCGAGAAAACGATCGCATCCGTAAGTTCCTTTTTGCGTTATGGTTATTGGTCTATGCCTTGTGGGCACAAAGAGTCTGCCACTCTCTGTCACCCTCGCCAAGTTGCCTGCGACATGCTGACAACCACCGGTCATCATCGATAAGGAACGACAATGCTCAACGGCCGCGCTCTGGCGTATCTGTGCGAAGTACAGCGACGTGGTTCCCTGCGGGGCGCAGCCATCCACCTGAATGTGGACGTCTCCGCCATCAGTCGCTTGATCCGTCGCCAGGAAGAAGAGCTTTCGATCCCATTGCTGACCCGCCACCCAGATGGCGTCACCCTGACCGAAGCCGGCCGCCTGCTGGTGGAACACCATCGCGCTCGATGCGATGCCGAAACGGCAACGCTGTCGCGCCTGAGCGCGCTTCAGAGCCTGGATAGCGGTGAGGTCAGAGTGGCCGTGGGCGAGGGCTTTATCGCTGACCTGGTCAATGCCCCCTTGCAGACCTTCATGACGGCGCATGCTGGCATCGACATTGTGGTGGTCATGGCCGGCGTCAACGAGGCCATGGCGTTGGTCCGTGACCGCGAGGTGGATCTGGCCCTGCTGTACGCGCCACCCATGGACCCGCTACTGCGTTGTCATGTGGAGCGCCGCCACCCCCTGGATCTGATCGTGCCTGCCGACCATCCGCTGACTCGGCGCCAGGCACCATTGACCCTGGCCGAAATCAGCGATTGGCCACTGGGGCTGATGGACAGCCCCTTTGGCATGCGCCAGATGGTCGATCAGGTCGCCCATCAGGAGCGCCTCCATCTGCGTTCACGGCTGCATACCAACTCGGTCACCGTCCTGAGGAATTTCGTCAGGTCCGGTAGCGGCGTCACCTTTATGCCCGAGTTGACCGTCGCCGATGACATCGCCCAGGGGCTGATTCGGGTGCTGCCGCTGGCACATCCGGTGCTCAACGGGGCCCGCGCTCAGATCGTCAGTCGTCAAGGCCGGCCATTGCCGGTGGCGGCAGAGGCCTGCCTGGCGCATCTGCGTCGCGGCATGCGCTTCTTTGCCGATGATGCGCCACGCCTGCTGGCCCCACATCGCCAGAGCGGCGTTGCCTGAGGGCCCGTCCGACGTGCTGCCAAACGCCAGACCATGCTGGCGTTGCCAAAAGATCAACGCCTTGGGGTTTGATTAGTCAACGCGACAACGCCTAGTCTCGTTATCGATAGACAGCGTTGCCGCACAATAACACCACAACACCGGAGTCCCTCATGAGCCTGTTTCGTCCACTGCCCCTGCTTGCTGCCCTGACCACCGCCACGACAATGGGGTTGACCGCCGCCTCAGCGCTGGCCGCAACCACCGTCAACCTGAGCTATAACGGCGCTCCCGACCCGGACAAGAACGCGGTGCACGTGTTCGCCACCAACTTGAAGGAACTGGTCGAGGAAAAAACCGGAGGCGAGCTTGAGCTCAAGCTGTACCCCAACAGCATGCTGGGTGAAGAGCAGGAGCGCATGGAGCAGACCATGGCGTCGCCGAGCCTGAACATTGCGTCCTTCGCCGGCATGTCGCCCATCGTCCCCGAAGTGTTCGTCAGCGCGATCCCCTTCCTGTTCCAGGATTTCGATGACGCTCGCCAGTTCTTCGACGAAGGCAGCTACTGGAAAGCGGTTCAGGAAGACCTGGAGGGCCGCGCCGGACTGGAACTGCTGGCGGTGGTCGAGGAAGGCGGCTTCCTGGCCTTCACCAACGACAAGACGCCAATCGCCGAACCGGCGGACTTCGAAGGGCTGCGCTTCCGCGCCATGGACCCCAGCCAGGTCGCACTTTATGAGGCCTTCGGCGCGTCCGGCACGCCCATTCCCTGGACCGAAGTCTACATGGCGCTGAAAACCGGCGTCGCTGACGGCCAGATGAACCCGCCGATGTATATCATCCTCGGCAGCCTCTATGAGGTTCAGGACTACCTGACGCTAGCCAACATCCAGTACTCCGACCAGTTCCTGGTGGGCAACACCAGCATGATCAATGGCTGGGACGAGGCGACCCAGACTGCCTTCCGTGAGGCGGTCGCCGAAGCCAACCAGCTTGCTCGCGAACAGAACCAGGCCAAGGTCGATGAGCGCATTGCCTACCTGGAAGAGCAAGGCATGGAGGTCATTCGTCCTAACCCAGAGCAGCTGGAAGCCTTCCGCCAGCAGGGCCAGCCGGCTTATCTTGAGTGGCTGAAGGACCAGAACATCGAACAGCGCTATATCGACATGGCGCTCGACGACGCCGGACTTCAACTCAGCGCCCAGTAGACCTGAGACCTGAGCACTTAGTACTGAACACCGGGCAGCGTCGACGACCGTCTGGCTGCCCGGTACACAGTGCACTGACCCAGACTCTCTTAACACGTGTTCTGAACAAGTGCTCTGAATAGGTGCTCTGAACAAGCGCTCTGATATTAGCGGCTCAACGTTAAGCGCTCTGATATCGGTATGGCGACATGAGTGCTCTGACGTGAGTGCGCAGGCCTGAGCGCAAGACGAAGAATGCTCCAGCACGTACAACGGCCTCCGCTCCAGGAGGCCGGTTCATCCTGTTTCACCAACCTGTGGGAGAGCCTCCCCATGTCCTGGTCCCTTGCCCAAAGCCGGCCCGTCATGGCGCTGCGGCGACTATCGCTATGGAGCGCGAGTGCACTGCTGCTCATTGATCTGCTGGCCATGCTGTATGGTGTGGCCGCGCGTTATCTAGCCGGCGGGGCCCCCATCTGGACCGATGAGCTGGCCCGCTACCTGATCATCGGCGCGGTCATGCTGGCCCTTGGCAGCGTCTGGATCGAAGGCGGTCATATGCGGGTCGCGCTGATCGAGCGGCTGATTCCACGCACGCTGGGGCGCATCCTCTCGGTCTACCAGTGGCTATTGACCCTGGCACTTGCCGCAGGCGGAGCCTGGTTCAGCTTTCACTACGCGCAATCAGTGGCGATGTTCCAGAGCCAAGGCCTGGGCATTAGTCGGGCCGTGCCGGTCATGTCCGTGCCGCTCGGCTTTGCGCTGCTGACGCTGATGGCGCTGTGCCATGGCCCATTCCCGCTACCGACCCAGGACGGCGACGCCGACGCCGCTCAGCACGACCGGGGGGCCACATCATGACGCTTGCCATGCTGGCGGTCTTTGTCGTCCATGTGCTGCTGGGCCTGCCTCTGTTCATCTCGCTGCTGGCCACCGCCGTGGTCGGTTTCGCCTTCGTCGACCTGTCGATGATTCCCCGCATGATGCCCCAGCAGTTCTTTGGCGGCATCGATGCCTTCTCATTGATGGCCATCCCACTGTTCATCCTCGCCGGCAACCTGATGAACGCCTCGAAGCTGACCGACCGGCTGATGGCGCTGGCGCGTCTGTTGGTCGGCCATCTGCGCGGCGGCATGGGCCACGTCAATGTGGTGTCCAGCGTGTTCTTTGCGGGGGTCAATGGATCGGCGGTCGCCGATACCTCGGCACTGGGCTCTCTGCTGGTCCCTGCGATGCGCAAGGAAGGCTATTCGACGGCCTTCGCCGCAGGCCTGACGGCGGGCAGCTCGCTGATCGGGCCGATCATCCCGCCCAGCATCTTCATGATCCTCTATGCCTCGCTGACCAACACCTCAGTGGGCGATCTGTTCCTTGCCGGCGTGATTCCCGGGCTGTTGCTGGGTGCCGCCTTCATGGCCATGAATGCTGTCTACGCGCGTCGCAAGGGGCTGCCCAAGGGTGATGGCTGGCCCGGTGCGCGCCAGCTGGGGGTGGCTGCCCTTGGCGCCCTGCCTGCCCTGATGGCCCCCTTCCTGATTGTCGCCGGCATCGTCATGGGATTGGTCACACCCACGGAATCAGGAGCGCTGACCGTGGCCTACGTGGCCCTCTATGGGGTGCTGGCTGGCAACCTGAATCTATTGGCGCTGTGGCGTGCGTTTGTCGACACGACCCGCCTTACCGCCGCCATCTTCGTCATCATGGCCGCCTCCAGCACGGTCAGCTGGCTGCTGTCCTACGCCCAGGTGCCCTACCAGTTCGTCGAGCTGTTGACCCCCTACGTCGATAGTCCGGTGATCATTCTGCTGTTGCTCAGCCTGATCACCTTCATCACCGGCATGTTCATGGAAGAGGTCTCGGCGCTGATGCTGCTGACACCGATCTTTGCGCCAGTGGCCATGATGGCAGGCATCGACCCGGTCCACCTGGGTATCATCATCACCCTCAACATCACCATCGCGCTGATCACGCCGCCGATGGGCGCCTGCGTATTCGTCGCCGCTGCCGTCAGCCGGCTGGAGATCACCGCGCTGTTTCGTACCATCTGGCCCTTCGTGGTCATCGCCCTGCTGGTCCTGGTGGCACTGATCCTGGTGCCCTCCCTGACCCTATGGCTTCCGACCGCTCTGGGATGAGAACCTCCATGACCTCCAACGAAGGCTGCAACGAGACCTGCAACGAGAGCTGCAACAACGGCATCAATAACAGCGGTGACGACCGTCATCCCTGTGCACATCCCGAGACCCCAGCCATGGCGATTCCTCTATCCGCTGAGCCTTCCTGGGCCCAACTGCGCCAGATTCCTATTCAGGGGCTGGATGAGCCCCTGGTGCCCATGAGCCTGGCCCCATCACCGGTCAAGGTATTTCCCGCCTACGCCCGCCTGGGAATTCCTGGCGCCATCAACGAGTGCTATCTGCGTGAAGGCGTCTATCGCCGCGTGCTGGCGGCGGCGCGCTCGCTGCCTGACGGCGTAGGCCTGATCGTGCTGGACGGCTGGCGTCCGTGGCGAGTTCAGCAGTACCTGTTCGACACCTTGATGGAAGCCATTCGCGGCAACCATCCAGACATTGATGAGGCTGAGCTGCTAAACCGTACCCGTGAGTTTGTGGCCGAACCCAGCACCCGTGCCGATGCGCCGAGCCCGCACCTGAGCGGCGGCGCCGTCGACGTGACCCTGTGCGATGCCGATGGCCTGCCGCTGCCCATGGGCACCTTGTTCGACGAAGCGTTGCCGGCCTCCCACACCGCCTTTCTGGAACACAAGGCCACGCTGACCGATGACGAGCGCGCGGCGCGGGACAACCGTCGCCTGCTGTACCACGCCATGACCGCTCAGGGATTCACCAACCTGCCGAGCGAATGGTGGCACTTCGACTTCGGCGACCAGCTGTGGGCCCACTACGGCGGCCACGACCAGGCGCTGTACGGACCCGCCGAACTGGACACCATCGAGAATCGCTGGCGGCGGCAGTTGTAGCGAAAAGCGGTAAGGGAAAGGGAAAGGGAGAATGGGCAGGAGAAAGGAAAACGTTGAGGGGCAACACGGGATAACTGGCTGCGCTGGACATCTCGAACTGTGGCGCTGACGATGCGCTACTTCAGCGGCTCAGCCGCCCCTCATCATCGATCACCCTGACCTTGGTCGGGCGAGAGCGAGACCATTTCCAGAACACCAGGTTGACGTCACGGGCACCGGCCCCCGTCGCCTGCGACGGTACTCGTATGCCGACAATGCCTTGGCGAATCAGCTCGTCGGCAATCTCCCAGGTGAGCACGCTTTGACGTGCGAGCCTCTTCGCCAGCCAGGCCTCGTGCATCCAGCTGTCCACGTCGGGATGGACGAGGGCACAGACATCCCGATCACATAGGTCAAGCAGCGGACCACAGTCGACCTCATAGGTACACAGCGTCAGCGGCTGTGTCTTGAAGGGCATTCCCTGTTGCGCTTCCAGCCAGGCGGTCTCGAACCGCGCTGAGGTGTAGAGTGCGGGCTGGCCAACGCGGTTCCAGCGCCCGCCATTCAGCGCCGCCCCATCTCCGGATTCAGGTGCGTGCTGCCAGAGAGGGTTGTGCCCTCGATACACCAGCCCGTTGAAGTGAAAGCCGTGACTCCGCAGGCTCACGCATAGCCCCCCTCGGCGATATGCGATAGATACGCGCGAACATCATCGGCTCGACCTCGCCTGACCAGTTCTTCCGCCGTCATATCGCCCAGGGCCGCAATCGGGTAGCTGCGAAACCACGACCAGGCTGCGCTGATTGAGCCAGCCCAGGGCTCGATGCGTTTGAGTATTTCATAGGCCTGGCGCAACCGCTGTTGCGTCGAGACGGCATGCAGCCGCTCCTTGCGAACGATGGCGCTCTGGCTGAGGCCGATGGCGCGAGCAAATTCGCTTTTCGTTATATGAAGCGCCTTGGGCAAGGCATCGGCGCTGATATAGCCCTCGGCATTCACCGCTTCACGAATCTCAAAGGACATATCTGACACCCATTACGACATAGATATATGTCAATTTAGGTGACAAACAGGGAAGCGTCAAAACCCGCCTGCGTTCTCCCCGGCCACCCGCATTGAGCTCGCGTCTCGCCAACGCCATCGCCCGCTACACCGCCAACACCAGACTGACGTCGTGAATCAGCTGGACGTCATTGAAGGGACCTGCCGGGCTTTCCTCGGGGATCAACCGAAACGCGCGCTGCTCTTCCCGCGGCAGCCCCTGGTACTCGGCGATGACCTGAAACAGCCAGATTTCCTGATCCCATTCGAGCTCGCTATCGGCCAGGTACTCAAGGGCACTGACATCTCCCGGCCTCCCGTCTGGCGCGGCACTGCGGTCCACCACGTCCAGGTAGAAGCGCTCTACATCCTGCTTCAGCGCCTGCTGGCGGGCCTCCACCAGGCTTGGTTCCTCCACCTGGGCGGGGCCAGCGGCCTCGACGATCTCGGGGCGGTGAACCGCAACCGGCAAGGCGTGCAGCAGGCTGGCGATCGTGTCGCTGTCGTGATGGTGGTCCAGGGCCACCGAACCCGCTGCCTGCAAGGGGCTTGCCCGATTGAACAGCTCTGGCACCTCGCTTCTGCGAGTGTAGTTTCCGGGAAGAAACCCCGGATGCTCGCGCAGGAAGGCGGCCATACCGGCCACCAGTCGGCTCTGCTGCTGCTGCTGGCGAAAGCGCGCCATCAGCTCGATCAGCCGCCCCTGCACCTCACGCAGGTTGGTGTAGTGCAGACTCAGCTGCTGTTGCAGCTGGCTGATCAGCAGCTTGCGCAACGACCCATCACTGCCCACCAGTTCGATCAGCTCTTCGAAGTCGATCAATGCCATGCCGTCGAGCAGACGCACGATCTGCTTCTGGGCACGGTCGTTCTCGCGGATCTTGTCGTTGAGGCGGCTGACAAAGCCAAAATCGCTGTTGAGGCGCTGCCACAGACTGTCGATGGCGTCGGCGAAGCGGCCGTTGAGGTCGTCCACCTCCTGGCGCAAGCGCAGCATCAGGGGCCCCTGCTGGTAGTGCTCACCGCGATTGACCGCTTCACGATAGCTCTGTACCAGGTTGCGAATCTGCTCAAGGGTCTCACCGACGTCGGCGTTGACGTGGCGGCGGGTCTCATCGGCCAGCATCTCGGCGATCAGCTCGCGCACCTTGGGGGTCAGCTTGACCGCTCCGTGTTCGTCTGGGCGCCACAGGATGCGCGCCGCCAGCAGCTTGCGCAGGGCGCCGTCAGTCAGCGGCTCCAGCGGCACCTCGTCACGGGAGTAGCCCTGCATCAGGACGTCGGCGTAGCGTCCCAGCAAGGAGAGACGCTCGGTGCCGGTGGCCATCAACCGGCTTTCGAGCGTGTGTTCCTCGCTCATAGCAGGGACTCCTGACGGGCCGGTGCCTCATCATCCACCGGCAGGCTTTCTTCGTCGCGAATGAAGCGTACCAGCTCGACCAGATAATCGATCTTGCCGGTGACCAGATAGACCTGACGATCAGCGTGGGGCTGCAGCAGGTAGCCGTGTTCCTTGAGTCGCTTGAACACCTGCTTCATCTGGGCGTCGAGCTGCTCGCTCTGGGAACCGAAAAAAGGATCGGTGGCAAGGCGCTCCAGGCGTTCGCGCAGGCTCTGGTTGTCCTCGCAGCGAGCGCTGAACTCCGCCGGCTTGAGCACATCGCCAGGCGCCGCCAGGGCATCCTGGCCCAGCGCTTCCTGTACCAGTTGCAGCCACTCCAGCAGCGGCAGCAGGCTGTTGACGGTATCGCCCAGCTGGCGCGACAGCTGCTCACGGGCGTCTTCGCCCAGCTGCCGCCAGGCCAGGAAGTGGACGCTGCGGTCCTCATTGCTGGCCAGACGGCGGTTGAGCGGACGCAGGTAGGTGTCGATCTGCTCGCGAACGTCGTCGTCTTCAAGTTTGCGAAAGGCGCTCTCGTCGCTGATCGCGCAGATGAATTCGCCGGCCAAAAGGCGCTCCAGCAGGGGGCCGTGTTCGATCATAGGGTGAGCTCCTCTTCACTGCGCTGCTTGAGTCGCTGGGCCAGCTTGCTGAGCCGGGGTTCGATGCGCTTGAGTCGACGGCGGCGAGGATCACTGGCGTCACGGTCGATCAGGTAGCGGTTGTGGAACAGCAGCAGCACATCGGACTCCGGGTTGGGGAAGGCGCCGACGATGTGAATGTGATTGCTGTCACAGGCCTCGAACAGTTTTTCGACGTTGTGATAGGCCAGGGTACCGATCTCGTCGATGGGCCAGTGCACGCTGATCTCGGCCTGGCCGCGCAGCAGGCGGGTGAAGGCCAGCAGGAACTTGCACAGGATCAGGTAGGCCATGCCGTGGCTCGACGACTCGAGCAGCTGGCGGTCGTTCTTGATCACCAGGTCGGTGCCGCCTTCATTAAGGTGCAGCTCCAGGCGCAGCAGACTCTCGAAGCTGTACTGCTGGTCGCTGCGCAGCAGGTCGACCACATCGGCCAGGGCATTGAGGTAGTCGTCTCCGGGCAGGCCACCGGCGTCCTGCCAGTCACGATAGTCCTGGGCGAAGCGCTTGAGCGGCTCCCAGAAACCCAGCTCGTCGATGGTGGACTGGATCTTGACCTCGGCCTTGGTGATGCCTTCCAGGCGCAGGTCGTCGGCCACCTCCTCGGATAGCCGCCGGCTCTGTGCGCTGATGCGTCGGTTGAGGTCACGAAAGACGGTGAAGAACTTGTCGAGGTCCGCCCCCAGGTTGCGCCCCTGCTGCACCAGCTGCTGTTGCTGGTCTTCGAGCAGGGTAAGCATCCCGCGCAGCAGCGGCAACAGCTGCCGAGGACCGACGTCGGCGCTACCCTGGAGCTCATCGCGGAGCTTGTCGCGCTCGGCGCTCAGGGTATCGATAAAGCCAGCGCTGGCGCCCTTGATCAGCTCCCCCTCGACCTGCTCGCACCCCTTGCGCAGGGCATCCATTTCGGTGGCACGCTCGCTTAGCGCTCGGTGGGCTCGCTCGATACGCTCGTGCACATCCCCGGGTGCCTGACTCTGGGGCGCCGGGGCTGGGTCCAGCGGCAGCTGCTCGACCTGCACCAGCAGCGGCTTGAGGGCGTCGATGATGCCGCTCTCGGTGCTGCGCCGGGTGGACAACTCCGCCAGCGCCTGCTGGTGGGCGCTGCGGGCAGACTGGAACTCGGCCTTGCGCTGCTCGCGCTCGCGCTCGGCGGTCTCCTTGTCACGAATCAGACGGGTTTCCTTCTCCACCAGCTGCGGCTTGCGCTGCCCCCAGTCCAGGCGCATGAAGCGGCGATAGTCCTCCAGCTGCTCCTGACGGCCGGCGGTGTCGCGGATGCGCTGATCCAAGGCGGCAAGCCGCGCCTTGGTATCCCTGAGTGAGTCCAGGTCCACGCCCTGCTCCTGCAGCTCACGATCGAAGGCGGCCTCGAGCTCCTGGCGCTGGCGCTGGTGCTCCTGCTTCTGATCGCTCAGGTACTGTTTGTGCTGGCGGATCTGGTCGTCGATGCCATCCAGGCGGCTCTGGGCATCGGCCTTCACCTCCAGTAGCTGCGCCTGATGGGTCTTGGCCAGAGTGTCGAGGGCATCACCTTTTTCCTGCTTGAGGTCATCATGACTCGCCTGCTGAGCGGCCAGTGACTCCTCCAGCGCCTGACGCCGAGTCTTCTGCTGGCGCCCATGGCGCTCCTGCAGCTGGCTGCGCGCATCCCGGGCGTAATCCACCTCCGACTCGGCGCGCTTGACCTCCATACGCGCTCGCCGCACGGCATCCTCGGCAGACTGTACCCGCTCGTTGCAGGCCTTCATCTGACGCTCGGCGGCCTGTTCGGCGTTCTCGGCGCGCACCAGCGCGGCCTCGGCCTGCTCGATGGCGACGACCAGGCTCGCCTCATCCTGCGCGTACTCCGGCACATCCACCGCGGCCAGGTCGAGCCCGACGCCGAACAGCTCATCGTGGTCGTGTTCGCCGACCTTGGGTGACAGGTCGCGACGCTCCAGCAGCTCAGGCGCGATCACCTTGCCCAGACGTTGTTCCCAGCCCGGTCGGTGGTAGCGCAGGAAGTGGCGCAGCGTGCCTTGCGCGGGATCACGCTGCTGGTGCAACGCGTGGCAGTGTGCCTCGGCCTTGGCCAGCTGGTGACGGGCGTCGTTGAGCTCCTGCTCCGCCTGGTCTCGACTGCGCTTGAGCGTGTCGTACTCTTCGCGCAAGGCACTCAGGGTTTCCCCGCTGGCGTCACGATCGCTCTGGGCCTGGTCGAGGCGCGCCTGGGCGAGCTCCGCTTCCTGCATCTCTTCTGCTGTGGCGGCACTGGCCGACAGCTGCGCCTTCAGTTCGGCTACCCGCTGAAGCCCTGCGTCGAGGCGTTCACGGTAGCTGTCATCGAGCTCCTGGCGCTGGGACTGGTAGCGTTGCTCCAGCTCGCTTTGCTGCTGCCACTGCTGATTGCGCAGCTCTTCCCTGGTCTCGCCCAACTCGTCGATGCGGGCCTGGGCCTCCTCCTGCTGGCGGGCCAGCTCATCGGCCAGCTCACGCAGCCGGCCCTCAAGCCGTGACTGGTGCTCCTGAAAGGCGGACTGCATCACCGCCAGGTGCTCGCGCAATTGCTGACTCTGGTCGCGCCACTGGGGCAGCGACTGGACGTCTCGCTCAAGTGCCGGCATGTCGGCTTCTTCGAAGGCCTCGAAGGTATCCTGCAGATCCGATAGCTCCCGCTGAGTCTGCTCGAGCTCGCTGGTCATCTCGCTAAGGCGGTCATTCAAGGCGTCGCGCAGGTGGCCATATTCCGCTTCACGCTCCTGAAACTCCTGCTTGCGGCGAGCGATCTCCGCCTCGGTGTCGGCCAAGGTGCGCTCGGCGCGGTGGCGGTCAGCCTCGAGCTGGGGCTTCAACTGCCACAAGATGGTCTCGCGCTCGGCTACCTCATGGTCCAGCTCATCCAGCTGCGCCAACGCCCGCTCCAGCGGCTCCAGGCGTTTGGACTGACGCATCTGAGCGATCCACTCCCGCGCCTTGGTGCTGCGGATGCGCGTCACCGGCAGTTCGACGCCGTCCTCCTCGAAAATCGCCGCCAGCATGGTCTTGAGGGTGTCCATCTTGCCCTCTTTGGCATGCACCGCACTGATCAACTTCTCCATATGGCGGATACGACGCTCAGGCTTGACCAGGCTGAACTGGGCGGCCATCTGGCGCAGTCGCAGACTGTCCTTGCGGTTGCCCTGCTGATGGGTGAAGTCGTTCTGGATGACGGCGCGGTACTCCGAGGTGGCCGTCAACTTGGCGGACATCGGCACGTTATCTCGCCTCAACTGGCTGGCCCAATCGCTGTAGCCGAGTGCTGTCACGCCACCGTTGGCTTCCACCAGATAATGACCGGGCTGATACGGCGCGCCGATAAAGCGGTACTCGATGCCGCCATCGGACTTGCGCGTCAGCACCGCCTGACAGACATTGCCGGCCTCGCGACGATACTCGTAGATCAGGTAGCTGTTGCCGTGGGGTAGATAGAAGGCGTCGAACTTCTTGCGGGTCTTGGGTACCACCTTATTGGGCAGCTCACCGTAGAACACCGGCACCAGACGCTGGAGCGTGGTCTTGCCCGAGGCATTGGTGCCACAGATATTGGTGTGACCATCGACATCCAGTTCGACCACCCCTTCCAGGTGGCCGTGGATCATCACGATGCGCAGCAGGTGAGCCATGGAGTTTCCTTGTTCGCTTGTCCGTCAGGGGGAGTATTCTGCCAGAGACCGCCCGCCCTGACAGTTCGACCAGAGTTGCCCCGGAGCAAGCTTTCGCCTAAAAGAAGTACCCCCACTATCGTCTGCCCACTACCGGAGCCCCCATGAACTTCGCCACCCTCGGCCCTGAAGACAGCAACCACGCCTTGATCCTGGCCCGCTATCTTGAGCTCCGGCGTCAGGATCTTGGCGGTAAAGACAGCCCACTCTCGCCGACCGTCCAGCTGGTAAACGACTTCCCCCAGGCCTTTCAGGACCTGGTGGACGGGCATCACGACTATGTGTTGCAGGTCAGCGCCCATTTCAGTCACGCCGACTGCGTCGGACGCTTCATGCACCGCGCCTTTCCCGTGGATAGCTTCATTGCCCCAAGCCGGCCCTTGGCACTGGTCGCGCGCAAGGACGTCGCCAACCCTACAAGCGTCCTGCGTCAACCGGCGACCCGTCACTACACCGACCTAACGGGACTGGAGCAACGCGACGCCCCCACCATCGTCGCCGCCCTGGAAGGCCTGCTCGACGGCCAAGCCGACGCCGCCATCGTCGCCGAACAGGCCCTGGCCCTCTACCCAGATCAACTGCGACTGTTGCGCCCTCTGGGACCAGCGCTGGACACCTGGATTCTGTACGCCAACCGACCGCTCATGGATGAGGTGCAGCAAGAGCCGGCATTGGGAAACAGTGGCGCCCTACGGGAGCATTTCAGAACGACGTTTGCGCGAAAAAAACCGGCATGATGCATCAACCTCGATAACGTATGCGGTGTGGCAGGTACTTGCCGCCGCTTTCCCGATGGAAGCGCTGACGTCATCAGCCGAGCGGTACCAGGCGCCCGCAGCGCAGCACTCGGAGCTTATGCGGTATCGGTGAGGAGTTCGAGCAGCGCGTAACGCAGCAAGTCGGCGGCGCAGGCATTTATGCAGTGTTTCCCTATGGTGGAGAGTCACACAGGGGGAAGGGCCCACTTCATCACTATCATCCTCCGAACTCCCAAGCCCCGTCGTTGAGTTAAAACTCCTTCAGGCCACCGATACGTGTCGACGCTTAGTCCCCACTTATCCCTACCTGGACAGCCATGACGCCCCCCTAGGAGATAGGGGAACCCACAGATCGGAATAATTTGTGGGAAATCACTCACAAGGCACTGTCCGGTCGAATGGTAAGCTTGCTTTGCGAGCACCCTTGTCGCACGAATATCGTGATGGAGCGAAACCATGGAAAGGTTTTATCGACTCAGCGTACCCATTATTGCCTGCCTCGTGATGACCGGGTGTGACAGCAGTGCTTCGCAGGAAGGAATCGGAGGCCACAGGGACGCCGGCTCACCGGTTAACCAAGAGGCCGTTGCGGCGCTCATCCAGAAAACCATGGATAACATGGTCTTTGTTGAAGGCGGCAGCTTCCAGATGGGAGATTTTGGGCCGCTTATGCCCAATTCTGGCGGAAGAACCTATACAGCGGATAGCGACAATAAACCCGTGCACGAAGTGACGCTGGACAGCTTCTCCATTTCCGCCGTCCAGGTATCCTACGCTGACTACGACATCTATACCGAGGCGATGGGGTTGCCAAGGATCAACACCGCCGGTTACGAATTTCAATATCGCGCCTCAAACATCCCTGCCGGAGTCGACTGGTATCAGGCACGAAACTACTGCGAATGGCTGGGCGATCAGACCGGGCTTCCCTTCTCACTTCCCACCGAGGCGCAGTGGGAATACGCCGCACGTTCACGTGGGCAGTTTCAGCTATATGGCACCTTCGATGGAAAGTATATGAACCCAGGCGTCAACTATCCGACTCGCGACGAAATCAAGTCCAGTACTCCATCGGGAAGCATGGGACCACATACCATTGGCCTTTATCCACCCAACTCAATCGGTCTCTACCAGATGGGGTTAAATGGATTCGAGTGGGTAAAGGACTGGTACGATGAGAACTTTTATAAAACATCACCTAGGAATAACCCGGTCGGTCCAAATGAGGGAGAGTATAAGGTTTTAAGAGGAGCCGGTTTCTCAGAGATGTATAGAGCGAAACTGATCGTCAACCGTCGGCATTCGCTACCAGACCTAGCGTTGGACGAACCCATATTAAGTCTCACTCACAGCCCCGCGCACCTCTACACATTTCGGTGCTCACTAGCTCACGATGATCAATCGTGATTTATATAATTTTCCGCCGAAACTCAATACTAAACTGGCTTGCTATCCGATAAATTTACAGACAATTCGTGCTAAACCAAAACCGGGACGAACCGAAGGCAAAGTACATCAGCTTATCCCCCCACTTCACTCTTCACTTAACACGTCAATTTCAAGTATACACTGTGTTTCATTTTCGCATGGTGTATTAAAATAGCGTGACACATCCTCCTGCAGCCTATATTTCAAGTCATCGTTTCTTACTATTTCAGTACCCACAGATGACGCATCTCTTATCAAGCTCGCTCGGAGGTAGACAAACGCACGCTCGAAATGACTCGATAGCGGAGGAGGCAGCTCTCTTTCGCCTCTTGCCAAAAAGCAAGAAACCATTTCCTCACCTGTTCTACTATCAATGATTTCTCCAACCTTAGGAGTGATACGCCTCATGACATTTCTCATCTCACTCTTGGACTGAACCAAGTGAAGAACGTGCATAATCGCGGTCTTCCTTTCGTTCATAAAACCAAACAGACTGGGGTTTTCCCACCAGCCCTCAACATCCCTATTCAAGGGATGGTAAACATCGAAGATATTAGTTTGCATCAGCCAGTAGATAATCAGCCCTTTTGTATCCGGAGTCGCATATCTAAGTAAGTCAGGATTTTCATTGATTCGCTCGGCCAAATCGCTTCTCTTATAAGCGTTTTCTGCATTGCTCGATAGTTCAGAAAACACCTCACTGGCAAGTTTTTCTACAACATCTGCTGTATCAGCCAAATAATCAGAAATATCTCCTCCTTCAGCGACCATTATTGCGATAACATTTGATAACACGTAAAATGCATCTTCATTAATGAAAAACAGCCTTGAATAATCAATGTTCTTCAGTTGATAAGCCACCCATTTAGCAAATTCGTAGATCAGGCCAGCATCCACCTCGAAATCGATTTTACCTTTAAGTCCAATCCCACAGCACACCCCAGCCTGAGCAGATATTCGAAACTTTCCATTATCATAGTAAACAGAGAAATTGGCAGCGGCACCGATCCCCAACATTCCCACAGCACTTGGTGCACTTTTTGCAAAAGGTTTAAACTTATTGCCTTCTTCGGGGTTCTTCCATTCAAGCTGCACCCCGAAGGTTGCGATCGCTTGGCCTCCGGCAAAGGCTGCCATTCCCCCGGCGATTTCACTATTATCCAGCTGGGGTGCACCTGACTGACGCACCACCGACCGCTGCTCGCCGGGTAGTCCTCGTTGGGCAAGCTGTCCTTGCACACCACGAGTCTGCAACAGACCATCACGCATATCGATATTCAAACTCAACTCGGCGGCTACGCTGGCTCCAACCCCTCCACTACAGGTGATAAACGCATGCGACCGTATCATCCCCAGATCAATGATCCCGGCTTCATTGGGAAGCTCACAGGCCAGCATCAGGCCACCAGCGGGAGTATAAAAATCCAATGATGCCTTGGCTTCCGCCAGGACCAATTCTGCTTTTGCGTCAGCCTTGAGGGAGGCTTTTCCTTGAAAGGGGTTGAACTCTCCGCTCATACCACTTGCACCTGATGTCCAGCGCATCAACTGAGCTTCAGCAGATAGCTCAACACGCGAGCTATCCTTATCGTGTTCCTCACCCTCAAGCAATTCGTACTTCGCAGACAGGTTTTCGTTGATCGCCTCAGACCACTTAAACAGATCAACTGTCTCTTTTTCCTTCTTCAGCCAATCTTCAAACCACGGAAAATCTGCTTTCACCTTAGCTTCACCACTGACATTCACCATCTGGCGCACTAGCTTGTCAGTATCGACACGTCCGTTGGTGAGCACCGTCTGGCTAGCATTACCGCTACCACCGCTTAACGGTATCTCTTCAGATATCGCTCTGATGATATGAGACCTGGCGTACACCAGTCTGAAGTGTTCAGTTCTTGAAGCTCTTCGTTGAATAGGGATTAGCTCCATCACCTTGTTCGTTTCGCTACTCAACTCCGTCAGCGGCTCAATCACATCCTTCAGCGCACGATTTTTCTCGTCCACCTTGCGTTGCGCTGTCAGGACCTGTTGCCTCAAGGACTCTCTGTCCATAACAAACTGTTGATCACGGATGTCCGACATCATCAACGCAATATAGTTACTAGTGGCAGCGGATAGCTCATCTAGTGCATGTTGATGCTCCTCCACCACGGTTTCCATTAACCGGCACTCCTCAATAAAGTGCGCAGCTCCCTCGGGTGACACGCTCACCAACTTATCTCGCCCCACCGCATAGAACAGCAGCGGCGAGCCTCCAATCGCAACATCACGTCCTTGCGGCATCAGGCGGGTTTGGGCATTACCATCTTCCGTATCAGCGGGTAGTGTCGAAGCCTCTGTCATGTCACACGCCTCCCTGCGCATCAAAAATGTCATCCAGGTCATCAAGCCGGTCTAGAACCGTGATGCTCAGGCGCTCTGGTTGACGGGTAACTACCTTCTGCGTCCGCCCCTCTTCGTCACTACGACCCTCGATAGCCCTGCCCTCTGCAGTCACGATCCGGTACTTTGCGAAACGCAGGGGCAAATTCGTCTTCTTGTCACGCAGAACGAAAAACTCGGAAAATATTCCTTGAGGCTCGGGCAATGGAGCCAGCAACTGCTGCAAGCTTGTCGGCCCCGCAAAGCTATGCTGCGCGCCCTTCAGGTCCACCAGTCCCGGCCCGTGGATCTGAATATCCCCATCCTTGAGGCGGATATAGCCTCCGCCGCTGGTCAGCAGGATTTCCTCTTCGGCAGCGATGTGTACGCTGTCCTCGGTGGAGGTGATGGTCAGCTGCTTCTCGGCGGTCAGGGCCATCTCATCTGACTGGGCCTGGATATCGACCTTGCCTTGGGCGGCGAACAGCTTGATGCCGGCGCGCTGCACGAACAGCGAGAGCGCCTCGGATATCGCACCCAGCAGGCTCCTGCCCGTGGCCAGGTTGATGTCCTCACCGCTGGTGACGCTGAGCGACTTACCCTGGACAAAATGGGTGGACTGCGGGGTGCTCGCGGCGATGCCCGCAGGAGACGCCAGGTGCAACCAGGACTGCTTCAAACTCCCGGCCTGGCCGCGCCCGCCAAGACTTGCCGTGCGTGCGCTTCCGCCGTCGAACGCGTTGGCCTGGGTGGCCTCACCCGCCACGCCCTGGGTGTCGTCGGCGGCTTGCTTCAGGTTGGCGCGGGCGGCCAAGGCGTCGGCGCTGTGCTCCACCGCACTCTGACTGAGGCTATCGGCCAGTTGCCAGGCGCTGGCGAGCTCTTGATACGCCGGGGCCAGGGCCAGCTGTTCACCGTTCGCGCCCAGTTGCCCCCAGGTCGTCAGCAGCAGTCCCTGATGGGCGCGTACAGCGCCAAAGGCGTCGCTTCTCAGCTCGAAGCCGGTACCGCGAAAGTCGCCGCGGGTGTTGCCCTGCTGGTGGATCAGGTAGCCCAGGTTCAGCTGAGTCTTGGCGTGCTCGGAATTAAGACGAACCCGCTCCTGGTCGGTGGCGTCATCGAATACCAGCTCGTTGTACGTGTTACCCCGGTAGGTCTTGGACTTGAAGCCGGATAGCAGACCGTTGGAATGCCACTCGGGCTGTTCATCACCGTTATAGACGCGCCCGGTGATCAGCGGGCGGTCCGGGTCTCCTTCGAGGAAGTTGACGATCACTTCCTGGCCGATACGCGGGACAAAGACACCGCCCCAACCGGCGCTGGCGTTGGCCTCGCTGACTCGCAGCCAGCAGCTCGACTGGGAATCCCGCTGCCCCAGCCGATCCCAATGGAACTGCACTTTCACCCGGTTGAGCCGGTCGGTGTGGATTTCCTCACCCTCGGGTCCCACCACGATGGCGGTGTGGGGTCCCCCCATGACAGGTCGAGGATGATCCAGCGCCGAGCGGTAGGGCTGGGTCAGGCGCTGGGCCTCCAGGTCCATCAGGTAGTGGCCGGTACCGGCACGCTGGTAGTCGTCACGATGAAGACTGTCGTCCTCAAGTCCGTGGGCCCGGCGGGCATCCAGCAGTTCCTGTTGCAGGCTGCCGGGCAAGGTGTGGAGGTGGGCCGAGACCGGCAGGGCATTCTCGGCGAACAGGCTGAGACCCAACACCAGGAATTCGCGTTCGGTAGTCTCGCCGCGGTCATGTTGAGCGTGCTGGGTCAGTTCGAAGAAGCGACCGACCTGAAGCTGGCGGGCGCCGCCACTGCCAAAGAAGCGCTTGGCGCGAGATTCCAAAGCCGCGAGCCGATGCTCGGTCAGCCGCTCGCCGTGATAGTGGTCATGGTAGTAGTACTCGCCGGGGGCGTCGTAAACCTCCTCGTCCGAGAGGTTACCCTGCTTGTCGCGGGACAGCAGGTCAGTGCGCTTGACCAGGCGAGGCTGCTTGTAGTCGTAGGTGGCAAGGCTGACCCTTGTCGCCTGCTGCTGGCGACGTCCGCCCCATTGGGTAAGCGCGTCTTCGGTCTCGGTGGCGGCCTGGCGATGAAAGCGAATCTGGCGCGGCGCGACCGCCTGGCAGGTGGCCACATCGTCGGTGATCACCAGACGGTGAAGAGCGGTCTCAGCGCTTGGGCTACCGGCGCTCTGGCTGTTGTTGAGGCTGCTGTTGTGGCTATCGTTGTGGCCAATGTGCTGGCCATCGCCCTGAGAATGCTCGAAGTAGTAGAACAGGCCTTCCTGTTCCATCAGGCGGTTGACGAAATGGTAGTCGCTCTCGCGGTATTGCACGCAGTAGCTGCGCGCCAGGTAGTCGCGACGTACGTCGATGCGCCAGCCGCCCCGGGCGATATCATGGCCAGAAAAGACGTCTTCGATGATCTCAAGGACGCTCTTGTCCTGAAAGATGCGGCTGTCGCGTCCCAGGTTCAGCATCGCAAGCCAAGGCACCAGGGTCAGCTGGTAGTAGAAGACGCCGCCATCCTCGCCCAATAGCGCCGCGGTCTCGACCAGACCGGACAGCGACCGGTAGCGCCCATCGGCCTGACGAATCGCGATGGTGGCGGGCTGGGCCATCAAGGACTTGAGCTCGATATCGCCTCGCTGGGCGATCACATCGAGGCGATAGCAGAACGGGCGTGACATCTGCTCCTGCCCGACCAGACGGTGGGGGATCAGGGCTGGGCCCGCTGACGTGGCACCGTGCAGTTCAAGCTGGAGCAGCCGCTCGTTCTGTGACAGCGGAATATCGAAAGAGGCGCGTAGCGCCTTCCACCAGGAGGGATCGCTCATAAATGCCAGCCTTGCTGGCATCGGCACAGCGTTCGATGGCAGGCCATCGACAAGGGATCAATATCCAATCTAGCGCACGTAATGGGCATGAAAGATCCTCTCCTGGCAACATCCATGTAGTCACAGGAGAATCCTACCCAAGCCCTCGACGTGAGCCATCACATCGCAATGACTTTCCGAGAAAGCGACAATTTTTTATTAGAAGAACCTACAAACTTAACAATAAAACGCACGGAATAGCCGCTCATGAAAAGCAGCTATTTATCCTTTTTTGCGCTCCCGTCGCTCACTCATCATCACATCATCGATGCAGGAATTATCGTCTAACGACCACCGTTTTTTCGATGGCCTTGCCCCCGTCGTAACAGCCAGAGAACGGCTCAGAGTACAGACCAGAGCACCGGACAGAGTACAGACCAGAGCACCGGTAAGAACACCGGTCAGAGCACAGGCCAGGGGACGAAGATCACGCCAAGCCCCAACGCCACCAGCACCAACCTGACCCACCAGCGGAAGCGTCCGATCAGTCCGTAGGACGTCAGCCCCAGGCCAAGCAGCACGCCAAGGGTCGTGCCCAGGGCAAGGACAATCCCACCGCCAAGATCCAAAAGCGCCGGATGCGCCACCATGGCCAACGGGATCAGGTACAGACCGACCCCCAGCGCCATGGCCTTGGCCGCGACCTTGAGCCAGTTTTCATCGGCCATGCCAGCAGCGATGAACACCGCCCCGCACACCGGCGGGGTGATGGTGGAGAGCAGCGCGAACCAGAATACGAACAGGTGAGCCGTCAGCACTGGCAACCCCAGCTCGGTCAGCGCGGGTCCAGCCACCGACACACAGATGACATAGGCCGCAGTGGTCGGCACTTCCATACCCAGTACCAGGCAGGCAAGCGCGGTCAGCAGCAGCGCCGGCCATAGCTGCCCACCGGACAGCGACAGAATGGCAGAGGTCACCTTGACCCCCAGCCCGGTGAGCGCCAGCACACCAATGACCAGGGAGGCGCAAAGAATTATGGCCCCGATGACGGCAATCTGGCGACCGGCCGTCAGCGCTGCCTGGGCCAGGCGCGCGCGAAACTCCGCCCCCGACACCTTGAGCTCGGCATTCATGGCCAACAGGGCAAGCCCTGCGAAGATCGCCACGCTGGCAGCATACTGGGGCGTGTTGCCGCCGTGAAAGATACGTTCCAGCAGGATCGCGAAGGGCACCGCAAAGAACAGTGCCGTCGTGACCACCTCACGCAGCGCCGGGCGATCTTCCGCAGCCACAGGCTTCAAGTCATGGCGAGTCGCGAAGGCATTGATACCGATCCACACCGTGGCGAAGTAGAGAAACGCCGGCAGCAGCGCCGCGCCCATGATCTCGGTGTAGGGAGTCCCGGTCAGCTCGACCATGACGAAGGCGCCAGCCCCCATCAACGGCGGCATGATCTGGCCACCGGACGAGGCTACCGCTTCGACCGCACCGGCCAGCGAGCGCGGGTAGCCAAGCCGGGCCATGGAAGGAATCGTGATGGCGCCGGTGGAGGCCACATTGGCCGACGCCGAGCCCGAGATCGACCCCATCAAGGCGCTCGAGATCACCGATACCTTGGCGCCACCTCCGGTCAGACGACCCGCCGCGGCACCTGCGAGGTTCATGAATCCTCGACCCGCTTCACCGGCATTCAGCACCGCGCCGAAGATCACGAAGATGGCGACCACCGACACGCTGACCCCGGTCAGCTTGCCCCACAGGCCACCCTCGGCAATGGTCAGCGAGCCCACTAGGCTTGCCATGGGCAGCCCCGGATGACCGAACTCACCGGGTAGATACTGGCCCAGGGCCGCGTAGCCCAGCGCCAACGCCGTCACCAGTGGCAATGGCCAGCCGATCGCACGCCGCGCGGCTTCCAGCGCGACGACGATCAACAGCACGCCCACCGCCATCTGCAACGGGGTATCGATAAAGCCATACTGGCCGCTCAGGGCATCCTCGTTGATGACGATGAACAGACAGGCAGCGACACCCAGCGCCGTCAGTGCTAGGCCGCTGGCATGCTGCCAGCGAGTGCGGGCGGAAAACACCAGTACCCATGGCAGCACCAGCGCCATGTGCAGAGGGCGACTGATCAGCGCCGGAGTCAGGCCATGGAAGATCAGGCCAAGGTGGAACACCACCGACAGGGTACCCAGGCCCACCCACACAGGCGTGAGGGTGCGTCGGGCGTCGTTGTCGGTGGCCGAGCGGGCGGCATCGCTTGAACTCATGACATCACTATTTCAGCAGGGACGGTGCCATTACCCGAAGTGATCTTCGCGGCAGTGGCCAGGCCAGTTTTACGGAAAATCGATAAAGAGGAGCCAGGAAAACGCGTATTCGCCACGCAGCCGGGAATGGCATTCATGGCGAATACTCTGTCAGCTCAAGGAATGATCAGCGCTGAGCGTCAGGAATCTGAACGCCGGATTCCTCGTAGTAGCGAAGCGCTCCGGGATGCAGAGGTCCCTCGAGGTTAGCCAGCATCTGAGGAGAAATGGCCTGCCACCAGGGGGACGTCTTGGCCATCGCCTCTCGCCGTTCCCAGAAGGTCTTGGTGAGGGTGTAGGCGGTCTCTTCATCCATCGCGCTGGTGGTATAGGCCACCACCGGTAGTGACGTGGTCAGCACGTCTTCATCCACACCCGCATAGGTACCGGCGGGAATGATCTGAGGCGCAGCTCCGGTTGCCTCCACCTCGGCCTCGCTGAAGGACACCAGCCCGACATCGTGGCTCGCCGCCGTCTCGATCACATTGGGCGCGGGGAAAGAACTCGCGGTGGCAAAGGCGTCGATCTGCCCATTCTTGAGCGCATCGGGAGCGCTGCCCACGTCGGCGTCGTCGACCTCGACCTGATCGGCGAGCTCGAACAGGTCCAGATAGCGCGCAGCCTCTCTGGCGCCGAAGGAGCCCTGGCCGATCAGCAGGTGCTTGCCAGCCAGTTCATCCAGCGACAGGGTGTCCTGCTCGCCGGCCACCACAAAATGCATGGTCAGTGACGGAATCGGGAACAGCGCGCGAATCTCCTGGAAGCGCGGATGGTTGCGGTTCTCGAACGGGCCGCTGGATTCGCGTGCCTTGCTGACCAGGCCCGGGGGGGAGGTAAAGACATAATTACCGGGCCGCGCCATCACTTCCATGACGTTCTGCACCGATCCCTGGCTTTCTTCCAAGGTGAGCGTGACCTCACCCTCGGTACCGGCCTTGATGGCTTCGGATAGCTCGACCCCCATCTGGTAATAGGCGGTGCCGGCAGACGCCGACTTGTAGGTCAGACGAGTCTGCGCACTGGCGGTGCCAGCCGCTAGACCGCTCAGCAGAAAGGTACCGGCCAGCACGGCCGTCAAGGCCCTGGAGCCTCGGCTACGAAGATGACGCATGGGGTGGTGTCTCCAGTCGACAATGGGCGGGGCCAGCACCTCTTCTTTCCTTTATAGTGCCGCGCCAGGTACACACCTGCCGGGCTTGGCCGGCCAACAGCATATTCGACTGACGCCCTTCTCGCCATGGCAGGACCAAAATGCCGACCACGCCTGACTAAGAGACACCTCTGAATCACGAATGAGGGAGACACCCTACGGAAACGCGCATCAGAGCTTTTTGCAGAATCAGGCATGTCGAGTAAGCCTGCTATCGCTCACCAGACTTAAGCAGGTCTCTCTCTTTCCCCCACCTCGGTGGGGTTTTTTTTGCATGTCATCGATGAGCCTAGCCGGATTTCCTGGAAGTCCTCGCGCAGCGCCAGCCAACCACCTGCCTCGCCCATAAGGCGCCGCTGGTGGCTAACGCTGCCGCTACGGCAAGGCTGAAGGCGGTCGTGGGGGGAAGAGTATCGGCACTGAGTGCGAGGACGGCGCTGAAGGCCACCAGGCTCAACATGCCCAGCTGGGTGCTGGCCAGGGTGGCACGCGCTGCCGCTGCTCCGTAGCGCTGGTGCAGGGTCAGGGCGATGGTAAGCATACCGATCGGGAAGCTCAGGACCATGCCCGATACCGCGGGTGCCCAGGTGCCGACCAACAGCGTGGCGAGACACACGATGGCGCCCGCCAGAGAACCCCGAAGCAGTAGATCGACCCAGCGTACCGGCGCCGATACCGACACCGATGCCAGGTGAAGCGAGCGCAGCCGTCGCATGGCCATGGCCAGACAGGCAAGAAACACGATCAGTGCCAGTCCCACACCACCGGGTAGCGCATTGGCGACCGCTGCTGCCACCCACCACAGGCCCGCGGAAATACCGGCGCTGGCCCAGGCTCCAAAGCGACCCGACGCCAGCACAAAGGCCAGACAGAAGGCCAGGGTGGCCAGCATGGCGTGCAATGACCCCAGCGCGGCATCTGCGACCAGGCCACCTGGCTGCTCACGCAGCATGAAGAAGTAACCTGGTCCCAGCACGATCGGGGTGCCGGCCAGTACCCCGCCAATCCCGGGGCCCAGGCGGACGGCGGCCAACGAGACACCGATCACCACTGACGCGGTCGCCAGCCACTTGATCAGCAGAAGAGTCACCATGAAGGGGCTCCCGTGGACGATGGCTACATCACGTCGCCACTGTTGGGCCCAAGCGTCTGGCCAAGATACAGATCACCGTCCGGCGACGCCGCCAGCATCAGCGCCGAAGGCGCCACCTCCTCGGCTCTGCCGAAACGCCCGAGGGGCAATTCGGCTTCCTTGTCGGCGATCCATTCCGGGCTCAGCCCTTCCAGCATCGGGGTCAGGATAGGACCAGGGGCAATCGCATTGGTCAGCACGTTGTAGGGAGCAAGGTCCCGGGCCATGGACTTGGTCAGCCCCAGCACCCCGGCCTTGGCCGCGCAGTAGTGGGACAGCCCCGTGCCGCCCTTGAGCGCCAGCTGTGAAGCCACATTGATGATGCGTCCGTTCCTGCGTTCCACCATGTGTGGCGCCACGGCCCGACTGACCAGAAAGACCCCGCGCAGGTTGATGCCAATCATGCGGTCAAAGGTGTCCGCACTCATCTCCAGAAACGGCGTTTCGTCGAGTATTCCGGCGCTGTTGACCAGCACGTCGATGCGTTGATGGCGGCCGATCACCTCATCGACCATGGTCGCCACCGAGGCCTCGTCGGAGACATCCACGCGGTGGACGCTGGCCCGCGCATCGAGCTCATCGGCCAGCTGAGCGCAGGCATCGGCGTTACGATCCGCCAGCGCAACGACGGCGCCCTCGGCGTGAAACAGCGAGGCAATGGCGCGACCGATACCGCTGCCACCTCCCACCACCAGAGCCACCTTGCCTTCAAGCTTGAGTGTCATGCAACGATCCTCCTCTGGGGAAAGTCGGGGGTGAGCTGGCCCACCCCCGCAAGGGTGTCAGCTGGGCCAGCGCACGGTCAGGCCGCCGTCGACAATCAGCTGCTGTCCGGTGACGTAAGAGGCGTCATCGCTGGTCAGAAAGCGCACCGTGCGGGCGACCTCATCGGCGTGCCCAACACGTCCAGCGGGAATCACCTTGCCTGCCGCCGCCAGGCCTTCCGGCCCCAGGGAGTTGACCGGGTCCAATGACTGTGGCGTCTCGATCAATCCAGGAATCAGGGTGTTGACGCGAATACCTCGTGGGGCGAGCTCCACCGCCAATGACTTCACCAGCCCCACCAGGCCACTCTTGGCGGCGGCATAATGGGCATGGTCATCCCAGCCATACACGCCCCCGGCGATGGAGGACACCGCGACCATGGCGCCAGGCCCGGTCATCACCCTGGCGGCGGAGCGGAAGATCCGCATGACCCCGGTCAGGTCCACCGACAGCATGTCATTCCAGGCATCGTCGGTGAGGTCTTCCAGCGCGGCCTGGCGCAGGATTCCCGCGCCTGCAACCGCAATATCCAGTCGCCCAAAGTGCTCGACGGCGGCCTGGGCGAGCGCATCACACTGCTCGCCATCACGCACGTCCACCGCCACCGCCAGGCACTCGCCGCCGGCTTCTCGCACCGCGGCAACGGTGGTCTCGACATCATGGGGGTCGCCCGGATAAAAGCCAGCAACCACCTTGACCCCCGCCTTGGCATAACTGACCGCCAGGGCTTGCCCGATGCCACTGGCCGCACCAGAGATCATGGCGACCTTGCCTTCCAGTCCATCGTCACGCATCAAGCGACTCATGCTGCCACCTCCTTGAGAACATCCTCTTCGCGGTGATCGACCTGACGCGTACCGAACATCAATAGACCACTAAGCAGCAGCGGCAGTGAGCCGGCCAGAATCGCCGCCCAGGTCATGCTGACACCAGCGGTCAGCAGCAGTGACACCAGCCCGGAACCGATGATCGCCCCCACCGGCGCCATGACGTGGGCGACGTTGGCGCCGGTGCCACGCACGTGAGCCGGAAAGGACTCCCCCATGTAGAACAGGATGGCGGCGAACGGGCCGAGCAGGAAGAACAGGGTGACCGCGTACATGGCATAGACAAAGCCATCGGTCGCCGGCCCCAACAGCATCAGCATGCTGGCGATGCCCCCGAGCAGAAAGCCCAGCAACACGGTATTGCGACGCCCGATACGATCACCTACCCAGCCATGACTGAGGTAGCCGACAAAGCCCACGGCGTTCGCCAGGATCAGGACATACAGGGAACTCTCGAAGCTGACACCCTTGGCCTCGACCAGCACTGTGGTACCCAATACCGCAAACACCTGGATCGCCATCCAGCTGAACAGCCAGACCAGCGAAAGGGAGATGGTGTGGCGACGCAGCTCTGGCGAGAACACGCCCTTGAGTCCCAGGTTCTCGCCATTGTTGACCTCGATGTCGTGTTCGGCCGCAAGACTCGCCGCCCCGCTGTCGTCACCCGCCTTGCGCCGGCGCTCGACTTCCTTGATGGCGGCGAAGACAGGGGATTCCGGCAGCTTGATCGCCATCACGATGACAATGATCGAGGCACAGGCGGCCACGAAGAAGCTTCCTCTCCAGCCCACTATGGGCAGCAGCAGTGAGGTCATCCCGGCGGCGAGCAGGGCACCCACCGGCCAGCCGCTCTGCACCAGGCTATACATGAAGCCACGCCCCTTGGCCTTCTTGTAGATCTCGTTGAGGTAGACGGCATTGACCACCTCTTCAGAAACCGCAAAGCCAGAGAAGGCGCGGATGATCACCATGGACGCCGCACCGATGGCGATCCCCGACAGACCCGAGCTGACCGCGCCCCCGATCACCAGAAAGATCAGGGTCTTCTTGCGACCGAAGCGATCGAGCATCGTGCCGACCACCAGAGAGACCAGAAAGACCCCGATGGTGGCCCAGGTATTGACGGCAGTGGCCTTGGCGGTGGTCCAACCGAAGTCCTCGGCGATCACCGGCAGCAAGGTGCCAAACAGAGTGTAGTCGTAGACCGACGCCACCCAGGCGATAAAGCAGACCAGAGAGGCATAGCCAATCTGTTTCTTGGTTATGACCGCGTTCCAGGGGGCTTCTGCGTCGGCGGGAGCCGTGCCAGGGGCACTGGAGGACACAGTGGAGGTTGGTTCAGTCATCGACGTCACCCTTTGTTCGTTATCGTTGTGGTGTGAAGGTCAGGCGGGGCGAAACGTGAAGGCTTGGTGGCTCGCCCGGCAACGGCGCCGAGCGAGAGCATCCCTTCGGTTCGTTCAGGTTCTGGGGTGGCGCTTGGCGAAGTCGTCGGCGATTTCGTCGAAGGTGCAGAAGCGCACGCCCTCGTGGCTCTGCATGTGCTCAATCAGGCGCTCGAGCATCATCAGCACCTGGGGACGCCCGGACACATCCGGGTGAATGGTCATGGTGAATACTGCGTAGTCATTCTCGCGGTAGACCCAGTCGAACTGGTCCTGCCACATTTCGCCCAGCTGCCGCGGGCTGACAAAGCCGTGGCTGTTGGGAGACTTCTTGATGAACATCATCGGCGGCAGGTCATCGAGGTACCAATTGGCGGGAATCTCGATCAGATCCGTTTCCTCACCCCGCTCAAGGGGCTTCATCCACTCCTTGGCGGACTTGGAGTAATCGATCTTGGTCCAGGAGTCGCCTACACGCACGTAGTACGGATGAAAGTCGTTGTGCATCAGGCTGTGGTCGTACTTGATGCCCCGCTCGAGCAGCAGCTCGTTGGTCACCGGACTGAACTCCCACCATGGAGCGACATAGCCAGTGGGGCGCTTGCCGGACAGCTTGGTCACCAGCTCGATGCTGTGATCAAGGACATCGCGCTCCTGCTCGCGGGTCATGGCGATGGGGTTCTCGTGGCTGTAGCCGTGCACGCCGACTTCATGACCCGCGTCGACCACTGCCTTCATCTGCTCGGGGAAGGTCTCGATGCTGTGGCCGGGAATGAACCAGGTGGTCTTGAGGTTGTAGCGTTCGAACAGCTTGAGCAGGCGGGGGGCGCCGACCTCGCCAGCGAACAGCCCGCGGGAGATATCGTCCGGTGAATCTTCGCCGCCATAGGAGCCGAGCCAGCCGGCCACGGCATCCACGTCGACACCAAACGCACAGAGAATTTCTTTCTTGGCCATCGTGTAAACCTCGTCTTGTCACTTGGAGTTATTGAGATCTGTTGGCGAAACCGGCCACGCCATGGGCATCTGGACACGGGATAGAGCGCAGCTCACCTCTCCAGAACATCGCCTTTCAATTGAAGACTGGATACAAAGGTCATTTTTGTCAAGACGGTAGCTTTTCGCTTTCGAGGCGTAAGGGATCCATCGACAGACGCTCTCATCCACCGCAAAGAACGCACTAACGCCTTTTTTCTCAACAAAATAGAAACAACAGGAAAGAAGCACCGGGAATCTTGGGACTCGCAAGAAATACAACTAAAGTCGAAAAAAGAGAAAGCGCAGGAACGGATAAAAACGCAGAACGTCATTTTTTTGATCATCGCATTCCGATGACATTTTTCAGTGCCCCAGCATGACGCAGCCGCGGCAAGCATCAGTGGAAGCAGAAGGGGGATAGGGGGATAGAGGGATAGAGAGAGGGAGAGGGAAAAGGGAAAGCCACAGGGGCTGAGCCACAGCCCCAGAAGCGGCCAGCGACAGCAGAACGAGAGGTCAGCGGCTGCCGGTCATGCTAGAGAGATAGCGACGCCGGAGACCTGACGTCAGCAGCAACAGGGGAGATCGCCACCGCCAGGGATCATACGATGCGCTGCAGGTAAGGCGGCAGTTCAGGTTCAGGAAACACTGACAGCACCTTGAGGCGACGCCGGGTACGCTCAGCGGCGGCCTGGAGGTGTGATTGCAGGCTGGAGGCGGCAGCATCGAAGGCGCCATATAGCAGGTGATCGATGACAAGCTTGTGCTCTACCAGCAGCGGCTCATCGCTTGGCACCCCCAACACCTGGAAGAACATGCGATTGACCATCACCGGCAGCTGGCTCTGGGCGATCATTTCGCCGGCCTTACGGTTGCGATAGTGTCGCAGACAGTGCTGATGCAGATCCTGCTCCAGCCGCGCAAGGGTCGCAGCGCTCTGTTGTTCAGGCGCATCGATCAGCTGCTGCACCCGCGCCTGCATGGCCTCGAGCTCGTCACGCGCCAGATGCGGCCCCGAAGCCTTCAGTGCCGCCGGCTCGAGCAGGATCCTGATCTCGTAGTCCTCGGCCACGGCCTGTGCCGTCAGCGGGCCTGCCAACCAGTGCGAGTGGCGATCCTTCTCGATCAGTCGCTGGCTACGCAGCCGCCCCAGCACCTCGCGTGCCACCGTCCTGCTGACCCCATAGTGCTCGCTGAGGGTGGTTTCCACGATGCGAAAATGGCCAAAGGCGAGGCACGTCGCCACCGCCTCTTCCACTTCAGCGTAAATCCGCTCAGCCGCGGGCCTTGTGTCCACCACCGGTGCCTGGTCGTCACACAGCCCCAAGCGCTCAGCCGTCAACGGCTCCCGGGCGGGGGACACGGCCCCAGGGTGCGGCGTTGCCACAAAGCCACGTCCTTCAAAGCGGCTGATCACCCCTTGTTCGTGCAGCAGCTCCAGCGCCTTGCGAACCGGCCCGCGACTGGTCCCGAACAACCGTGCCAGCGGTCCTTCCAACAACACCTGATTGGGCGCGACACGGCCTGAACGTATGGCGTCCCGCAGCGAATCCTGAATCATTGCATAGCGCGGCGGGCGTCCCCCACCGTGCGTGCTGGTCTTTTCTGCCGTATCCAGAAGTCGCCCTCCCTGTCGTTGGCGAGCCGCCCTGCCGCAAGGCAGCCCCATAGTCTGGCAGCTCATGCCGCCCCTTTCGACCCGCTCAAAATGACACCTGTCGACGAAAGCAGCCCGGTCATCCACGCCCGACCCCATCTGGAGCGCTCGCGCCGGGGCTCTACTATGCCGAAAAAACAGCCTATTGCATTTACTTTCCGTACCAAATGCGGCTTAAGGCTAGAGGCAAAGCTTGTCAAAAAATGGTTTTTGTATCCATACTGCATTTACGCGACCTTGAGAGATCTCCTCCCCTCTCCGGCGCTATCGCTCCCAACAACAACCTTTCACACCCAGGTGCGATACCATGACAAGCACTCAACACACATTGCCGCCCCCTGCCCCTTCGACGCGCTCCGGTACGTCATCTCAAGCGACGACGCCCTCCTCGGCCAACGCCAGCGATCATCTGCTGGAGGCGGCGATCCTGCCGGTATGGCTCAATCAGCGCACCATCGGCTTTCTGGGCTTCATCTGGCTCTGGATCGGCATGGCCGTCATCATCGCCACCTTCCAGCTAGGCGCTGGCGGTGTCGCTGGCCTGCCACTGGTCCAGGTGGTCGCCATCATCTTCCTGGCCAACCTGGTCCTGGGCGTGGTGATGAGCCTGACGGCCGATATCGGTACCGAGCACGGCCTGTCGTTCGCGGTCTATCTGCGCGCTCCCTTCGGCCTCAAGGGCACCCACCTGCCCGCCGTATCACGCGGCATCGTCGCGGCTATCTGGTTCGGCGTCCAAACGTACCTGGGGGCGCTGGCCCTCAACGGCATCGTCGAATACCTGTGGGGCCTCGACAACTGGGTGCTCTGGTACCTGCTGTTCGCCGTCGTGCAGATCGTCAATACCGCCCTCGGTATCCGCGCGGTAGAGCTACTGGCGTCGATCGCCGCGCCCTGCATCGTGGCCATCTCGGTATGGATGTACTTCACCCTGGACGTACTGGCCGAGACCCAAGGCATCAACATCTGGACCTTTGCCGGCGATCAGGACGTGGCGGCGCTGGGACTGTTCTTTGCCAACATGGCCTTCTGGTCGGCGCTCGCCGTCGATATCCCCAACCTCACCCGCTTTCTCAAGACCGAGGCGGGTGCCAGAAGCTTCTTCCAGCGCAATCGCAACGTCTTCGTGGCGCAGTTCCTGGCGCTGCCCGCCACACAAGCCTGGATTGCACTGATCGGCGGCGTCTCCTTTATTGCGGCGGGCGACTGGAACCCGGTCACCGTCATCCAGGGCCAAGGCGGCGGCTTCACCCTGATTGCGTTGCTGGCCATGGTGATCCTGGCCCAATGGTCGACCAACAATGCTGCCAACCTGATTCCGGCGGCCCTGACCTTCGTCAATGCCGGGGCGCCAAGGGTCAGCTATCCGGTCGCGCTGGTCATCGCGGGGGTGGTCGGCACCGCGTCAATGCCATGGCTGATTCTCGATAACCTGTTCACCTTTCTGAGCTACTACGGCGCCGTGCTGTCTGCCGTCGGGGGCATCATGGTGGCTGACTACTATCTGCTGCGCCGGCGTCGCCTCAATGTACCCGCGCTGTTTGATCCTGCAGGGCAGTTCCGTTTCTGTGGTGGCTTCAATCCCGCAGGGCTGATTGCCTGGCTCGCCGGTGGCACTCTCGCGCTGATCTTTCTCGAGTATGCCTACGCCGTGGGTTTCGTCACCGCCCTGGTGGTCTATGTGGTACTGATGAAGGCCTGGATCCTGCGCCGGTACCCTCAGGAGGAGATCCGCTCAGGCTTTGATGACCGCTTCCTGGCCACCTCGGTGGGACGCAACTGGGTCTATACCGAGCAGGGACGCTTCGAACGCCTGGAAACCGGTGACATCCCCGACTCCGCGCTCAAGCGCGAGGATCGCTGAGTCGTCGTCTGGTGCCGCCCGCGGCGGCGCCCACCAACCGCAACAGGAGACGTGCATGCCTGCCTCCCCCTTCACCGCCCTGGCCATCGGCGAGGCCATCCGACGCGGCGAACTCGATCCGGTCGCGCTGACCCGCCAATGCCTGACCCGGGCCGCCGACAGTGACGCCGTCTTTATCTCGCTGACCGAGCAACGCGCTCTGGTGGAGGCCGAGGCCTGTGCCCAGCGTCAGCGCTCGGGCACCCTGCGCGGACCGCTCGACGGTGTGCCGCTGGCCTGGAAGGATCTGTTCGATATCGCCGGCACCGCCACCACCGCCGGCGGCAAGGTGCTGGGCAAGACGCCGGCCGCGCGCGACGCCGAGGCGGTACGCCACACAGCCGGCGCGGGCATGGTCGGCATCGGCAAGACCAACCTCACCGAGATCGCCTACTCGGGGCTGGGCCTGAACCCGCACTTTGGCACACCGCACCATACGCCAGCCGGCGCCGAGCCACGGGCGCCCGGCGGCTCGAGCTCAGGCTCTGCGGTGGCGGTCGCGGCAGGCATCGTGCCCGCCGCCATCGGCACCGACACCGCCGGCTCGCTGCGTGTCCCGGCGGCCTTCAATGGGCTGGTGTCCTATCGCCCCTCCCAGGCCCGCCACTCGCGCCAGGGCGTGACACCGCTGGCCGACAGCCTGGACACCATCGGCGTCATCGCCACCACCCTCGAGGACTGCCTGGCCATCGACGACACGATGCGCGGCAGCGCGCCGCTGGCCCGCGCCGCCGCCGCGCCCGAACAGTCGGTGATCGTGCTCGATACAGGCTGCCTCGACGACCCGAGGGTATCCCGCGCCGTAGGCGACAATCTGGAGGCCTGCGCCAGCCGCCTTGAGGACGCCGGCTTCCACATCATCCGTCGCCGCGTGGCCAGCGTCGCCGACACCCTGGAGGCCATCGCCCGCCACGGCTGGCTGGGCGCGGCGGAGGCCTACACCGAGTATCGCGCCTTGCTGGAAGGCCCCGATGCCGAGGCCATGGACCCCCGGGTACGCAAGCGCCTGGCGGCCGCCCGCCAGATGCCCCCGGACAGCGTGGTCAGCCTGTACCGCCTGCGCCGGGCGCTCAAGACTCGGCTGCGCGAGGAGCTTGCCGGCGCGACCCTGCTGACGCCCACGGTGGCGCATGTGGCGCCCTTGCTCGCGCCGCTGGAAGCCGACCCCGAGCACTTCGCCGAGGTCAATCTGGCGACGCTGCGCCTGAGCATGGTGGCAAGCCTGCTCGACTCGCCAGCGGTGGCGCTGCCCAGCGGACGTGACGACGACCGCCAGCACACCAGTCTGCAGCTGAGCGGACCCTGCGGCGAGGACGAAGCACTGCTGCGGGTGGCCCTTGCCGCCAGCTCGTCGCTGACGGCCTAAATCACATTCATTCGGCGCCGACGGCGCCATCGGAGGTTGGCATGTGCGGACTGTGCGGTGCATTCGGCGGCGAAAGCCACTGGAGCACCACCATCGAGGACCCCGAGCAGGCCCACTTCGCGCGCAGGCGCGCCCGTGCCTACCGGGTCACCCTGATCAATCGGGTACTTGCGCCGAGTCGCATTACCATCGAGGACTTCCAGGCGGCCAGCTTCGTGTTGGCAAACGCCACCGGCAAGCGCGATATCGTGCAGGACCTGGGTGGCGTCTGGCAGCAGGCCGAGCAGATGTGCGGACGCCAGCTTGACCCGTTGGATGCCGATTTTCTGGCGTCTCTTGCCTGACACCATCGCGCGACACGAGACTCCCTTATGAGCGAGAACACCCCCGTGCTCCCCGTCCATGTGATCTCCGGATTTCTCGGTGCAGGCAAGACCACCCTGCTGAAGTCGGTCCTTGCCAGTGAGGCATTTGGCGATAGCGCAGTGCTGATCAACGAATTCGGAGACGTGGGGCTCGACGACCGGCTGATCGGTGATATTGCCGAAGATGCCGTACTGCTCTCCAGTGGCTGCGTCTGCTGCACCATCCGCGGCGAGCTGTCCGAGGCGCTCAGGCGCTTGCTGACTCGACGCCAGGACGGCGACATACCACCGTTCAAACGAATCATCCTGGAGACCACGGGCCTGGCCGATCCTGGTCCGATCGCCTCCACCATTACCGCCGATCCGGTCTTGCGACACCACCTGCGTCCCGGCACCAACCTGACGCTGGTGGATGCCGTCAATGCCGTCGACAGCCGCGCCGCTCACCCGGTCTGGGAGGCTCAGGTCGCCGTGGCCGACAAGCTGGTGATCAGCAAGACCGACCTGGTGGAGCACCATGCGCTGACACAGCTCGAATCACTGCTGGATGCGCTCAACCCCGCTGCTCAACGGATGGGCAGGGAAGCCCTCGATCAGCCTAGTGATAGCCTGTTTGCCAGCGGCCCACACCTTCAGCGGTTCACCCCTGGGCAGGTCAAGGACTGGCTGGGGCCATGGCGCAACCCCGTCCGGCATGACCCCGACCATCTCGGCAACATCCGCTCCTTTCGACTGGGCCTGGAAGGCGACGTAGACTGGACGTGCCTGGGCATCTGGCTGTCCATGCTGCTTAATCGCCATGGCAGTGACATCCTCAGAGTCAAGGGGGTGCTTCACGTGCACGGCGATGACCGCCCGGTCGTGCTGCATGGCGTCCAGCACACGATTCATCCGCCTGAGCATGTCGAGACGTGGCCGGCGCACGACCGTCACTCGGAGCTGATCTTCATTACCCGCGACATCGATGCCGAGCGCGTGACACAATCGCTGACGACCTTCATGGAGCGCATCAGCGATCACCCCAGCCCAAGGATTCAGCATGCCTGACACCCAGCACGACGCCCCCTATGTGCAACGTGGCCCCGTGACCCTGCGTGTGCTTGGCACCTCAGTGACGCTGCTCGACAGCATTCGCGAGCGCGCCCGAGAAGATCTCGGTCTGCGCCTGGAGTTCACGGTGATGGACGGCGTAGCCGCCCAGAGAGCCGGCGTGCTGGCCCCCGACAGTTTTGATATCTACGATCAGTGGTTCCACAACGTCGACTTCGTGTGGCCCGCGGGCGCCATTCAACCGATCGAGCTGAGCCGTCTGGAACACTGGGGGTCCATCAATGACCTGCCCAAGACCGGCCGCCTGACGCCCCATGCCCCAAGAGGTGCCGGTGGCAATCCGGTGGACCGCCTCTACGTCCAGCCCGACGGCAGCTGTGGCCCACGGCCGACGGAACACATCACCATGTTGCCCGTCAGTCACAACGTCGACAGCTTTGGCTACCGTCTAGACATGCTGCCGGAGGGACTCTCCGACGCAGAAGAGAGCTGGGCCTGGCTGCTGGACCCGCGCTGGCGCGGCATGGTCAGCCTGCAGAACGATAGCGCCATCGGCGCCATTGACGCGGCTCTGGCCGCCCAGGCAGCGGGCTTGGTGACCTTCGAGGACCTGGGCAACCTGAGCGTCAATGACATCGATACGCTGATTGACTGCCTGATCACCCTCAAGGGAAAGCAGCACTTTCGCACCTTCTGGAGCAACCAGGATCAGGCCTCCTCGGATATGGTGCGCGGCCGCGTCGGCATCGAGAGCCTGTGGTCGCCAGCGATGACGGCGCTAAAACAGCGCCAGATCAAGGTGCGCATGGCAGCGCCACGGGAGGGGTACCGTGCCTGGTACGGCGGTATGTCGCTATCTCGAGGTGTCACGGGCAGAACCCTGGACGCCGCCTACGACTACATGAACTGGTGGCTCTCTGGCTGGCCCGGCGCGGTGATGGCCCGTCAGGGCTACTATATTTCCACGCCGGAGCTGACACGTCCTCACCTGACCACCGCCGAGTGGGACTTCTGGTATGCCGGCAAACCGGCGGCAGAGGAGCTCGCGGGCCCTTCAGGGCCGTGCGGCATGATTCACAAGGGCGAGGTCCGCGACGGCGGAGATTATCTGACCCGCATGAGCCGTATCGCTGTGTGGAACACGGTCATGGACGAACACAACTACCTGGTCAGACGCTGGAACGACTTTATGTCGGCGTGAGCCCACAACAGCCCGTCGCCAGGCGCTACCCGAAAAGTCGACGAGCGAAGGTTAGACAAGGCAAAAATCGGTTAGAAAGCGCAGTTTACGGGGTGTAAATGAGCATTTCGGTCCGGTTTTTAACGCCGTATTACCGAGCGCAGGCACTTTTCAAACAAGCCCTAGCCCAGCGCCTTGACGATCAACTGCACCCCCACCACCGCCATGGCTAGCACCACCAGCCGATAGAACAGCCGCTCGTTGACCCGATGCTGCAACCACAGACCGCTCTTGATGCCGAACCAGGCCACGGGCACCAGCGCCAGCGACGCCCAGATGCTGGTGAGGTTGATCTCGCCCAGCCACAGGTAGGGTGGCACTTTCATGGTGTTGACGGCGGCGAACACCAGAGTGGTGGTGGCGATGAAGGTGGTCTTGGGCAGTCGCCTGGGCACCAGGTAGAGGTTCATTGGCGGCGCCCCGGCATGGGCAATAAAACTGGTGATGCCGGTGGCAATGCCCGCAGGCCAGGCCCAAAGGGGGGCGATCGGCTTGGAGGCCGCCGGCTTGAGCACCATGTAGACCACGAACAGCAAGGAAATCACCCCGAGCAGCAGCCTGACGTGATCCTCATCGAGACGGCCCGCCACCAGGGTCGCCACTACCACACCGATCGCCATGCCGGGTATCAGCCGCTTCACCTCGGCCATATCCTGGTGTCCCCACCAGGCCTTGACCGCCAGCCCATCCATCACCAGCAGCAGGGGCAACAACAGACCGGCAGCAGCGATGGGGTCGATGGCCAAGGCCATCAGCGGTACCGACAGGGTGCCGAACCCTCCGGCAAAGCCGCCCTTGGAAATACCGGTCAAATAGGTGGACAGGATGATCAGGCCCCAGGCGAGCCAGGAGTAATCGGGAAGCATAGCGATCCTTGCGCACGACGACGCCGAAGCAAGCCTGCTTCGGCGTCTTTATCAGGGGTCGGGGCAACCATGCACCCCAGGCCCCAGCATGCCACACCATGCTCACCTATGGCAGCGGGCAGCGGCGTTTCGCTTGCTAGCTGAGCTGCGAGGCGCTTGCCTGCTGGCGTTGTTACTTGGCGGCCTGCATCGCCAGGGCGGTATCCAGCATGCGGTTGGAGAAGCCCCACTCGTTGTCGTACCAGGCCATGACCTTGACCAGGCGGCCGTTGACGCGGGTGTGGTTGGCGTCGAAGGTCGAGGAGGCCGGGTCGTGGTTGAAGTCGATCGACACCAGCGGCTGGGCGTTGACGTTAAGTACCGGAGAACTGGCCGCCGCCTTGGCGACGATCTCGTTGATCTCTTCCTTGGTGGTGTCGCGTGAGGCAGTGAACACCAGGTCGACCAGGGACACATTGATGACCGGCACTCGCACCGCCAGGCCATCCAGCTTGCCATTCAGCTCCGGCAGCACCTTGCCCACCGCCGCCGCGGCGCCGGTCTTGGTCGGGATCATGGAGTGGGTAGCGCTGCGCGCGCGGTAGGGGTCCGTGTGGTACACGTCGGACAGGTTTTGATCGTTGGTGTAGGCGTGAACGGTGGTCATCAGACCGTTCTCGATGCCCACGGCATCATTCAACGCCTTGGCCACCGGCGCCAGGCAGTTGGTGGTGCACGAGCCATTGGAGACGATGATGTCGCTGGCCTTGAGCACGCTGTCATTCACGCCGAAGACAATGGTGGCGTCGCCATCGGGGCTAGGCGCCGACACCAGCACCTTGGCGGCACCAGCGTCAATGTGCTTGCCGGCATCGGCACGCTTGGTGAACAGCCCCGTGCACTCCATCACGATGTCCACGCCAAGGGTTGTCCAGGGCAGGCTGGCGGGATCACGTTCGGACAGGATAGCGATACGATCGCCGTCGACGCTCAAGCTTTCCTCGTCATGTTCTACCTTGAAAGGAAAGTGGCCATGGGCCGTATCATGACGCAGCAAGTGGGCGTTGAGGGACGGATCGCCCAGGTCGTTGATGGCCACGACCTCGATACGATCCCGGTAGCCGTTCTCGTAGAGCGCGCGAAGCACATTGCGGCCGATGCGACCAAATCCATTGATGGCAACCTTGAGAGTCATAGCGAAAATCCCCCTGAGCGGCGAAAAACAATCTTGCATGAAGGCCATAGAGCTCGACGGTAGGCGGGATTGATGAAGTTGCACATCCCCCGCAAGGACGTCGTCAGTGGGCACCAATGTGGTACAGACAGCGCCGGGACTCAAGCACTATTTTGCTAAACTTACAACATTTTCAGCAAAACATTGATAGAGGACACTCTAATAGTTCCCGTAATTCGCCAACTTGCTTGCGATTCAGCTCTGGAGCCTTCGCGGTTCATACCTTAGTCGCACGGCATCTTCGTAGTAATATTACCTTCAACACTCTATGGTATCCCTGAACATGGTGACACCATTCACCCCGCCTTTCATCGGAGGCCTCGCATGTCTCAGCCCGTCAAGGAAGTCAGCCGTGTACTCCCGGCTCGTAAACGCATCGCTCTGGTCGCCCACGATGGCAAGAAGCAGGAGCTGATGGACTGGGCCTCACGCTGGAAGGACACCTTGACGGCGCACCAGCTGGTCGGCACCGGGACCACGGCCGCCCGTCTCAGCCACACCCTGGGACTGGACGTGGAAGGGTTGATGAGCGGTCCGCTGGGCGGTGACCAGCAGATTGGCGCCAGGATCACCGAACAGGCGCTAGACCTGCTGATCTTTTTCTGGGATCCGTTCTCGCCGCAGCCCCACGACCCTGACGTCAAGGCGCTGCTGCGCCTTGCTGCCCTGTGGAACGTGCCGGTGGCCTGCAATCCCTCCAGCGCCGACTTCATGATGAGCTCCCCCTGGCTCGGCCAGGACTACGAGATGAGGATACCCGACGCCCAGGCGTGGATTTCTTCTCGTAGTGACAACAACTAATTCGTATCGAGGATTCATCCGTGTTCCAACTGACCCGAAGCGTGACCTGGCAATCACTGCTGAAGCTGCGTGAAGAAACCGCCAACGACCGCATCCGTGACTACTTTGCTGCTGATCCCAAGCGATTCGACAAGATGAGCCTGCGCGTGGGTGGGCTCTTTCTCGACTATTCCAAGCATCAGATCTCCGACAAGGTGCTCGACAAGCTGATGGAGCTGGCAGAACACTCCGCCCTGGTACAGCGGCGCGCGCAGATGTTCTCCGGCGATATCATCAACGTCACCGAAGACCGGCCGGTCCTGCATACCGCATTGCGCAACCTGGGCGACACGCCGGTCATTGCCGACGGCAAGGATGTGATGCCCGAAATCCACGCCACTCGCGAGCAGATCAAGCGCTTCTCCGAGGAAGTGCGCAGTGGCACCTGGAAGGGCTACAGCGGCGAGCGTATCCGCGACATCGTCAACATCGGCATCGGCGGCTCGGACCTGGGGCCCAACATGGCCAGCCGTGCGCTGCTCAAGTACCGACAGGCGGACCTGAACTTCCATTTCGTCTCCAACGTCGATGGCGCTCATATTCAGAAGGTGCTGAGAAGCCTCGATCCGGCGACCACCTTGTTCATCGTCTCCACCAAGACCTTCTCGACCCAGGAAACCCTGCTCAACGCGCGTACTGCCCGTCGCTGGTTCATCGAGAATGCGGGTGATGATGCCGACATCGGCGCTCACTTCATCGCTGCCTCGACCAACCGTAAAGCGGCCATGGAATTCGGCATCCGCGAAGAGAATATCTTTGAGTTCTGGGCCTGGGTCGGCGGACGCTACTCGATGTGGTCGTCGATCGGCCTGCCTATCGCGCTGGCTATCGGCTACGACGGCTTCATCGAGATGCTCGAAGGCGCCTACGAGATGGACCAGCATTTCCTGTCCGCGCCGCTGTCCGACAACATGCCGGTGCTGATGGCGCTGATCGGCATCTGGTACATCAACTTTGTCGGCGCCGAAACCCAGGCCATCGTGCCCTACGACCAGGCGTTGCATCAGCTGCCCGCCTTCCTGCAGCAGCTCGACATGGAATCCAACGGCAAGTCGGTGGATATCTTCGGGCGTCCCGTGGACTACAAGACCGGGCCCATCGTCTGGGGTCAGACCGGCTCCAACGGCCAGCATGCCTTCTTCCAGCTGCTGCACCAGGGCACTCGCTATGTGCCCATCGACTTTATCGCGTCGCTGAAGCCCGAGCCCGGCGTCGAGGACCACCACTTCGCCCTGCTGACCAACATGCTGGCTCAGGCCAACGCCTTCATGGAAGGCAGTAGCCAGGGCGGCGACCTGGATCCTTACAGCTGTCCAGGTAACCGACCCTCCAGTGTGCTGCTGCTCGATGAATTGACGCCGCGCAACCTGGGCGCCTTGATCGCTCTTTACGAGCACAAGGTGTTCGTCCAGGGAGTGATCTGGAACATCAATTCCTTTGACCAGTGGGGCGTCCAGCTCGGCAAGCGGATTGCCGGTGAGATCAGCGAAAAGATCGACGAGCGCAGCCAGGACTTCGACGCCTCGACCCAGGGACTGCTGGGTCTGGTAAGAGAACACTTCAGCGCGGCAGAAACACCCAGGAACAAGCACGCTGACCAAGCGACCAAGACGTCCCGCAAGGGCGCATCGTCCAAGCACGACGCAGCAACGAAACCCTGACGACAGCAGACCTTCAAGCTCGCTCCAGACCCCCTGCGGGGCGAGCTTGACTGCGTTCAGTCTTAGCCGCGCTTCGCGCCAACCGCCGCCGTGCGTCGGGCCAATACGCTGCGTGCACGGGCATCTCCTGCCCAGGCCGCCCCAAGCCACAGAGGAACACTCACCGTCAGGTAGGCCAAGGCCAGGCCGGGGCGCCCTGCGATGACCAGTTCAGCCACTTCCAGGCTGAACAGGGAAAAGGTAGTAAAGCCACCACAGAAGCCTGCCACCGCCCAAGGGTGCAGACGCGCCAGACGCCGGCTGCCACTCAGACCCGCGTGGGTGGCAAAGCGGGCGATCAGCCAGGATCCCAGCACATTGACCAGCAGGGTCGCCCAGGGAAACGGAGAAGCGACAAGCCCTGCCACCATCATACCGACGCTGAGGCGACACACCGCGCCCAGGGCGCTCCCCACCCCTACGGCCAGATACAGCCATGCCACTTCACGACGGATCCTCATGGGAGCGCCTCCCGGCCCAGCAGCAGGCCATCGATGAGGCTACCCAGCATCCATCCGGCGGCCACCGCCGACAAGCCGACGATCAAGGTCACGCCCACGTTTGCGATGGCCGCCATCAAGCGCCCTTCTCGCCACAAGTCGAGGGTTTGCAGGCTGAACGAAGAGACGGTAGTGAAGCCACCCATGACCCCAGTGAGTAGCATCAGCGCCAGCGTTGAACCGGTCTCCAGCAGGCTTGCCAGCAGACCTATCACCAGGGCACCGAGCAGATTGACCAGCATGGTGCCCCAGGGAAACCGGCTGCCCCAGGCCGAGGCTGCCCAGCGGCTGACGAACAGCCGCCCCATGCCACCCAAGGCTCCTCCCAGCGCCACACTGGTCAGCGTCCACCCATCCATCGCCTTGCGCTCCGACAAAAGCGTCATGGTAAGCCAGTGGCTGCCCTTTGTCGTGGCGACACACCAGCAGATCCGGGGAGCGATTTACTACGCAAAACCGGCACGGCACAGAACGTTTCTGTCAAAGCAGGCTCTCAATGCAGGTGCCCGCCTGGCAGGGACGCGAAAAAAAACGCCGCCCGGGAGGGCGGCGAACTTGTGCTTGCCTAGCAGGGATGAAGCGCATGGGATGCGTTCACCGTCAATATGGCACAGAATTGGCAATACGTACAAGTTTTGTACATCATTGATGACGTACAAGCGCTGATCGAACATGTTAGCCTGCGCCAGAATCGCTCGATCATGCCCTCGCCTGTCCTCAGGCTCCATCAATTACAGGAGAAGGTTTGCGTGATGCCCTCACGACTCTGCTCTCGACTCTCACGCGTGCTGCTGCTCGCCCTGATATTGTTCGCTGGCCCAGCCTTTGCTCAGCAAGCGGATGGAGATGGCACCGCAAACGCTTCTGGCGACGGCCCAGCCTATTCGACCCTGGCTGACCTGCTGGAAAACGAGCAGTCTCGTAGCCAACTGATCCAACAGCTGCGCCAGATGGCGGAGAACGCCCCGGAACAGGCTCAAGCTGCCGGCGGCGCGGCCATCGATACCGCGGCCGATGCGACCTTGCCAAAACAGCTGGCCGATATGACCAGCCGCGTCGTCACCGAATTTGGCTTTCAGTTCGAGAACCTGGTCAATATCTTCGGAGCCATGGTGAATGGCGCCTTCTCGGAAGGTGAGCTCAACTACGAGCTCTTCACCGAAGCGGCCATCAATCTCGGACTGGTGATTCTGGCCACCTTCGTCATGTTCGTGGTCATCCGACGACTGGTCAGGCCGCTGTTCACCCGCCTGAGCCAGTATTCACAGAATGGTCAGACGCTGAATCCGACCATTCGGCTGGTGCTGTGTGTGGTCCTGGCCGTGATCGTCGACGCCGCTGTGGTTGGGCTTGCCTACGTGGGCGGCAACCTGGCCGCCACCTTCGCGATTGGTGAAACCGGAAGCCTGTCGACAAGGGCATCGCTGTTCCTGAACGCCTTCCTGGTCATTGAGCTGCTGAAGGCGGCTGTCCGCATGTTGTTCGCCTCCCGCTACGAGGGGCTACGCCTGCTGCCGATTTCCGCCGATAATGCGTCCTACTGGAACCGCTGGATCGCGCGCCTGATCGGGCTGACCGGCTACGGCCTGATGGTCGTGGTGCCGCTGATCAACACCTATCTTTCCTACAGTGTCGGCGAGGGCATTGGCGCCCTGATCATGATCGGTGCCTACCTGTATGCCATCACCGTGGTACTGATCAACCGCACCAAGCTGCGGGATGCGCTGTTCGATTCTGCGGTGCGTTCCAGCCTGGCCGCCTCCGGCGTGGCACTGCGTATGCTGGGCCGTACCTGGCACCTGTGGGCCATCATCTACTTCTCGGTGGTGCTGGTACTGACCCTGACACGTCCCGAGGACGCTCTGCCATTTGTCTTGATGGCCACGCTGAAGACCCTCGGCATCGTGCTGGCGGCCATGCTGATCTCGCGGCTGCTGGTACAGGCAGTAGGACGCCGCATTACCCTGTCCAGCGAGCTCAACAAGAAGCTGCCGCTGCTGGAAACCCGGCTTAACTCTTACGTGCCCACCCTGCTGCGCATCGTCAACGTATTGATCCTGATCGTTGCCGCCATGGCGCTGCTCAATGCCTGGGGCGTGTTCGACATGGCCACCTGGTACGCGTCAGAAGCCGGGCGCCTGCTGGTCAGCCAGGTCATCAATGTGGTCATTATCCTGGTGGTGGCTGCCGGCACCTGGATCGCTCTGGCCAGCTTCATAGAGCACAAGCTCAACCCCTCCACTGGCCGTGGCGTGCCTTCTGCCCGGGCCCAGACCTTGCTGTCGCTGTTCCGCAATGCCCTGGCGATTGCCATCGTCACCATGACGGCAATGATCGTGCTGTCGGAGATCGGCATCAATATCGGGCCATTGATCGCCGGTGCCGGTGTGCTGGGTCTGGCTATCGGTTTCGGTGCGCAGAAACTGGTCCAGGACATCATTACCGGTATCTTCATCCAGGTAGAGAACGCCATGAATACGGGTGACGTAGTGACCCTGGGCGGTATTACCGGTACCGCAGAAAAGCTCAGCATCCGTTCGGTGGGTATTCGTGACCTGCACGGCACTTATCACCTGGTTCCCTTCTCCAGTGTGGATGTGGTGTCCAACTACATGCGTGGCTTTGCCTACCATGTCGGCGAATACGGTGTGGCATACCGCGAAAACGTGGATGAAGCGATCGTTGCCCTGCGCAATGCCTTCGACGAGCTGTCGTCGGACGACCAGTGGAAGACGGAAATTCTCGAGCCTCTCGAGGTGGCGGGTGTCATCGCCCTGGCCGATAGCTCGGTCAACATTCGTGTCCGCATCAAGACCACACCAGGCAACCAGTGGGCCATCGGGCGCGCCTACAATCGCCTGGTCAAGATGCACCTGGACGAGGCGGGTATCGAGATTCCCTTCCCTCATACCACCGTCTATTTCGGCGAAGACAAGCAAGGCAAGGCACCTGCCGCCAACCTGCGTCTGGTCGAAAAGGACGTGGTATCCACCGGCAAGGAGAAAGATACCGCGCCACTACCTGGAGAAGAAGGCAGCGTCGACGCCCCTCGCGAGCACGAGACCCGCGAGTACGCTGAAACCAATGCCAAGTTCCGCGGTGACTATGACCCGGAAGGCAATTGACCTGATCTTCAATAACAGCGAGGGCGGCCCATGGGCCGCCCTCATTTTTTCACTGCTGGTAACGCCTACCCCACACACGGCTCCTGGCATCTCCCACCTGGCGCCAGGCGGCTCGCCTGTCCCATACGGTTCCTTACAGCACCTGGCTGCTCGCCTATCGCTGGAACCACTCCCATGCAGCTTCTGGCAGCGCTCATCCGGCACCTGAAGATGGCAGGCCTCCTGCCACGAGCTCGGGCGCCTTGTGTGACGCTCGGCCACGTTCAGCAACGACCGCCAAGGACCCGCAAACGCCAGGGGCGGGGCCTATTGGCCCCGCCCCTGGCGGTCGTTCTGCGGCGTCGGTCGCAGTCCTGGGATCAGGCCTGCTGGGCGTCGCTAGGTTGCGGTAGTGACGGCAACGACTTGTCGAGAAGCTCGACGCTCTGACGATAGTAGAGCTGGCTCTTGTTGTGTTCACCCAGGTTGGCATAGAGCCGTGCGAGTTCTGCACAGACCACGCCGCTCGGCCGCTGACGCTGGCTCGCCTCGAAGTACTCCTGGGCCTTGCCCCAGTACGCATTGCGCAGGGCCAGTCGACCAAGGGTCAACAGCAGGTCCGGATCATTGGGGCGTTCCTGCAGCCATTTCTCGGCGGTGACCAGTTGGCGCGAGGCATCCACACCCAGCAAGCCGTAGCGCAGCACCAGACGGCTGTCCCAGTTGGATTTGAGCGAATGGCGCAGCAGTTTCTCGGCAATCACCTGCTCGTTGCAACGCACCAGCGTCTCGGTGTACAGCACCAGCAAGTCGACGTTGCTGCGCAGGTACTCCGGCATGTCGGACCACAGGTTGCGCACTCGCTCGATATCTTCGGGGTTGCGCGTTTCCTGGAGAATCAGCTCACGATAGGCCTGCAGCTCCAGTGCCTCACGCTCTTCCCGAGAGATCAGCTGCTGGTCAGCCAGGCGCGGCAGCAGGCGACGCAGGCCATCCCAGTCGCTGACGCTGATGTACGCGGCTTTCAGCTGCTTGAGTACCTGCGGGTGACGTGGCAGGTGCCGGTCGAGACGCGTCAGAATCGCCAGCGCCTCTTCGTACTGCTGACGGTCCAGCATCAGCTGAGCCTGCATCATACCTACCGCAGGATCGGCCCCATCGGTCGAAATATGTGCACGCTTGAGCAGCGTATCGGCCTGGTCGTAGCGTCCCTGGTAGTGAGCCGCCAGCGCCGCGGACAAGTAGTTGACCAACGGCGTGCTGGAGTCGTCCGCCGCCTTGACCAGGGCCTTCTCGGCTCGCTTCCAGCGACCTTCCGCCAGCGCAACCAGCCCGCGCACGGTACGCTTCATGGCGGTGCGATTACGGGCCCGAGAATTCCACACCTTGAAACGGCTGACCGGGCGACTCATGCGCACCAGAACGCGCAAGGCAAAGTGCACAATGATGAACAGCGCCAACAGGATGACCAGACCGAACCAGAAGGAGGTCTGGAAGGAGGTGTCCCCCACCCTGACCAACCAATAGCCAGGAACGGACATCATCAGCTGGCCGAACAGCGCCCCGACCGCAAGGCCAACGACGATGAGCAGGATCAGCTTTCTCATGCGTTACCTCCCTGGCCGGATGCACCCGCCTCGAAGCGCTGCTCGATAAACCTGGCCAGCGCTTGCTGGGAGGCACTGATGTCGGGAAGCTCAGGGCGAATGGCATGGCTCTTCAGCTCACCCAGGCGTGCAATCACAGCCTGCACCGCCTCGTTGTCGCCATCGTAGTAGCCTTGAAGCAAGGTGATGGCCTTGTCGAGGCTCGCTTCGTACAGCCCGGTTTCTTCCTTCAGCAGCGCCAGCTGCGACTGTTCCAGGACCAGACGCAGGCTTTGACGCAGGTAGGATTCCTGCTCGGGGGTGATCAGCGCCTCGAGAGCCTGGTCATGATGACGGACCGTCACCAGCTCCTTGAGTTCTTCCCCGACCCGAGCGAGCTGCTCCTGCCAGGCCCCTGCCGGCGCCTCCTCGATGGTGGTGTCCGCCGTGAATTCTTCGATGTCCTGGGCCAGCGGCAATCCGGCGATCTGCTCCTGCTGGGCGTTCAGGGCCAGGTAGAGCCCTGTGCGGTCCACCTTGGGCACCGACTGCAACGCGGCCAGCTCTTCGGCAATGGCACGACGCACCGGCACCAGCGCCGGGTTATCGGCCTCTTCCAGGCGCGCGTCTGCGGTCCGCAGCAGGGCAGCGGCACCTTCCACGTCGCGCTCCAGCTGCAGGCGCTGGTTGGCCAGCCTCAGCAGATAGGCAGCCTCGGCATGAAGCCAGTCGCGCTCATCGGCATTCTGTTCCTTGGAGAGTTCCGCCAGCACGCGGTCCAGCGTCTGATTGACGTCGGACTTGTAGTCCGCGAAATCACTCTTGATCCCGTCGACCGCCTGCCCCATGGTCTCGCGGCGCTCGTTGAGCCCGCTTTCCAGCTGTGATGACAGCTCCTGGACATCGCTCAGGCTCGGCGTGTTCTGCTTGAGCTGATCGATCCGGGCCGACATGGCCTGCTGAAGCTGCCACCCTTTGAAACCGACAAAGGCCACGCCAGCGATCAACAGCAGCACCAACACCAGCGCAACGACACCGGCCTTGCCTCCACCGGAACCGCCCGAAGAGGTCGATGTGGCGCTGGTCGATGCCGCGCCTCCACCGCTACCGGCGGAGCCACCCTTGGCGCGGCCACCGGACGAGCCAGTGGACGCAGAGGAAGTCGCACCCGTCGCGGCAGCCTTCGTCTTGGCTGAGTCCGATGCGCTTGAACTCGATGCACTAGAGCTAGAAGCAGACGTCTTGGAGCGGGAGTCGCTCGACTGGGTGGAGGCAGACGCGTCCGCGCTTTGCGGCTTGGCATCAGCGGCTGGCTTGGCTGCCGACGTGGTAGCACTGGAGGCCGCATCTTTCGACGCTGAGGTCGCCTTGTCGCCAGCGCTCGACGCGGCCGCATTGTCAGAAGAGCCACTCTTGCTGCTGGCCGACGCGGCGGTGGAAGACGGCGAAGCGGACCCGGTCGAGCTGCTGTTGTTCTTGTCGCGACGCCTCGAGCGCCGCTGGGCGCCTCCCCTGCCGGCACCACCCTTGGCGGGTTCCGTGCCTGAGGTCGCGGCCTGTGCTCCTTGCTTGCCGGAGGCGGACGCCGTCTGCTGCTCGTCCTGATCGTGCTGTTGGTTGCTCATCTGTCGCTAGCCCTTTTCGAGATCTTCATTCGCCATCCTCTGGGTCGCAGGTCCTTGCTACCGCAGCTGCCAGCGCCACAGGAGACGCGCCAGACGCCACGACCGGGACGCGAAACCCCAGCGTTTTCGCCAGTGTAGCCAACCGCTGGCTGGAAACGACCAGCGGTCGTTGAAAGGCGGCCTCTGAACACCATCTTGCCAGATGTTCCAGGATTTCTCCGCTACTGACCACCAACGCCCCGTAGTCCCCCGCAGCCAGCCGCTGCGCGGCATCCTCTGCCAGCGGCAACAGACGGCGCCGATACACTTCTACCCGCGTCAACCGCGCTCCTCGCTGAGCAAGCGTCTCACCCAGCAACGACCGCCCTCCTTCACCTGCCACCAGCAACACTCGCTGCTGATCAAGCCGCTTGAGCGACGGAAGTGCCAGCAAGGCCTCGCTGGTTTCTTCCCCGGCGGCCGCAGTGGGCAGACGTACCCTCACGCCCAAGGCCTGATACAGCAGCGCGGCCGTCGCCTGCCCCACGGCATACAGCTCGAGCCCTTGCGGCAGCTGCGGCCAATATCGGTCGAGCGCCTCGACCAACTGCTCGGCGGCGGCGGGGCTGATAACTATCACCTTATGAAAGTGATCGATGTCGAGCCAGGCCGACCTTGCATCCGCCGTCTCTGGCACAGTTTCCTGCCGCATCACCTCGAGCCGAAGCGTTGACAGCCCGAACGCAGCGACGGCTTCTGCCAACACCTGGCCGCGAGCGCCCGGTCGAGTCAGCAACACCGGTGCAGACATCAGCGCGGCCCGTACACCTCAGCCAGAATATCGCTGGCTCCCTGTTCGAGCAGCTGCTCGGCCACACGAATACCCAACGCCTCCGGTTCGTCTACCGAGCCGCGACCCTCGGCTCGCAGCACTCGCGTGCCGTCCGGGGTACCCACCAAGGCACGCAGCCACAGCGTCCGACCATCATCTTCGTAGATAGCGTGGCCGCCGATGGGGACCTGACAGCCCCCTTCAAGCCGCGTATTCATAGCACGCTCGGCACGCACTCGCGTCGCCGTCTCGATATCATCAAGCGGCGCCAGCAATGACACCAGCTCGGTATCATGCATACGGCACTCGATCCCCAGGGCGCCTTGCCCACAGGCAGGCAAACACACCTCGGGGGGCAGCTCCTGGGCGATACGGTCTTCAAGGCCCAGGCGCTTTAGTCCGGATGTCGCCAGCAGAATGGCGTCAAACTCACCGCCGTCAAGCTTGGCCAGGCGGGTCTGCACATTGCCACGCAGGCTGATCACCTCCAGATCGGGGCGCGCTTCGCGCATCTGCAGCCCGCGCCTCAGGCTGGATGTGCCCAGTCGAGCCCCCTCGGGAAGGTCCTCAAGGCAACCGTAGTCGTTGGACACAAACGCGTCGGTGGGCTCGGCCCCTTCGAGAATCACCGACAGCCCCAGGCTTTCGGGGAACTGCATCGGGACATCCTTCATGGAGTGCACGGCAATGTCCGCTCGTCCGTCGAGCATCGCCTCTTCCAGCTCCTTGACGAACAGTCCCTTGCCGCCGACCTTGGCCAGCGGGGTATCGAGGATCTTGTCCCCACGCGTCGACATGGGTACCAGCTCGACTTCAAGGTCAGGATGAATCGCCATCAGGCGATCGCGGACATGTTCGGCCTGCCACATGGCCAATTGGCTCTTACGCGTCGCGATACGCAGCCTGGACATCTGTTGCACGTTGCTACTCCCTGGTCGGGCTCGCGACCACATCGCCGCGTCCGCCATATTAAGTGAATGGCGTCATCATAAAGCACGGCCCCCGTCAGTAAAATCGACCTGAGCCAGCCTTGCCGTCCTTTTTGCCGCCATCTTCGCCTTCACCCCGGTCTCAGCCCCCTGGGTCCGAGACTTTTGTTGTCGGGCTCGATATCGCCCTCGCTCGTTGGCCGACTTTCGTTACCGGGCCCGATACCGCCCTCGCCTCGTTGGCCGACTCTGGTACACTCTGGCCCATACCTCGACAGCGGCTCCCGACACTGTCCTCGCCTGCAGGCCCGACGTCGCGCCCGTCGCCATCGCATCGTCATTCAGGAAGTCCTTCAATGAGCCAGACCACCAATCAGTCCTGGGGCGGACGCTTCAGTGAACCCACCGATGCCTTTGTCGCCCGTTTCACCGCCTCGGTCGACTTCGATCAGCGCCTGGCACGCCACGACATTCAGGGCTCCATCGCTCATGCCACCATGCTGGCCCAGGTAGGGGTGCTGAGCGAACAAGAGCGTGACGCCATCGTGACCGGCCTCAAGGAGATCGAGACCGAGATTGCCGAAGGCACTTTCGAGTGGTCGGTGGCACTGGAAGACGTGCACATGAATATCGAGGCGCGCCTGACGCAGAAGATCGGCATCACCGGCAAGAAGCTGCATACCGGCCGTTCGCGTAACGACCAGGTGGCGACAGATATTCGCCTCTACCTGCGCGAAGAAATCGATCTGGTCGCCAGCGAACTGGCACGGCTGCGTGCCGGGCTGATCGAGCTGGCCGACGGCGAAGCAGATACCATCATGCCGGGCTTCACGCACCTGCAGACGGCCCAGCCGGTCACCTTTGGCCATCACCTGCTGGCCTGGCAGGAAATGCTGGCGAGGGATCATGAGCGCCTGCTGGATTGCCGCAAGCGGGTCAATGTGCTGCCCCTGGGCGCCGCCGCGCTGGCGGGTACCACCTACCCCATCGATCGCCACCTGACCGCTCAGCTGCTGGGCTTCGAGCGCCCCGCCGAGAACAGCCTGGACGCCGTCAGCGATCGTGACTTCGCCATTGAATTCACCGCCTTCGCCAGCCTGCTGCTGATGCACCTGTCGCGCATGAGTGAAGAGCTGGTGCTGTGGACCAGCGCCCAGTTCGACTTCATCGACCTGCCGGACCGTTTCTGCACCGGCTCATCGATCATGCCGCAGAAAAAGAACCCCGACGTGCCTGAGCTGGTGCGCGGCAAGACCGGTCGTGTCTATGGTCATCTGATGGGCCTGCTGACGCTGATGAAGTCTCAGCCGCTGGCCTACAACAAGGACAATCAGGAAGACAAGGAGCCGCTGCTCGACACCCTGGACACCGTCAAGGGCTGCTTGCGCGCCTTTGCCGACATGGTGCCGGCCATCGAGTCCAAGGGCGATTCCATGCGCGAGGCTGCACGCAAGGGCTTCTCGACCGCCACCGACCTGGCCGACTACCTGGTGCGCAAGGGCGTCGCCTTCCGCGACGCCCACGAAATCGTGGGTCAATCGGTCGCCTATGGCATCGAGAGCGGCAAGGACCTGTCGGACATGAGCCTCGACGAACTGCGCCAGTTCTCCGATACCATCGGCGACGATGTCTTTGATGTGCTGACGCTGGAAGGCTCGGTAGCAGCCCGCTGCCATATCGGAGGCACCGCCCCCGACCAGGTCCGCGCCGCTGCCCAGCGGGCTCGCGATGCGCTGAAGGCCATCGCCACTGACCAAGGAGCCCGCCAATGAGCCGCGCTACCTCTGCACTGCTGCTGATACTGCTGCTGGCGATGACCAGCTTGGCCGGCTGCGGACAAAAGGGCCCGCTGTACCTGCCAGGCGACGAGGAGGCCGCAGAGCGCTACGGCCCTCGCGACAGCGTGGACCAGGACGACCAGGGTGAAGATGGCAACGCCCAGGGCCAAGATCAGGATCAAGACGGCAACACTGAAGGGAGCGACGGCTGAGCATGGATCACTTCAACTATCGCGAGGGCGAGCTCCACGCGGAAGCGGTCCCCCTTGCGCGCATCGCTGACCAGGTGGGCACCCCCTGCTACGTCTATTCACGGGCCACCCTGGAGCGCCACTTCAAGGCCTACCAGGAAGCCCTTGGTGATCATCCACACCTGATCTGCTATGCCGTGAAGGCCAACAGCAACCTGGCCGTACTCAACGTTCTGGCACGCCAGGGAGCCGGTTTCGACATCGTCTCCGAGGGCGAGCTAGAGCGCGTCCTGGCAGCGGGCGGGGACCCCGCCAAGATCGTGTTTTCCGGGGTTGCCAAGCAACCTGGCGAAATGGCTCGCGCCCTTGAGGTCGGCATCAAGTGCTTCAATGTCGAGTCCCGTCCGGAACTCGAGGTCCTCAACCAGGTCGCCGGTCGTCTCGGCAAGGTCGCCCCGGTCTCGCTGCGGGTGAACCCGGACGTGGACGCCGGTACCCATCCCTACATTTCTACCGGCCTCAAGGACAACAAGTTCGGCATCGCCGTCGACGACGCCCTTGAGGTCTATCGCCTGGCGGCGACGCTGCCTAACCTGCGCATCGAAGGCCTCGACTGCCATATCGGTTCACAGTTGACCGAGATCGCCCCCTTCCTGGACGCCCTGGAACGCCTGCTGGTGCTGCTCGACCGTCTGCGCGAAGAAGGCATCGAGGTGTCCCACCTGGACCTGGGCGGTGGCCTTGGCGTGCCCTACCGTGACGAGACGCCCCCGGCGCCCTTCGACTATGCCTCGAAGTTGCTGGAGCGCCTGTCTCGCTGGGAAGGTGGTGAACGGCTGACGCTGCTGTTCGAGCCTGGTCGCTCGATCGCCGCCAATGCCGGCGTGATGCTGACCCGCCTGACCTATCTCAAGCCAGGTGAAACCAAGAACTTCGCCATTGTCGATGCGGCAATGAACGACCTCATTCGACCGTCGCTGTATCAGGCATGGCAGGCCATCATTGAGGTCGATACGCGCCAGCAGCGCGACAGCGATATCTATGATGTGGTCGGCCCGGTATGTGAAACCGGCGACTTCCTGGGCAAGGAACGTCGTCTCGCCGTGGCGCCGGGAGACCTGCTGGCGGTGCGTTCGGCCGGTGCCTACGGCTTCGTCATGGCCTCCAACTACAACAGCCGGCCGCGCCCCGCGGAAGTGCTGGTGGATGGAGACAGCTGGCAGGTCGTGCGGCAGCGAGAACGCATTGAAGACCTGTGGGCAGGTGAATCACTGCCCGACGCCGCCGGAGAGTCGCGCTGATGCTGCTGCACTTCACCAAGATGCATGGCCTGGGCAATGACTTCATGGTCATCGACCTGGTCACCCAGCGCGCGCGTATCGAGACGGAAGACATTCGCCGCCTCGCCGATCGCCGCTTCGGCATTGGCTTTGATCAACTGCTGGTGGTGGAACCGCCGCGAGATCCCGACATGGACTTTCGCTATCGGATCTACAACGCCGACGGTAGCGAAGTGGAAAACTGTGGCAACGGAGCGCGCTGTTTCGCCCGCTTTGTGCGCGACAAGCGCCTGACCCATAAACGCCAGATCCATGTCGAGACCGCCGGAGGGCCGCTGGTCCTTGACGTGCACGAAGACGAACAGGTCAGCGTGGACATGGGCGCACCGCGCTTTGCTCCTGCCGCGCTGCCCTTTGACGCCGACGCTGACCAGTTGCTGCATACGCTGGAGGTGGACGGAGAGACCCTGAACATCGCCGTCGCCTCCATGGGCAACCCTCATGCCGTCATCCGCGTCGATGATGTGGCCAGCGCCCCGGTAGAGCGTCTGGGCCCGCTGATCGAGCATCATCCGCGCTTTCCGCGCCGGGTGAATGTCGGCTTCATGCAGATTCTGTCGCGCCAGAGCATCCGTCTGCGGGTGTTCGAACGCGGCAGTGGCGAGACGCTGGCCTGCGGCACCGGCGCCTGCGCCGCAGTCGCCTGCGGTATTCGCCAGGGTCTGCTGGATAGCCCGGTATCGGTGGCGTTGCCTGGCGGCAACCTGAGCATACGCTGGGCCGGAGAAGACCAGCCGCTGATCATGACCGGGCCTGCCGAGCGAGTGTTTGATGGTCGCATCCCGCTACGTTGATCTCTTACGTATTGGACGCTCCCCGACTACGCTAAGCTGCCAGCATGGCTGACACTTTGACACCGACCGTTACACAGGGAGACGCGCATGCCCCAAGCCGCCCCAGAGCCTCGCAAGACGCTGGATCCGGACCGGGTCGCCGAATGGCTGGCGCGCCATCCGGACTTTTTCGTTGGCCGTGAAGGCTTGCTGCAAAGCCTGAAGGTGCCTCATCCGGAAACTCAGGGTGCGACCTCTCTGCTCGAGCGCCTGGTCTACGATCTGCGCAAACGCGCAGAGGGTGCTGAACTGCGCCTGGAACAATTGCTCGACTCGGCCCGACACAATGAAGCCCAGTACCGTCGAACCCGAGAACTGGTGCTGGCGCTGCTCGAGGCCCAGGACAACGATGCCCTGGGGCAGGCGCTGGCGACCCAGCTGAGCGAGCGTTTCCAGACTCCGGCAGTAGCAGTCTGGTGCCCCGCCAGCTTGACCGATCGCGACCCGCGCCCGCCTCAGGCGCCGCGCCACGTCCTCGACGAGCACACGGGTCAGCGCTTGACCGCTTTGCTCGATGGCCGCGCCAGCCGTTGCACACGCCTGACGCCCACCGACTGGAAGCGACTGGTGCCCCATGCCAAGGCGCCGACCAAGTCCGGTTCCTGCGCGATCGCCCGCATGACCCTGGGCGAACCCCAGGGCTTCGTGGTGTTGGCCAGCGCCGACCCGGACCACTTCCGCGCCAGCATGGACACCCTGTTCACCGAGTATCTGGCCGATGTGCTAGTACGGTTGAGCGTCCGACTGAGCGAGCATGATGGCGGCTGAGCCTCCGCTTGATCGTGCGGTGGCGGACTTCTTGAGCGAGCTTGCCCGCACGGCCAGCGGCGCCACGGTCGACGCCTACCGACGAGACCTGGCCGCCTATCTGGACTGGCGGGCACAGCAGAGCCTGTCAGCGCCAGAGGATGACCTCATCACGGCCAAGGAACTGCGGCGATTCCTGGCCTCCGAGCGCAGCCGAGGGCTGGCTGCACGCAGTCTCAAGCGCCGCCGTGCCGCACTGTCCCGGTTCTGTGGTCATCTGGTGGACTGCGGACAGCTGGCGTACAACCCGGTGGGCCTGAGTCAGGGCCCCAAGGCGCCCAACGACCTTCCTCGCCCCGTCGATGTGGACCTTCTTGCCCGCTTTCTCGACACCCCCCATGACGGCTCGGTGCTGTCGGTGCGCGATCAGGCCATGCTGGAGCTGCTTTACTCCAGTGGGTTGCGCTTGGCGGAGCTATCGGCGCTGGATCTGGGGGATGTGCATGGCGCCAGCGTCAGGGTCGTCGGCAAGGGCAACAAGCCGCGCCAGGTACCCGTGGGCTCCCGCGCCAGAGCCGCCATCGAGCAATGGCTGACATTGCGAGGATCGCTGGCTGCTGATGGCGAGCGGGCCATGTTCGTCGGACAGCACGGGAAACGCCTGGGTCATCGCGCCATTCAGGCGCGCCTGGTCACTCAAGCGCGCCGTCGCGGCCTCCCCGAGCACCTCCACCCTCATCGACTGCGTCACTCCTTTGCCAGCCATCTTCTCGAGTCCAGCCAGGACCTGCGTGCAGTTCAGGAACTGCTCGGCCACGCCAACCTGTCGACCACCCAGGTCTATACCCGCCTGGACTGGCAGCACCTGTCGGAGAGCTACGATCGCGCCCACCCCAGGGCTCGGCGCAGGCCGGCCAGCACCGCACCAGACCCTGATGACCCTGACCTTGTTGGAGAGACACCGTGCTAGCGCCCGCATACCTGTCTCGGCTGGAAGCCATCACCTTTGATCTAGACGATACGCTGTGGGACAACGCCGGCGTCATGCAGCGCACCGAGCACGGCCACGTCGACTGGCTGAATACCCAGCTTGCTGCGTGGCAGGCCCGCCGAGGCGAGCCTGCCACCGGCCCCATCAATCTTGAGCGCTATCTCGCGGCACGCCAGGCCATGGCTCGGCAGCACTGGTCCCGACGCGGCGACTTCAGTTGGCTGCGCGAGCACAGCCTGGTTCAGCTGCTGGTCGAAAACGGCCTGGATCAGGACAGCGCCGGCGAGTGGGCGGCACGGGCTATGCAGCAGTTCCATCAGCTGCGCATCGACGTCACGCCCTTCCCCGGGGCCGACGCCATGCTGGAGCGTCTCGCCTCACGCTACCGGCTCGGCAGCATCACCAATGGCAATGTGGCCTTTGAGCGCTTGGCCATTGCACGGCATTTTCATGAGCGTATCGCCGCTGGTGAAATGCTGGCCCCAAAGCCCGACCCACGCCCTTTCCTGGCCATGCTGGCGAGGTTGAACGTGCGCCCTGAACGAGCACTGCACGTGGGAGATTCATGGGAGGAGGACATCCTGCCTGCCAGACGGCTAGGCATGCAGGCCGCCTGGATCGCGCCGACACAGACGCAGGTGACGGACCTGCCTGCCGGCGTCTTTCACCTGACCTGTGTCACCGAGCTAGAGGCCCTGCTGTCCTGAAGGGGCGTGTTCTCACACCGAGAGCTCTCGCACCATAGGTGCTGAGCCACAACCCTGGCAGGCTCAGTCCTGGTCGAGCCACCCATCCAGACGTCGATGGGCGTCTTCAACCCCCTGACGCTTGAGTGCCGAGAATAACTGGACGCTGACCAGGTCTTCCCACTCGCGCAGACGAGACCGCACCTGCTGCAACGCATTCTTGGCCGCGCCCTGCTTCAACTTGTCTGCCTTGGTCAGCAGGATATGGACCGGGAGATCTCGCTCGTCCGCCACATCCAGCAGCGCAAGGTCAAATTCGGTCAGCGGATGCCGCACATCCATCACCAGCACAAGGCCGCGCAGTGATTGGCGCTTCTGCAGGTACTCCGCCAGGTGACGCTGCCACTCCAACTTTACCTTTTCAGGCACCTTGGCGTAGCCGTATCCCGGCAGATCCACCAGACGCCGGTCCACGTTGTCGCCCAGCGAAAAGACATTGATCAGCTGTGTGCGTCCCGGCGTCTTGGACGTCCTGGCGAGCGCCTTCTGCTGGGTTATCGCATTGATGGCGCTAGATTTTCCCGCATTGGAACGACCCGCAAAGGCCACTTCCACACCGCTGTCTTCAGGGCAGCGGGCAAGGGTAGGGGCGCTGGTAAGAAATCGGGCCAAGGAGTAATTGAAAGCCATGAGATGGAAGAAATCCTGACGGTGGTCAAAAGTAGGGGCGAGGGCCCTGGCATTCCCGCCCTCAGGGTGTTTGGTTATAGTAAGCTTTGAGGCGGCTGCGACCCGGAGACCCATCTTACCATTGTGCTGCTGTTGCCAGCGACCGGCCTCAGCGCGGGCGCTTCCTCCTGCAACTCGGGCATGCCTCAAGGCCACGCCCCGCAGGACCGTGAAAACATCATAACGGCATAAGTGAACTAGCGATGAGACAGTTACTGGCAAGCCTGGCAATCTCCATCGGCGTCGTTGGCGCCGCCCATGCCGATCTTCAGAGTGACGCAGACGCCGCCGCTGGACGCGACAAGGCAACCGCCTGTGCCGCGTGTCACGGCCAGACCGGCGCCAGCATCGCGCCAACCTTCCCCAATCTGGCAGGACAGCAGGCCTCCTATCTGGCCAAGCAGATCCTCGATATTCGAGATGGCCATCGTCTGGTACCCCAGATGGCTGGTCAGGTGGACAACTTCAGCGACCAGGACGCCTGGGACGTGGCCGCCTTCTTCGCCGGCCAGGAGCCGGTGGTGGGCCAGGCCAAGGACGACGAGGCCTTGCTGGAACGCGGCGAAGCCCTCTATCGCGCGGGCGATCTCGCCAAGGGCATACCCGCCTGCAGTGCCTGCCATAGCCCCACCGGCAGTGGTATAGGCTCCGCGGTCTATCCGGCACTGTCCGGACAGCACGCGGGGTATGTGGTCACTACGTTGAAGGCCTTCGCCTCCGGTGATCGTGCCAACAGTCCTGGCGGCATGATGTCGGATATCGCCGCCAAGATGAGCGACGCCGACATGGAAGCTGTGGCCAACTACGTGCAAGGACTGCACTGACCATCTTTCTGGCGGATCAGCGGGGCGGCTCTTGAGCCGCCCCGCTTGCGTTTGGCGACACTCAGCGGCAACCCCATGGCCATTCGGGATATTCGGGAACCCTTCTAACGTTGTAGACTCAAAACAGCGTTCGCTTTGTGGCTTCAGCCTCAGGGGAGCAGAACTGCTGCTCGCCGGTCGCGGAAGTACACCGTCTATTTCAAGGAGACATACTGACATGCTGAAGTCACTGATGATGGGCCTGGTAGGCCTGGGCCTGTCCACCATGGCTGCTGCTGCCCCGGTCACTGAAGGCAAGGACTACACCGTTGCACCCAACACTGTTCAGCTGGGCAGCGATGACAGCAAGATCAACGTGACCGAGGTGTTCTGGTATGGCTGCCCTCACTGCTACGCGCTGGAAGATCCGCTGAACGCCTGGGTGGCAGACCTGCCAGAGGACGTGGAATTCGAACGCATGCCGGCCACCCTGGGGGAAACCTGGGTCAAGCACGCTCGCGCCTTCTATGCTGCCCAACAGCTGGAGATTCTCGACGAGGTCCACGAGGATTTCTTTGATGCCATCCACCAGGAAGGCGAGCAGCTGACCGACCCGGACGATATTGCGGCCTTCTTCAGCGACTACGGCGTCAGCGAAGAGGATGCCCTCAAGGCCCTGGATGGATTCGGCGTCAAATCGCAGATCAACCGCGCCAGCGCGACCATGCGTAACCTGCAGCTGATGGGCGTTCCGGCACTGATCGTCGATGGCCGCTACATCGTATCGCCCAGCAACGCTGGCAGCCTCGACAATATGCCGCGCATCGCCGAAGCGCTGGTGGAGCAGGTTCGCGAAGAACGCGAGGCCGCGCAGTAATGAGCTCCCTGGCCGAGGAACATCACCCTACCCTCGAAGGAGGTCACCTGAGACTGGTGACCTTCAACCTTCAGGTGGGCATTCAAACCTCGGCCTACCACCATTATCTGACGCGCAGCTGGCAGCACCTGTTGCCACATCCCCAGCGGCAACGTCGCCTGGACATGATGGCTGAGGTGCTGTCGCACTTTGACATGGTGGGACTGCAGGAGGTGGATGGGGGCAGCTTTCGCTCGAGCCAGGTGAATCAGCTGACCTACCTGGCACGGCAAGGAGGCTTCCCTCACCACTACCAGCAGCTGAACCGCAATCTCGGCCGTATCGCGCAACATAGCAACGGCCTGCTGTCGCGCCTGACACCTAGCCGTATCGAGGAACACCGACTACCGGGAACGCTTCCCGGCCGCGGTGCCATCCACGCTCGCTTCGGTGAGGGCCCCGAGGCGCTACACCTCTTTGTGGCACACCTGGCCCTCGGCCAGCGCACCCAGAACCTGCAGCTCGACTACTTGAGTGAATTGATCCAGCCCCTCAAGCATGTGGTGGTGATGGGCGATCTGAACTGCACACCAGAGCGCTTGCATGCCCATGATCGATTCTGCGCATCGTTGCCGCTGCATCCGGTGCATCCGCCGCTGAGCTACCCGTCCTGGCGCCCCAGTCGTGCGCTGGACCATATTCTGCTGTCGTCCTCTCTCGAGGCCGACGAGGTCGAGGTCCTCGACCGGCTGTTTTCCGACCATCTGCCCGTCGCGGTGGATATTCGCCTGCCAGATCCCTGCCTGAAGGCCATTCGCGCCTGCCATTCCCAACAACTCGCCTGAACCGAGCATCACACGACCGATACCGCGGCAAGGCTCGACTTTCGATGCCATGACAGTGCTACCTTGCCTGCCGTATAGTCAGCGTTGATGCGCGCCACCCTGTGCAACGGGTCCCGCGTGCAACACTATCCAAGACGCCAGGCCGCTCCGCGCTTCCCCGCGCGCGGATGCGCTGCCTGAAACAAGATCGCCCTGACACTATCTTGCGAGCTCACATGTCCACAACCTCCGGCTTGCCGGGGCCACTGGCGGCCCTCGACGCCTTGATCGAACGCCTGGGTAGAGGCCTCTCCTGGCTCATTCTGGCGATGATGATCATTCAGTTCCTGATCGTCATTCTGCGCTATGCCTTCAGCGTCAACAGCATTCCCATGCAGGAATCGGTGATGTACATGCATGCCACCGTCTTCATGCTGGCGGCGGCCTACACCCTGCGGCATGGCGGACATGTGCGCGTCGATATCTTTTACCGGGCCATGTCGGCACGTAAAAAAGCCCTGGTCGATCTGCTGGGCACGCTGTTCCTGTTGCTTCCGGTGATGGTGTTCGTCATCGCCACCAGCCTTGGCTACGTCGGCAAATCCTGGGCCATTTTCGAGGGTTCCCCCGATGCCGGCGGCATCCCCGGCGTGTTCCTGCTGAAGACCCTGATACCGGCCTTTGCGCTACTGATGATCCTGCAGGGGATCGTTGAAATCTGCCGCAATTCTCTCATCCTTAGCGGGCGCCTGACCCCAGACGAAGCCCCCCACGATGCCAACGAGGAGCACCTGTAAATGCTGGAGTTCATGCCACTGGTGCTGTTCGCGGTCATCTGTACGGTCCTGATGTTCGGCTATCCGGTCGCGCTGTCGCTGGCCGGCACCGCGCTGGCCTTCGCCGGTCTTGGCTTCGGCCTCGAGTCCATCGGTATCGACGCCAATTTTGATGGCAGCTATCTCAACGCCTTCCCCAATCGACTCTACGGCATCATGACCAACACGACGCTGTTGGCGGTGCCGCTGTTTGTCTTGATGGGCGTGCTGCTGGAAAAGTCCCGGGTCGCCGAGACCCTGCTTGACGCCATGGCACTGCTGTTCGGCTCGCTGCGCGGGGGACTGGGCATCTCGGTGACCATCGTCGGCATGATGCTGGCGGCCTCCACCGGGATCGTCGGTGCCACCGTCGTCACCATGGGGTTGATGTCGCTTCCCACCATGCTGAAGCGTGGCTACAGCCAGTCCCTGGCCACCGGCACTATCTGCGCTACCGGCACGCTAGGACAGATCATTCCCCCGTCCATCGCCCTGGTCCTGCTCGGCGACGTGCTCTCCAGCGCCTATCAGCAGGCCCAGCTGTCCATGGGCATCTTCAGTCCCAAGACGGTGTCCGTCGGCGATCTGTTCATGGGTGCGCTGGTGCCAGGCCTGATTCTGGTGCTGGTCTACATCGTTTACGTGAGCCTGGTGGCGATGTTCAAGCCCAGCGCAGCACCCGCGGCTGATCGCCAGGAGCTGATGGCGGAAATGGGCCATACCTCGGGCCTGGGTCTACTGTTGCTCAAGGGGCTCGTACCACCCATCGTGCTGATTGTCGCGGTACTGGGCTCTATCCTGACCGGCCTGGCAACCCCCACAGAAGCGTCCGCCGTTGGTGCCTTCGGTGCTTTCGTGCTGGCCCTGGCCTATCGTCGCCTCGACATGGCCACCCTCAAGGAAGTGCTGCGCTCCACCACCCATGTCACCACCATGGTCTTCCTCATTCTGATTGGGGCGGCCCTGTTCTCGCTGGTATTTCGTGCCTACGGGGGTGAGGAACTGGTGACTCACCTGTTCGAGAACATGCCTGGCGGCGTCGTCGGTGCCACCATCATCGTGATGCTGGTCATCTTCCTGCTCGGCTTCATTCTCGACTTCATCGAGATCACCTTTGTGGTCGTGCCGATCGTCGGCCCCATTCTGCTGGCCATGGGCCTCGACCCGATCTGGCTCGGCATCATGATCGCGATCAACCTGCAGACCTCGTTCTTGACGCCACCGTTTGGTTTCGCGCTGTTCTACCTGCGCGGGGTCGCTCCGGAATCCGTTCCGACGTCTGCCATCTATCGTGGTGTGATTCCGTTCATCGTACTGCAGCTGGGAATGCTGCTGGCGCTGGCGTTCTTCCCGGGCCTTGCCACCTGGCTGCCGGAGCAGTTCTAACTCGGGATGTGCTGCTCAAGGAGGCCGGGAGAGCGCGGTCACAAGCGGCTCCCGGTGCTTTCCGGCGCTTTCAGACAGGAACACGGGGCATCATCATGGCCATGGGCGTGCGCATACCGCACGCAATGGCCCCCGCGTTGGCGATGCGTGGACGGCGCCAGTCACGTGCACCACGGCGCGGCATCTATAGTAGCTGCATCGCCATAGCGACCCTTGCCTACACGCTATATCAAAGGGCTATAGCCAAGAGCTATACCCAAGGGCTATATCCAAGAGCCCTATCAAAGGGCTATATCAACAAGACGCATGACCGAGCATCATGACGCTGCCGACATCCCGGCAGCGCCATTCACCCGCTGGCCCTACCCCGGCCGGCAGGTCCCGACAACGCCAACACCATATAAAAGGGGACTTACATGCAACGCAGCTCAATCGCCAAGGCCATTACCCTCGCCAGTGCCACCGGCCTTATGCTGATCGGTGCCCAGGCACAGGCTCAGGACACCTTCGAGTGGAAACTGGTAACGTCCTGGCCCAAGAACTTTCCCGGCGTTGGCCAAGGCCCGGAGCGCCTGGCCAAGCTGGTGGAAGAAATGTCGGACGGTCGACTGACCATTGAAGTGTTCGGCGCCGGCCAGCTGGTTCCCGGCTTCGAGGTCTTCGACGCAGTAGCGGAGGGCACCGCGCAGATGGGCCATTCCGCGTCGTACTACTGGAAGGGCAAGGCACCCGCTGCCCAGTTCTTCGCTGCCGTTCCGTTTGGCATGAATGCTCAGGAAATGAATGCCTGGCTGCACTATGGCGGCGGCCTGGAGCTGTGGAACGAGCTCTACGACGACTTCGGAGTAGAAGTCATGGCGGCCGGCGCCTCCGGGGTGCAGATGGGCGGGTGGTACAACAAGGAGATCAACTCGGTCGCCGACCTGGACGGTCTCAAGATGCGTATGCCTGGCCTCGGTGGCGAGGTCATGAACCGCATGGGCGTGGCCATCGTCAACATGCCAGGCGGCGAAATCTTCACCTCGCTGCAATCCGGCGCCATCGACGCCACCGAGTGGATCGGCCCCTATAACGACCTGGCCTTTGGCCTTCACCAGGCCGCCGAATACTATTACTACCCGGGCTGGCATGAGCCCACGGTCATGTTCGAAGCCATCATCAACGATGACGCTCTGGCAGAACTGCCTGCCGACCTGCAGGCGATCCTGCGTAGCGCGGTTCGCGACGTCAACCAGGACGTACTCGACGAGTACACCGCACGTAATAACGACGCCCTGGCAACGCTGATCAACGAGCACGACGTTCAGCTGCGCAAGCTGCCTGATGATGTCCTTGCTCAGGCTCAGGAGATTTCCGCCGAGGTCGTGCAGGAACTCGCCGACTCCAGCGATATCGCCGGCCGCATCTACGAGTCCTATCGCGAGTTTCAGGACAAGGTCGTGAATTACCACGCCATTTCCGAACAGGCCTACTACAACGCCCGTAACCCGGACGGCGGCACCAGTCTCGGGCAGGAGTGATCCGCGTCGACCATCGCCGTCAGCGGTGATATCGACAGCAGAAGGGCTGCCATTCGGCAGCCCTTCTGCTATCCCCGGCTGGGCCGGGGCTTCCGTCAAGCCTGGGTTTGGCTATAGGGCCTGGCTATAGGGCCTGGCTATAGGGCCTGGCTATAGGGCCTGGCTATAGGGCCTGGCTCTAGGGCCCGGCTATAGGGCCCGGCTATAGGGCTTGGTGGTAGGTCCTGGTCCAGGCTCAGGCGCCACACGAGAAGTAGCTGTCCGCTAACCACAATACCAGCGCATAGCGCCCCCCTTTGCTCACCAGAATCCACACCAGCGCGCGCCACCAAGGTAGCCGCGCGATTCCCGCCAGCACGGTCAGTGGATCTCCTATTACCGGCACCCAGGCCAGCAGCAGACTGGCTTCTCCCCCCTTGCGATACCAGCGCTGCGCCCGCGCCAGTCCCTGCGGCGATGCCGGAAACCACCGCCGATCCACGTAGTGGGTGGCATAGCGCCCCAGACCCACGTTGATCAAGCTCCCCAAGGTGTTGCCCAGCGTCGCCACCCACCACAGTGCCAACGGCGACTCGCCACGGCACCACAGTGCCGTCAGCCACACCTCGGAGCCGCCCGGCAACAAGGTCGCACTGGCCATCGCTACCACAAACAGACTGAACATGGCTCCCTCGACCTGGTCTCTTGTATCCTGTGGGTCCTGCTGACTTTCCGGTGCCGTTCATGTCCCAGCTCACAGCCATCCCCCACACTCTGACCATTGCCGGCTCTGACCCGTCCGGTGGCGCAGGTCTGCAAGGTGACCTCAAGACGCTGTCGGCGCTAGGCACCTATGCCACCAATGTGATTACCGCGGTGATCGCGCAGAATACCTGTGGGGTCCGCGAGGTGCACCCGGTGACGGCCGCCAGCATCCGCGTTCAGCTCGACCACTTGCTCGATGATGTCCGCGTCGACGCGGTCAAGATCGGTATGGTGGCAAGCCGCGACGTCGCCGAGGTGCTGCGCGAAGCGCTCGAGGCCCGGCGTCCGCGCTGGATCGTGCTGGACCCGGTCATGGTCGCCAAGAGTGGCGATATTCTGGTCGACGAGGCGGGGATTAGCGCCGTACGCGACATTCTGGTGCCGCTGGCTGACGTCATCACGCCCAACCTGCCCGAGGCTGCCGTATTACTTGACCGGCCCATCCCCACCAGTGCAGATGACATGGAAGCCATGCTGCCAGCACTGACCGCGCTATCGGCGCCCTATGTCCTGCTCAAGGGAGGCCACCTCGACGGTGACAGCTGCCCTGACCTGCTCGCCTCACCCACCGGGGAGCGGTGGCTACCAGCGCCACGCATCGATACTCAAAACCTGCACGGCACAGGCTGCGCGCTGTCGTCTGCCATCACCGCCAAACTGGCACACCTGCCGCACGACGCCCAGGAAGCCCAGATTATCGACGCCATCGGCGATGCCAAGCGCTGGCTGCACCAGGCACTGGATGCCAGTCGCCGGCTGTCCGTGGGGCACGGGCGGGGCCCGGTTCACCACTTCCACGCCTGGTGGTAGCCGCTACCTTCTGTTGTCGTCCAGGCTTAGGGATCAGATCATCATGCGCTGACAGCAGTGGTACCTTGGAGCGCTTGCGCGAATCGGCATGCCCACCCATGCTGAAGGTTCCTCCACTGGCGTTCTGAGGGCAGAGCCATGACTCGCTCCCTGCTGTTTGCCTGTGATCTGTCAGCCGAAAACCGCTCCGCCTTTGGCCGTGCCATTCGCCTGGCCAACGACATGGGCGCACGCCTGGACGTACTTCACGTCCTTGACCCCTATCTGCCACGGCGGGTGCTGCGTGACCTGGAAGGTGCCGTCGTCGATGACATCCATGCCATCGCCACGGATCTGCGTGAAGACTATGCGCTGAATGAACCGCCTCTGTTGGTGCAGACCGTGACCGGGGCTCCCTACGCCGAAATCATACGCGAGGCCCACGAGCGCAGCGCCGAGATGATCATTCTCGGCACTCACCGCAAGCGGGGTCACCCTGACCTGATCGGTGGCACCACCCTGGCCAGAGTGTTGCTCAGCGCACCCTGTCCGGTGCTGACCGTCAGCCAACCGCCCTCTGCCCCATGGACTGACATCCTCGTGCCGGTCGACTTCTCGCTGACCTGCCGACGCACGCTACGCGAAACCCTGCGTCATTTCCCGGAGTCACGCCTCGAGCTTCTGCACGCCTGGGACGTGCCTGGCGAGCGCGAGCTGGGCTCCGACGCGGAGTTTGCCCAATGGCGCGACCGGGAAGTCATTCGCCTGCGACACCAGCTCGAACATGAAATTGATCAGCTGATGGCAGAGTTTGAACGAGTGCCTGAGCTGGAGCTGGTACTGGAGCAAGGTGATCCACTGGATGTACTGATCGCCCATCTCCGGCGCCAACCTCCTGACCTGCTGGCACTGGGCAACCGCAGTCAGGCTGGACGTCGCAGCCAGATCACCAAGCGCCTGCTGGCAGAGCCGCGCTGCGACATCATGCTGTGTCGAGCCTGGTAATCGCCGACGGGTAAGGCGCAGCAAGATATACAAAACCTGTACAAGCAACGCATCCTTTGCCATGATCTGTACAACATCGTGCCAGAGGACGTGTCTCATGCCCCCGCGCCAGCCCCAGCAACATCCGCTCACTCGACTGATTGCCGCCATCAGCCTCATGACGTGTCTGACACTGACCATGGCGCTGCCCCCCAAAGCCGACGCCCAATCCACCACCGCGAACGCACCGCAGGTACAGGTCAAGGACGCCAGCTTTGCGCGAACGATTGAAGGTGACCGGCGCTACGACATGCTCGGTCATGGCCTGTTCACCTATATGGTGTGGGACGCCTACGCCGGCGCCTACTACCAGGCCGCAGGCTTTCCTCGACCGGCGCCGCTATCCGATGTCCCGAGACAGTTGGTGCTGCATTACTTCCATGCCATCGACGCCGAGGACTTCGCCGAGGCGACCACTCGCACGGTGCGCGAGCAGGTCAACGAGGTGAGTTTCGCCAGCGTGCGCTCAGAGCTATCTCGGCTCACAGACAGCTATCGCGACGTTCAGCCTGGGGATCGCTACGCCTTGCGCTGGAGCGGCGAGCAGCTCACCCTCTCGCTCAATGGAACGCCGCTGTTCCAGAGCCCCAACCTGGAACTGGCCATCGCCATGTTCGCCATCTGGTTGGGCAGCGATCCGTTGGACGATGGCTTCCGTGATGCGCTTCTCGGGCGCTGACCGGCGCCTTCTGCCTACCCTTACCTCTCCGTGCTAGGCTGATGCCCTTTTCAGCCAAGGCACTCGCATCATGAAAGCTCTGATTCAGCGCGTCAGGCGCGCCAGCGTCGATGTCGACGATCGCACCATTGGCGCCATCGATCACGGCCTCCTGGCCCTCGTAGGCGTCGAGAAAGGCGACGACGAGGCGGCGGCCGAACGGCTGCTGCACAAGCTGCTGCACTACCGTGTGTTCGGCGACGACGATGACAAGATGAATCTCAACCTCCAGCAGGCCGGCGGCGGGCTCCTGCTGGTGTCGCAATTCACCCTTGCGGCTGACACACGCAAGGGCCTGAGACCCAGTTTTTCCAGCGCAGCCCCTCCTGCGGAAGGCGAACGCCTCTTCCACTACTTGCTCGATCTGGCGAACCAGCGCCACAGCCCCGTCGCCTGTGGACAGTTCGGAGCCAACATGCAGGTAGCGCTGGTCAACGACGGTCCGGTGACCTTCCTGCTCGAAAGCTAGGGGTCGTGACACGTCGCAATACGCTGACATGACCGTCGTCGAAAACGTCGCTTGATGTTCATGGAAACATTTACCACAATCATCTGTATACAATAACAACGGATGACCGTATCCATGACACACCAGCGACATGTCGCCAGCCGCTCGGTCTTCGACTTCCACGGCAGGCCCCCCATGAGCCGTGCCCTGCCTTTATCATTGCAGCACATCCTCGCCATGATCATGGGCACCATTACCGTGCCCATCATCGTGGCGGGCACCGTGGGTGCACCGGTGGCCCAAACACTGATGCTGATTCAGGTCTCTCTAATGGCGTCAGCGGTGTCCACGTTGATCCAGCTGTTTGGTGTCTGGCGCTTCGGCGCCCGCTTGCCGACCATCTTTGGCGTGGGCTTCGCCTATGTCCCCACCTTGACGGCGGTAGGCGCACAGTTTGGCCTGGAAGGTATCCTCGGCGCCCAGCTGTGTGGCGGGATCGCCATGCTGCTGGTGGGCATCGGCATTCGACCGCTGCGGCATCTCTTCCCGCCGGTGGTCGCCGGCGTGGTGGTGCTGGTCATCGGCCTATCCTTGTATGACATCGCCATCCACTACATGGCCGGAGGACGCAACAGCCCCGACTATGGAAGCGGACAGCAATGGCTGGTTGCCCTGGTCACGCTCGCCGTCGTATTGGGGGTGTCCCAATTCGGCCGAGGCTTTATCAAGCTGGCGGCGATCATCTGCGGCATCGTGGTCGGCTACGTTCTGGCACTGGCCCTTGGCATGGTCGATTTCACTGCCGTGAAGCAGGCTGCCTGGTTCAGCGCCCCACGCCTGCTACCGGTATCGCTCGACTTCGCCCCTGCCGCCATCCTGTCCATGGTGATCATCTGCGTGGTCAACTCGGTCCAGACCATTGGCGACCTGTCGGCAACCACCATCGGTGGCATGAACCGTGAGCTGGATCATCGGGAACTCTCGGGAGGACTGCTTGGCAACGGGATCTGTACCCTGGTTGGCGCGCTGTTCGCCGCCCTGCCGACAGCGTCCTTCAGCCAAAACGTCGGCATTGTGGCCATGACCAAGGTCGTCAGCCGCTCCGTACTGGCACTGGCAGCGGTATTCATGCTGGCGGCGGGGCTGATTCCCAAGTTCGGCGCGCTGATGACCACCATTCCCTATCCCGTGCTGGGGGGCGCTACCATCACGGTATTCGGAATGATCACCATGACAGGCATCCAACTGCTGACGCGGGATGAGTTGTCAGGCCGCAACATGACCATCGCCAGCCTGTCCCTGGCACTGGGGCTCGGCCTGGCCGCCGCGCCTGAAGCGATGCAGGCCCTCCCGAGTACCTTGCAGCTCGCTCTGGGCAGCTCACCGATTGTGGTGGCAGCCCTCAGCGCCGTCACCCTCAACCTGATGCTGCCGCAGACCAGCCTGGCAGACGAGCAGGCAGAACGGCAGCGCATGGCGGCGCGAATGGATGCACAGGATGCGGCCTCGCCCGGACACACCGAGGAAGCCCCCTCAGTCTCCGCTCGCTAGCGCGTCCTGCATCTCCTCGAGTGCCTCTTCGGCGGCCAGCCACTCGGCCTCAAGGTCGTCGAGGCGAGCCTTGAGCTCGCCCTGGCGACCCAGGCATTCGGTCAACTCCTGCTTGCGAGCGGTATCGGTGTACAGCGACGCGTCCCCCAGCCGTTCCTCGACCTCGGCGAGCTCAGCCTGCACACCCTCCATGGCCTTTTCCGCACGATCACGCTCGCGCTTCAGGGGCCTTAGCTTCTCTCTCAGCTCGGCGGCGGCTCGGCGGGAGGCCTTGCGGTCTTCCTTGGGTGCTGCCTGCGCGGCATCCGCCTTGTCGGCCTTCTCTTCCCGGGCGATGCGCCGGGCCGTCTCCAGGCGCGTCTTCAACCAGACGCGATAGTCCTCGAGGTCACCGTCGAAGGGCTCTACCCGGTGGTCCGCCACCTTCCAGAACTCGTCCACCGTGGCCTTGAGCAGATGGCGGTCGTGGGACACCACGATAACCGTGCCATCAAAGGACGCCAGCGCTTCCGTCAGCGCTTCGCGCATCTCGAGATCGAGGTGGTTGGTGGGCTCGTCCAACAGCAGCAGATTGGGCTTCTGCCAGGCGATCAAGGCCAGGGCCAGGCGCGCTTTTTCGCCCCCAGAGAAGGTATCGACCTTGGCAAAGACATCGTCGCCCGGAAACCCGAAGCCTCCCAGGAACTGACGGATGTCGCTGTCAGCGGCCTTGGGCGACAAACGCTGGACGTGGGTGAACGGCGACGCCTGCAGATCGAGGCCTTCCAGCTGGTGCTGGGCAAAGTAGCCTACGGCGAGGTGTTCGCCGGGCACACGCCGCCCCTCCAGCAGGGGCAGGTCGCCGGTCAACGACTTGATCAGAGTGGACTTGCCTGCGCCATTGGGCCCAAGCAGACCAATACGCTGGCCCGGCAACAGCGTCAGCTTGACGTTGGACAGCTGAACGCGCTGACCGCCGTCCGCCTGCTGATAGCCTAACGCGGCATCGTCGATCACCAGCAGCGGGTGGGAGGTCTTCTCTGCCGCCGGCAGGGTGAAATGAAACGGAGAATCGACGTGAGCAAGGGCGATATCGCCCATGCGCTCGAGCATCTTCAAGCGGCTTTGCGCCTGTCGTGCCTTGGTCGCCTTGTAGCGAAAGCGAGCGACGAATTTTTCGATTTCCTCCCGCCTGGCCTGCTGTTTCTCGGCCTGGGCCTGCTGCAGCGCCAGCTTTTCGGCGCGGGTGCGCTCGAAGGTCGTGTAATTGCCCCGATACAGCACCAGCTGGCGACGATCGAAGTGAACGATGTGGTCACAGACGGCATCGAGAAAGTCGCGATCGTGAGAAATCAGCAGCAGAGTCCCCGGGTAACGCGTCAGCCACTGCTCCAGCCACAGCAGGGCATCCAGGTCCAGGTGGTTGGTAGGCTCATCCAGCAGCAGCACGTCAGAGGGCATGAACAGGGTGCGCGCCAGGTTGGCGCGCATTCTCCAGCCGCCGGAGAATGCCGACAGCGGCTTGTCCAGGTCCTGCTGAGCGAAGCCAAGGCCCACCAGCAATTGGGCGGCACGGGCCGGCGCGCTGTAGCCATCCAGCGCCTCGATGGCCCCATGCAGCTCCGCCTCGCGATGATGGTCACCCTCCGTCTGGGCGGAGGCCAGAGCCGCTTCGGTGCGGCGCAGCTCGGCATCGCCATCCAGCACGTATTCCACGATGGGCCGGGTCAGCGCCTCGACCTCCTGGGCCATATGGGCGATGCGCTGACCGCCGCTCATTTCAATCGCGCCCTTGTCGGCGCCGATCTCGCCCAGGATCAGCCCGAACAGGCTCGACTTGCCGGCGCCATTGGGCCCCACAATACCGGCCTTGTGCCCCGCATGCAGGGTCAGGTCGGCACCTTCGAACAGTGGCTCGGCGCCACGTTGCAGGGTGACTTGGCGCAGTGCAATCATCATGGCTCCATCGAACTAGGCCCGTCGGGCCTGTTACCCGCGAGCATCTGACTGAAAATAAGGAAGGATGTCATCTTGCCCACCGATTCTACCGAATTCGCCGCGCAGCTGCGTCCCCGTCTAGCCTCAGACCCGCTATGGGAGTTTGCCCTGGCTCTCTATGCCAGGCCGGGGGTAGAGCCGGCGTGCCTGATCCTGCAGGACGAGCACGGCTGGGATGTGTGTGAGCTGATCTGGCGCTGCTGGCTGTTTCGCCATGGTGCCACGACAGGCCCGGTTCCAGCGGACGTCAGCGACTGGCAGCAAACGGTGACGGTTCCATTGCGCCAGCTTCGTCGCCAACTCAAGCGTGCCGCCCAGCACGAACCGAGCATCGCGAGTGTGCGCTCAAGCATCCAGCGCGCAGAACTCGAAGCGGAGCGTCAATGCCTCGAGATGCTCATGAAAATTAGCCTTGAGGGGCTTGCTTTTACCCCCTTGCCAGAGCCAAGACCACGCCTTGAAAAAGTTCTTCTTTCTTGCAGCGAACGACAGAAAAAAACGCAATTTACGGCCCTGAGAAGCATGGAAAGCCAGCTTGACCCTCTTCCTTCAGCGCGCTAGCCTGAACTTAACTGCATGAGAATTACTGCATTTTTTGCAGAATCTAACCCGCTGAAGCCAAAGCGGTGTAGCGCGTTTTTCAGTGCGCGCTCAACCTGCCCCTAGCTCCAACACCTGCAGAGGAACCACAAGAATGAAGGCAACACAATTGTTGACCACCGCCAGTATCGGCGCACTGATGCTGGGTCTTTCCTCCACTGCCATGGCTGACAACTGGCGCTACGCCCACGAGGAGTACGAGGGCGATGTCCAGGACGTCTTTGCTCAGGCGTTCAAGCAGTACGTTGAAGACAATTCCGACCATTCCGTCCAGGTCTATCGCTTTGGCGAGCTGGGCGAATCTGACGACATTATGGAGCAGACCCAGAACGGTATCCTGCAGTTCGTCAACCAGTCCCCCGGCTTCACCGGCGCCCTGATTCCAGAAGCCCAGATCTTCTTTATCCCCTACCTGCTGCCCACCGATGAAAGCACCGTTCTCACGTTTTTCGACGAGAGCAAAGCGATCAACGAGATGTTCCCCGAGCTCTACGCAGAGCATGGGCTAGAGCTTCTGCAGATGTACCCGGAAGGGGAAATGGTGGTCACCGCCGACGAGCCGATCACTTCACCGGAAGACTTCGATAACAAGAAGATCCGGACCATGACCAACCCCTTGCTGGCAGAGACCTACGACGCCTTTGGCGCCACGCCGACCCCGCTGCCCTGGGGCGAGGTGTATGGCGGTCTGCAGACCGGCATCATCGACGGCCAGGAAAACCCGATCTTCTGGATCGAGTCAGGCGGTCTGTATGAGGTGTCTCCCAACCTGACCTTCACCGGACACGGCTGGTTCACCACCGCCATGATGGCCAACCAGGACTTCTACGAGGGCCTGTCAGACGAAGACAAGCAACTGGTCCAGGATGCGACCGATGCTGCCTACGACACCACCATCGAGCACATCAAGGGGCTTGCCGAGGAGTCGCTGGCCAAGATCCAGGACGCCTCCGACGAGGTCACCGTGACGCGTCTGGACGAAGAGCAGATCCAAGCCTTCCGTGATCGCGCTCCTCAGGTTGAGGAGAAGTTCATCGAGATGACCGGTGAAGGCGGTCAGACGCTGCTTGACCAGTTCAAGGCCGACCTCGAAGCGGTGCAGGGCAGCGAGGGTTAAACCTCGTCACCACGAGACCGCTCCCAAGGGGGCAGCCGCAGTCTGGCTGCCCCCTTTTGTTTGCACGACTGCCGGTCTGCGTACACATAGCGTTGGAGGCGCTATCGGCATCAGCGCCTCGCGGCCACTACGCTGCTGGCAGGGCTACAGTGAAGACCCGTGTCTCTCACCCGGTACCCCCCGACCAAGGATTGCCACATGACCGACGAAGAATCCGAAAAGAATTATCACTCGGGGCTGCCTGGTTTTCTGGGCACCATCGACAACGCGATCAGCAAGCTGGAGGCCGCCATTCTGGCCGTCGGCGTGCTGCTGATGGCAGCTAACACCATCATCAACGTGATCGGGCGTTTTGTATTTGGCGAGAGCATCTTCTTCAGCGGTGAGCTCAACCGAATCTTGATCATCATGATCACCTTTGCCGGCATCGGCTACGCCGCGCGCCATGGCCGACACATCCGCATGTCTGCCATCTACGATGCCCTGCCGGTAGGTGGGCGCCGCGTCCTGATGGTGGTCATTGCCCTGTTCACCTCACTGGTGATGTTCTTTTTGCTCTACTACTCAGTGATCTACATCCTCGACCTCTACGACAAGGGGCGCATCCTCCCCGCGCTGGGAATTCCGATTTTCTGGATCTACCTGTGGGTCCCGCTGGGCTTCTTGATCACAGGCATCCAGTACCTGCTGACGGCCATCAAGAATCTGACGTCCCACGACGTCTACCTGTCGACAGGCGTAGTGGATGGCTACAAGGACACGGAGACCGAAGTATGAGTGATGTGACGGTAGCCGCAGGAGAAATGGCCCAATGACAACGATAATGGTCACAACCATGATTGCCCTGCTATTGCTGGGCTTTCCCATGATGATTCCGCTGATTACCGCCGCGGTGATCGGCTTCTTCATGATGTTCAACGGGCTGGATCAGATGGATACACTGATTCAGCAGATGATGGCCGGCATCAGACCAGCCTCACTGATCGCGGTGCCGATGTTCATCCTTGCCGCCGATATCATGACCCGCGGTCAGTCGGCGGAGCGACTGATCAATATGGTCATGGCCTTTATCGGCCATGTGAAAGGTGGACTGGCGGTGTCCACCGCCGCCTCCTGCACGCTATTCGGTGCAGTATCGGGCTCTACCCAGGCGACCGTGGTGGCCGTCGGCTCACCGCTGCGTCCACGCATGCTCAAGGCGGGATATTCCGACTCCTTCACCCTGGCCCTGATCATCAACGCCAGTGACATTGCTTTCCTGATCCCGCCGAGCATCGGCATGATCATCTATGGCGTCATTTCCGGAACATCCATCGGCGAACTGTTCATCGCAGGCATTGGTCCTGGTCTGCTGATTCTACTGATGTTCTCTCTCTACTGCGTGGCCTACGCGGTGATTCGCGATGTACCGACAGAACCCAAGGCGTCATGGGGCGAGAGACTGGCGTCCGTCAGACAGGCGCTATGGCCCCTGGGCTTCCCGGTCATCATTGTCGGCGGCATCTACGGCGGCATCTTCAGCCCCACCGAAGCGGCGGCTGCCTGCGTACTGTACGCGGTGTTGCTCGAGTTCGTGGTGTTCCGTTCGCTGAAGATGGGCGATATCTATGCGATCGCCAAATCCACGGGGCTGATCACCGCCGTGGTGTTCATTCTGGTGGCCGTAGGCAATGGTTTCTCATGGATCATCTCCTTCGCCCAGATCCCCCAGGCCTTGCTGGAGGCAGCGGGTATCAATGAGGCGGGGCCCACCGGCGTGCTCATCGCGATCTGCGTGGCCTTCTTTGTGGCCTGCATGTTCGTGGATCCGATCGTGGTGATCCTGGTGCTCACGCCCATTTTTGCGCCAGCCATCGAGGCGACCGGCCTGGATCCCGTGCTGGTCGGCATCCTGATCACCTTGCAGGTGGCCATAGGGTCGGCCACGCCACCGTTTGGCTGCGACATATTTACCGCCATCGCGATCTTCAAGCGCCCCTATCTGGACGTGATCAAAGGCACGCCACCGTTCGTGTTCCTGCTGATCCTGGCAGCAGCGCTGTTGATCATGTTCCCGCAGATTGCGCTGTTCCTGCGTGATATTGCCTTCCGATAGCACAGCTACGGCTCAAGGAGAAACCGATGTTCAATCGTATCCTGGTGGCGGTAGATGGCTCCAAAGGCGCCATGAAAGCACTGGAAAAGGGCGTGGGTCTGCAGTACCTGACCGGCGCTGAGCTTTATATTCTGTGCGTTTTCAAGCATCACAGCCTGCTCGAGGCCTCGCTGTCGATGGTCCGTCCCGACAAGCTGGATCTGCCAGACGACGCGCTCAAGGAATATGCGTCCGAAATCGCCGTTCACGCCAAGAACCATGCAGTAGAACTGGGGGTGCCGCTGGAAAAGGTGCGTGCCTTCGTCAAGGGTGGCCGCCCCTCACGCACCATCGTGCGCTTTGCTCGCAAGCGAGACTGCGATCTGATCGTCATTGGGGCCCAGGGCACCAACGGCGATGCCAGCCTGATCCTCGGTAGCGTCGCACAGCGCGTTTCCGGCTCCGCCCAGTGTCCTACCCTGGTCGTCTAGTCGGTCACCAGACGGCAAGCCAAGCACGACAAACAAGACCCGGATCCCTGATCCGGGTCTTGTTCGTATGGAGTAGACTGCGACGGATGCGGAACCCTTTGCCGCCTGATACAGTCACACCAACGACATTCACACTGCGGCCGACGCCGCCAGACAAGGATTTCCATGAAGACACTGCTGACTTCCGCTTCGCTGATCGCCCTGCTGGGTGCCGCTCCGCTGGCCTTCTCTGCACCGGAAAGCGACCAGGAGAAACTCAGCTACAGCCTGGGTGTGACCTTGGGCCAGAGCATCAAGCAGGACGTGGAAGACCTCGATACCGACGCCTTCAGTGACGCCATCAACGATGTGTTCGCCGGCGGCGACCTGGACATGACCGACGAGGAAATTGCGGCGGCGTTGACCAAGTTCCAGGAAGACGCCATGGCCAAGCGCGCGGAGGAGCAGCAGAAACGCGCCGAAGAAATGGCTGAACAGGCAGACGCCAACCAGGAAGAAGGCGCGGCCTACATGGCTGACAACGCCGAGAAAGACGGCGTGACCACCACCGATTCCGGCCTTCAGTACAAGGAACTGGAAGAAGGCGACGGTGAGTCACCTGAAGCGGGTGACACTGTCCAGGTCAACTACGAAGGCAAGCTGATCGACGGGACTGTCTTCGACAGCTCCTACGAGCGTGGCGAGCCCGTCTCCTTCCAGGTCGGCCAGGTCATTGAAGGTTGGCAGGAAGCCCTGCAGATGATGAACGTGGGCGATACCTGGGAAGTCGTCATTCCGCCGGAGCTTGGCTACGGCGCCCGTGGACAGGGACCGATTGGCCCGAACGAGACCTTGATCTTCAAGGTCGAGCTGCTGGATATCAATCCCAGTGATGAAGGCTGAGGCAGTGCGCCCAGCTCGCCGGACCAACGCCAGCCTCCTCGGGGGGCTGGCGTTTTTTTTGGCGATGCCAGCGCTGGCACAGCCCCCAGCGCTCCCGGCGCTCGGTCTATCAGTCGAGCATACCGCCACCATTGGCGTGTCTTCCGGGGGTTACATGGCGGAGCAGCTGGCAGTGGCCTGGCCCTCACGCTTCGAGGCGCTGGGCCTGGTCGCCAGCGGACCGTGGGGATGCGCCCTGGGTGAACTGGGGGTGGCCCTCGGTCAGTGCATGGGGCAACGGCACGGTACAGCGGACTTGGCAGCCATTGATCGGCGCCTGCAGGGCTATCGTGAGCAATCGCGGGTAGGGGACGCAGACGATCTTGCCGAGCTGCGAGTGTACCTGTGGCACGGCGACAAGGACGGCACCATCGACCCCGCGGTAGGCCACGCAGCCGTTACCCAGTGGCAAGGCTGGCTGGCTGACGAACGCCAGCTTCAAGCCGTCTTTCATCCCGACGCTGGACATGGGTGGCCCACCACCGTGGAGAGCGACATCCCTCTGGCAGACTGCAGCGAAGGAGGCCCCCCTTACCTGCTGGACTGTCATACCGATCTGGCCGGAGACTTCCTCACCTGGTGGCTTGGCGCGCTCCAGCCTGCCGAGCAACCTGAGTCAGCCGAGCCTGCGGAGTTTGCGAGCGACGCGCGACTTATCGCCTTCGACCAGCGCGAGTTCGACGCCAAGGGCCTGGCGGATACCGGTTTTCTGTACCTGCCCGAGGCCTGTGACCAGCAGCAGAACACGTGCAAGCTCGTGGTCGCCTTCCACGGCTGTGAGATGGCGGTGGACGACACCGACGACGAGGCGATCCAGCCGTCCGCCTTCGCCAAGGCCAGCGGTTTGAATCGCTATGCCGAGCGCCTCGGCCTGGTCGTGCTGTATCCCCAGGCGGAAGCAAGCTTGGCCAACCCGAAAGGGTGCTGGGATTGGTGGGGTTTCAGCGAGAGCACCTGGCAACAGGACCCGCTGCATGACAGCCGCGATGGCCGACAGGTCAGCGCGCTGATGAGCATGATCGATCGACTGCAGCAACGCCCTTGATGCACGTCATCCGCTCAACGCGCATCACCCCAAAGGCTGCTGGCTTACTCGGCCAGCGCTCGATCAAGGGCTGCCTGTAGCGGGCCTGGAGTCGGTGAATGCAGGACACGCTCAAGGATCGTACCGTCTGGCTTGACCAGGTACAGGGAGGCGGTGTGATCCACGGCGTATTCCATCTGCGAGTCTGGTGTCTCGACCTTGCGCCAGACAACGCCATAGCGCTCGCCAATGTCCGCTAGTTCGGCGGCACTCCCTGTGGCTCCGACCATGTCGTCACCGAAGGCGGCGAGATACTCCTCCAGTCGCTCCAGCGTATCGCGTACGGGGTCTACCGAGATCATGACCGGCACCACTCGACGGCGTAGCTGAGGGGGAAGCGATAGGCGCGCCTGACGCACGACGGCGAGGCTGATGGGGCAGACATCAGGGCACCAGCTGTAGCCAAAGAACAGCACGGCGACCTGGTCATCCTGCAATGCTGACAGCGAAAACGTGCCGGTGGTGGCAGGAAGTTCGATGTTGCCGCCGACAGGCCCCGACGACGGCGTAACCTGCCAGGGTCTGAAGCTCCAGAGCAAGGCTGCCGCCACCACCAGCCCCCCCGCCAGCCCAAGGGCCCAGCGACGCCGCGCAGAAATTCGGGAGGTCATGGCAGGCTACGCTCGACTTCCAGGTCGAAAAAACTGCCTACGCGCCCTCGTGGCGTATCGAAGCTGACCCGGGCACGCCAGACCATGGTCTCGCGCGTACAGATGCCCAGCTGCCCCTCACCGATGAACCGACTGACGCCGTTCTCGTCTGGTGGCTCGGCGGACAGCGTAAAACGGTGCTCGCCCATGTCCATATCGACCCCTTCGAATGACACCCTCACGTTGTCAGCAGCTACACCGTCGATGCGAACCGCCAGAGGCAGCGCGACGAGAGGCTGAATACTGCTGTCAGGCGCGATGGCAAGAGAGACGCTTTCCCCCTCTCCGAGGCTGGCCGAACAGGGCCCCTGGTGCAGATCGCACCCTGGGGCTGCGGGGTACCAGACCGTCTCCTGATGATCGCCAAGTTCGTAGCGCAACAGGTACCATAGGGCAACCAGCAGCGTGACCACGGTAACGGTGATCAGCATGCGCAGTCGTGGACGACGTGCGCCACGCGAGGCTGAGGACTGGCGCGAATCCATGTTGGAGGACGACCTCCAGAGCAGAATGGGTGTCACCTTAGCTTATCAGCAAAATCCCGAAGCCCCCTGCGCGACAATGTCGCAGTTATCAACGCGCTGGACTGACAACAACGCATCACCACGTCGCCTCGGGCGTCATTCGAACAAGGATCGTACATGGCCTCCATCACCGCGGCCCTTGGCCCTCTCTTCCTGCTGATATTGCTGGGTGCTCTGCTCGGGCTTGCACGTTTCCCCGGTGGCGACTTCTGGGCACGCATGGAACGGCTGATCTACTTTCTGCTGTTTCCTGCCATGCTGGTCGCGACTCTGGCACGCGCAGATATCAGCCAGGTTCCGGTGGTTCGGCTGGCCGTGGTCCTGCTCGGCACCATGCTTGCCCTATCCTTGCTGCTCTGGTGGTGCAAGCCGCGCCTTGGCCTTGACGCCGCCGCCTTTACATCGGTCTTTCAGGGGGCTGTGCGCTTCAACACCTATGTCGGGGTGGCGGGGGCGGCCGCCTTGCACGGCAGCCAGGGCGCGACCGTCGCGGCGGTAGCGCTGGCGCTGATGATTCCGACCGTCAATGTCCTGTGTGTGCTGACCTTTATTGCCGCCGGAACCCTGGGACGTTCCGGGCTCTGGCGCTCGCTGTGGGCACTGGCCCAGAACCCTCTGATTCTGGCGTGCCTGATCGGCATTGGACTCAACCTGTCTGGCATCGGGCTACCTGGCTGGTCGGCCGGTACGCTGGAACTGCTGGGTCGAGCTGCGCTTCCCCTTGGTCTGGTGGCTGTCGGCGTGGCACTTCGTCCCCAGGCACTGCTTCGCCGGGACCTGGGCCTGTGGGTATCGAGTCTGGCCAAGCTCATCCTCATGCCAGCACTGGTCCTCGCACTTGGCTGGGTCTGCGGGCTCGATCCGGTCAGCCTGAATGTGGCGCTGTTGTTTGCGGCGCTGCCCACCGCCACCTCTGCCTATATTCTCGCGCGCCAACTCGGTGGCGACGCAGAGCTGATGGCCGGGCTGATCACGGCGCAGACCCTGGCCGCGATGCTGACGCTGCCACTGTGGATGCAGCTGACCTGAGCCGTACAGGCCCTATATAAAAAAGATTCTCGTTTGTGTTGACGAAGCGAATGAGAATGAATTACGCTTACTTCGTCGGCGTTGATGAGTCGCCGACACCAGATACAGGCATTGCCAGTCGCTATCTGGTTTCTCCTCCTCATTGCTAGTCACGGTCCTTTCGCCGCTTCCCCTTGGAAGCGGCTTTTTCTATTGTGGCCTGTGGCCATTCCGCGATCGGCCAGGCCAACGCGATGGCATCAGCAGCGCTGGCCGCCGCCTTAAATAAAAAATATTCTTGTTTGTATTGACGCGATCAATGAGAATGATTTACGCTTACCTTGTCGGCGTTGATGAGCCGCCGACACCAGATACCAGGCGTTGTTCGTCGCATCTGGTTTCTCCTCCTCATTGCTAGTCACGGTCCTTCGCCGCTCCCCCTTGGGAGCGGCTTTTTCATTTCCCCTTTTTGTTTCCCCCTTTCCAGACCAACGCAGACCAACGCAGCCAGCCAGAGATCAACGACGCTCAGAAGGCATGAATAAAAAGAATTCTCGTTACGCTTGACGGGGAAAATGAGAATGATTTACGCTGATGTTGTCAGTGTTGATGAGCCACTGACACCAGATACAGACTCTGCCAGTCGCTATCTGGTTTCTCCTCCTCATTGCTAGTCACGGTCCTTTCACCGCTCCCTCTGGAGCGGTTTTCTTTTGTGCTCCGCCTACCCTCGAGACGCTCTCCGTCAGCTACCCGCGTTCATCTGTCGTGACTCGCGACCATGGGCAGGCCAGGGCCCGGCACCCGACAGGCGCTGTCGCAGCAAGGTCGCCAGGGCGTCTACGGCTGGCCATGACGCCGCCGCAATTCGCCTGCTGAAGTACAGACACGCGTGTGAGTGACTCAGCTCAGGAAGCCCGTCTCGCTCATCCAGCACCCGCATTCTGGGCGTCAGCCGCTGGCGGTCGAGAATGCTCACGGCCAAGCCGACTTCTACGGCCTTCTCGACGGCATGGATACTGGTACTGGTAAAGACGGCGTACCAATCACGCCCCTGGCTGTCGAGGGCCTCTACCCCGAGAGAGCGGAATGGGCAGTCCAGAGGGTGCAGAGCAAGCGGCAGCGGCGCGTCATCAGTGAGACGAAATTCACGCGACGCAGCCCACACCGGGGCGGTCTGCCACAGTGACTCTCCCGCTCCCAGCTGGTGGGGTCGGTCCAGCGCGACGGCCAGCGACAGCTCGCCGCGTTCCAGGCGACGCGCCAACTCTCCACTCGGCGCCGTCACCGCCTCCAGCAAGACATTGGGATGGCTGGCCAGGAAATCAGGCAGGATCTGCTCCACCAAATGCGGCGCATAGCCTTCAGGCATCCCGAAACGCACCCGACCACTCAGTCCCTGTCCTGTCAGCCTGGCCACCAGGCTATCGTGCTGGCGCAGCAGTTCACGCGCTTCCTGGAGCAAGGCTTCACCCGCCGGCGACGGCGATACGCCCCGTGGGCCGCGTATCAACAGCCGCGCGTCCAGGCGTTCCTCCAGGCGTTTGATCTGCATGCTCAAGGCACTGACAGTGCGATGACGCAGAGCCGCAGCACCCGCCAGACTGCCCTGCTGGGCCACCGTGACAAAGCTGCGCAATGCTTCAAGATCCAACGATGGGCCCTCTCCCATACCTCCTCCAGGGTTAAGCAACATTGAAGTCAGCGTGCAAAAGCTTTCGCTACTCGAAAGTCTAGCATCTGGGCAGACTAAGCCAACGCTGACTCATCCACCGATACCTAGAGGAGGTAACGATGCAAAGACCCACCCTTTCGCTAAACGTCGGGCACCGCGGCCTTCTCACCGCCCCCAGCACGACCGTCGGAGCTTGCTGTCTCGCAGCAGGTTTCGTGCTCTGCTGGAGCAGTGGCTTCGTGGGCAGTCGTCTGGCGGTGGAGCTGAACACTCCTGTGTTGGGCCTCTACAGCTACCGTTTCGCTCTGGCTGCGGCGCTGGCCTGGGTCGTGGTGGCCTGTCTCAGGCGACGCCCCGGTTTGCGTCCGAATCGACAACAGGTTCAGCATGAACTGCTGACCGGCAGTCTGACCGTTGGTGTCTATCTGCTGGCGATGTTGATCGCCGTGGCGGAAGGGGTGAGTGCTTCGGTGGCTGCATTGATCGGAGCCCTGCAGCCATTGGCGGCTGCCTTGCTGGCCAAGCACCTGCTCCATGAGAAAAGTGAGAAGGCTCAGTGGTGGGGCATGGGACTGGCCACCTTGGGCGCCGCTGCCATGATCACCGGCGACATGCAGAGTGCCGGTGGCGCGCCCTGGTGGGCCTATCTGCTACCGTTGCTCGCGGTGGCGGCGGTCTCTCTGGGCAGCGTGCTGACACCCCCTGACACCTCACGCCCGGGCTCCCAGCATGCGCGTCCTGAGCCACTCTCCCTGGTGCTGCGGCTAGCCCTGCAGCTGAGCGCTGCCACGCTGGTCTTTGTGGTCGCAGCACTGCTGTTGGAGCCAGGCATGCCCACGCCTCCACCACTGACACTCGACAGCGGCGTGGCGCTGATCTGGCTGGTGCTGCTGTCGACCTTCGGAGGCTACGGCTTTTTCGTCGCCAGTCTCGGCCGCTTCGGGGTCACACCGACCTCGGCACTGATCGCGCTGACGCCCGCAGTGACACTGGCATTGAGTGTCGTCCTGCTCGGCGATCGTACCGACATGCTTGGCCTGAGTGGCCTGGTCGTGTCGTTGCTCGGTGCCCTGTGGGCGCTGGCTGCAGGGCGCCAGCGTCCAGGGCGAGGAGCCGATGCGCGGCTTACTCGGCGCGGCGGTAAATCAGGTCCCAGACACCGTGACCGAGCCGTTCGCCCCGCGCCTCAAACTTGGTCAACGGACGAAAGTCGGGACGCGGCACATAGGGTGTCGTCTCCTCGGTCGCCGTATTGACGTAGCCCGGCGCCTCATCCATGACCTCGGCCATCCACTCGGCGTAGGCCTCCCAGTCGGTCGCCATGTGCAGGGTGCCGCCCGGCTTGAGCCGCTGGCGCACCAGCTCCACAAAGGCTGGCTGAACGATACGCCGCTTGTGGTGCTTCTTCTTCGGCCAAGGGTCCGGGAAAAACAGCTGGAGGGTGGTCAGGCTGGCTTCCGGCAAACATTGCTCGAGCACCGCCAGGGCATCCTCGCGATACACCCTGAGGTTGGTCAGCCCACGCTTGTCGGCTTCATCCAGCAACTTGCCGACTCCCGGCGCATGCACTTCAATGCCGATAAAGTCAGTATCCGGATGAGTTTCAGCCTGCTCGACCAGTGATGCCCCCATGCCAAAGCCGATTTCAACGACTCTAGGGGCGCTGCGTCCAAACAACGCGTCGAGGTCCTGGCGCCCTTGATCCAGCGTCAGGCCAAGCTTCGGCCATACCTCTTCCAACCCACGCGTCTGCGCCTGGGTCATGCGCCCGGCCCTCAGCACATAGCTCTTGATACCGCGACGATGCAGCGGTGCCTCGGGCCCTTCGGGGCCAGTATTCTTGCCCTCTTGCGGGCGCTCTTGATCGGTCATGATGGTGTCTGGCGGCGTGAAAAGTGACTGGTGAGCAGCGCTTCTGCGGAAAGCGCTGCCGCCACTGCTGCACTGGCAACATGACGACAGCGCGTTCCCAAGGCCGGCTTCACACGTTGATGCGTCCAGCGAAAGGTGAGGAGGCTTCAGCGTTGCGACGAGGCATGCGCCCGGCAAGAAACGCCTGGCGCCCGGCCTGTACCGCGTGCTTCATGGCTTCGGCCATCAATACCGGCTGGCGCGCGTGGGCAATGGCGGAATTCATCAGCACCCCGTCGCAGCCCAGCTCCATGGCTAACGCGGCTTCTGATGCGGTGCCAATGCCGGCATCCACCAGCACGGGCACCTTGGCCTGCTCGATGATCAACCGCACATTGTAGGGGTTTTGAATGCCTTGGCCGGAGCCGATCAGTGAACCCAGGGGCATCACCGCGCAGCAGCCGATCGCCTCGAGCTCTCGGGCTACGATGGGGTCATCGCTGGTGTAGACCATGACGTCGAAACCATCGGCTACCAGGGTTTCAGCCGCCTTGAGGGTCTCCACCACGTTGGGATACAAGGTGTTGTCATCGCCCAGCACTTCAAGCTTGACCAGCTTGTGACCATCCAGCAGCTCACGGGCAAGGCGACAGGTGCGCACAGCGTCCTTGGCGTTGTAGCAACCTGCCGTATTGGGCAGCAGGGTGTAACGCTCAGGTGGGACGACGTCGAGCAGGTTCGGCTCGCCGGCTTCCTGGCCCAGATTGGTGCGGCGCACCGCAAAGGTGACAACATCCGCGCCACTGGCGGCGATGGCATCGCCGGTCTCGTCAAAGTCCTTGTACTTGCCGGTCCCGACCAGCAAGCGTGAAGAAAAGCTGTAGCCGGCGACCCGTAGCGGGCTGTCCTGAAAGATATCGGTCATGCTCTGGTCCTTACTCGCAAAGCGATTCTGGGCCGCCGTCGAGCGGCGCACCATGAGAGTGAAGCGGGATGGCTCGCCTCAACCACCTCCGATAGCGTGGACGATCTCGATCCTGTCGCCATCGGCCAGCGGCGTCTGCGCGTGCTGGCTGCGCGGCACGATATCCTCGTTGAGTTCGACGGCGATACGCCGACCACCCAGGCCGAGCGCGTCAATCAACTCTGCCACGGTCTGTTCGCGGTCGAGGGCGTGGGGCTCACCATTGAGCTGGATCTGCATGGCCACCTCATTTTCAAGATGTCGCGGGGCCCACATTGTAGCGACTCACAGCGTCTCGGGGTACGGTTGGGGGCAGATTCCTTGCAACTGTCCCGGCCGCCGGCAGACGCTCCACGCCTCACCCACAGAGAGACCCCCTAATGCCTGATCGCCACTGGTGGATCACCCTGGCCCTGTCCGGGGCCTGCGTCGTCGGCCTCGGGGCCTTCGCCGCCCATGGTCTGCACGACCGCTTGCCCGAGCGCCTGTCGGCGGCCTTTGTCACCGGCGTGCGCTACCAGGCATGGCACACCCTGGCCGCCATGGCCGTGCTGGCATGGCGGTCGCAGTTCCCGATCCCTGCTCAATTGCTGGCCCTGAAACTGTGGCTCGTGGGGGTGCTGCTGTTCTCGGGGTCGCTCTACGCCATGGCCATGGCGGGACTGGCAGGTGCCGGGCTGGGCCCACTCGGGGTGATCACCCCCATCGGCGGTACGCTGTTGCTGCTGGGATGGCTGGCCCTCGCCTGGGGACTTTGGCGCCAGCCCCGCTGATCATCAGTCAGCGTCCGGCAGCACGTAGGTCGCCGTCACATGGGCCACCGGCGCCTCATCTCCATCAGAGAACAGCTCTACCTCCCCCACCGCCAGACGTCGCCCAAGCTTGATCAACCGGGCATTGGCGATAAGGTCGCGATCACCCCGCGCGCGACGCAGAAAATGGCAGTTGAGGTTACTGGTGACGGCCATGGGTTCTGGGCCTATCTGTGCCAGGATGGCCACGTACAGACACACGTCGGCCAGGCCCATCATGGTGGGACCCGACACACTGGCACCGGGCCGCAAATGCTCGTCCTCGATGGCCAGACTCATGGTCGCACGCATCTCGGACACGGCCTCGATGGTGCCACAGCGCTGTGGGAAGACATCATCGAGAAAATCCTCGATGGCGGCGGCGGTCATCACGGTCATGGCTCTCTCCCTGAAAGCAGTCCAGCGACTTCACCATACCCCAAGGCGCGACACCATACCTCAACGCCCTTGCCACCAGGGCACAACGCAGCACCCCCGGAAACAGGGTCCCGGGGGTGCTGGTGATGCGCTCGAGAACGTCTTGAGCGTCTTACTTCGCCTTGTGGACCTGGCGCCAGTGGTGCAGCAGCGGCTCGGTGTAGCCGGCAGGCTGCTCACGCCCCTTGAAGATCAGATCGCTGGCGGCCTGGAAAGCGCTGGAGTTGGCAAAGTCCGGGCTCATCGGCGTGTAGGCCGGGTCGCCTTCATTCTGCCCATCCACCACCTTCGCCATGCGCTTGAGCGTCTCTTCCACCCGCGCAGCATCCACTACGCCGTGATAGAGCCAGTTAGCAATATGCTGGCTGGAAATACGCAGCGTGGCGCGATCTTCCATCAGGCCCACGTCATGAATGTCCGGCACCTTGGAAGCACCAACGCCTTGCTCGACCCAGCGCACCACGTAGCCAAGAATACCCTGACAGTTGTTGTCCAGCTCCTGCTGAATCGCCTCATCGGACCAGTCCGCGGAGGTGACCACCGGAATCGTCAGCAAGGCCTTGAGCAGCTCTTCACGCTGCTCGCTTTCATCCAGTTCCTCGAGCTCGCGCTGCACCTGGGCCACGTCGACCTGGTGGTAGTGAAGCGCGTGCAGTGCCGCCGCCGTCGGAGACGGCACCCATGCGGTGTTGGCACCGGCCTTGGGGTGACCAATCTTCTGCTCGATCATGGCCGCCATCAGGTCTGGCATGGCCCACATGCCCTTGCCGATCTGAGCACGACCACGCAGGCCACAGGCCAGTCCGACCAGCACATTGCTGCGCTCGTAAGCCTGGATCCAGTCGGCGCCCTTCATGTCGCCCTTGCGCAGCATCGGGCCCGCTTCCATGGCGGTATGCATCTCGTCGCCGGTGCGATCCAGGAAGCCGGTGTTGATGAACACCACGCGACTGGTGGCTTCATTGATGCAGGCCTTGAGGTTCACCGAGGTACGCCGCTCCTCGTCCATGATCCCCATCTTGAGGGTATGGCGAGCCATGCCCAGCAGGTCTTCGACGCGTCCAAACAGCGTGTTGGCAAACGCCACTTCCTTCGGACCGTGCATCTTCGGCTTGACGATATAGACAGAGCCGGTGCGCGAGTTGCGCGGCTGATCATCGCTCTTGTTGAGGTCATGCAGCGCAATCAATGAGGTCATGATGGCGTCGAGAATGCCCTCGGGCAATTCGTTGCCGTCAGCATCCAGCACGGCCGGGTTGGTCATCAGGTGACCGACGTTGCGCACGAACAGCAGCGAGCGGCCGGGCAGCGTCAGCTCGCCACCATCCGGCGTCAGGTACTGACGGTCCGGGTTCAGGCGACGGGTGAAGGAGCTGCCGCCCTTCGACACCTCGGCCGTCAGGTCTCCTTTCATCAGGCCCAGCCAACTGGCATAGACCCCCACCTTGTCCTCGGCGTCCACCGCCGCAACCGAGTCCTCACAGTCCATGATGGAGGTCAGCGCGGCCTCGACGACCACATCTTTGACATGAGCCGGATCGGTCTTGCCGATGGGGTGACTGTCGTCCACCTGAATTTCCAGGTGCAGGCCGTGGTGGGACAGCAGCACAGCGCTGGGCGCAGCGGCATCTCCCTGATATCCCACCAGCTTGCCGGGCTCCTTCAGACCGGTCTCGCGTCCACCTTCCAGTGAGACGACCAGGTGGCCGTCGCGCAGGAAGTACTTCACCGCATCACGATGTGAGCCTGTGGCCAGCGGCGCCGCCTGGTCCAGCACATTGCGAGCGTAGGCCACCACCTTTGCCCCACGCTTGGGATTGAAGCTCGAGCCTTTCTCGCAACCGTCCTCCTCGGAGATCGCGTCTGTGCCGTACAAGGCATCATAAAGGCTGCCCCAACGCGCATTGGCCGCATTCAGGGAGTAGCGAGCATTGTTGACCGGAACCACCAGCTGCGGGCCGGCTTGAGACGCGATCTCGCGATCCACGTTCTCGGTTGTGACCTCGACCTTGGCAGGCGGGTCCACCAGATATCCGATGTCCTTCAGGAAGGCTTGATACGCCGCCATGTCACTGACCGGGCCGGGGTGCTCGCGATGCCAGGCATCAAGCTTGAGCTGCAGTGCATCACGTTCGGCCAGCAACTCACGATTCTCGGGCGCCAGGTCGTGAAAGATCGCGTCTACGCCTTTCCAGAAGTCCTCGGGATCAATACCTGTGCCGGGCAGCGCCTGATCATTGATGAACTGGTCCAGCTCGGCGGCCACCTGAAGGCGATGGCGAGTAATGCGTTGCGTCATGGGGTCTAGCTCCTCGTTGGGCCTTGGGTGCCCCCCTGGCACCATCCGGCCGGACAGGATGAAAGGTGACTGCTCCCGAAAGATTTTGTGGAAAATAATTCCACATGTAAACCCAAACGCTTCGTCTTTCCCCCAAGGCTAGACCAAAAGATAAGCCTGCGACGTAACCAATGATTAGGAAACAGTGGTGCCGAACAGGCGCAATCGCTAGCATGGAATGAGCAAGGATGCGTTAACAGGAAGGTTTTCAGGCCTGCCGATGGGCTGCCTCACGCTGTGCCGGACCAGATGGATGACGGCAACCACCGGCCCCATCTCGCTGTCTTACTCAGACAGGGACTGGGCAGGCAAGCGAGGGGCAGCGCGCTGGTGGCTCCCACCCAGCGTACCCGATGACTTTGTTGGCTTCGGGCTCCCGCCACACGGCCGCACCTTCCCGCGGAGGATGCCATGACCGATTACACCCCACTCGAAGACATCGAGACGCTGACGACCATCGTCAATCAGGGGGGCCGACTGTCCGCGGCTGGCGCCACCCCGGCCCTGGAGCAGGTGCTCGAACAGTACCTGTCGCACTATCGCCTCGATGCGATACTCGACGACCGGGTCACCCTGCATGCGGGCAATATCGAGACCCCGCGCTTTCGCCTATGGACGCAGGTCTGGCGTCCACGAAAGCCCAGGGGCACCGCTGTAGTAGTCCACGGTTATTACGACCACCTTGGCCTTTATCGGCATCTGCTCAAGCTGTTGCTGGAGCTCGAACTGACCGTGGTGCTGTGGGATCTACCTGGGCACGGCCTGTCCAGCGGTGAGCGTGCCGATATTGAAGACTTCGCGGACTATGGTGACTGCCTGCGCGCCCTTCAGCAGTACCTGGGGGACCATGGCCTCGCCTCTGGCCCCTGGATTGGGCTTGGACAGAGCACCGGAGGGGCGATCCTCGCCACCGACGCTCTGAGCCGCGGTGACGACGGCCACTGGTCTGCGCTGGTGCTGCTGGCACCGCTGGTCAGGCCCTGGGGGTGGACCCGGGCTGCATGGGTCCACCTGCTGGTCAGCCCATTCGTCGATAGTGTGCCAAGAAAGTTTCGCCCCAATACCAACGATGATGATTTCGCGACCTTCCTGCGGGAGCAGGATCCACTGCAGCCGGTCCGCTTACCTACTGGCTGGGTCACGGCCATGCGTCGCTGGATGCCGCGCCTGATGCAACTGCCGCCCTGTCAGCTGCCTACCCTGATCGTGCAGGGTAAAAAGGACATGACCGTGGATGGCCCATGGAATCTGGCCGTGCTCGGCAAGAAGTTCCCCCAGGCCACGGTGCATTGCCACGCCGAAGCGAGACACCACCTGGTGAATGAAGCCGAGGACATACGGCTGGAACTTTTCGAGGAAGTGCGTCACTTTTTGGAGCAACAGCTCAGCGCAGAGCCCCCCGTGAAAAGGATGTCACGACGATGCCCAGACGCCTGACCCAGAGTCGGTTCCTCCCCAACGTCTTTGCCCGCCCATCCAGCACCCGTCATCCTTTCAGCACTCTGCAATGGCTGACGTGGCTGGTGGCGCTCTGGCTCAGCGGCTGCGCGGGAGCGCCGGAGCGCCCCGATAGCTTGCGTCAGGCGCTGCTGGGACTTGGCCACCATGCCGCCGAGCAGGTCGCCCAGGCTCCTCCCCTGGCGGAGACGCCGCTGATCGATCAGGTGCTGCTGCTGTCGCCGCCCAATGTGGATGAACGGTTGTCATTGAGCGTCGCCCGCGTGCAGGAGAGCCTGACCCGCGGCCTGCTGACCATCGACGATGGCCCCCAGGTACTGGACTGGCAACCCGGTGATACCCCCGCCGCGGACACCCAGCAGTGGCTGATCGATAGCCGTCTGATTGCCGATGGCCCGCGCCTGCGTCTGTCAGATCGAGAGCTGGTGCCCTATCGCTTTGAACTGCGCCTGAGGCGGCCTGGCGACGGCGCGGCACTGTGGTCGACTGTGCTGAATGGCGCCTTCGACGCCGACGCGCTGTAACCTTTCGACACGCGCAGCAGCACCCTGGCTGGTGGTTTCACCAGCGACCTCATGTTGCACCCAGGACCAGCTTGCTGGTCCTTCATCTGCTACATCCCTCCTCCTACCTCCCTCCCTGCCGCCATGCCCTCCTCATCGCTGACTGCTCTCACTTCTGCCGGCCTGCTTGGACCGCCGCGCTCTGCCGCTTCGATCATATGAACACTAAAAAGCACAGAAAAAATCGTTATTTATTTCAATAGACGTTAAAAATACCAAAACATCCATGTGGCCATCTCGGAAATACTTATAAATCAACCGAATAAACACCACTGCTAAAGTCTAACCCTAAAAAGATGACACAAAAGCAGGCCGAGCTAGACTGAAGTAGTCGCATCATTTGATCTATTGTCGATCAAATGACCAGGAGGCGCATAACCATAAGCACATGGCCATAAGCGCATAGCTATAAGCACATCACTAAAGAGCCACACCGTCCGCCTTCCCCACAGGTCTTTTACGGCGCCTTCTCCGGCGTCTTTTACGGCGCCTTCTCAGGCACATCGGCCACCACACTATGAGGCACCCATGAGCACATCGACCCTCACCAGGCCAACCACACGCCTGCGCAGGAAGAGAGGCAGGCTGTTCGCCGCGGGCGTCGCCACCTTGGCCATCATTGCCATGGCGCTTGATACCACCATCATTACCATCGGTTCCGAGCAGGACTCCCGTAGTGGGGAGTTTTCTGCCGAGCGCTTCGGCACCGAGCGCTTTCCCGAGATCCGCGACGCCGTACAGCGGCGTGCGGTCGATGCGGTCGAGCTGGCCTCCGCCATCGCCGAAGACAAGGCCGCAGCCAGCCAGGAATACGGTGTCATGGCCGGCATCGGGCCCGTCATGCCGGTTCGCTTCTCCGGTGTCGCCGGCGAGGCCAAGGCCGGCATCTACGAGGTCAGCGTGGCAGAGCTTCCCGCATCCCTGGTGGTGCGGGTGCAGACTGGCCCTGCGATCAATGGCACCGACCTGCGCGATGCCACCGGCGAGATCTCCTTCGGCCAGTTCACCAACCAAATCGAGTACCAGAACGCAGGAGCCGCCATCAACGGCGAGATGAAACGTCAGGTGTTGGCCGATATCGACGCCGCCAACCTTTCCGGCAAGACGGTGGACGTCGTGGGCGTGTTCAAGCTCATCAATCCCAACCACTGGCTGATCACTCCCGTTGCGCTGGAGGTGCGGTAATGGCCGCCAGCAATGAGTCCCCCGCCATGAGCTCACTCACCCCCTCTCCCGACCACACCACTGGCGCCCTCGGCGACGCCGTGCTGTCGGCGCGTAATGTCGCCAAGTCCTTCGGCAACGTGCACGCCCTCAAGGGCGTCAACTTCGATATCCATCGCGGCCAGGTGACCACGCTGTTCGGTGAGAACGGCGCTGGCAAGTCAACGCTGATGAAGATTCTCTCCGGAGTGATCCAGCCGAGTTCCGGCAGCATCCTGCTGGATGGCCAGCCCGTCACCTTTGCCTCGACCACCGATGCCCAGCAGCTCGGCATCTCGATCATCCATCAGGAGCTGTCGCTGGCGCCCAACCTCAGCGTGCGCGACAACATCTTCATGGGTCGCGAGATCCGTGGGCCTGGCGGCATCGACTACGCCGAGGAAGAGCGCCAGACGCGGGCGCTGATGGACGAGCTGGACGAACCGATCGACCCCTTGACCCCGGTGGAGGACCTGCGCCTGGGCCAGCAGCAGATCGTAGAGATCGCACGCGCCCTCTCTACCCGTTCCCGCATCCTGATCATGGACGAACCCACCTCGGCACTCAGCGCCTCGGAGGTGGAGGTCCTGTTCAAGGTGATTCGTGACCTGAAGGAGCGCGGCGTCTCCATCGTCTACATCTCTCATCACCTCGAGGAAGCGCTCACCATCACCGACCATGCGGTGGTGCTGCGCGACGGTCAGATGACCGCCTACGCCGAGCGTCGCGACATCGACCTGGAGTGGATCGTTCGCCATATGGTGGGCGAGGGCTTCGACCTTGGCGCCCCTCCCGAGGGCTACGCCATGGGCAAGGTGGCCCTGTCGATCAGCGGCGTCAGCGTGGCCGATGCCAGCGTCCCCGAACGCTCGGCGGTGGATCAGCTATCGCTAGACGTGCGCGCGGGCGAGATCGTGTGCATCTACGGTCTGATGGGCGCCGGACGTACCGAGCTCATGGAAGCCGCTGCCGGACGCCTGCCACTGAGCGCGGGTCAGATCCTGCTCGATGGCCAGGACATCTCGGCGCTGGACATCGCTGAACGCATCGAGGCTGGCCTGGTGCTGGTGCCCGAAGACCGTCAACGCGATGGTCTGGTACAGACCATGTCGGTGGGCCAGAACCTGTCGCTGGCCAGCATCGGCGCCTTTACCCGGGGGCTGTTTACCTCGCGACCGCGCGAACATGGCGTGATCAGCGAGTCGATCAGCAGCGTCCATATCAAGACCGACGGCGGCGACGCCGACATCGGCTCGCTGTCCGGTGGCAATCAGCAAAAGGTGGTCATCGGCAAGATGCTGGCCACCCACCCCCGCGTGGTGATGCTCGACGAGCCCAGTCGAGGCATCGATATCGGTGCCAAGGCCGAGGTGTTCAAGCTGCTCGCGGAGGGCGCCCGCCAAGGCCTGGCCGTCATCTACTCGACGTCCGAAGTCGGCGAATGCTTAAGCATCGCTCACCGCATCATCGTCATGAGTCGTGGCCGCATCAGCGCGGAGTTCGACTCGAGCGTGACCAAGGAACAGATCATGGCTGCCTCAGGCGAGTCCGTGGCTGCCTGACCCGACCCCGTGGAGTTCACTCGCATGAAGCCAACCATCACCAAACCCCAGGGCGGATTCGACCTCGCCAAGATGCTGCTCGAGGGACGCGCCTTTTTCGCGCTGATCGCGATCATCATCATTTTCTCGCTACTGTCGCCGGTCTATTTCTCCACCAACAACTTCCTGACCATGTCCTCCCACGTGGCCATCTTCGGACTGCTCTCCATCGGCATGCTGCTGGTGATTCTCACCGGTGGCATCGATCTGTCGGTGGGGTCGACCCTGGGCCTATGCGGTGTGTTTGCAGGTTTTTTGATGCAGGGGGTGTCCTTCGAGATCTTCGGCGTGGTGGTCTACCCCCCGGTATGGGCGGTGGTGCTTCTGACCTGCACCCTCGGCGCCCTGGTCGGAGCGATCAACGGCGTGCTGATCGCCTATTTCAAGGTGCCAGCCTTCGTCGCCACACTGGGCCTGTTGTATGTGGCCCGCGGCGCCGCCCTGCTGATGACCGATGGCCTGACCTTCAACAACCTCGGCGGCAGCGCCGAACTCGGCAACACCGGTTTCGACTGGCTCGGCTTCAATCGCCTGTTCGGCATTCCCGTCGGGGTACTCGTACTCGCAGCGGTGGCCACCGTCTGCATGCTGATGCTCAACCGCACGCCCTTTGGCCGCTGGATCTACTCCACAGGCGGCAACGCGCGCGCCGCCGAGCTGTCCGGGGTACCGGTCAAGCGCGTCCAGGTCACCGTCTATGTGCTGTCCGGCATCTGCGCTGCCATTGCCGGCCTGGTGCTGTCCTCTCAATTGACCTCCGCCGGCCCCACCGCCGGCACCACCTATGAATTGACCGCCATTGCCGGTGTGGTGATTGGCGGCGCCGCCCTGACCGGTGGCCGCGGCAATGTCCGCGGTACCCTGCTGGGCGCCTTCGTCATCGGCTTTCTGTCCGACGGGCTGGTCATCATCGGCGTCTCCGCCTACTGGCAGACCGTGTTCACCGGCACCGTCATCGTCCTCGCGGTAATGCTCAACAGCATCCAGTACCGCGGCAAGAAGCGCGCCAACAGCGCAGATAGCGCAACTTCCATGCCCAAGAGCCCGTCGGCTCAGGGGCATTCCGCCGCCAAGCCGGCATCACACGCCTGACACACGACAATAAGGAAGGGACCAGCATGATCCTCACCAAAGGCAAGCGCTTGCTCATCGCCGCACTCGCGGCGACCGCCCCTCTACTGGCCGGGGTCACCCAGGCCCAGGACGCGGGACTGATCTCGATCATCGTCAACGACACGTCCAATCCCTACTGGTTCACCGAAGGCAAGGTGGCCCGGGAAACCGCCGAATCGCTGGGCTACCAGGCCCACGTGACCTCGCACAATGGCGATACCAACACCGAAAGCAATCAGATCGATACCGCCATCACCAATCAGGCCAAGGCGATCATTCTCGACCCCGCCAACGCCGATGGCTCCATCGGCGCGGTGCGCAAGGCGGTGGATGCCGGCATTCCGGTGTTTACCATCAACGCCGAAATCAACCAGCAAGGCCTGGCCAAGGCGCAGCTGGTGTCCAACAACGCACAGGGCGCCGCCCTTGGCGCCCAGCAGTGGGCGCAACACTTCGCGGATGATGCCAAGTACGTGGAGCTGTTTGGCGCCCCCTCGGACAACAATGCCGCTACTCGCTCCAACGGCTACGAGACAGTCCTGAGCCAATACCCAAACCTGGAGAAGGTCGGCTCCGATGTGGCCAACTGGGACCGCACCCAGGGCTACAACAAGACCCAGAGCATGCTTCAGGCCAATCCAGACATCAGCGGCGTCATCAGCGGCAATGATGAGATGGCCCTCGGCGCGATTGCCGCGCTCAAGGAAGCCGGGCGTCTGGATGACATCGTGGTCGGCGGCTTCGACGGCTCTCCGGACGCCGTCGATGCGGTCAAGGCTGGCGAGATGGCCTACACCGTGCTTCAGCCTGTCGCGGTGTTCTCTGAACACGCAGTACAGCTGGCCGATGAGTACATTCGCACGGGAGAGATCAGCCTCAGTGAGGAGAAGGTGCTATTCGACTGCCTGCTGATTACCCGCGAAAATGTGGCCCAGTACACCGCTCCCTTTGTGCTTGAGCAGTAGGCAGCAGCCCTGACCGCGTGCCGTCGACAGCCGGCGGCACGCGATCTCCCGGCGAGAAGCTCAGCACTAACCTCGCTTGAGCAGACGGTCCAGTTGGCGGTAGCCAATTGCCTCGATCAGTTCGCCATGCCCTGGTGCGTCCTTGGCACCGAGATCGGCCAGCGTCAGCGCCACCCTCAGGACGCGGTGGTAGGCCCGGGCCGACAGTCGTAAGCGCTCCAGTGTCTGCGCCAGCCAGGCGCGCTCGGTGGCATCCAGGGCACAGGCGTTTTCCAGTGCCCTGCCCGATAAGCGCGCGTTCAACCCTCCCCGCGCCATTTGCCGCTCCCGCGCTGCCATCACCCGCGCCCGCACCATGGCGGTGCTTTCGCCAGGCTGCTGAGAGGTCAACTCTTCAACCGGCAGTCCCGGCACTTCGACCTGCAGGTCGATGCGGTCCAGCAGCGGGCCAGACAGCCGCGACTGGTAACGCTGAATCTGTGACGCCGTGCAGCTGCAGTCCTGGCGTGGATCCCCCAGGTGGCCGCAGGGGCAGGGGTTCATGGCAGCCACCAGCTGGAACCGAGCCGGAAAACGACGCTCGTGACTGGCTCGGGTGATGTGAATCTCTCCACTCTCGAATGGCTAGATGATTCACACACTTCCAAGCTTTGGTCTTAAATCAAAGCTAATACCCTGATTTTTTAAGCTTTTTCTCAACTGATGACGCAGAACGTCTCTTGTCTCTTTCTCAACGTTCTTGCGCCACCAGTCAATCTCTCCGCTCTTCCTGTCGTCTAGCTCTCTCGTCTTCTCAGTGAACTTCCCGTTCTCAAATCTTCTAGTAGTCAGCAAGATGTGCGCGTGTGGTTGGTCGCCATTTCTTCCCTTGTGTATAGCAAACTCAAACAAGCAACCGTGTTTGCGCTGTATCTGTTTACAAATACGCTTCGTGAGCTTCTTCTGATTCTCTTCAGATAAACGCTTATCAAGTGAAAACAAGAACTCTCGCTGTATAGTCGAATCTTTGCGCTTTTCAGCACGCTCAGCATCGTTCCACATCTGCTCAGGTCGTATATACTCATTAGAGCAAGAACTGAAAAGCACATCTTTCTTATTTGTGAAGTCATAGTTCTCATTCGTTCGCTCACAATACAGCACATCGCCAGTTCGATATGCTGACGCTTTCACTGCTGAATGACCTTTTTTTCTGCTGAACGTTTTGACTTCAAGTCTCGCAAATACTTTCATAATCATATCCTCATATTGTTATGTTTATACATCGTATACTCTTTATATATCCACATATAAGCCCCCGGCAGGGCCCTCGGAGAGCGCGGCGTTGGTACAACGCATAACCGCGCCTTAAGCGACACGCAGTCGTCTCTTTATATATTAACATATAGACATATCATATAGGGTGTTAGTTCCCGTGCGCGAACAATCGCGCGGGAACTTTTTTCATAAAAGAGCAACGCGATTTTATGAAAATAGCACATATATCAGCACTTCTACATATTCTATATAGGCAATTTAATTTGCTCTATTTATTTGACAAGACTAATATATTAATATTATAATATTATATATTGAAACAACAACAAGAGAGGGTTTTAATATGGATATAGAACACAACTGTTTAGCATATGAAGAAGATAGCGAATGTAAACTTTGTGGCGCAATTATAACTGACGAAGAAATATCAGAGTTCTTCTCATTTATTGACCCCGACGACGATTTCAATGAAGTGATTCAAAACGGCATAAACTAATAAAGGAGACGCCTATGATTATTGAAGTACAAGAAACGAAAACAATTTCAAAAAATGACCGCACTTTTGTAGTTGGTACATACTGGCTACACAATGGCAAAGATTTATATCCAACCAAGGCTGAAGGCATATTCGATAAAGAATATAAGCCCGGTAAGTACGAGTTAGACTTTGAAGCTTCTGTCTACGTAAACAGACAGGGCCGTCTTACTCTTGGCTCACTTAATCTCTCACAAGGAGAATAAAGGATGTCGCCCGAGGTTGCTAAAAGCGCAATGTTGCTTGGCTTCTTTGCTGTTGTTACCCCCTATTTTTTAGGTTACGGCATAGCTATCGGGCGCAAACTTATTAACGGCGTTGCCCGTTTTTAGTCCACACCACGGGGGTGTGGCAGGTTGTCAGAGCCGGTCTGTCGTTGCTTAAAATAAGGAAGGTGACTTATGGAAGAGAATACATCTGGAGCATCTGAACTAGGCGCAAAAGTAGTTGAGCACATCCAAGAAGTACAAGTGGTTGTTGCTGACGCGGGTCCTGCTGTACTTGCTGTTGTTGCTACTATTGCTGTAGTTTATATTGCTAAAAATATGATTAAAGGCAGTAAGTAAACACCGACAGGGCGGGCATTGCCCGCCCTTTTTTTTAACTTAATATAGGACATTAACAAATGGAACAAGAAACAGCACTTCAACTCTTAGAAACACTGGATGGCGTTATATACGCAGGCTTTTTCATTGTCGGAGCGCTTTCTGGTTCTGCTTTTATAAGAGGAATAACATCGTGATATGAAAACACTAACTATACTTATAACAACACTACTTCTCAGCTTTAACGCTCACGCTCAAGAATCTGACGATGCTGAAACTGAAATCACTCACGAACAGTGTCGCTCTCGCAACAGTGTTCCACTATTTATTGATTATTACACAGAAGAAGACTATCAAACAGATGAATATATACGCAAGCAAATAGACGAAAAAATCAAGCCCCCGGCATTCACGAGCACAGGGTGCTATTATAAACCCGTTTCAGCGTTCTGGCTTCAAGACGCATCAGGTAATTATGAAATGCAGTTCCGCGTTATGGGGAAGGCGTGCGGTGACGAACTCTGCGCAGAAGAAGACCCCGACGACGACTTAGGCGACAGCGACGAAGGCGATGACGACAACACAACTGACCCTGACCCCGGCGACGGTGAAGACCCGAACGACGGTTCTGACGGCGACCCGGACGGTAATGAAGATGGCACCGACGAAGACGGTGACAGCGAAGAACCTGCTGACCCTCGTTTCTCTTGCTCAAACATAACGTTTGAAAGCTATGACGACAGATTCACTAGATGCTATGAAACTCAAGTCAATGAAAATGGTGACAGAGAAATCATCGCTCTTGTTGACTATTCAGACGTTTTAAACTCGGGTGAAGGTTTCACAAAACTTCCAGTTCTTCGTCTCACACGTCCCCCTAATATGCCACGCAGTGAATACCCGCAGTCAAACAAAGGCTTAAAATACCACATTGGTTGTGATGAATACTTTGTTGGCCCTAATAAGTATGGTCAGTATTTTGAAGGCTATGTATATAAATATGTGATGGATGCCTATGGCTATTTCGCTAGATATAAACCTGATGGCTCTATGAGAGATACTGACACGTATGGCTCTGGTGCTAATGGTTTATATGCTTACTGTCAAGACTTTGACACTAGACATTTACCTTCTTCATTCGATGAAATTATCGATGATTACTATCAATATTACGACTCTATAAATGACGACACGACTGACCCCGATGAGCCTGATGACGGTTCTGACGACTGCTATATAGACGGTGAACCCTGTCAACCCGGTGGTGAAGTTGACACAAACCCTGATGAAGGCGACGGCACTGGTGATGGAGACGGCGACACTGACCCTACTGACCCTACTGACCCCGGTGAAGGCGATGGAGACGGCACTGGTGACGGCGATGGCACTGATGACGGCACTGACGATGACTTAAGTGGAAACCCTAACGACCCTACTGACCCTGACAACAATGGTGGTGTAGATGGTGAAGGCGACGGCGAAGGCGACGGCGAAGAACCTGAGTGTTTCGAAATGCTCGGACGCTCTATCTGTACTGAAACAGAAAACGAACTCGACAAAGATGGAATCCGTGGAGGTATTTCAGATGGTCTTGGAGAAGGATTTGAAAAACTAAAAGAAACAGACCTCGGGAAGTTTCTCTCTTCATTCAAGTTTCCACAAGTAGGCTCTGAATCTTGTCCTCAACCGCACCACCCCCTTTTAGAGTCTCTCGGGATTGACGCTAAGCCCGAGATACCTTGTTGGATATGGGGTTATATTAGAACACTTATTCTCATACTTGCTTGCTTAGCAGCATATAGAATAGTTTTTGACGATTAAAAGGAGTTTAAAAAATGTTATTTCCACTTATTATCATAGTTTTTCTACTTACCGCATCGGGCTTCTATTTTCTGATAGAGTTCTTTATTGGCTCATCTACTCTATACGATATATTTTATATCTTGACTCTGGAAGGGATGGACTTGATATTTTATCTACTTAATATGATACCCGCAGGTATTCTCGCAGATATCAACATCGAAGAAGTTCTCGCAAAACTTCCTCGCGAGATGTTACAGATTTTTAATCTTATCGGTTTAGTTGAAGCTTTTCAAATAATCGTCACAGCTTACACAGTTAGAAAAATTATTCAGATTGGACGTTTTATATTCTAATAAAAAAAAGGAGTTCTAAATGATTACAGCAATACTTGGAAAGCCGGGTTCTGGCAAAAGTTTTGAAGCAACAAAGCAACACGCACTCCCGTCACTCGTCAAAAAATCATCTGGAGAAGAGAAATTCTCTCGAAAGAATTTCTCTTCACTGCTTTCACTAATTAAAAAAAAGAAAGAAGAAAAGAAGAGAGACGAACGTCGCTATATTATTACTAACCTACCACTCAACGTTGACTATATTCAAAGTCAAGGTTATGACACACAATATCTCATCATTCTTCAAAATGGCGACGTTGAAAACAAACCATTTTCTCGACTCGAACACTTTTCGAAATATCAGGACTGGAAGGTGCCGGGCGGAACGCTTGGCCCCTTATATATTATTGACGAGTGTCACGAAGTCCTCCCCCGAGTCGGCCCCTCAGACAAGACTTATAGAGATATAGAGAACTGGTTCTCTATGCATAGGCATATGTCTTCAGACGTTGTTCTAATGACTCAGAATGCTTCTAAAGTCAACAAGAATGTAATGGACTTAGCAGAGCAAATAAAACAGCTTCGCAAGCTGCGAATGCTGGGTTTTTCGAACTCTTATCAAGTCTTATACAAAGAAGACCCCGCAAAGTCTACAGACGCAGACGCATCAGTTATCAGAAGATATGAGAAAAGCGTTTTCCCTTTCTATCAGTCATATACTCTGGGTGGTAATGGAGAGGGTCAAATGAAAGACGCAAAGAGTCCTTTCCTTCAAAAGAAAATGATATTGCTTTATATTATTGTAGGGTATGGTTTTGTTAATCTTCTCACTAGTGACTCTATGTCAAAGCTTTTCGGTTCTAACGAAGAAGGGCAAGAACCTATTCAACAGACTGAGCAGACTTCAGCACCTGAGCAGTCATCATCTATTGATGTTGAAGCTATGAAAGAAGCAGCAAGATTTGCTGCTCTTGAAAGACAACAAGAACAGCAACAAGCTTGTAGACACCCGCTCGAAAACTTTGACTTCAGTTTTTATTCATATAAGAACGGTGACTATTATTTCTTCGCATATCAAGATGGTTTGAGATACGACAGCTATTTCTCAGCTTCACAGCTAAGAACAATGGGTTATAAGCTCAGTAATATATATATGAAAGATGAGAAACCGAAGCAATACAGAAAGTATGTGACAGTTAACGGGCAGACTTACTATTCTACTGTTGTTGATAAGAACTTCAAAAACGCTTTGATATTTTCAGCACTTTTAGAATATAAAGATTGTGAATCTTTTTCTCGCTACATCACTACGAGTCCGCCTTTTGATTACTTACAGAATCAAAAAAGACCTCCCGCTAATGACGGGACCCGCGATGCGGGGGGCATAAGCGGGAGTCTTTTTGATAACTTTAATAATTCAAATAATGACAATTAAACTATTGACAAATAAAAATAATAATATATAATATTATTAAGGAGCTAAATGAAAAGGATTTCATTATGATTAAATACAAAGACTTAAGCAAAGAACAAAAAAAAGATTTGACTCAATATGTTAGCGATAATATTAACGATTTGACTCCTTCAAAACTTTCAGAAATGTTTGGTATTGAAGAGTCTGACTGTCGCTATCTCTTTAAGAAAGTTAAAAAGAAGTTGAAGAGTTCTTTCGACTTCTCGCGCTAGTTGTTTTGTGTTAGTTAGTTGACCATTGTTTGCCGGGGTTCCCTTTCCCCGGCTTTTTTTTGTCTTTTTAAAAATAATTTAACTATATAGAAACAGCGAAACTACAGTATTAACATACTCTAACATAAAAAGTATACACTTTGTATGTCTTTACAAATTGAAACTTTGTGATATATTGAAAGTCTATTGATTAACAAATCAGAAACATTCTCTCACATCAATGACTAAGCGCGTAGCGCGAATACTTTGAAAACAAAAAAGGAGGATTCTCAAATGGTATTCACAAGCATCAATGGCGAGACAGCATTTCACTTGAACACATTGACAGCATTAGCTGTCATTTTGTCTGGTTTTGCTCTTTTTCAAGCAGTTAATCTCTTAAAAAGGGCCGGAAAAGGGAAAAGGTTTTAAGCTTCTCTTGGTAGTAACACCGAATCCGCTTCCCCGTAGAAAAAAAGCAGTATTTTTAACAATTTCTAATTTAAAAGGTAAAGAAAATGAAAGAACAACTAACACAAACAGAGCAAGTAGTAGAAAGATACAGACTCCAAAACCTAGCCTCAAGAATCGCTTTCATAGAAGGCAAAAAAGAGGGTCTAACCTATCCCGCTAATTGGCACAAAGTCAGCAAGTGTCGCATCGTCAAGCACGCTGACAACGTGTCTGTTCTTCGCTCGAAAGAGCACGGCACCACTCACTATGGTGGCCTCATCGTATGCGCTCGCGCATGGGTTTGTCCTGTCTGTGCCCCTTTGATTCAAGCAAGACGCGCTGAGCGCGTCATCAAGACATTCCAGTGGTCTTACAACCCCGATTTACGCACTGAAGCGATTGCTCTTTCTGAGCAAGAGTATCAGCGTAGAGCTTATGAAGACCAGCTTTTTGACGAGGGGAAAATCACAAAGAAAAAAAGAAGACAGCATATGCCAACGCCTGACCTTTTACGTTCTGACCTAAAAGTCGTGATGCTCACGCTCACTACCCCTCACTCAAGAGATGATACCACCGTTTCTCTTTTTGAAGATTTCATTCTCGCAACTAGAGATTTGAAATCAGGCAGAAAGTGGCAAGATTTCAAAAAAGAAATTGGGTTCGTAGGGGAAATTATTGGCACAGAAATCACGTTTGGAAATAATGGCCCGCACGTACACAGGCATATTTTGATGACAGTCAAAAACAACAAAAACAACGACCAAACTGAATACCTTTTCCGCAATTTCTTTCTCAAAAATTGGGGGAATGCTCTTCACAAAATCGGTCTTCTCGACAAAGACAACGAGAAACAATATCGCGCATTTTGTAAATACGGTGTTGACGTGATTCCTTTTGCTACAGAATCTGACTATTTAACGAAACAAGGCAAAGAGTATGCGTGGGGCGCAGACGGCGAAATCGCAAAACAATCAAAGAAAAAAGGCACTTCTAGCTCTCGAACTCCTTTCGAAGTTTTAGCAGATAGCGCAGACAATATGCGCGATGTTTTTATCTTTATAGACTATATGAGGGGGACTAAAGGGCGCTCTCAGCTTAGCTGGTCGCCCGGCTTTAAAAACCTCATTGGATTTGAAGAATTAGAAGAAGAGAAGCAAGATGAAATCGACGCGAGCGAGTCTGATGACCCCGCTGATTTGCTAGTCAATCTTACTGACGAAGATTGGCAACTAATCATCGCACACAAGCAACGTGGAAACCTTCTCAAAGCTGCGCAGGAAGAAGGTCTCGATGGCATCATCGCTCTAATTTCTGACCTCAAAAAAATGGGAAAAACAGCAAAAGACCCGCAAAATATCCCGGTTCTTTTTGAAAAATACTTCAACGAATTGGTTGAGATGTGGAAAGCAAAACCTTTCACATTTGCCAACCCTAACTTAGCAAAAAACAGCAAAGCACAGCGCGATTTTGTTCTCGATTTTTACGCAAACATACTCGTTGAGCTACACGCGAAACGCTAAGCGTAGCAAGAAATATTGCGGAGCTTAAACTCATCAAGTAAGTCAAAATCACTGCTCCCTCTCAAAAAATACCCCTCATCTTCTTCTCCGCTTTTATCTCTAAAAGTCACTTTTTTGTTTCTCTTTTCGAACTCTACTTCAAAAACAACATCGTTGCTTTTTAGCGCTTCATTGATTCTTCTTCTTCCCGCTTCTGTATATAGTAAATTAGAGAATTCGAGAAAACTAGCAACGCCTATCTTCTCTTTTCTCCCTTGATTTATCGAGTCAATTTCTTTCTCTAATCTCTCAACTTCACTTTCAGAATCTTGAAGCTTTCTCATCAATATTTGTGGATAAACACCCTCTAGACTATCGAGGCTCTTTTCTATATTTTCGAGAATAGATTTCGCACGCGCAAGCTCTCTCTCTTTCTCTCTAAGTTTTGTTTTTTGCTCGCTGTCTTCTTTTTCTGTTACTAATTCAAGAAGCGTTTTCTCGCTCTCACTTAGTATTGACTCAAATGAATCGACTTCATATTCAACACTTTTCATCTCTTCATTGAGTCTATTTTGAAACTCAAAAACATTTCTAACTCTCTCAAGAAACAACGCAAGCACGTATTCATAGCGTATGAATTGCTCTCCACAAGCCTTTTTGTATTCTTTGCGTTTCACACAATTGAGGTAGCAAAACTTTTGCTTTCTTTGATTTTTGTTTATCATAAAAATCATTGTTCCCCCGCATTTTCCACACTTTATACAGTGCCGGAATATGTTGAGAAACCCTTTGGATTGGTTTCCGTATTCCTTACGAACTCCCCTCTTTTTCATCGCATTTTGCGCGTCTGAAAAGTCTTTCTCATCTACGATTTTCGGAAAATAATTTTCAATATATTTCTCAAAAACTTTCTTCCCTCCCTCTCTTCTTTGACTCATCAAAGCGCCGGTTGGGTACTTATTCAAAAACATCAAATGAATGTGACGATTTGTCCATTTTCGCTCTGACCACTCATTCACTTTTCTGATTGTCGCTGTTATCCCTTCGACTTTCAGATTCTCAAAAATAAAGCGAATCTCTTTCGCTCTCTCTTCGTGAATTACTACTTCACCATTTTCGTCTTTTTCTAGTCCATACGGCAGGGCTGTATGAAATGATTTTCCTTCTTCTGCTTCTCTCTTCGCTTTCAACCACGCAGATTTTCTGCGTTTCGATTTCGTCGCACTCTCTTCATTCGCACGCTTCGCAATGAGACCTATCATCAAATAGTTCTCTAAATCTTTTTCTTCGTCTTTAGTACGATAGAGTCTATCGTCAGAAGTCGTATATATATAGACTCCTTTCTCTAATATTTGATATAATGTCGTAGCTGTTTTAGATAGAATCTGTCTGCTGATTCTGTCAATAGATTCGATGACGATATAGTCACCTTCACTGATTTCTCCGCTTTCGATTTTTTCTAAAATCTGACTGAACTTTCCTCTCTTGATGTTGTCGCCCCTGAACGATGAAACCCCTTCATCACTAATGATTTCGCTTATTTTTACGTTGAAACGCTCTTCAAACGCTTCCAGCGGGGCTTTTTGTCTCTCTACGCTGTCCCCGTCAGCTTGAATAGCTGACGAGTAACGTATATACGCGATGGCTTTCGGCATCTCACAATCTCTCGCTGATTTTGTGTGAGAATAACACAACCGTTCTCCAGTGGCTCCCTGAGCACTTCCAGCACCTGCCGGCTGAACTCAGGCAATTCATCGAGAAACAGCACGCCGCAGTGGGCCAGGGAAATCTCGCCGGGACGCGGCCTCGACCCGCCTCCCACCAGGGACACCGCGCTGGCAGTGTGGTGGGGAGAGCGAAAGGGACGACAGCCAAAGCCTTCTGACAATGGCAGCGCACAGACGGAGCGAATGGCCGCCACTTCCAGGGCCTCATGATCTTCAAGGGGAGGCAGGATGCCGGGCAGGCGACTGGCCAGCAATGTCTTGCCGGTACCTGGCGGACCGGCGAACAGCAGGTTGTGACCGCCAGCCGCCGCTACCTCCAGGGCGCGACGCGCTTGATACTGTCCGCGCACATCACAGAGATCCAAGGCTGCCTCGACCGGCATCGACGATGCTGCCGCAGTACACGTCTGTAGCGGCACCCGTCCACTCAAGTGGGCGATGACATCCAACAGATGGTCGGCGGGAAGCACCTCAAGGCCGCTGACCAGCGCAGCCTCCTGGGCATTGGCGGCAGGCAGGATCAATCGCCGCCCAGCCCGAAGGGTGGCCATGGCAAAGGGAAGCATGCCGGCGACAGGACGAAGCCGCCCATCCAGCGCCAGCTCTCCGGCACACTCGATGCCGTCCAGCGCCGCCGCAGGCAACTGCCCCGATGCCACCAGCAGTCCCAGCGCAATAGGCAGGTCGAAGCGTCCCCCTTCCTTGGGCAGATCGGCAGGGGCAAGATTCAGGGTGATACGACGCAAGGGGTAGTCGAGACCACAGGTCGCAAAGGCACTGCGCACCCGCTCGCGACTCTCTCTGACGGCGGTTTCCGGCAGTCCCACCAAGGTCATTCCGGGTAAGCCGTTGGCCAGGTGCGCCTCGACCTGAACTTCTGGAGCATCCAGCCCCACCCCGGCACGGGTCGTGATGATGGCAAGCGTCATGGGCTCCCTGCCTGACGGCTGACGTTATGGCTGTCAGTAGACCACGATCATCGACCCCTCGCCGCCTGCACACGCCAGAAACAGCCGGGCCGGCATATCCCTATGCCGGCCCGCTACATTAGCCAAGTGCTCTGGTAGAGATCACGCCGATGGCGTTTCACCGCCCTTGGCCGCACCGTCCTGTCCTTGGGTCGCAGGGGGTACGGGGATTTCGGCAGCCTCCTCGCTGACCGCGGGCGTTGCATCGGCACCTGTCTGACCCGCCGCTGCGCGCTCATCGACCAGGCTCTCCAGGGCTGCGACCTGTTTCTCGAGGGCCTCGACGCGTGAGCGGGTACGCTGCAGTACATCCATCAGGATGTCGAAATCTTCACGCGAGACCAGCTCCAGGCGGTCGAAGGCGCCACGCACTACCTGTTGCACGCCCTTCTGGATGTCTTCCGGGGCCTGAGAAGCGCCCTGCAGACGCTCTCCAATCTGCTGGGCTAAACGGCTGATGCGATCCTGACTGATCATGGGGCTCTCCTTGTGCATCAAAACGGCGACTCTATTGCCGACAGCATACGCAAGCCTGACGCCCAACGCATGTCTCTTGGCTGCCTACGTTGGCTACAACGCTGGCGGGCCAGGTGGGCTAACGACGACGGTCCTTCCCGCCGTCATGACGGAACGTCGCGCGCTCACTGATGGCGCACGCGCCTCAGCGCCAAGCACCAAAGTAGTGCATCGTCATTGATGCAGTGCCGCAATTTACCCCCGCTATGCAGCCTCCCGCATATCCAACACGCCCTCAATTAACTCCAAGTTCATGTAATAAAAGATATTAGGAATAAAGTGGCACATTTCCCGCTATGACAACGTATCCATGCACCGAGCGGAAACAAGCCGCCACCCATGCACGTAGGGAGCCATGCCATGAAACTGATCACCGCCATCATCAAGCCTTTCAAGCTGGACGACGTTCGTGAAGCGCTGGCCGACAACGGCGTCCAGGGCATCACCGTGACAGAGGTCAAGGGATTTGGCCGTCAGAAGGGCCACACAGAGCTCTACCGCGGCGCGGAATATGTCGTGGACTTTCTGCCCAAGGTCAAGGTCGAGGTGGCCGTCGACGAAGCTCGCCTGGACAGCGTGCTGGAAGCGATCTGCAACGCGGCCAACAGCGGCAAGATCGGTGACGGCAAGGTTTTCGTCACGCCGCTGGAAGATGTCATCCGCATTCGCACCGGCGAACGCGGTTCGGACGCGGTCTGATGTCCGCCCCTGCCCTGACTCCCGATAATAAATAGCGAGACACTCTCATGGTTGATATCAGTGAACTCAGCTACGCGCTGGACACCTTCTACTTCCTCATCTGCGGCGCCCTGGTCATGTGGATGGCAGCCGGTTTCGCCATGCTCGAGGCCGGGCTGGTCCGGGCCAAGAATACCGCCGAAATTCTGACCAAGAATATCGTGCTGTTCGCCGTGGCCTGCACCATGTATCTGCTGGTGGGTTACTACCTGATGTATTCGTCCGACGGTGGCGGCATCATTCCCAATCTGGGCTTTCTGATCGGCACTGAGAACAGCGTCGATGCCGTGCTGGCCGGTGGCGAAGATGCCCCCTACTACTCTGCTCGCGCTGACTTCTTCTTCCAGGTCGTGTTCGTGGCCACCGCCATGTCCATCGTCTCCGGTGCCGTTGCCGAGCGCATGAAGCTGTGGGCCTTCCTGGCCTTCGCTGTGGTCATGACGGCCTTCATCTATCCAGTGTCTGGCTACTGGACCTGGGGCGGCGGCTGGTTGTCTGAAGCAGGCTTCTCCGATTATGCAGGCTCCGGCATTGTTCACATGGCGGGTGCCGCTGCCGCCCTGGCGGGTGTGCTGGTCCTCGGCCCGCGTAAGGGCAAGTACGGCAAGAACGGCGCGATCTACGCGATTCCTGGCGCCAACATGCCGCTGGCCACACTGGGTACCTTCGTCCTCTGGCTGGGCTGGTTCGGCTTCAACGGCGGCTCCGAGCTCAAGGTTTCCGACATCGCTTCTGCCAACAACATGGCCCAGGTACTGGTCAACACCAATGCGGCTGCCGCGGGTGGCGTCATTGCAGCACTGATCCTGGCCAAGATCTGGTTCCGCAAGGCAGACCTCACCATGGCATTGAACGGTGCCATCGCCGGCCTGGTCTCCATCACTGCCGACCCGCTGTCCTCCAGCGCCCTGGGCGCCACCCTGATCGGCGCAGTAGGCGGCATCCTGGTGGTGGTCGCTATCGTGGTGCTCGACAAGCTGCGTCTTGATGATCCGGTCGGTGCCATCTCTGCCCACGGTGTTGCAGGTATCTGGGGCGTCCTGGCGGTACCGCTGAACAACGCCGACGCCACTTTCGGTGCCCAGCTGCTCGGTATTGCCGGCATCTTCGCCTGGGTCTTCACCGCCAGCCTGGTCGTCTGGCTGATCATCAAGGCGATCATGGGTGTCCGTGTCAGCGAAGAAGAAGAATACGAAGGCGTCGACCTTGCCGAATGCGGCCTCGAAGCCTACCCCGAGTTTAACGTCGCCAAGAAGTAAGCCTGAGCTTACCCGCGACTCCAGTGAGCTGGCGTGCTCCACCTGGCCCCTTCGGGGGCCTTTTTTATTGCTGGTTGCCAGGGGTATGCTTTGTCACACTAGTCAGGTCAGGCGCAACGGCGCGCCGCCCACGGGTTAGCGACGGACATGCCGCACGCCGCCCCTACACGGACAGGATGAGGAAACCGCCATGAAACTGGTGACCGCGATTATCAAGCCTTTCAAGCTCGACGACGTGCGCGAGTCGCTCTCCGAGATCGGCGTTCAGGGCATTACTGTGACAGAGGTCAAAGGCTTTGGACGACAGAAGGGCCACACCGAACTGTATCGAGGCGCGGAGTATGTGGTGGATTTTCTGCCCAAGGTGAAGCTCGAAGTCGCGGTGGATGACAGCATGACGGAACAGGTCATCGAAGCCATCGTGCAGGTCGCCAACACCGGCAAGATTGGCGATGGCAAGATCTTCGTTACCCCCCTCGAGCAGGTCATCCGCATTCGCACCGGAGAAACCGACAAGGACGCGGTCTGACCGGCGATGGCAGCTTTCTTTACGCCACTCCCCTGGAGCCGGTCATCCGTATTCGTACGGGCGAGACCGACAAGGACGCCGTCTAAGCGAACCTTGAAGGGTGGCGGGTGGTCGCCAAAGGGCGATGGCAGCTTTCTTTACGCCACTCCCCTGGAGCAGATCATCCGTATTCGTACGGGCGAGACCGACAAGGACGCGGTCTAAGCGAACCTTGAAGGGTGCGGGTGGTCGCCAAAGGGCGATGGCAGCTTTCTTTACGCCACTCCCCCTGGAGCAGGTCATCCGCATTCGTACAGGCGAGACCGACAAGGACGCGGTCTGACTAGACCGGCACGGACGCCGTCATTGCGACGGCTTCCTGGGGGCTCCTTCCCGATACCGCTCGCTGCCGCTTACCCCCGGCGTCGCAACGGCTCCAGCAGGTCGCTCAGGCCGTTGTGGTCGATCTCGTGCATCAACGCCAGCAGACGTCCAATCTCTCCGGGGGGAAACCCGACCCGAGCAAACCACGCCAGGTAGGGCCCGGGCAGATCGGCGATCAAGGTGCCCTGATGCTTGCCGAAAGGCATCGGCAAGGTAACCAGGCGTTCCAAGTCCTGAGGATTCATCGCTGCTCCTGAGCGGGTGGGTAAGGGGAAGACGCACAGGGTAACGGCCTGCAGGCGGCGTCGCCATCGATTCGCTCCCCATTGAAAGTCTTCCCCATCGACGCCATGGTCATTCCCAGGTATCGACAAGGAGGACGACATGACCACACTCGTGATAGGTGCCAACGGCCAGATCGGCCGCCAGCTCTGCGCCATCGCTCACCGTCAGGGACATCCGATTCGCGCCATGGTCCGCCGCGCCGAGCAGCGCGACTGGTTCGAGCAACAGGGGATCGAGACGGTCGTCGCCGACCTGGAGGACGACTTCGCCGCCGCCTTCGATGGTTGCGATCAGGTGCTGTTCACCGCCGGCTCCGGTCCGAACACCGGGCCCGACAAGACACTGTTGATCGACCTCTACGCCGCTACACGGGTGGCGGACGAGGCCAGCCGCCTGGGGCTGGACCGCATGCTGATGGTCAGCGCCATGCGAGCCGAGCAGCCGCTGCAAGCGCCGGAGAAGCTCAGGCCCTACATGGCCGCCAAGTTCGCCGCCGATGCTTATCTGCGCAGCAGCAAGGTGGACCATGTCATCGTCAAGCCAGGCCGGCTCACCGACGACGACGCCACCGGCCGGGTGGCCACGTCACTGGACGAGACCGGGGGCAACAACCAGATATCCCGAGCCAACGTGGCCCACGCCCTGGTCCATCTATTGGGGCAGAGAAAGATTCGTAACCACGAGACGGTGCTGCTGGACGGCGAACGCGAGATCGCCGAGGCGCTCGGCGAGTGACCACTGCCACACCGGCCAGTCCAGGCAATTCAATCCGCCAGCTCCAACGACGACGCCGATGGCAAGTGGCCATCGGCGTCGTCGTTTACGGCGTCCTGTCGAGGTGCCTTACTTCTCCACGAAGGCACGCTCGATGACGTAGTCGCCGGGCTCGCCCATGCGCGGGGAAATATTGAAGCCGAGCTCGTCGAGCAATGCGCTGGTGTCATCCAGCATGGCCGGGCTGCCGCAGATCATGGCCCGGTCCTGCTTGGGATCGATGGGCGGCAGGCCCTTGTCGTCGGTCAGCTTGCCAGTGCGGATGTGATCGGTCAGGCGGCCCATGGTGTGGAAGTCTTCACGGGTCACGGTGGGGTAGTAGACCAGCTTCTCGCTGATCTCCTCGCCCAGGTACTCGTGAGCCGGCAGCTCCTTGGTGATGAAGTCGGCGTAAGCCAGCTCATTCACGTGACGCACACCGTGCACCAGCACCACCTTCTCGAAGCGCTCGTACACCTCGGGGTCCTGAATCAGGCTCAAGAACGGCGCCAGGCCGGTGCCGGTGGAGAGCATGTAAAGGTTACGCCCAGGCAGCAGATCGTCGCATACCAGGGTACCGGTAGGCTTGCGGCTGACCATGATCTGGTCGCCCACCTGCAGGTGCTGCAGACGTGACGTCAGCGGACCATCCGGCACCTTGATGCTGAAGAACTCAAGGTGGTCTTCATAATTGGGACTTGCCACGGAGTAGGCACGCATCAGTGGCTTGCCATTGACCTCGAGCCCGATCATCACGAACTGGCCGTTCTTGAAGCGCAGGCTGCGCTCACGAGTGGTGCGGAAGGTGAACAGGGAATCGTTCCAATGGTGAACGCTCAGCACCTCTTCCAGGGCAAACTTGCTCATGCCAACTCCTTAAAAGCGTGGGCTTATACGTTTAAAGAATAAGCCTTGATATTTAATCTTGCGGATAATTCTAAGACCGGCCATATTATCTGTTAAATGAATTGTATGGATATGTCTTATCTATTTGTTTGATATAGGCAGTCCTCATCGGGAAATTTTGCTATCCGCGGCGGGTGCCTGATCCCCCCTCAAGGAGCCTCAACCATGCGCTACACCCTTCGCCAGCTGGAGGTCTTCGTGGCCGTCGCCCAGCACGAAAGCGTGTCTCAGGCAGCCCGCGCCCTGTCCCTGTCCCAGTCCGCGGCAAGTACCGCCTTGGCAGAGCTTGAGCGACAATTCGACTGCCAATTGCTGGATCGCATCGGCAAACGGTTAAAGCTCAATGCCCTGGGCTTCCAACTGCTGCCCAAGGCGGTGGCCTTGCTCGACCGCGCCGAAGAAGTGGAAGAACTGCTACGGGGACAGCAGGGCATCGGTACTCTGGATGTGGGCGCCACCCTGACCATCGGCAACTATCTGGCGACCCTGCTGATCAGCGACTTCATGCAGCGACATCCCGGCAGTCGCGTCCGCCTGCAGGTACGTAATACCCGATCCATCATTGATGCGGTGCGCCACCACCAGCTCGACCTCGGCCTGATCGAAGGGCAATGTGAAGAAGATGACGTTATCACCCAGCCCTGGGTCGAGGATGATCTGGTGGTGTTCTGCTCGCCCCGCCACCCCCTCGCCAACACGGGGCCAGTGGAACTGGACCGTCTGCTGAGAGAGCCCTGGATCATGCGAGAGGAAGGGTCAGGAACGCGCCTGACCCTGGAGCAGGCGGCACGTCATCGTCGTGGACGCTTTACCATCCTGCTGGAGCTGGAGCATACCGAGGGGATCAAACGTGCGGTGGAGTCGGGCCTGGGGATCGGTTGCGTCTCACGACTGGCGCTACGCGACGCCTTTCGGCGTGGCAGCCTGACCCCGTTGCCCACACCGGAGCTGGATCTCAGTCGTCAGTTCACCTTTATCTGGCACCGGCACAAGTACCTCACGGCCGGCATGCGGGAATTCCTTAGACAGTGCCGCCACATGACAGAGGGCATCCAGCGCAGCGACCAGATCGATCTGCCCCAGATACCGTGACGGCGCCCCACGTCGCGGCGGTGCAACAGGCACGGCTCGACGTGGGGCCTATTTCAGCGCAGATCATCCACCGCATCGCTGATACGCGCACTGTCTGCCTTGGTCAGGTCCTTGGACAGCGTGTGTATGACCAACTTGGCAGTCGGAGCATCGAGCTTATCGCGCAGATGACCAAGGAAGCGGGGGGGCGCCACCATGATCAGCTTCTCCATGCTGTTATCCACTCGGGCCTTGTACAACCGATCGGCCACTTCTCGTGCGAACAGTACTTCGTGGTGATGCGTTGCGACGTCCTCGCTACCCGCTTGGCGAGATGACGTTGCACTGGACTCATGAACATCGCCGCCCTTGTCGGTCACTAGATCCCCCTCATGCAGCCGGCCTTCGGCATGCACAAGACTCTCCAGCTCTTCAAACCGGCGCCCTTCACGGGTGAAAATCCGCGCCCGTGACGCATCGGCTACCACGATATAGGTCGTCATGATCAGTCCTCGCCTCCCTGAGCTCTGTCACTCCGGCACAATGACCGGTACAGAATCACCATGGCAACGGACCTCAGATGCGTCAACTGATGGTTTTCGGCGACACCTGCGTCGCCCATCTCGGACACTGACCACAAGGACACTATTTGGGGTAGGATGCAGCGACTTGGCCCACCGGCGAGCCAAGTGAGCACACACTCTCCACCGCCGAGCAAAGATTCATATCTGTGGATAGTCCAAAACGGGCTACCTGCTGGAGGACCCAGACCATGCGCCAGTTCCTGCTACCCCGCGCCCCCCTGGCCCGGCGCACCCTGCTTTGTTGCCACCTTCTGGCCCAACTCGGTGTTCTTGCTGCCGGCCTGTGGTGGCTGATACCACGCTCTCCATGGGTCACCATGTCGAGCTGGAGTGACAGCTGGCCACCTCTGGCCGTGGGCGCGGGGGTCACCCTGCTGACGATGCTGGCTTTGCGTCTGCTGGCGGAGCTGTGGTTACTGCCCCACCACCTGAGTGCCCAGCGCCCCGGCTTTGCGCCAGGCGCCGTAGTGACGCGCTCCTATGACCGGCGTCCGGCGGTACACGATGGCGACAAGGCCTGGACATCGCAGGCACGCTCCATCGAGGACGACGACGCCGTCGTCGGCAGCGCGCGGGTGACCCGCGAGGCCGAGCCCCTCGCCCAACGCAAGCAACGCGAGCCGGGGCTGGATTTCCATCGTGCCCAGCAGGAAGAGCCCGCCGGACGACGCCAGGAGCCAAGCCTCTAGCGCGCCGCCAAAGCGGCTGTCAGCGTCCTCGCCATAACCGTCGCCGCCATAGCCGTCGGCACTGACAGACGAGCAGTACGCCCAGCAGCGCACCTAGCGTGTTGGCCAGCATATCCCAAAGGTCTCCCCCCAGGCGGCCAGGCACCGGGATCTGCGCAAGCTCGATCAGCACCCCGTAGCCGACGGCCAGCCCCACCGATAGCCACGCCCTGTCACAGGCCAGCGCCACCAACGCCGCCAATCCGGCATACGCCAGCAGGTGGTTGGCCTTGTCCCATGGCAGGTCTTCGGGCAACTCGCTGGCCGGCATCAAACTGCCCCAGGCGATGACCGCCGCTAGCAACAACGCCATCCCCCACCACCCGCCTGAATGACGCGGGCGCTGGCGGGTGGCGCCACTAGCGTCAGCCTGTCGCGATGTTGGCATGGTAGGCCGGGCTCAATTCATGCAGCGCGTCCATGAAGGCAGTCACGTTGCTCGGGTCGGTAAACTGGTTGATCCCGTGGCCCAGGTTGAAGATGTGACCAGGCCCTTCGCCGTAGCTATCGAGAATACGGCCGACTTCGGCACGAATCGCCTGGGGAGTGCCAAACAACACGTTCGGGTCCATGTTGCCCTGCAAGGCCACCTTCCGGCCGACCCTGCCGCGCGCATTGGAAAGCTCTGTGGTCCAATCCAATCCCAGCGCATCCGCCCCGGTGTCCGCCAGGTCCTCGAGCCACTGCCCGCCATTCTTGGTAAACAGGATCACCGGCACCCGGCGACCGTCATGCTCCCGCTCCAGTCCCGCCACGATCTGCTCCATGTACTTGAGCGAGAACTCGCGATAGGCCGGCGTCGACAGCGTCCCTCCCCAGGTATCGAAGATCTGTACCGCCTGTGCACCGGCACGAATCTGCGCATTGAGGTAGTCCGTCACGGCATCCGCCAGCGTATCCAGCAATTGATGCATGACGTCGGGGGTGGCGTAGAGCATGCTTTTGACGTGACGGAAGTCCTTGCTGGAGGCTCCCTCGACCATGTAGGTCGCCAGCGTCCAGGGACTCCCGGAGAACCCGATCAGCGGCACCCGACCATTGAGCTCACGCCGAATGGTGGAGACCGCGCGCATCACATAGTCGAGATCTCGCTCGGCATCCGGCGCCTGCAGCGCAGCCACGTCAGCGGCGGTTCTCACCGGCTTGCGGAACTTCGGACCTTCTCCAGTCTCGAAGTACAGCCCAAGGCCCATGGCGTCGGGGATCGTCAGAATGTCCGAAAACAGGATGGCGGCATCCAACGGAAAGCGTTCCAACGGCTGCAGCGTCACCTCACAGGCACGATCGGTATCGCGGCACAGGTCCATGAAGCTCCCGGCCTCGCCACGCACCCGCTTGTACTCGGGCAGGTAGCGCCCCGCCTGGCGCATCATCCATACCGGTGTCCGGTCCACTGGCTGCCGTGCCAGAGCGCGCAAAAATCGATCGTTCTTCAGTTCCATGCAGGCATCATCCAACAGGAGATTTGCCCGCATTGTACCGCAATGACTGGCTGACGAGAGGCCCCTGCGACCGTGTGTCGTGGCTTACCCGAGTGCTTCCCGTGAGCCCAGCGCGAGTTCCTGATAGACTAAACGCCCCCTTGACGGCCCGACCGTTGTCTTGACTTCGAGGTACCTCGTGACGATCCGCTTCATCGCCGCCTCCCGCCTACCCACTCCCTGGGCGACGTTCACCATGCATGGCTTCGAAGACGAAGCCACCGGCAAGGATCATATCGCCCTGACATTAGGCGATATCGACGATGGCGCCCCGGTGCTTGGTCGCGTGCATTCTGAATGCCTGACGGGAGACGCCTTGTTCTCGATGCGCTGCGACTGTGGCTATCAGCTGCAAGAGGCGCTCAAGCGTATCGCTCAAGAGGGGCGCGGGGTGATCCTCTACCTGCGCCAGGAAGGTCGCGGCATTGGTCTGCTCAACAAGATCCGCGCTTACCATCTGCAGGATCAGGGCGCCGACACGGTGGAGGCCAACGAGCGGCTGGGATTCGCCGCCGACCTGCGACGCTATGACCTGTGCGTCCCCATGCTCGATCACCTTGGCGTGCAAGGCCTCAAGCTGATGACCAACAATCCCAGAAAGGTCGATGCCCTGACCCAGGCCGGGGTGCAGGTGGTGGAGCGCGTAGCCCTGACCACCGGGCTGAATCCCCACAATGAGCACTACCTGTCGACCAAGGCTGGCAAGCTTGGACACATGATGGCCCTTGGTGATTTCACTCAAGCAGACGACGTGGACATCGAAAGAAAGTCCTGAGGTTGTAAGGAACCTGAAGGCGGCCCCGACAGAGGATCAAACGTCAACATGGCGTTCCATGGATTCCTACTGATGAGGTGTCACCATGAAATTCAAGTTCCTGCTGCCCCTTGCTGCCATCGCCGCTCTTCCCCTGACCGCCCAGGCTGATGCTCGCGCCACCGATCTCGCCAGGGCGCTCAACAGCGAACCCCTGTCCATGCGCGACGCGATGGCCAAGCCAGGAGACGACATCATCAATGCGCATATCGCCAGTGACAGCACTGAGGCCTTGAGCAAGGCTCGCCTGCGCCTGCAGTCCCGTCATGTCGATATGACCAACTTCATGCTGAACCTTGATTTAAGCCGAGCCGCTACAAAGTAAGGCTTTATTTTCAACACCCTGAAGACATACGACCGTTTTAATAGAAACCGTCAATCAGCATCATTGAAGACCTTGGCTGGCACACAGCACCGCTGCCCAGCATACTCACTTCAGCGTTCGGCGGGGCCAGCAAGCGCTCACACTGTGAGCTACCTTCAGGCTCCGCTGTAACGGCAAGGAGAGACATCATGAAACGCGCTCTACGACTCGTTACCGTCACCGCTGCTCTCGCCGTCGTCCTGCCCGCTACGGCCATCGCAGCGCCACCCAAGTACGCGCTGGCGCAGCTGGACACAGTGGACGGAGATAGCACACAGCATCAGCTACGCACCCGTATGCCGGCAATGATCGAGGCACAGCAGCCTAGCCAGGTGCAACGCTATAGCTGAGAGCCCTGATCTCTTTTCCGTAAGAACGGGTCCGTAAGAACGGGTCCGCAAGAGCGGGTCAGCAAAAACGAGCCCGGAGAAGCGAGTCCTGAAAGTCGCGCCATGGAACGAAGCGGAGTTAGACCAAGGTTGAAAAGGTATTTGACAGTTAGTTAGTCTGTTAATATTATGTCGCCAAGCAATAGCCACCCCCATCAGCGACCAACAGGTTCGACGTTACGCCTGACCAAGGCGGTGGATGGCTAAGCACTCGTGACAGCCAAGACACGGTAGGCCCAGATGGGCCAAAAAATGCCGGAGAAATTAAAACGACCGTTTTATTTTAAACAGGTCGACCAATGAGAAGGGGGCCAAGCGGCCCGCAAGGAGAGACATCATGAAAGCCAAGATTATCGCCACAGCCCTGCTGATCGCTGCTGCCCTGCCACTGACGGCAAACGCTGATCCTGCCACTGACCGCGCGCAACACATCAACGCCGAGCCGCTGGCACAGGTATCAGGCGCCGCTGTCGATGCAGCACACCAGGTCGGCAACACCCATATTGCCGACAACGGCAGCAATGCCATGGCCAATGCCCGCCTCGAGCTACTGCGTGAGCAAGACAAGCGCACCGACTTCGCCATGAGCGAGCATGACCTAGATCTGGCTCGTCAGGCCACTACCGGTTAACGTTTTCGGCGGAAATTAAAACGACCGTTTAATTAAGGCCAGATCACCGTGCCATCGAGTCGACGACATTGATGGTGACGACACACGATCACCGGTGAGATGGCCTCTTGATCCATGGTTGCGCCGATCGTTTCGGCGTGAACAACAAACGAAAGCCGCGACTCGCTGACCATAGACATGGGATGCGTCAAGGCAGCAACACCACTCACGACATCACTGACACAGTTTGACCGATAGAAGCTCCCTGGAGAGCTTCCACAGGAGAGAGACCATGAACGCCAAGATTGCCGCTACCGCCCTACTGATCGCCGCCGCCCTGCCGCTGACCGCCCAGGCCGATAATGCCAGTGAGCGTGCCCAGGCGCTTAACGCTGAGCCGCTGTCCCAGCTCACTGCTGACGCCGTGAACGTCGCCAATCAGGTGGGCAACACCCATATCGCCGACAACGGCAGTGACGCCATGGCCCACGCCCGTCTTGAGCTGCTGCGCGAGCAAGCCAAGCGCACCGATTTCGCCATGAGCGAGCACGACCTGGACCTGGCTCGTCAGGCCACTACCGGGTAATGTTTTCGGCCGAAATTAAAACGACCGTTTTATTCGAACCAAGAAATATCACAGCCTCGGTGCCCACGGCATCGAACTGACCGACAGACGATCTGTCGAGAGCTTCCCCAGGAGAGACATCATGAACGCCAAGATTGCCGCTACCGCCCTGCTGATCGCCGCTGCCCTGCCGCTGACCGCCCAGGCAGACCGGGCCAGCGAGCGTGCCCTGGCCGTTAACGCCGAGCCGCTGTCCACGATTGATGCTGGCGCACTTGAAACAGCACACCGTGTTGGCAATGCGCATATCGCTGACGACGCCAGCAACGCCATGGCCAATGCCCGGCTGGAACTGCTGCGCAACCAGGCACGCCATACTGACTTCGCCATGAGCGAAGACGATCTGGACCTGGCTCGCCAAGCCACCACTGGCTGATCAGGAGATGTTGCCGAGCGAAGCTAACCGCTCGATACCTGACCCTCCTGCTCCGCTAAGCGCAAAGGCCCCGCCCACCTGGATGTTGCCAGGCAGACGGGGCCTTTTGCTGTACTGCTCTCGGCCATCGCCTGCCTGCAGGGCGCCAGCAGCGATGTTCGATATGTCTTCAGCGCCACGCTGCCAGCGTAGACCTGAACCAGCACGTTACTCGCGGTACGTCACTTCATCCCTCACCCCGTCACTGCGGGGCTGCCACAAAAGCTTCAACAGCAGCGCCAAGGACAGCATCACGGCAATGCCACTGACAGCGCCCATCCACACCGTGCCACTGATTCCTGCCACAAAGAACGCCACTAGCCCGGCGATGCCGGCGGTCATGGCGTAGGGCAGCTGGGTCCGCACATGGTCGATGTGGTCGCAGCTTGATCCCGCCGACGAGAGAATGGTGGTATCGGAAATGGGCGAGCAGTGGTCACCAAAGATGCCTCCACTCAGCACCGACGCGATCGCCAACGCCATCGGCAGATCCATGGCCGCGGCTACCGGCATGGCAATCGGAATCATGATGGCAAAGGTCCCGTAGGACGTGCCGGTGGTGAAGGCCACCACGGCGCCAATCAAGAACAGCAACACCGGCACCAGGCTGGGCGGAATACTGGCCTCGGTCAGACTCACCAGATAGTCAGCCGTGCCCAGCTCCGAGGTGACGCTGCCGATGGACCAGGCCAACGCCAGAATGATGTACACCAGCGTCATGCTCTTGATGCCTTCCACGACAATATCCATCGCCTCGCGGAAGTCGAACAGGCGCTGGCTCATGCCCATGGTCAAGCCGACCATCACCGCCACCAGGGTCGCGATCAGAATCGACTGACCGCCGTCGGCGCTGCCGACCGCTGTCACCAGGTCGTTGTTCGGGAAGTCACCGGTCCACAGAAACAGCGGTGGAATCATGGCCAGCAGAACACCGATAGGCACCAGCATGTTGCGCTTGCGGGCAGTATCCTGTGGCGCCTTGAGCTCCATCGCATCGGTATCAGAGGGCGGCTTGGCGGTGTCCTCCATCAGTTTTCCGGTCTCACGGGCACGCCGTTCCGCCCGCGCCATGGGGCCAAAGTCCCATTGGGTGATGACAATGAAGAAGATCATGCCCAGCGCCAGCCAAGCGTAGAAGTTCAGCGGAATCGACGACAGATAGATCAGGTATTCCGAGCCACTCAACTCCATCTCGCCAAGCTGGGTGCCAATCAGGCCCATGACAAACACCACCCAGGTGGATACGGGGCCCAGCAGGCACATCGGCGCCGAGGTCGAATCGACGATATACGCCAGCTTTTCGCGGGAGACCTGCATGCGATCGGTGATGGGACGCATCACGCTGCCCACTGTCAACGCATTGAAGTAGTCTTCAAAGAAGATCAGCATGCCAAGCCCCAGGGTGCTGCCTTGTGCGCCTCGCGCACTGGCCACCTTGCGGGAAATGGCGCGGGCAATGGCATGGGCCCCGCCGGTACGCTGCAGGACACTGATCAGCACGCCGAACAGGCCACAATAGATCAGTACGGTGGCATTCCACTCGTCACCGATACTCGGCACGATGAAGTCAGAAAAGCTGTTATAGAGGCCGGCTGCGGGATTGTAACCAGCCAGCATGGTGGCCCCGAGCCAGACACCGCAGAACAGTGCGGGTATGACATTGCGTGTCGCCAGCGCCAGCAGAATCGCCAGCAGCGGCGGCAGCAGGGATAAGAGTCCGAAGGACATCGGGAGTCTCCTGGGTTCTTGTCGGTCTTGGCCCGAGGGGGCAACACCATGGGAGGTGGCGTCGCGCGGGCAGCGGGGCATCCTAGGCGCTAACGGCACAAACGGCAACCGCGCTGTCCCATCCCCGCAACCCATCCTCTTTAGGTGCAAGTCGACACGCCGTTCAACCAGGCTGACGAGTCTCCACCTCGACCCCTTTCATGCCCTCCTCAGTGTAGCGCTCCCCTGCCACGGCCTCCCGGTGAAACCAGTCGTTGAGACTCGCCAGATCGGCGTCACTCAAGGACAGCGACAGCGCTCCTAGATTCTCGTCCAGGCGGTTCAGCTTGCGGGTGCCAGGAATGGGGATGATGGCGTCGTCCTGAGCCAGTAGCCAGGCGAGTGCCACCTGGGCGGGGGTGGCACCTCGCTGCTGTGCCAACCCTTCCAGGCGATCCAGCAGGGCGATGTTACGGGCCAGGTTCGGCGCCGAGAAACGCGGTGCGTGGCGACGAAAATCGGTCTCGCTGATGTCAGCACGACGTCGAATCTGGCCGCTGAGGAAACCGCGACCCAGCGGTGAGTACGCCACCAGTGACACCCCCAACCGCTGGCACGTAGGGAGCACGCTGTCCTCCACTCCGCGACTCCAGAGTGAGTACTCACTCTGGACTGCAGCAATGGGATGCACCGCCACAGCTCGCTCCAGGGTGGCAGGTGACACCTCACACAGCCCTAGCGCACGAACCTTGCCCTGGGTGACTAGCTCGGACATGGCGCCGACGGTCTCTTCGATCGGCACCTCGGGATCGAGACGGTGGGCGTAGTAGAGGTCAATCGTGTCAATCCCAAGGCGTGCGAGAGAAGCCTCACAGGCAGCGCGAACATACTCTGGGCGCGTGTTGATCGACCGGGCGTAGTCGCCAGGCCTGCGCACGATGCCAAACTTGGTGGCAATCACAGCGCTGTCTCGCCTACCGTGCAGTGCCTTGCCCAAAAGTTGCTCGTTATGGCCCTGGCCGTAGGTGTCGGCACTGTCGAACAGGCTCACGCCTCGCTCCAGGGCCTCGTGAATCAGCCGGGTGGCATCACGGTCATCACTGGCACCATAGAATTCGGACATGCCCATGCACCCTAGCCCCAAGGGCAGAACGTGCAGGTGGTCACCCAGTGAACGTGGGGAATGTGAGGGAGAGGTCATCGCAGGCTCCTTAACGTAAGGCGGATCACGTCAGACGCGTTGTCTGACCTGCTGCATGATCCTGGCCGTGGGCCCGCGGGAGAATTGCTGATAGATTGATACTTGCAGCGTATCAATCCCTGGCGTCCACGAGACACCTCCCGGTCATCCACGATGAGTCGACCGCCGGGGGGCAGTGGCGTCCTTGCTTCTCTTCACTATCATGACGAGCGCCCCATGCCGCCCAGCAGACAATGGTTCAAGCGTTGCGACCGGCTCATCAGCTTTCTCGCCGTTGCCGATACTGGGCACTTTCGCCAGGCCGCGGATAGGCTGCATATCACTCAGCCTCCGCTGACGCGCCACATCCAGGCGCTGGAACATGAGCTGGGCGTCACGCTGTTCACCCGCACCACTCGTCAGGTGCGCCTGACCCCGGCAGGAGAGCGCCTTGCTCGCCGGCTGCGCCCCTGCTTTGAGGAAATAGAAGCCGCCTGGCACGAAGCCAGCGCACCTACCGACCAGCCCTGCCCCATTGCCATCGGCATGACGCCCGCAGTGGATGATGGCCTGCTGCCCTCCCGCGCATGGCTCGAGGCGCAGCTGGACCAGAGCGTGGACATCGAGCGCCAACCGTCCAGCAGGCTGCTGTCACGCTTGCTGAAGGATGACGCGAGGCCGCTATCGTTGGCCCTTGTCGGTCTGCCCATCACCCTCCCTGAGCCGTTGAAGTGCCACATCGTCGCCGACGACCCGCTATGGGTGTTGATGTCCGACGCCCTTGCCGAGCGGCTTGAAGAGGACCGGGACGTGGATCTTTGCAGGCTGAGCGACCGCCCCCTGTTCTGGTTTTCCCGCAGGGACAATCCGGACTACTTCGACCACTGCGAGCGCCTCTTTCGCATTCACGGCTACCAGCCCCAGCGACTGCGTGAGCCCGACGACCATCACCAATTGCTGGCGCTGGTCGCGGCAGATGAGGGCATCGCCCTGGCGCCCCAGAGCTTTCTGGTGACTCACCGGCAGGGCGTGACCTCGCGACCATTGTCGCCTCGCTGGAGCGACCTGCGCACTCGCCTCGCCCTCGCCTGGAACCGACATGACGACACGTCCTGCCGACTGGCACAGCGCCTTGTGGCGGCCCTACAGAGCAACTGAAGCGTAAGCAGAGCAACTGAAGCGTAAGCAGAGCGACTGAGGCGTAAGCAGCACGGCTCAGCCGCGTCGTCCAAGTACGGTCAGGCCTGGCCCCGGGTCTGCCGGATGCGCTGATAGGCATTGCCGATCTCGACGGTGCGGGCCTCGGCGACCTCGCGCATGCTATCCGGCAGTCCCCGGCTGGCCAGCTTGTCAGGATGGTTTTCGCTCATCAGCTTGCGATAGGCGCGCTTGATTTCGGCATCGCTGGCCTCCGGGCTGATACCCAGCACCTTGTACGCGTCCTCCAGCGGGCTCTGGCTTTCCTGAGTGGCGCCTGCCCCATGGGAGGCTCCACCGCGCAGCATGGCCTCGATCTGGGCTATTTCCGCCTCACTGCAGCCAAGGCCGCGGGCCACCCGCATCAGCATGTTGTGCTCGGCTGGGTGCAGCACGCCGTCTGCTGCAATGGCCGACAACTGCACCTGCAAAAAGATCTGTCGCAGCGCACCGCGACCACGGGTCAGGCGTGCCACTCTGGCGATCTCGGCATCCAGATCGAAGTCACTGGCCCGTCCGCGTTCGAATGCGGCACGAGCACTGGCCTTGGTGCTTTCGGGCAAGCGCAGGCGCACCAGCAGTTGCTCGAGCACCTGACGCTCTTCCCCGCTGACCTGACCGTCTGCCTGGCACACGGCGCCCATGACGGCGAAGGTGGAGTCCATGAACTGGCGCTGCATCTCGGCCAGACCCTTGCCGAGCATCACGCCGCCGCGCAGACGTCCGCCCAACCACCAGCCGATGCCGCCACCGATCAACATGCCCAGCGGGCCTCCGGTCAGCAGCCCAATTACCGCCCCGATAACAATGATGGTCAGCATAATTCCTCTCTGTCGGAGCCGTGTTTCAGTCCACGGCGTGCTGTCTGCTCAGGTGGCGCTGGCAGGTGCTTGAACGGTCATCGACTCGCCATCACGCCCACCCACCACCATGGGGGTACGCGAGGCAGGATACCACCGCCACCCGGACGCGGGCGAAAGCGTGCGCCGCCCACCTTTTCATCGAATGGTCATGGGCGTCACCGATACTGGCCGCCAGGTAAACGACGAATGCACTGCCCAGGACGTCTTATGCGACTTTCCTTCACTCGACTCGCCATTGTTGGCGCTATTGTTTCGGCTTGCGCCAGCGTCAGCGTGGCGTCCCACGCCGTGGCGCCGACCCACTGCGCACTGACGCCATCGGTCTCGGTGTTGCCGGTCTCTGTGCTACCGACCCATATGCGATCGGCCCCCATGTAGGGGGCCGATAGCGTCGTGCTCTGAAGGGACGGTAGGCTGACTCAGCCGAGGCGCTGCCGGATCGCCGCTTCAATTCCCTCAGCGTCCAGACCGCAGTCTCGCAGCAGTTCAGCCGGCTTGCCGTGCTCGGCAAAGACATCCGGCAGGCCCAGGTTGAGCACCGACACAGAGATCCCTTCGGCCAGCAACAGCTCATTAATGCCGCTTCCGGCACCGCCCGCCACGACGTTCTCCTCCAGGGTCACTACCAGCTCGTGAGCGCGGGCCGCCTCGAGCACGGCGTCCCGGTCCAGCGGTTTCACACTGCGCATATTGATGTGGCTGGCATCGAGCCGCTCCGCCACTTCGGCAGCAGGACCATTCAAGCTGCCAAAGGCCATCAATACTACGCCTTGGCCTTGGCGACGCGGTTCGGCCACCCCGATCGGCAGCGGCTCAAGGTGATCGGGAATCGCCACGCCTGGCCCCGTACCGCGCGGATAGCGCACCGCCGCTGGACCCGGGTGGTGATAGGCCGCACTGAGCATGGCGCGGCATTCTGCCTCGTCAGCCGGGGCCAGCACCACCATGCCGGGCACACAGCGCAGGTAGGATAGATCCAGGGCACCGTGGTGGGTGGGACCATCCTCCCCGACCAGGCCTGCGCGGTCGATGGCAAAGGTCACGTCCAGATCCTGCACGGCCACATCGTGAATCAATTGGTCGTAGCCACGCTGGAGGAAGGTGGAATAGATCGCGACCACGGGCTTCATGCCTTCGCAGGCCATGCCGGCGGCCAGGGTCACCGAGTGCTGCTCGGCAATGGCCACATCGTAGTAACGATCCGCATACTCCTTCGAGAAACGGATGAGGTCAGAGCCTTCGCGCATGGCCGGCGTGATGCCGATCAGGCGCTCGTCTGCCGCGGCCATGTCGCAGATCCAATCGCCAAAGACACTGCAGTACTTCTTCTTTGGCGGCGCGGGTGGCGTTGCCACCTCAGCTTCCCGAGCCTTGGCCGCATCGGGCGTCTCGAGCTTGGTAATGGCGTGATAGCCAATAGGATCGGACTCCGCCGGCAGGAAGCCACGGCCCTTGCGCGTCTTGACGTGCAGAAACTGCGGCCCCTCGAGCTCACGCATGCTGGTCAGGGCGGCACTCAAGGCATCAAGGTCGTGTCCATCGATCGGCCCGACATAATTGAACCCCATCTCCTCAAACAGCGTGGCCGGGCTGACCATGCCCTTCACATGTTCTTCCGTACGGCGTGCAAGCTCCAGAGCACCCGGCAGATGAGACAGCACCTTCTTGCCGTTCTCGCGCATGCTCAGGTACGGCTTGCTGACCAGAATGCGGGCCAGGTAGCTGGCCACACCGCCGACATTCTCGGAAATCGACATTTCATTGTCGTTCAGCACCACCAGCAGATTGGCATCCACATGGCCGGCATGAGCCAACGCCTCGAAGGCCATGCCGGCGGTCAGGGCGCCGTCACCGATCACCGCGCAGACGCGACGATCCTGGCCCTGGGTACGTGCCGCCAGCGCCATGCCCAGAGCCGCCGATATCGAGGTACTGGAATGGCCGACGCCAAAGGTGTCGTACTCCGATTCGGCTCGCCGTGGGAAGGCCGCCAGGCCACCGTAGCGGCGTATGCCGGTCATCGCTTCGCGACGACCGGTCAGGATCTTGTGCGGATAAGCCTGATGACCCACATCCCACACCAGGCGGTCATGGGGCGTACGAAAGGCATGATGCAGGGCGACGGTCAGTTCGACCACGCCAAGGCCGGCACCAAAGTGGCCGCCGGAAACACCAACGCTGTAGAGCAGGTAGGCGCGCAGTTCATCCGCTACGCGCTTGAGCTGGTCTGCGGTCATCGCACGCAGCGCAGCCGGGGTATCCAGAGTATCGAGCAGCGGCGTTGCCGGCCGCTCGGTGGGAATCGTGTCGAACAGCTTCATGGTAGCCCTGTGGTCGTCAGTGATCGCGTTCGATCATGTAGCGGGCGAGCCCTGCCAGAGGCGCCGCCGACTCGCCCAAGGGGGCGATGGCCTCGAGCGCCTCATCGATCAGTGCCGTCGCCTTGGCCCGAGCTCCCTCAAGCCCGAGCAGGGCGGGATAGGTCGGCTTGTCACGGGCCGCATCGGCACCCGACGTCTTGCCCAGCGTATCGGTGTCACCCGTGACATCAAGCACATCGTCATGTACCTGAAAGGCCAGGCCGATAGCGGCGGCATAGACATCCAGGGCGGCCAGGCGCGCGTCGTCTGCGGGCACCGCGATCAAACCGCCAAGCCTGACGGCGGCGCGAATCAGCGCGCCGGTCTTGTGGCGATGCATGGTTTCAAGGCTGGACAGGTCCGGGCGTTCTCCTACTGCCGCCAGGTCCAGCGCCTGCCCGGCCACCATGCCATCACGCCCGGACGCTTGCGCCAGGGTGGCCACCAATGCCCCCAGGCGAGGAGACGTTGAGGTGGCGAGCAACTCGAAGGCCAGTGTCTGCAGGGCATCGCCGGCAAGAATCGCAGAAGCCTCATCGAACGCCTTGTGCACCGTGGGCTGACCGCGGCGTAGGTCGTCATCGTCCATGGCCGGCAGATCGTCGTGCACCAGCGAGTAGGCATGCACCAGCTCAATGGCCGCAGCAGGAATGTCGAGATCGTCGTCGTTGGCGCCCAGCGCCCGACCGGCGGCATAGACCAGAATCGGGCGAAGCCGTTTGCCGCCGACAAGCAGACCATGGCGCATCGCCGCTTCGAGTCTCGGCTCGACAGTCTGGCGACCCACGAACAGCGTCTCCAGGCAGCGATCGACTCGCGCCCTGTCGGCGGCCAGACGGGCCAGCATGGTATCAGCGTTCACCCGCGTCCTCCCCGATATCAAAGGGCGACAGCTGCATCCCCCCCTCGGCGTTCTCCGTCAGACTGCGAACCTTGAGCTCCGCATCGTCCAAGCGTTGCTGGGCGTGGCGGGTCAAGGCCACGCCCTGCTCGAACGCCTTCAACGACTCCTCGAGCGACAGCTCCCCCGACTCCAGCCGTTCCACCAGGTGCTCCAGTTGCCCCATGGCCGCGGCAAAGTCCTGAGGCTCGGCATCTTGCTGTGATGGCTGGCGGTCCTGCGTTGCCATGCGCCCCTCCAGACAGTGGGCCAGGGACTGACCCGAAATGGCTTGGTCACGGCCATCGCCGACCGTGCGGGACACCGTGACGCCATCGCCAGGCACCCGGTCACCCTAAAGGGCGACAGTATACACGCTCTGCCCCTGGGGTCGTCTGCCCCGCGTTCCTTGCGCCTTGGTCGAAGACGTCACCGCGGTGGCCAGCGTACATGCACAAGACTCATGCTGCGGTGCAAGGATTTTCAACGTGGCAAAGGCTGCATGTGGTAGGCTATCGACCCTGATTTAGCGCCTTCTCCGCCAACCAGCCGCTGGCTGCCGCCACTTCCAAGAGGTTGATTCGACCATGGCCAAAACGTCCCTGGACAAAAGCAAGATCAAGATCCTGCTGCTCGAGGGCGTCCACCAGAGTGCAGTGGACAATTTTCTCAATGCCGGATACACCAACATCGAGCATCTGCCGACCTCGCTGGACGAGGCCACGCTGATCGAGAAGATCCGGGACGTGCACTTCATCGGTATCCGCTCCCGCACTCAGCTCAATGAGCGGGTGTTCGCGGCAGCCGAAAAGCTGGTCGCGGTTGGCTGTTTCTGCATCGGCACCAACCAGGTCGACCTGGGTGCGGCACTGGTGCGCGGCATCCCGGTATTCAATGCGCCCTACTCCAATACTCGCTCGGTGGCGGAACTGGTGCTGGCCGAAGCGATCATGCTGCTGCGCGGTATCCCCGAAAAGAATGCGCGCGCCCACCAGGGCGGCTGGCTGAAAAGTGCCAAGAACAGCCACGAGGCTCGTGGCAAGACCCTGGGCATCGTCGGCTATGGCAGCATCGGGTCGCAGCTGTCGGTACTGGCAGAAGCGCTTGGCTTTGACGTCATCTACTACGACGTCATCACCAAGCTGGCGATGGGCAATTCTCGCCAGGTCGCCAGTATGGAGGAGCTGCTGGCCCGCTCCGATGTGGTCAGCCTGCACGTGCCGGACCTGCCGTCCACGCGCTGGCTGATCGGCGAAGAGCAGATCAGCCTGATGAAGCCTGGCGCCATCCTGATCAATGCCGCCCGCGGCAGCGTGGTGGTGATCGAGGCGCTGGCCGAGGCCATCAAGGAAGGCCGCCTCAATGGCGCCGCCATCGATGTCTTCCCGGTCGAGCCGAAGGGTAACGACGACATCTTCGAAAGCCCGCTGCGGGGTCTGGAGAACGTCATTCTTACCCCGCACATCGGCGGCTCCACCCTGGAAGCCCAGGAAAACATCGGCGTCGAAGTGTCTGAGAAGCTGGTGACCTTCTCCGACAATGGCACCAGCATCACCTCGGTCAACTTCCCCGAGGTGGCCCTGCCGGCCCATCCGGACAAGCACCGCCTGCTGCACATCCACGAGAACGTGCCTGGCGTGATGTCCGAGATCAACCGCGTGCTGTCCGAAAATGACATCAACATTTCCGGCCAGTACCTGCAGACCAATGAAAAGGTCGGCTACGTGGTCATTGATGTGGACAAGGCCTATGGACCCCAGGCCCTGGAGGCGCTGCGCGAGGTCAATCACACCCTGCGTACCCGGGTTCTCTATTCCGAGACCAACTACGCCGACTAGGCCGCCGGACGCTGTTCCAGCTCGACGACGCCGCGCTCCTTCGGGAGGGCGGCGTCTTGCTGTCGTCTCAGGATGAGCGACAGACGACATTTAATGCCAACAAGACCTATCCTGATCTCTCCCCGCTGAGCGCTTCACAAGGATGCCTGATGCCGACCGGACTGGCCTACCTGATCGTGGTACTGGTGTGGGCCTCGACGCCCCTCGCCATCAAATGGAGCGCAGAAGCCGGCGCCCCCATCGGCAGCGTCATGCTGCGCATGGGACTGGCGCTGGTCGCCGGCATCGTGCTGCTGCTGGTGTTGCGCAGAACACTGCGCACAGACCGCCGCGCGCTGGTCAGCTACGCCGCCGCCATTCCGGGTGTGTTTGGCGCCATGGCGCTGAGCTACTATGCCTCCCAATTCTTGCCATCGGGCATGCTCTCAGTGATGTTCGGCATGGCCCCTCTGATCTCTGGCATCATCCTGCAAGCGCTGCCGGGCAGCACGCGGCTGAAGCGCTGGCACTGGATTGGCTGCGGCCTGGGAGTGGCAGGCCTGGCGGTGGTCTTTCTCGACAGCCTCGCCCTCGGCAGCGGCCAGCAGCTGGTGGCCCTGATCATGATGCTGTCCGCCGTCACGCTGTTCAGTGGCAGCGGAATAGCGGTCCAGCGCATCTCTGCGGGACTTCACCCTCTCGAGCAGACCGTCGGCGCCCTGGCGGGCTCCATGCCGTGCTTTCTGGTGCTGTGGCTAGCCAGTGGCGAGCCCCTGACCATCCCCCTGAGTGACCGCGGCCTGTGGGCAGTGCTCTATCTCGCCCTGTTTGGCTCCTTGATCGGTTTCCTCTGCTACTACCTCATTCTGTCGCGGCTGCACGCGGCCAGCGTTGCATTGGTCACGCTGATCACTCCGGTTCTGGCGCTATCTCTTGGCATGCTGTTCAACCAGGAGACCCCTTCAGCCTCCATGCTGGCCGGCGCCGCGCTGATTCTCGTCGCGCTTGGCGCCTATCTGTTCGGTGACCGCCTGAGCCGCCGTCGGGCGGCTCGGCATCACGGCGACACTTGACCCTTATGAGCGTCGGCTTGACAACTCATCAGGCCACGGCCATTTTGTACACAATAACTGACAGCGATTGCGTACCAGGACTGTGCACTCATATCGCACATCTGCTGTCGTACACGGCCACCGTCGGTTCCATGGAGGTGCAGTCGGACACAGACCGCGCACACCTCCATCGGTAGCCATCCTTGAAGGCACCTGAACCAGGTATTCGGCCAGACGCCATGCGGTGACGGCTCCTGGCAGCGGTTCGTGTCATGTGCACTACCGCGTGCCGAAAGCGCCTCACCCTGCCTGGGTAACCCTTCGCTTCGCGAAGGAGGAATGCATGCATTCACACACACCCACGACATGGATCCGGCAGCCGCTGGCCACCAGCGACCCCGCCGCTACAGCAGGCGTCGTGGTGCAGGGCTCACGTATTGTCGAGAAGCTCGGCGCGGGCCAGGTGCCCAGCGTAGCCGTCGACGAGGTGTTCGATGCCTCCCGGCACGTGCTGCTGCCCGGACTGGTCAATACCCATCACCACTTCTACCAGACGCTGACACGGGCCTACTCGCCTGCGCTCAACAAGGAACTGTTTCCCTGGCTCACTACCCTGTACGACGTCTGGGCCCACCTGGATGAGGCTCAACTGGCGCTGGCCAGCGAACTCGCCATGGTGGAACTGTTGATGAGCGGTTGCACCACCGTGGCGGATCATCACTATGTGTTTTCCGGGGCCCTGGAACATGCCATCGACGTACAGGTCGAGACAGCTAATCGGCTGGGGGTGCGGGCAGCGCTGACGCGAGGCTCCATGAGTGTGGGTCGCGATCAGGGCGGCCTGCCACCTCAATCCGTCGTCCAGGACGAAGCCACCATTCTCGATGAGAGCACCCGCCTGATCGACGCCTATCACCAGCGCGGCGATGGCGCCATGATTACCGTGGCATTGGCACCTTGCTCCCCGTTTTCGGTCAGCCGCGAACTGATGATCGACAGCGCCCGCCTGGCCGAGGCCAAGGACGTTCGTCTGCATACCCACCTGGCCGAAACCGAAGACGAGACCCACTACTGCCAGAAACTGTTCGGCATGCGTCCGCTGGATTATCTGGAAGATACCGGCTGGCTCAGCGATCGCACCTGGCTGGCCCATGGCATTCACTTCAACGACGACGAGGTCAGCCGACTCGGCAAGGCGGGTACCGGTATCGCTCACTGCCCCTCTTCCAACATGGTCCTGGGCTCCGGCATGTGCCGAACGCTGGAGCTGGAGGCCGCCGGAAGCCCGGTAGGGCTTGCCGTGGATGGCTCGGCCTCGGCGGACCATTCCAATCTGGCCGAAGAGATGCGCCAGGCCATGCTGATCGGCAGGCTACGTTATTCCCCCAGTCAGGTGCGTCACCAGGACGTGATTCGCTGGGCCACAGAAGGCTCCGCCCGCTGCCTGGGCCGAACCGACATCGGCGGCCTTGACGCTGGACAACAGGCGGACCTGGCGCTGTTTCGCCTGGACGAGCCTCGTTTCTCCGGCGCAGAAAACCCGCTTGCGGCGCTACTGCTGTGCGGCGCACATCGGGCCGATCGCGTCATGGTGGCCGGCCGCTGGCGAGTCGTCGACGGGCTGCCCGTCGACGTCGACCTGGGCGCCCTGCTGGCCCGTCATGGCGAGGCGGCGGCGCGGCTTCGCCAAGCGGTCTAGCCAGCAGGGCAACACGGCAAGAGCGATACCGACGCCACGGAACCCTGCTGCGTGGCATCGTTCTTGCAACGCCATTGTTCATCACCGCTGCATCACGGCAGTCAGCCACCAGGACTGACACCTGATGCGGTGGACCGGACTCATCGCCCAGGCCAGGGGACGGCCTGGCACTACAACGACAACAGGAGAGGATCCCGCCATGCATACGCAAGAATCCACTGGCGATAACCGCGACCGACCCACGGTTCGCTCCACCCACGACGTCAATGCCATGCCGCCACTGGGAAGGGCGATACCGCTTGGCTTGCAGCATGTGCTGGCGATGTTCGTCGGCAACGTGACCGTTCCCATCCTGATTGCCGGTGCTGCGGACCTGCCGCCGGATCAAACCACCTTCATGATCCAGGCGGCGATGTTTGTCGCCGGTGTCGCCACCTTGGTGCAGTCACTCGGTATCGGCCCCATTGGTGCTCGACTGCCTATCGTGATGGGCACCAGCTTCGGCTTCGTGCCGGTTCTGATTCCCATCGCCGTAGGCATGGGCCTGCCAGCAGCGCTCGGAGCTGCACTCTGCGGCGGTATCGCCATGGCCCTGGTAGGCCTGTTTCTCCCGGTCTTTCGCTTTCTGTTCCCGCCAGTGGTCACCGGCACCTTTGTGGTCATGCTGGGTACACTGCTGATGCCGGTGGGCTTTGCCTACTGGGGTGGCGGCTTCGGCGCGGCGGACTTTGGCGCCACCCATCACCTGCTGCTGGGCGCCCTGGTACTGATCGTCACCTTGGGCCTGCACCAGTATGGACGCGGCATCTGGTCCGAAACGGCACCGTTGATCGGCCTGGTCGTCGGTTACGTGGCGGCCACCAGCTTTGGCTTGATTGATTTTTCAGGCATCGGCACAGCTGACTGGCTGTCCCTTCCTGTGCCCCTGGCCATCGGCATCGAGTTTCATCTGGCTGCCGTTCTTCCCGTGGTGCTGCTGGCCATCGTCACCTGCGCCGAATCCATCGGAGATATTGTCGGCACCACTGCCGGAGGCCTGGACCGGGAGCCGACGCCCAAGGAACTCTCCGGTGGTGTCATGGCGGACGGCATCTCCAGCGTGTTCGCCGCCATCTTCAACGCCTTTCCGCAGATCAGCTTCAGCCAGAATGTGGGCATGGTCGCCCTCACCGGCGTCGTCAGTCGCTACGTGGTCGCCATTGGCGGTGCCTTCCTGCTGCTGGCCGGGCTCATCCCCAAGCTGGGCGCGATTGTCTCCAGCATTCCCAACTCCGTGCTGGGTGGCGCCGTGTTGATCATGTTCGGCATGATTGCCAGCGCCGGCATCAAGATGCTGTCTCACATCGACTTCAACAAACGCAACATGGTCATCATCGGCGTATCGCTTTCCGCCGCGGTGGGTCTACCCGCCCAGGAGGGGCTTTACGCCAACCTGAACGAGAACCTTCAAGCCATCATTGAGTCAGGGCTGATTCCTGGTGCGCTGTTCGCCATCGTCCTCAACCTGGTTCTCCCGAAAAGCGACCGAGTGTTCCGTGACGACGTCTAAGCCTCGGCGCCACCACCGGCAGCGACCGAACTGAACCGGCCCTGCTCACGACGTCATTCTCCCGCGCAGAAACAGCACCCACGAGCCCCAACCAGGGCCCGTGGGTGCAGCCACGTGTCCAGACTCAGCAGCTTCTGACGTCACGGTAGCGATGCCGCCGGTAGACCTTGACGCGCTGGCCCTGCAGCGTCGTTATCCCTTCCCATTGGAAACCTGCATGCTGAGCCACTCGCGTCGATGGCACATTGGCAGGATCAATGACCGCCACCAATGACTCGCTGTCGGTGACCGTAAAAGCATGGGTGACGACAGCACGCGCCACTTCGGTAGCCAGGCCCCTGCCCCAATGACGCACCGCATAGCGATAGCCAATCGCCAGTTCCTGCTCGCCATCCAGGGTCTCGTGATCGAAACCGCAAAACCCCATCAGGGCACGGGAGACCGGATGCACCACGGCCCAATAGCCAAACCCCTTCTGCCTGTACGTCTGACGACACGCCTCGATAAATGCCTGACTACGCGCAACATCGCAGACCCCACCAAGGGAGTAACGCATGACCCTGGGATCTGCCAACAGCCGGCTCAAGGCGGGCAGGTCGTACGCTTCGAAGGGGCGCAGGCGGCTGCGCGGCGTGGCCAGCACGTCGCCGCTCATCGGTATCGGCGGTTGCTCGTCATTGTGCATGCGGGCTCCGTATCGTCAGGCATGCCAACGAATCTACGTCATCCTGGCAGCGCCTGACCATGGTCTAGCACGCGCCTCTGGGTCTGGCCTCCCTCACGATCTATCACCACCGGGCCCGATTACTCGCCCGATGATCACGTTCCTTGGTCTAGCCCTTTGGTCGAAGCACGCCCCGACAACCGGTGCTCCCGCGCTAGTCTTGCCAGGTTCGCCCTCGTTGGAGCCACCACGATGTCCGCCTCACCCTCTGCGCTACCTGCCAACGACGACGCTGCCGTCGTCCGCCACGACGACCGCGGGATCGTGCACCTGACCCTCAATCGTCCCGCCAGCTTCAATGCACTGTCCCAGGACATGCTGACGGCGCTGGATGATGCCTTTACGACCATCTCCCCCAGCCCTGACCTGCGTGCCGTGGTGATCGCCGCAGAGGGCCGGGCGTTCTGCGCCGGCCACGACCTGAAGGAGATGCGCGCCCTGGAAGATGAAGACGCCTACCGCCAGCTGTTCGCCCAATGCTCGCGGGTGATGCAGCGCCTGCAGGACTGCCCGGTCCCCGTGATCGCCCGGGTTCAAGGCCTGGCCACTGCCGCGGGTTGCCAGCTGGTCGCGAGTTGCGACATGGCGGTCGCCTCCAGCAGCGCGCGCTTCGCCGTATCTGGCATCAACGTGGGTCTGTTCTGCTCGACACCCGCCGTTGCCCTGACCCGCAACATCGGCCCCAAGCAGGCGGCTGAGATGCTGTTTACCGGTGACTTCATCGATGCCGAGCAGGCGTTGGCGTGGGGATTGATCAACCGTGTCGCCGAACCCGACGCGCTCGATGACTGCCTTGAGGCACTGCTGGATAACCTGCGCGCCAAGAGCCAGGTGGCGCTGTTTACCGGCAAGTCGATGCTGGCCCGCCAACGGGCACTCCCCTTGGGCCAGGCCTACGCCTATGCGGGGGAGGTCATGGCGGCCAACATGATGGCCGAGGATGTGGCAGAGGGCATCGACGCTTTTGTCGCCAAGCGCCGCCCCCGGTGGACACATCGATAAAGGGCGCTCGACTCACGACGTTCTCCTTTCATCCTTCACTTTTCACCCAAGGACTGGTTATGGAAGCGTTTTCCGTAAACGCGACAAGACGCTGCACCTGCAGGTATGCTAGCCCTTCAGCAACAGGTTCATGGCTAGCCCCAGGAGAAGACAGGTGACGGAGAACAAGCGCAGAGCAGCCGGGCGACCGGCCACCGGCAAGACCAGCGGAGGCCATAGCCAGTCGCTGGTGCGGGGACTCAATCTGCTGGAGCTGCTGGCCATGCGCCCCGGCGGGCTGGCCCTGTCCGATATTGCCGAGCAGGCCGACCTGGCCCCCTCTACGACGCACAGGTTACTGCAGGCACTGCTGAGCCAGGGCTTCGTGACACAGGACGAAACCCTTGGCGTGTGGCGCATCGACGTCAAGACCTTCCGCATCGGCAACAGCTTTCTCGAGGCTCGCGACTTTGTTGCCACCAGCCGCCCTTACCTGCGCAGGCTAACCAGAGACACCGGCGAAACGGCAAACCTGGGCGTACGCGATGGAACAACCGCGGTATTTCTGGCCCAGAGCGAATCCCCCCAGATGATGCGCATGATCACCCGCCTGGGCTCTCGTGCACCGCTGCATGCCTCCGGCGTGGGCAAGGCACTGATGGCCTGGCTGCCCGATGATGATCTAGAGCGGGTCCTGGCAGAACGTGGACTGGACCGTGTTACCGTCAATACTCTGTCGAGCCCTTCGGAGCTGCGCCGCGCCATGGCCGAGATTCGTCAGCGTGGATACGCCTGCGACCGCGAGGAACATGCCATCGGCCTGCACTGTGTGGCGGCCTGCATTCATGACGAACTCGGCACGCCTCTGGCCGCCATTTCGGTGTCGGGTCCGGTAGCACGCATCCCCGATGAGCGACTGGACGCGCTGGGCGAAAGGGTGCGCGATACCGCTGCCGAGATCACCGCACAACTAGGCGGGCGCGTTCCCGAGGCCGACGAGTTCAAGCCCTGATATCTCTACCGGCATCATTCCGTCATCCTCCACAGGAGCTGTCATGAGCGACGCCTGGCGTCAGTACAAGAGCGCTCCACCCGCCGGTACCGTGCTGCTGGAATGCTCCCGCCTGCCCCCTGGTGACAGTCAGTGCCTGTCCCTGGAAAGCGATAACGGTCGGTTTCCTCTGATCATCGCCCGTGATGCCGGCGGAGAGGTGCGCGCCTACGTCAACGCCTGCCCCCACCAGTACCTGCCCCTGAACGGGCGCAGCGACACGATAATGAGTCGGGACGGCGAACTGCTGATCTGCACCCATCACCAGGCCTGCTTTCGCCTCGACAGCGGTGAAGGCATCTCCGGCCCCGCCCAGGGCGAAGCGCTGGACCCGGTACCCGTGGTTGAGAAAGATGGCTGGTGGGTGATAGGTGAATGAAAACGCTATCCGCGCTTTCACACCGAAGAGCGACCCGCCACAGTGATCATGAAGCCACCCTCAGGACGTGGCTTCGCAGTGACGCATCAAGAATGCGAGCCCTCCGTCTGGCAGCGGAGCTGGACCTGGAAGATTGGTGCCTAGCCGCAGGCTTTGTGCGAAATCTGGTCTGGGATAAGCTTCATGACAAGCTGACGCCCTCCCCTCTCAACGACCTTGACCTCATCCACTACGCGCCCACCAGGACGTGTCAGAAGAGCGACGCGGCCATCCAGCACTTCCTTGAACAGCAATCCCCCTTGCCTTGGTCGGTCAAAAACCAGGCAAGAATGCACATTCGCAATCATGACGACCCCTATACGTCGACCGCGGATGCCATGAGCTATTGGGTGGAGCTGGAAACAGCGGTTGGCGTCAGGCTCTCACGCGATCAAGAGATCGAACTGATCGCCCCCTTCGGACTGGCGCCACTTTTCGCCGGCACAATTACACTCAACCCGAAAAGCGGCAAGGCCGACGCTTTTCGGCAGCGAGTCGAAGAAAAAGCCTGGCTTGCTCATTGGCCGAAGCTGAAGGTCCAGCAGCACCCGTGACGCTACATCGTCTCCCCGACCTCTCACCAAGTGAGGCTGATCATCACGGCGAGGGAGCGCCGTCGTAGGTCTCCCCCCTCAAGCACAGGTCAGCCATAGATAAGCCACAGATCAGCCACAGATTAGGCAAAGATCATTCCCCAAGAGAGGAATCACACCCCTGCTCCAGCTGATCGAGCCGGTCCTCAAGCCGCCCGACCAGCCCCATCAGGTCGCGATATTCCTCAGCGCTGAGCGTGGCCACGACATCGGCTTCCCACTGTCTTGCCTCGGGAATCAGCGTGGACAACAGCGTCCTTCCAGCCGCCGTCAGGCGTAGGTGCTGCACCCGCTGGTCATGATCCGCGGGTTGGCGCAGGATGAACCCTCGCTCCTCCAGCGCCTGTACCGCGCGGGAGATACGCACCTTGTCCATGCCCGTGGCCTGGGCGATCTGCTTGGCCGACAGTTCATCCAGATGGGACAGCCACGCCAGCACTCTCCACTGGGCAATGGTCAGCTGGTAGCGCTCTGCGTACATCTGCGCCAGCGCCTGGCTGAGCCTGTCCGCCAGCCGATTCAGCCGGTACGGAAGAAACTGCTGCAGATCCAGCCTAGCAATATCGGTATTGGTAGCGGTATCGCGCTCACGCGAGCCCATGGCGTCTTCCCCGGAGGATACGTTCGGCCGCCGACGTGAACGCCAGCTTATGGATGAATACCGAACGATAGCCGGGATAGGCAGGGGCAGCAATGCGGTGACACCCCTGTAGTGACACCCCTGAAGAGACATCCGTGTGGTGATACGAACGTGACGCTTGCGACCGTCACTCATGATGCCATCCAGTATGCCCCCCTGAGTCGGCGGGCTTAACACCCGACTCAGCTCACCACGACGCGATCCCGGCCTTCCCGTTTACCGACATACAGCGCCTTGTCAGCCCGCTTCAAGAGCGCATCCAGGTCCGTGTCCCCTGGTCGCATTTCGGCAATACCGATCGTCACGCTCAAGGCCAGCATGCTCATGTCGGAACGCGAGGCAAGCCCGGCGATAGCCTGCTGCAGGCGGGCAGCCACCTGTTTCGCATCGTCAAGGCGAGTGTCCGGCAGCGCCACCACAAACTCTTCGCCGCCGAAACGCCCGATAATGTCCTGTGGGCGCAGCGACTGCTGACAGGCCTCGGCAATTTCGATGAGGACCTGATCCCCCTGGCTATGGCCCCAGGTGTCGTTGATGACCTTGAAGTGATCGACATCCAGCATGAACAGACTAAGCGGAATGCCTTCCACGCGGGAGCGCTGAAATAGGGTCTGGGCACGCTTCATGAAGTGGCCTCGGTTAGCCAGGCCGGTCAATGCGTCCTGCTCGGCCATCCGCCTCAGCTGTGACTCCAGTGAACGCCGATGGGCCATTTCCCTGAGCAGCTGCCGATTGTGGCCGCGCTCCTCATGCAACAACGCAAACTGCTTGCGCTGCAGGTATTCCACCCGAAGCAGCGCAAAGAATCCCACTACATTGGCCATGATCAGCAGCAGCGTGATGCGCAAGATGACCACCGCAGAGACATCCGTCGCCAGCACCACAGCCACCAGAAAGCCCACGCTGAGGTACAGGCTGGCGCCGGTCACCACCGTCAACAGGTTAGGAATCAGCAGGTAGAACGCCATGATCGCCACGATGACCGCCAGCATCTGCGTCGACAGCGTATCAGGGCGCAGCGGAACGATAAGGATAATGCCGGTCGCCAATATCCAGAGCGGCAGGGCGTGCAACCACAGGCGCTGGCTGTAGTTGCCCCAACGCCCTATGGCCATGGCCAGCGCCAGACAACAGCCGACGACAATGGCCCGCATGATGACCAGCGCATAAAAGGCAGCGCTTTGACCGACATAAAAATAATCGGAAATGGTGAACATACCAAAGATCATCGCCGCCACGACAATCGCCAGGCGCGACTCAAAGCGAACCCTTGGTTTTATGGTGCGGCGATATACATCTTCACGGTCACGCTCGCGGAACTGCCCGGTCATCCAGTACACCTGGTGATCGGTTCTCTCTCTGAACTCAGGTGCCATCAATGACATCTCATCTCCCTGTCTGCCTCCCCGCCTATACCTGGCAGGTGTTGCCGGCGTCGCCTTGCCGGTCGGCAGAACGCGAGCCTGCGGCTCGTGCAACAGCCTGAGCGGCTGCTGTCCCCGGCAGAACCCCTAAATCATTATTTTATTAAATTAAACAAACGCTTATATTAAAATACAAACCATTGAAATTACACAAGTAAAGATCACCTGCAGTGAAAAACAAACATCGATTTTAGGCCGTTAATCGTATCCGTACAGCGATGGTTGAACGAGACCGAAGTGCACTTTAGCCGCCGTGTTATCACGTCTTCACCACCGACAAAAAAGTGCTTGTTCAGCATGAAAAAGTCCCGCTAGCAAGACGTTTTTCCGGAAAGTGGAAGCGTATAAACTTCACGCCCGTTTTGCGCGAACCGTGTCGGAGAACACTCTTTGGGCGTATTCCACTAAAGTCACGTGCCAATTAGTTTCTTTTGAAACTATATTGAAAGGACATCAGCAGTCGTCTTTTCGATGGAGGTGTCTTTCATGTCTCCCCGCCCTGGACGAAGCTCTCTGACCTACCAGAGTGGCTTTCGTAACCACTTCACCAGCGAGGCACTGCCTGGCGCCCTGCCCCAAGGGCTGAATTCGCCCCAGCGATGCCCTTACGGGTTGTACGCCGAGCAGCTCACCGGCTCGGCCTTCACCGCGCCGCGTAGCCACAACCTGAGAAGTTGGCTCTACCGCATCCGCCCGTCGGTGGCCCAAAGCGCCTACCATCCATTGGATGGCGGTGATCTTGCCACCGCGCCACTATCACGGCCTGCCGCAGACCCCAACCAGATGCGCTGGGACCCAGCCCCTATGCCCGAGGCGGCCACCGACTTCATCGACGGCCTGACCACCATCGCGGTCAATGGTGACGCCGGCACCCAGACCGGCTGCGGCGTCCACCTCTATGCCTGCAACAGCGACATGACCGAGCGCTTCTTCTACAGCGCCGACGGTGAGCTGCTGATCGTGCCCCAGCTCGGCACCCTGCGCCTGCGCACCGAGTTCGGCACCCTGGACGTAGGGAATGGCGAGATCGCGCTGATCCCCCGTGGGGTCAAGCTCCAGGTACGCATTGTTGAGGGCGACCAGGCCCGAGGCTATGTCTGCGAAAACTACGGCAGTCCGCTGGAGCTGCCGGGGCTTGGCCCTATCGGGGCCAACGGCCTGGCCAACCCGCGCGATTTCCTGTCCCCCGTCGCCGCCTATGAGGAGGTCAGCGGCGACATCGAGCTGGTGGCCAAGTTTTCAGGCAGGTTATGGGCGGCCCGGCTCGACCACTCGCCACTGAATGTGGTGGCCTGGCACGGCAACCTGGCGCCCTGCAAGTACGACCTGGCCAACTTCAACACCATCAACACGGTGAGCTTTGACCACCCGGACCCATCGATCTTCACCGTGCTGACCTCTCCGTCGGATACCCCAGGCATGGCCAATATCGATTTCGTGATCTTTCCCCCACGCTGGATGGTGGCCGAAAACACCTTCCGCCCGCCCTACTTCCATCGCAACCTGATGAGCGAATTCATGGGCTTGATCCATGGCGAGTACGACGCCAAGGCTGGGGGATTCCTGCCCGGCGGCGCCAGCCTGCACAACTGCATGTCGCCCCATGGCCCCGACGCCGAGAGCTTCGAGAAGGCCTCGAACGCATGCCTGGAACCCCACTACCTGGGCGCGACTCTGGCCTTCATGTTCGAGAGTCGCTACGTGTTCCAGCCCACTGAAAAGGCTCTGGCCGCCGACTTCCGCCAACGCGACTACGTGAGCGTGTGGCAGGGACTGCGCTCCCACTTCGACCCGAACCGGCCCTGAGCCACGCGACAACAAGGAATCCTGCGATGAAACTGGCTAGCCTCAAGAGCGGACGCGACGGCGAACTGGTGGTCGTCTCCCGTGACCTGACTCGCGCCGTGCGCGTTCCCCAGATCGCCACCACCCTGCAACAGTTGATGGAAGATTGGGACACCAACGCGCCCCTGCTCGAGGACATCTACCGGCGGCTCAATGACGGCGAGCTGGATCAGGCCTTCGAGCTCGACCATCACTCACTGCACTCGCCGCTGCCACGCACCTACCACTGGGCCGATGGCTCGGCCTATCTCAATCACGTACAGCTGGTACGCCAGGCGCGCAACGCCGAGATGCCAGAGACCTTCTGGAGCGACCCGCTGATGTACCAAGGCGGCGGCGACCGCTTTATCGGTCCCTTTGACGATATCGAGGCGATCAGCGAGGACCATGGCATCGACTTCGAGGGTGAGCTTGCCGTCATCACCGACGACGTGCCCATGGCGACCAGCCCCGACCAGGCAGCCGGACATATCAAGCTGATCATGCTGGTCAACGACGTCAGTCTGCGTGGCTTGATTCCTGGAGAGCTAGCCAAGGGCTTCGGCTTCTTTCAGGCCAAGCCGGCCTCGAGCTTCTCGCCGGTCTGCGTCACCCCGGACGAGCTGGGCGAGGCCTGGCGCGATGGCCGCGTGCATCTGCCGCTGACGGTTCACCTCAACGGCGAGATGTTCGGCGCGCCTGAGGCGGGGCCCGACATGATTTTCAGCTTCCCCCGACTGGTGGCCCACGCCGCGCGCACCCGCCACCTGGGTGCCGGTGCGGTGATCGGCTCCGGCACCGTGTCCAACCCGGACCCGGATGGCGGCCCCGGCAAGCCGGTGGCCGACGGTGGCGTAGGCTATAGCTGCCTGGCCGAGGTACGCATGGTAGAGAAGATTCTCCACGGTGACAGCACGACACCCTTCATGCGCTTCGGCGATCGCGTGCGCATCGAGATGTTCGACGACGGCGGTCACAGCATCTTCGGTGCCATCGACCAGCGAGTGGTGAAGTACACACTCTGATCCCACCAGCGGATACTCCACATGCAGCTCTACGGCTATTTCCGCTCTTCGGCGGCCTATCGGGTGCGAATCGTCGCCAACCTCAAGGGCATCTCCCTCGACCATCATCCGATCGACCTGAGCAAGGGCGAGCAGCGGGACAGCGTCAATCTGGCGCGCAACCCCCAGGGGCTGGTGCCGACCCTGATCACCGATGATGGGCAGCCGCTGACCCAGTCCCTGGCGCTGTGCGAATATCTGGACGAATGCTATCCCGATCCGCCGCTGCTGCCCGGCGATGCCGCACAGCGGGCGCGCATCCGCGCCCTGGCCCAGGTCATCGCCTGCGATATCCATCCGCTCAATAACCTGCGGGTGCTGACGCATCTGACCGGCGCGCTAGGCCTGTCCCAAGACTCCCGGCTGGCCTGGTACCGCCACTGGGTCGCCACGGGGCTGACAGCGGTCGAGACCATGCTTGAGCCTCATAGAGGCAGGTTCTGTGTTGGCGATCAGCCGACCCTGGCCGACGTCTGTCTGGTGCCGCAGGTGTTCAACGCCGAACGCTTCGACTGTGACCTGTCCGCCTATCCCGCGATACAAGCGATCTGCGAGCAGGCTCGCTGTCTACCAGCGTTCGCCAAAGCGGCACCCGAGGTTCAGCCCGACGCGCGCTGAGATCGGCTACACTACTCGGCTACGCTGCTCCGCTATCTTAGCCAGCTACCTTAGCCAGCTACCCTGGTCAGCCACCCGAGGCCCCACCAGGCGCTGCCGGTATGGCCGAGCAGCCCGCCATATCATCGTGAAGGGAGCGTCGCGCGGCGCTCCCTTCGCGTTCCCTGACACTTGCCATCGCCGATCTGGAGCTGCACGTGCTGAACCCGACATCCCGCGCTACGGTAGGCCTGCTGGCCGCGCTGACCGCTCTGGGGCCGCTGGCCACCGACATGTATCTTCCCGCCATGCCCGCCATGCGTGAGGCCCTCGGTACCGGCGCCGACCAGATCCAGTTGACTCTATCGCTGTACCTGATTGGCTTTGCCATGGCGCAACTGCTGTGCGGCCCACTGTCGGACCGTTTCGGCCGCAAGCCGATTCTCGCCGCCGGCATGGGTATCTTCCTGCTGGCAAGCCTGGCCTGCGCGTTCGCCCCCAACATCGAGACATTGCTGGTGGCGCGCTTCTTCCAGGCCCTGGGCGGCTCTGCCGGCCCGGTGCTGGGCCGGGCCGCAGTACGCGACATCCACGGCCCCTTCGAGGCCAGCCGTATCCTTTCCTACATGGCCAGCGTCATGGCCCTGGCCCCGGCGCTGGCACCGGTGGTGGGCGCGGGCCTGCTGGTGTGGTTCGGCTGGGACGCGATCTTCCTGGCGCTGGCGTTCTACGCCCTGGCCATGCTCGGGCTGATCGCGATGATGCCGGAGCCACTGCCCAAGGATCGCCGCCAGTCGATCAAGCCCTCGGCACTGGCTACCACCTTCCGCTCATTGCTCGGACAGCGAGACTTTATCGGCTATACCCTGGCCAACGCCGCGGCTTTCTCCGGCCTGTTCGCCTTTCTATCAGGCTCATCCTTCGTGCTGATCGACTACATGGGTGTCAGTCCCGACGTCTACGGCTATCTGTTCGCCGCTATCGTGCTGGGCTTCTTTATCGGCTCGATGGCAAGCGCCAAGCTCAGCCGTCGGCGTAGCCGACACCAGCTGCTGACGGTAGCAACGCTGATCGCTGCCCTGGGCGGTATCACCATGGCCTTGCTGTCAGTGGCCGGGGTGCATACGCCCTGGGCGGTCATCGTCCCCAACATGGTCTACATGGTCGGCTTCGGCATCATCATGCCGCAGACCATGGGAGGCGCCCTGGCGCCCAACCCCCATTGTGCGGGCTCGGCCTCGGCGCTGTTCGGGTTTATCCAGATGAGTATCGCCGCCGCCGCAGGCGCGCTGGTCGGCCAGTTACACGACGGCACCTCCCATAGCATGGCGATCGCCATCGGGCTTTCCGGGATGCTGGCGCTGGTCTGCTACCGCTGTATTGTCAGCGATAGGGGTCAACCAGAACGTGCAGGGGCAACGGCCTGATCCTGCGACCGGGCCACTGGAGGATAGCCAATGCGACACTTCGACCCTCACTCCCTGGCACTATTCGTCGCCGTGTGCGATCACGGTAGCATTGCGGCCGCCGCGGAGCAGATGGCCATCGTGCCCTCGGCCATCAGCAAACGCATGACGGCACTTGAGCAGCAGGCAGGGGTACGCCTGCTGATTCGGCGCAAGCGCGGGATCATGGTGACACCGGCGGGAGAGGTCATGCTGCGTGCGGCACGCGAGACATTGTCCTCACTGGAACGCCTCCAGGCTGAGCTGAGCGAGTTCAGTCATGGCCTGCAAGGCAACCTGCGCATTCTTGCCAGTCTGTCGGCGGTATGCCAATTTCTGCCCGGCCAGATCAGCCAGTTCATGAAGGAACACCCCCGCGTCCAGGTCAATCTGGAAGAAAAGATCAGTGCACTGATCACCCGGGGCATCGAGGAAGGTCGTGCCGATATCGGCTTGTGCTGGGAAAACGCGCGTACCCATCACCTGCATCATCGGCACTACCACACCGACCAGCTTGGCCTGGTGGTCAAACCGGAACATCCACTGGCCAACCGACAGTGTCTGCGCTTCGAAGAAACCCTTCCCTACGACCATGTAGAGATTCTGCCTGGTAGCCTGGTCAGCCTGACCCTGCAGCGAGAAGCGTCACTGTTGGGCCAGCCGATTCGCTTTCGCGTCCACGTCACTACCTTTGACGCTACCTTCCGAATCGTGGATTCGGGCCTGGCGGTCGCCGTGGTCCCTATGGATGCGGCGGTTCTCTATGCCAAGGCGATGGATATACGAGCCATTCCGCTGACCGATGACTGGGCCACCCGGCGCTTCGTCGCCTTCGTCAGAGACATCGACGCTCTCAGCGCTCCGGCGCGCCACCTGTTTGACTATTTGACCGACACGCCAACGGATTCATCCGGTCGTTGAGCGTTTCTCGACGGCTATGGGCCAAGTTCCAGCATGGTGCCGGGTAGCCAAAGCGCAAGCCCCGGAAACACCATCACCAGAGCAAGGCCCAGCAACATCAGCAACACAAAGGGCAGTGAGCCACGAATGATCTGACCGATGGGGGCCTCAGTCACCGCCTTGATGGTGAACAGGTTCATCCCAACCGGCGGTGTAATCATCGCCAGCTCCAGGTTGATCACCAGCATCACGCCGTACCAGATGGGACTAATCTCGAGCAACGCGAGCACCGGCAGCACGACCGGCGAGGTGATCAAGATGATAGCGATGGATTCGAGGAACATCCCGAGCACAAAGATCAGCGCCATCATCATCAGCAAGAAACCAAAGGTGCCCAGTTCCATGGTCGACACCAGGCTCACTATCTGCTGGGGAATCAGCAGCTTGGTCAAGGCATGACTGAACACCGCCGCACCGGCCAGGATCATGAACAGCATCGCCGAGGTACGACTGGCGTCGATGGCGGAGGCCCAGATCTGGCGTGGACCGATAGTTCGGTAGATGAGGCCTCCTACGGCAAGGGCCAACAAGGCTCCTACAGCTGCCGCCTCGGTGGCCGTGAACACTCCGACGTACATTCCCCCAAGCACCAGTGCTGGCAGCGCAAGCGCCCAGCACGACGCTCGCAAGGCTCGTAGTACTTCGCCCAGGCCGGCCCTTGGCTCTCGTCGGCAATGACGCTGCTGAAAGGCCGTCGACAGCATGAAGATCAGCGCCAGCATCAGGCCGGGCACCAGGCCCGCCATGAACAGTCCGCCGATGGAGGTGTCGGTCGCCACCCCATAGATGATCATGGGACCCGAGGGCGGTATCAGGATGCCCAGGGTCCCGCCAGCGGCCACCAGACCATAGGCCACTCGAGGATCATAGCCATAGCGAATCATCTGCGGGATCGCCACCGCTCCGATGGTCAAGGCCGTCGCCACACTGGAGCCGGAAATCGCCGAGAAGATCATGCAGGCCAGAATGGTGGCGACGCCGACGCCACCCGGAAGATGCCGGGTCAAGGTGTAGGCGGTAGCGTAGAGATCATCGATGATCCGCGCGCGAATCATGATATGTGCCATATAAGCAAACAGCGGGATGGCCAGCAGCACATACAGACTGATCTTGTGAAAGATGATCTCGGAAATACCTTCAATGCCTGCTCCTGACGCCAGCAGCAGGCCTCCCCCAAAGATCGACAGCCCGGCGAAGATCGGCAGACCGGTAAACAGCAGTACCACCAGGCCCAGCAAAATGGCAGCGATGGTCATCATGCGCGACCCCCTCGTACGTGAGACTCGCACGAATCGGCTTTGACAAAGGCATGCCCCCCACCAGCGAGTCGCAGCAGGGACTCCAGCGCCACCATGGCCAGCATCGCGCCACCAAAAGGAATCATCAGCTGCAACAGATACAGGGGGATCTGAACATAGCCGATGGTCGTCATGCCGAGCATTCGCGAGAACATCGCCGTCTGCCAGCCATCCACCACCAGAAACACCGCAACCACCAGCACTGCGATCATCGACCAGGCCTGAACCCAGCGACGATGCCCTTGCCCCAGTCGCTCCGTCATCAAGTCGACGCCAAGGTGGCGTCCCTCGCGCAGCGCCGATGCGGTGGCGCACATGACGATACCGACCAGAACAAAGGTCACCACATCATCGACCCATAGCGATGGGCTGCCCAGCAGATAGCGAGCGATCACCGAGTAGCCAATCAACAGCATGGCGGCGAGCACGCCCACGGCGGATAGCGCCATAAACAGGGTAGTGATGGCCGTCACCAAGGGAGATATCCAGCGACATAGGCGTGCTGCCAGGTTGACGGATCCTGCTGGGCGGGAAGACGTCTCGATAGACATGTCACCCTCCTTTCCGGTGGGCATGGAATTCAACGAAGATCGGCTCAGCGCTGTTCAATCAGATCCAGCAATTCTTGTCCGCGGGGAGCACTCTCCAGAAAAGCCGCTTCCACCGCCGGTCGCATGATCTCCGCCATGGCCTGTTGCTGCGCTTCATCAAGCAGCGTGATCTGCATGCCGTTGTCCTCGAGCTTGGCGACCTGATCGTCAGGGATTCCCGGTTCAGTAGGCAGCAGCTGCTGTTCGGCGCGCTCCAGCGCGGCGCCCACCACCTCCTTGAGGTCGTCGGGTAGATCGTTCCACCAGCGCGGATTGACGATGACATTCTGGAAGACGGTGATCAGGTTGGATCCCACACCAAACGACTGCACCTCGAAGTAACGGCGCGCATAGACAGCACTGGCACTGCTCATGGCGGCATCGATCACGCCGGTTTGCAGCCCCTGGTAGACCTCGGAGCCGGGCATGGTGGAGGGTGAGGCGCCCATGGCGATCAGGCCCGCATCAAAGACCTTGCTGAGCCCACGAATCTTGATGCCCTGGAAGGCATCCGGGCTCGCTAACGGCGCATCGGCGGAGGTGTAGACCAGGTTGTTGGCATCCACCAGCCAGGCCAAATTGGTGACCCCTTTTTCCGCCATGCGCTGATCAAGCCAGCTGGCCGCCTCCGAGTCAGCGAAGGCTGCCAGGTCTTCAGGACGGGTGATCAGGTAGGGTATGTTGAAAACCTGCATGGCAGGTATCGTCCCACCCCAAAGCAAGTTAAGCATCGATGCCGCTTCGATCTGCCCGCGTGCGACCGCAGCATGGAACTGGGTCGGGCCATAGAGCTGGGCAGCGCCAAAGATCTCGACATCGATACGTCCGTCGCTGTCGGCCTCGACCTCGTCGGCAAAGGTCTCCAGCGCCTGGGCAACATGGTGAGATGCCGGCAGCTGATGAGCCAGACGCAGGCTGTAATCCGCGGCCCAGGCGCTACTCGACAGGCCAAACAGAGCGATGGCGGCGGCTAGGATAGAGACGCTTCGATGGGATGGGGTCATGGCTGGACTCTCTTTGTTATCGTTGTACGTGGTTGTGCGTTGCTCTCGTCACACGTTGCGTGTCATCCATCAGGATGACCGTCACTTGCTGTGCTCGATTCATTCGCACGGCCTTGTCCAGGCTCGAGGGCCCGGCGGACCTGTTCAGTTTGTGGGGGTGATACCCGCGCGCCCCAGTATCTCGTCGGTGTGCTCACCAATGCTGGCCAGTGGCATGCGAACCTGTGGCCGTCTCCCCCCCATCAGCAGCGGCAGCAGTACCGTCTGGGTGGGCTCTCCTTTCTCACTCAACAGCGGTGTCAGGCCACCGCTGGCCTTGAGGTGAGGATCATTAAGCAACTCATCGGGGCGGGTGATCGGTGCATAAGGCAAGCCCGCCTCATCCAGTCGACGGCTGACATCGTCGATCTCCAGGCCCGCCAGGGTCTCTCCAAGTGTATCGAGCAGCGCTCGTCGGAGCGGCAGACGTTGCTCATTGGTGGCGAGCGACGGATCGTCGCGCAGGTCCTTTCTCCCTAGCACCTCGCACAGCTGGGCCCACTGCTTGTCACTGACGGCACCGATGAATAACTGTTCGCCTTCGGCCAGGGTAAACACGTCATACACGGTCCATGGCGATACGCGGGAGGGCATCGGTGGCGGAACCTGCTGCGACATGGCCGCCTGCTGCATATGCGAGGCGCTGAGGAACACACAGTTCTCGAACAGCGCGCTCTGGATCTCCTGGCCGCGCAAGGTCTTGCCCCGTTCCATCAAGGCCGCCAGTACTCCGATCGCCCCGAACATGCCTCCCATAATGTCATTGACCGAGGCACCTGCCCGCAGCGGCCGCCCCTGTGGACCGGTCATGTAAGCCAGGCCACCCATCATCTGCACCACCTCGTCGAGCGCCAGTCGCTTGTCATATGGGCCAGGCAGAAAGCCCTTGTGGGAGACATAGATCAACGCGGGGTAGCGTGATGACAGCTCTGCATAGCCAAAGCCAAGACTCTCCATCAATCCGGGGCGGAAGTTCTCGATCATCACGTCAGCTTCTGCGAGCAAGGCATGCAACGCCTGTTGACCCGCTTCCGACTTGATATCCAGCACAACGCTCTTCTTGTTGCGATTGTAGGTACGGAAGAAGCCCACACCCACTCCACTCATCTTGCGCGTCTTGTCCCCTGATGGAGGCTCAATCTTGATCACCTCGGCCCCCAGGTCGGCAAGAATCATGCCGCAGGTCGGGCCCATTACCATATGGCTGAATTCAATGACCCGGATGCCTGATAGTGGCAGCGGGGTGTCGGCAGAAGCGGTCATGGCACGGTCCTTTCAATCAAGGTCATGGCTATCTAACGCATTGCTAGCGCGGTCATGTCAGAGGCCCAGGGATGCACGGCAGGGTCCACGGGATATGGTGGGGTAGAGACACAGGACTTTCGGCGTGGCGGCTTCTGTCAGGAAGCGACCCGCCCCCTGCAGAAGGTGCGAGGCAGCCCAGCTCGCCACAGGGTGCCGTGGGTGGCTTCACCGTCCAGCCAGCCGACGAGATCGGCGCGCAGTTCAAGCAGCCTGTCGATGTCGACACCGGTAGCCAGTCCCATGGCTTCGAGCATGAAGACCAGGTCTTCGGTGGTGGTATTGCCGCTGGCGCCAGGCGCATGAGGGCAGCCTCCGATGCCGGCCAGGGAAGCATCAAAGCGGGTGATGCCGACATCGAGCGCGGCCAGGGTATTGGCCAGGGCGAGACCTCGCGTATCGTGGAAGTGGGCACGCCACAAGGCATCGCCCGCTACCTGGCGGGCGGCGGTGAACAGCTCCCGAACACTTTGCGGGTCGGCATAGCCAACCGTATCGGCCAGGCTGACGCGGTCCGCACCAGCCTGAAGCGCTGCCTCTAGCAGCCGCAGCACTTCCTCCCGTGGAACCTCGCCCTGGAGCGTGCAGCCAAAGGCTGTACCGACTCCGACTTCGATCAAGGTGGCGCTCGCCGCACTGTCCCGGGCATCGCGTATCCGGGCCACCTCCTCCACCATCGCATCAGGCGTCTTTTTGACGTTGGCTATGCTGTGGGCGTGGCTTGCCGACAATGGCAGCAACATGAGATCTGCGGCACTGTCGATAGCAAGCTCGGCGCCCTTTAGATTGGGCACCAGCACCGAAACAAAGAGCGCCTCCCACTGACGGGAAAGTGACACCAGTTCAGCCGTGTCAGCCAGTTGTGGCATCAAGCGTGGGGGCACAAAGGAGCCCACTTCGATCTCCCGCAGACCAGCCCGGTAGGCGGCTTCAATCCAGCGGAGCTTTCGCTCGGTAGGTAGGGTCATCGCCAGGCTCTGCAGACCATCACGAAGACCCACCTCACAGATGGTAGCGGAGTGAAACGCAGAGGAAACCATGGGCAACTCCGATGAGTCGTAGTGGCAAGTGGTAAACCGACTCTAGAAAGCCCGAGAAAGGAACAACAGTTCGCAATTTTCAACCAACACGTTCCAGGATGGAACGATAAGACCATAACCAGATAACTTTCAAACTCTTATATAATAAATGAAAAGACTATTTGCTAGCCGGTCTCTACAACCTTGGTCTGCTCTTCATCGACTAAAGGCGTATATATCAAACATCCATCTGATATCGCGATAGTGTTGGGACAGTGGAAACATCGTCGATTTCTACAATCGTTCCCGAGCAGAATGCTTGGTGCACACGCCTCCCCTTGAATCCTCTCTTTTGCATTCTCTTCCATCGCCAAGCGGCCCCGTCGAGATGAACTGACCCGACGGGGCCGCTGGCATTGCGGCGCTGCTACTGGCGCCAGGCGCGCACGAAGGTCCAGGTGCCGATGCCCCAGGCGCCATTGACCAGAAAGCCAATGGGGAACACGGCAGGATCGATACCGCGCCCCTTGAGCGGGAAGACCACCAGCATCGCCACCAGCGTCAGCGCGATACCGCCGAACAGGCCCGCCTTCCACCAGCCACCGCGCTCAATACGTGCTGCCGCAAACACCAGCATCATGACCAGGCCCCAGACACCGCCCCAAAAACTTGCAGAAAACCAGGCGGGGACGTCGAGAGGGGCGACCGGCGTCATGGAATAAGGTGAAAAGGGGATCACTCCGTAGGCGTTGAGCAATCCCACCACGGGTTGGTGGAAGCAGATGACGGCAAGAAATCCGGCGGCGAAGGCAAGGGCAAGATGGCGGGACATGGCGACTCCTCCTGAGAAGCGTGGACAGGGATCATTCTCTGACACCAGCAGCGTCCGGCTGGTGTTCATCAGACTCCCACGGCGGCCTATATCGCTCAAGGGCCATCAGGAAAAGCGCCGCGTCCGCCATCGTGGCGGGTTGGCTCCCCATGCCTCACTGTGCATGTCTTCAGCGGGCGCCGTCATCGAAAGCAGGCGTTAGCCACCGGGCTGAGGATAGAGTCCCCCCTCGCCGATCAACACGGCCTGGCCGGCAATTTCGATGCTCACCTTGTCCTTGTCATCGCGCCGGGCACGCGCATGGATCAGGCTAGACCGCCCCATCGCATCGCCCTGATGGATTCGCCAGTCGACGCTCTTGCCCTTCATTTCTGTCCCTAGAAATCCTGCCAGTGCGGCCGCAGCGCTGCCCGTTGCCGGGTCCTCGACAAAGCTGCCCCCGTGACGGGAGAACATTCGCGCGTGAAGCGTGCCGGCGCCCTTCGCCTGTCTGGCGTTGTCGGCACTCACGTAAAAATAGACCTGCTCCACGCCGCTGGGCGAAACGTGAGAATGCCAGACACTCGAGGCCAGCTGAATGCCCGACAGGGCATCGACACTGGCCAACGGAACCAGGTGGAACGGCAGCCCGCAGGACGCCTGGACCGGATCACCCGTGATGTCATCCGGGGCGAGACCGGCAAGCTCGGCCGCGTTGGCTTGTCCCAGGGTGCTGGTGCCAACCTCCGGGGCACGGGCAATGCGAAAGCGTGCCAGATCGCCTTCATAGGTCACCTTCAGGGGCCCTGCCGCAAGGTCCAGCACCAGTTCGCTGCGGGCGTTATCCACCAGTCCCTGGGCCGCCAGCAGGTGCGCCGTGCCAATGCAAGGATGCCCGGCAAAGGGCAGCTCCCTGTCGGGGGTAAAGATGCGCAGCGGAAAGTGAGCGCCCGCCTGGGCCCGCCCAACGAACACCGTCTCGGCCAGGTTGAGTTCATTGGCGATCGCTTGCATGCGCTCCGCCTCAAGACCATCGGCATCGAGAAATACCGCCAGGGGGTTTCCGGCGAAGGGCCGGTCGGTAAACACATCGAGCAGATAATAGCGGGTCAAGGACGGTAGCATCGGCGACTCCACGGGAAGCAGGTTGGACCAGCAACAGGCAACATTCACCCGGGCCAGGTAGCGCCTTCCAGCATACTGGCCTGGGCCGCTTTCTCGCCAGCACATGGCGCGCCACTTTTCTCTACGGCAAAGTCAGCGCCAGGCCACGGCAACGGGGGCTATCAGGGGTTTCGAGCTGACCCCAGACAGCTGAGGGGCTTATCGAGGCTGAACTGACTGTGCTCCGGCGTTACACTAGCGCCCGTTCCCACTGCCGAGGCCGCTGTGATGTCCCACCTGCTCTCCATCGATTCCCTGTCCCGCGACGATATCGACCACCTGATGCGGGTGGCGGCCACCATGGAACCCATTGCCCAGCGGCGCAAGGTCACCAGGGTTCTGGAAGGCGCGGTACTCGGCAACCTGTTCTTCGAGGCCAGCACCCGCACCCGCGTCAGCTTCCACACCGCCTTCTCGCGGCTTGGCGGTAGCGTCTGTGACACCACCGGCTTTACCTTCTCGTCCATGGCCAAGGGGGAATCGCTCTACGACACCAGCCGGGTGATGGCGGGCTATTGCGACGCGATCGTGATGCGTCACCCGGATCAGGGGTCCGTGGCCGAATTCGCCAGCGCCACCCACGTACCGGTGATCAACGCAGGCGACGGTCCCGGCGAGCACCCGAGCCAGGCGCTGCTGGACTTCTACACCATCGACAAGGAGTTCAACCGTCAGGGCAAGGCGCTGAAGGGCGCTCATGTGCTGATGACCGGTGACCTGAAGTTCGGCCGTACCGTGCATTCGCTGATCAAGCTGCTGGCACTGTACGCGCCCATGCGTATCACGCTGGTGGCGCCGCCCGGGCTGGAGATGCCGCAACATCTGATCGAGCGCGTCAGCCGCCAGGGGTTGGACGTGGAAGTGCGCGACAGCCTGGCGGGCGATTTCTCCGACGTCGATGTGGTCTACACCACTCGCATCCAGAAGGAGCGCTTCACCGCCGAGATGAGCGAAGGCTTCAACCTGTCGCGGGATTTCACCGTCCATCGCGCCTTCATGGACAGCCGCTGCAACCCCTCGACCATCATCATGCACCCACTGCCCCGTGACAGCCGGCCAGAAGCCAACGACCTGGACGTGGACCTCAACGGAGACCCGCGCCTGGCGATCTTCCGTCAGACCGACAACGGCATCCCGGTGCGTATGGCGATCTTCGCGACGCTGTTGAAGGTCGAGCATCTGATCGAGCGCGACATGCGCGATGTTCCCTGGTTCGTGCCAGCCACCGTCGGGGTCGATGACGCAGCGTTCTAGGCAGATCGTCCCGGGCCGCACTTATCCGGCGGGCGCCTGAAGGAAGCGCTAGGCGCCCGCCGCGCAGCACCCCGAGCCTATGCGGTATAGGTGACGAGTTCGAGCAGCGCGCAACGCAGCGCATCGTCGGCGCCGGCATCTATGCAGTGTTTCCTGAACTCCCGCCGTGGGCGTCAGTGCCTCGCGCCTTCTCGCCGGGCCTTCCCACGCGTCCAGGCAACGCTTCGACACCATCTCCATGGCCGCCCGTCGATGGCCAACAGCCCAAGGCCGATCAGCCCCAGGCCTGCCAGATGGCGCCACTCCAGGCGCTCGTCCAGCACCCACATTCCCAGCAGAATGGCGCTGGCCGGGATCAGCAAGGTGACCAGCAGCAGGTTCGTTGCCCCCGCACGCTCCAGCAGGCGAAAGTAGATCAGATATGCCAGGGCGGTCGAGAAGAGTGCCAGGCTGACCACCGCCGTCCACGTTGCCAGCCCCGGCCAGGGTGATTGCCAGAAACGCTCTACCCCCAAGGCCAAGGGCATCAGCACCAATGCCGAGGCCGTGACCTGGCCACAGGCGGCGATCAGGGGCGGACAGCCCAGGGTGCGAAAACGGCGCCCGAAGACCCCGGCAAAGGCATAGGACAGGGCGCCAGCCAGCACCGCAAGCGCTGCCCATGAGTGGCTATCGGAACCCGCGTGAACCTCGCTGCCCAGCATATACACCACACCGGCAAAGCCAATCGCCACACCCAACAGCCGCCCTGCGCTCAGGGGCTCGTCACGGGTAAGAAAGTGCGCCACGACGAGGGTAAAAAATGGCGTGGTGGCATTGAGAATCGACGCCAAGCCACTGGCAATAACCCCCTGCCCCCAGGTAATCAGGCTGAACGGCAGCATGTTGTTGAGCAGCCCCATGCCAAAGAAGGCAGTCCAGGGGCATGCGCTGGCCTCGCAGCAGTATCAGGACGTTCAGCGCCACAGCAGCCAGGCCCACTCGCAGGGCCACGATGGTGAGCGGCCCAAGTTCCGCGACGGCCACTCCCACGAAAAAGAATGAGCCACCCCACAATATCGACAAGCCCAGCAATAGCGCCCACTCCATGGGCCCCATGGTGCGATCGATCATCTTCATTACGCGACTCCGGTCGGGACACCCTGGCAGCCTAGGCCGATGACACGGCGAGCGAACTTCGTTTATTGCTGCGAAAGTCGAGATAACGTCGAGATAGCGTCGAGGTGGGGAATAGACAGAAACGAGATAATGGTCACGCGACTCGACGCCACCTCAGAGGCCTTCCCTGCCTGGCGGTGGCGATCGGCGTGGTAGAGTGGCAGATGGGCGGGGCGGCACACGAGGTAACGGGCATGTCACGCCACCAGTGTGCAGGTGTTTTGAAAGCAAGAGGCGGAGTGTGTCAGGCGCCGTCGGGGCGCATCTTGTCCCCATGAAAATTGCCGCAGCATCTGCAGGAGCCCGCCATGAACGAGATACCCGAAGATAGTCCGCAACGCTTCGCTTCCGATGAGGCCAGATGGGCCGCGGTACTGGCCCGCGACGTCGCCGCGGTGGATGCCTTCATCTACGCCGTGCGCACCACCGGAATCTATTGCCGCCCTACTTGCCCATCGCGCCGTCCGCGCCGAGAGAACGCCGAGTTTTATGCCGATGCGGCCGCCGCCGAGCAGGCCGGGTACCGGCCCTGTCAGCGCTGCCATCCCCAGGCCGCCTCCTTGCCCCAGCGGCACGCCCAGAGTGTCGCCAGGGCCTGTCGGCTGATACAGCACGCTGACACGCTGCCATCGCTTGATGAACTGGCCCAGGTGGCGGGGCTAAGTCGTTTCCACTTCCATCGTGTCTTCACTGCCGTCACCGGGCTGACGCCCAAGGCCTACGCGGCCGCTTGCCGCAGCGAACGGGTTCGCCAAGCGCTGACTCGGCAAGACACGGTCACCGACGCGATCTATGCGGCAGGCTTCAATTCCAGCGGACGCTTCTATGCCAGTGCCGAACGTATCCTGGGCATGGCCCCGAAGCGCTACCGTGAAGGCGGCAAGGGCATGGAGATTCAGTTCGCCCTGGGAGAATGCTCACTGGGCACGATACTGGTGGCGACCAGCGACAAGGGCATCTGTGCCATTTCCTTGGGGGACGATGCGGAACAGCTCTTGCAGGCGTTTCAGGAGCAGTTCGCGAACGCCAGCCTGACCCCCGGCGACAAGCGCTTCGACGCCTGGGTGGCCAAGGTGGTGGCATTCGTCGAAGAGCCTGGTGTCGGACTGTCACTGCCGCTGGATATTCGCGGGACCGCCTTTCAGCAGCGGGTCTGGCAGGCGCTGACCGAGATTCCCCTTGGCAGCACCATCAGTTACGCCGAGTTGGCAGAGCGGATCGGCTCGCCCAAGGCGGTGCGAGCCGTGGCAAGGGCCTGCGCCTCCAACTCCCTCGCACTGGCGATTCCCTGTCACCGGGTCGTGCGCAGCGATGGAGCCCTGTCCGGCTACCGTTGGGGCGTAGACAGAAAGCGCACCCTGCTGATGCGAGAGTTGGCACAAGGAAAAGCCGCTAAGTGAACGGGAAATACGGGGCATCGAGATAGAGGAGGCCCCTCAGCGGCTGGGCAGTCCTTCCTCTTGGGCGAAGTAACCCTCAAGGATAAGGACGGCGGCGATGCCATCGACGCTCTCCTTGCGAAAATTCCCCCCATGTCCCTGCTCACGGGCGATGGCCTTGGCCTCCCGGGTGGTGCCGCGCTCGTCGAACATCTCGCACTCGACACCGTAGCGGCCAAACAGCCGCTTGCCGAATTTGCGCGCGCGGGTGCTCATCTCGCTCTCGCTGCCGTCCATGTTGAGCGGCAGCCCCACCACAAAGCGGTCGGGCTGCCACTCCTCCACCAGCGCGCTGATACGATCCCAGTCGGGAATGCCGTCCCGCGCCGGCAGCGGAGACAGCTCCCGAGCACTGCGCAAGAGCTCGTTGCCGACCGAGACACCAATACGGCGGGTGCCAAAGTCAAAGGCCAGGATCAGGCGCTCGCCCGGGGAACGCTTGGAACCGGCCATCAGCCGTGCCCGGCTTCACGGGTCATCAGGTTGAGGTCGACACCAAGGATTCCGGCACTGGCCGTCAAGCGCTGTTCCGGCGGCGTCTCGAACAGCACATGGGCGCTACCTTCCACGGTGAGCCAGGCATTCTCCATCAGCTCGTTCTCGAGCTGACCGGACTCCCAGCCAGCGCAGCCGAGGCATACCAGAAACTTCTCGGGGCCTTGGCCCTGGGCCAGTGCCTGGAGCATGTCCATGGACGTGGTCAGGGCGATGTCATCGGTGACCTGGATACTGGAGTCCCAAGGTTCGGCGGAGCCGGTATGCAGAATGAAGCCGCGATCCTTGTGAACCGGACCACCGTAATACACGGGGGCCTCGGCAATGGCGCCTTCCTCGACACTGATTTCCAGCTGCTCAAACAACGCTTCGAGGGTCAGGTCGGTAGGCTTGTTGACGATCACGCCCATGGTGCCGTTGTCATCGTGATCGCACAGATAACTCAGCGTTCCTGCGAAATTCGGGTCTTCCAGATGGGGCATGGCCATCAGGAAATGATTCTTCAAGCTTTGCATGTGTCTCCCAGGCGGTCTCGCGCGCCATCCAGATGCATGGCCGGGGAAGGGCTGTCAGCCCATATGCCCCGGCAGAATGCCCCCATTGTACCATTCGGGGGCATCGCACTCAGTGACTATCGCGCTCAGCGACAGTGGGCCAGGCAAGCGTTGTCCGACGCCACCCCGTGAGCCGAGTCAGCGCCCGGCGTGATGCGCAGCCACACGACGCTCGATGGCGTCCATCAGCAGTCCAGCGATGTCCGTGCCGCGCTGGTCATCGATCTCGCGCACGCAGGTGGGGCTGGTCACGTTGATCTCGGTGATGTAGTCACCGATCACATCCAGCCCAACGAACATCAGCCCCTTTTCCTTGATCACCGGTTTGACCTGCTCGACCAGCCAGTAGTCGCGGTCGGTGAGTTCGCGGCTGACCCCTCGGCCACCGGCGGCCAGATTGCCGCGGGTCTCGCCAGCGGAAGGGATACGGGCCAGACCGTAGGGTACGGGTTCGCCGTCCACCAGCAGGATGCGGGTATCACCGTCCTTGATCTCGGGCAGGAAGCGCTGGGCCATGATCTGGCGTTGGCCACGTTCGGTCAGGGTCTCGATGACCGCGCCAAGATTGCGGCCTTCGGGGCCGATGTGGAAGATCCCGCTGCCACCCATGCCGTCCAGCGGCTTCAGGATGACGTCGCCGTGCTCGGCCTGGAAGGCGCGGATCTCGCTGTCGCGACAGGACACCAGGGTCGGTGTACAGCACTGCGGAAATTGCTGGGCGAACAGCTTCTCGTTGCACTCGAACAGCGGCCGAGTGGGGTTGACCACCAGCACGCCTTCGCGCTCGGCGAAGGCCAGCAGGTGCACGGCGTTGAGGAAGTGGCTATCCACCGGCGGATCCTTGCGCATCAGGATCACGTCAAGCTCGGCCAGGGGGAGTGACTCGGCCTCGCCCAGGTCGTACCAGTGGGTCGGATCACGGTGTACCTGGAGCGGGCGCTGCCGGGCATACGCCCGTCCTTCCCGCAGAAACAGGTCCTCCTGCTCCATGTAGGACAGGCTCCAGCCACGATCCTGAGCGGACCATAGCATGGCGAGGCTGGTGTCTTTCTTGTAGGTCAGCTGGTCGATGGGGTCCATCACCACGCCGACGCGAAGGGGGCGATTGGTCATTCGGGCGTCGTCCGCTAGCGGTTGATGACGTCAAGTATGCCCGACACCCCCGGCGCCACCAAGGTCAGTCACTGTCGGCAACCGAGCCCGATTCCCTGGGCGCCAGCCGCACGCCGCTGTCCTCGATGACGATCAGTCGGCGCTTGTAGAGCCTGCCGATCGCCTGCTTGTAGGCATTCTTGCTGACGCCCAGGCGTGCCTTGATCTCTGCAGCCTGGCTCTTGTCGGACAGGGGAAGATATCCCCCGGCATCTCGCAACGCCTTCAGTACCTGCTCCCCCACCACGTCCAGGCGGGCCTCGCCGGGAGGCAGCAACGACAGATCCAGCCGTCCATCCTCGCGCACGCGCTTGATGTAGCCCGTCAAGCGCTGGCCGCGACGCAGCGGGCGGCTGATCTCATCATGGTACAGAAGACCCCAGCAGCGGTGATCGACCACCGCCTTGACCCCGAGCTCGGTGGTATCGGCAATGATCAACACCACCTGGTCACCGGTGCGGTGCTCGTCGCTATGATCGCTGAGGTAGCGCTCAAGCCGCTGAGAGGCCACCGGACGACCGCTGTGATCCTCGCTGACCTTGACCAGCACACGGCGCCCGACCGCGGGCGTCAGGCGCTGTTCGCTGCGGGGCAACAGCAGGTCACGCTCGTGCCCCCAATCGAGAAAGGCACCGAAGTCGGTGACCTGCACCACACGCAGGTCGGCCACCTCACCCACCATCACCTTCGGCGCGCCGTGGCCCTGGCGGGTCCGTGAGGAGGAAGAACGGCTATTGCTGGAGCGCGGGGGCGCCCCGCGATGGCGGGAATCGGACATGGGGAAGGGTTCCGCAAAAGTGTGCAGCGCCTATTATGGCGACTACCGCGGGCACATGATACCGCCCGCGGCAGACCCTACGATCAGGCAACGTCAACAATGACGCCCTTCAGTTCGGCCAGCGGGGACCCCGACGCCCCAGGCGCCGGCTGTTGGCCGACGTCTTGCGCCCCAGCGGCCGGATGGCTGCGGTCCATACCTGATCAGGGCTGTGGCCTTTCATCACGGCCCGCTGTGCGGCCAGGGCCGACTGGGTGAACGCCGTCATCTTCTCCGTGACCATGCGCACATCCTCGTTGGGCGCCACCGCCCACAGACCTCGCATACCCAGCAAGCGCATGCCCATGACCCACTGCGCTTCGACCATCATCTGGGTCATTTGCATGCCCATCAACCAATAGCCAAGGGGGGATCCCCACTGAGCGGACGACATTCCGGCAGGACGTCTTGCCATGGCGCGACTCCTTCATCATCGGGCAGAAGTACCCTTTGCAGGGTAGGCGAAAAAGCATACTTCCTTACGATAGCGGAGAATGCTCCCCTTCAGGCATCACGTTCAGGCATCAAGGCGGTAACAGCGCACCGCGTTGTCGTGGAGAATCCGCTGGCGAGCCTGGGGCGCAGCCTGGGCGATGGCCCGCTCCACCATGGCCAACCAGGTGGCGTAGCTGGCATTGAGCCCGGTCACCGGGAAATTGCTGGCAAAGATGCAGCGCTCGGGCCCGAAGATGTCGATGGCCTCGGCCAGAATGGCGATATTGGCCTGTTCATCCCAGGCCGCCATGGGACTACCCAGCTCCGACAGCTTGACCGTGACCCGCGAGTTGTCGGCCAACCGGTGCATGCCCCGCCGCCACTGGGCAAGCCCCTCGGGGGAGCGGTCCCAGGGCAGACCGGTATGGTTGAGGATCACCTCTAGTGCGGGCGTCGCTTCCAGCGCCTCGGCGGCCTCTTCCAGATGCCAGGCAGGCACACGCAGATCCCAGGACAGCGACCGCTCCTCCAGCAAGCGCAGCCCCCGGGTCCAGGCAGGATCTCTGAGCGAGCCAGGCTGGCCGACGATCTCGCCCACCTGGTCAGGCCGCGCCGCGGTCACCGGCTTGGCGCGCACGCCACGAAACAGCGGCGAGGCCATCTGCGCCTCGAGCTGCGCCTCGCAATCGGCGCTGGCAAAGTCGGCCCAGCCCACCAGCGCCACCGGCAGCCCGTGGCGCTCGGCATGCTCGGTCAACCAGGCGGTTTCCCGGGCGGGGTCGCTGCGCTCGGCCTCGGCCTCGCAGTGCACCGTGCCGACCAGGCGATAGCCTTCCGGCACCAGCGCCTTGAGGTCCGGCGCCTCGAAGGGGCGGCGAAAGGCCTGATAGTCGCCGAGGAAGAAGTGGGGATTGATCTCGTCCTCGAGCCAGGGGTAATGCACGCTGCCATCCAGCGCCCAAAAGTGATGGTGGGCGTCGATCAGATCCTGGATTGCCATGATGTCTCCTTATCCTGCGAGCCAGTAGAGCGGCACGGTGATGATCTGCGGGAAGGCCACGAACAGCAGCAGGATCACCACATAGGCCAGGGCGAAGGGCATGACGCCCGCCACCGCTTTCTCGAACTTGAGCTGGCCCACGCTGGTGATGACGTTGAGCACGTTGCCGACAGGCGGCGTGATAAGCCCGATGGCACAGTTCAGTACAAACATGATGCCGAAGTAGACCGGATCGATGCCGGCGATCTTGACGATGGGCATCAGGATCGGTGTCAGCACCAGAATGGTCGGCGTCAGGTCCATGACCATGCCAACGATCAGCACGATAGCCATGATCGCCAGCATCAGCAGCCGCGGGTTGTCGGCCAGGGGCGCCAGCAGGTCCGCCACCAGCATCGGTAGCTGGGCAATGCTGATCAGCCATGAGGCCACGCTGGCAGCGGCGATCAGGAACATCACCACGGCGGTGGAACGCGCCGCCTGGATCAGCACCTGGTACAGCTCGGACAGATTCAGCTCACGGTAGATCAAGGTCGACACGACAATGGCGTAGACCGCCGCCACCACTCCGGCCTCGGTCGGGGTGAAGATGCCGGTCTTGATGCCCCCGATGATGATCACCGGCAGCATCATCGCCCAGAAGCTCTGGCGTAATGCCTTGAGGCGCGCCTTGCCGGACGCCTTCTCAGCCACCACCAGGTCTTCCTTGCGGGTCATGAACAGCCACATCACCACCAGGGTGACGCCCATGATCAGCCCCGGCACGATACCTGCCAGAAACAGCTTGGTGATGGAGATGCTGCCCGCCACGCCGATGATGATCAGCGGAATCGACGGGGGAATGATCGGCGCGATGATGCCCCCGGCCGCCATCAGCCCCGACGAACGCCCCAGCGGGTAGCCCGCCTCGCGCATCATCGGCAGCAGCATGCTGGCCAGCGCCGCGGTATCAGCCACCGCCGAACCGGACAGGCTGGCCATGACGATAGCGGCAAAGATGGCCACAAAGCCGAGCCCGCCCTTGCGATGGCCGACCAGGCTCATCGCCAGCACCACGATGCGCTTGGACAGGCCACCCCGGGACATCACCTCGCCCGCCACCAGGAAGAACGGAATCGCCAGCAGGGTATAGCTGTCGGCGCCGTTGACCAGGTTCTGGGCCAGAATCTGGGAGTCGAACAGCCCCAGGTGGAGCATCAGCACCACCGCACTGACCAGCAGTGCGAAGGCGATCGGCAGGCTGAGACCGATGGACGCCAGCAGTGACGTCAGAAACAGACCGATGGTCATGGCAATTCCTCCCCAGAGACAGCCGGGCGGCTCAACGAGGCCGGCGCTACCAGCCGAAACAGCAGGATCACCGACATCAGCCCCCCCGCCACCAGCCCCGCCAGATAGAACACCCCCACCGGGATACCGCTGATCGGCGAGACGTTGCTCCAGTTGAGCAGGGTCTGGGCGTAGCTACCCTTGAGCAGCATCAGGCAGCAGCCCAGCATGACCAGGGTCACCAGGCGAGCCAGCACGGCCTGCAACGGCGCCGGCAGGCGGTCGCTGAAGGTGGTCACACTCAGATGCTCGTGGCGCATCAGGCAGACCACGGTGCCCAGGAAGGTCACCCAGACGAACAGGAAGCGCGACAGCTCGACGCTCATGGAGATGCCGCTGTTGAAGCCATAACGCAGCACCACGTTGGTGAATACCAGCGCGATCATGGCCACCAGCGCCAGCACCATCAGGGCATTGAGCAGACGCTCGGTAACCCGTGACAGTCGCATCAGCGACGCCCCCACGCCGTGGGCGGGCGGATCGTGTTTCACGGAGGACGGAGAGGATGGCGACATGGCGTCGACCTCCTTGCAGTCGGGGCGGACACTCCGCCCCGGAGATACCTACCTGGCGTTGGCGCCTGTTAACGGGCCTCGGCCAGGGCCTTGTCGAAGTCAGCCACGAAGTCGGCAGCCAGGGCGTCACGATGGGCCTCGATCACTGGCGCCAGGCGCTCGCCCATGGCGCGACGCTGCTCCAGCGGCACCGCGTTGACGGTCATCTTGTCGGACAGCTCTGCCAGCAGCCGGTCATTCAGCTCGCGGCTGGCCTGACGCTGATACAGAGTGGCCTCCCGCGCTGCCTCGGCGATGGCCTCGCGCTGGTCGTCGGTCAGGCCGTCGAGGAAGCTGGCCGAGCCGATCAACACCTGGGCGTCGTAGGCATGGGCGGTCTGGGACAGGTACTGCTGCACCTCGAAGAAGCGCTTGGACTCGATCACGCTATAGGGGTTTTCCTGGCCGTCGACGGTGCGCGTCTCCAGCGCGGTGAACAGCTCATTCACCGGCATCGGCACGGCGTTGGCGCCCAGGCCATTGAACATGTCGATGTACAGCTCGTTCTGCATGGTGCGGATCTTCAGGCCCTCCACATCGTCGGCGGCCTCAACCGCCCGGCGGCTGTTGGTGATATGGCGAAAGCCGTTTTCCCAGAACTCGTAGCCCACCAGGCCCTTGTCGGCGAGGCTCGCCAGCAGATCACGCCCGGCGGGGCCGTCGAGCACGGCGTCGGCATGTTCGCTGTCGTCGAACTGGAACGGCAGGCTGACGATGCTGAAATTGGGGTTGAGGCTGGCCAGGGTGGCGGTAGACGGTGCGGTGAAGGCCAGGGTGCCCGCCTGCAGCATCGAGGTCATGTTGACGTCGTTGCCGAGAATGCCGTTGCTGAAGACCTGAACCTTGATCTCGCCATCGGTCTTCTCCTCGACCAGCTCGGCGAAGCGTTTTGCCCCGAGGGTCTGGGGGTGGGTATCGGGCAGGCTGGTGCCCATACGCGCGGTGACCGCGGCCTGACTGGTACCGCCAAGACCGAGGCCGGCGACCAGCGCTGAAGCGAGCAGAATGTGCTTTGCGGATATCATGTTGGGGCTACCTTTTTCGTTATCCGTTAGGGGGTTCATTCGCCGCCCTGGGGTTGATACCAAGCTTGATACCAGGCTTGATACCAGAGTTGATGCCAGGGCCAGCGGCAGGTGTAGTCGTCAGGGGTGATCGTCAGAGATGAGCGCCAGGCGGGAATCGTCCAGGCCATAGCAGCGCACGGCGTTATCGCAGAACATCGCCAGACGCTGCTCACGGGTATAGCCCGCGCTCACCGCCTTGAAGGCATCGAACAGCTCGGCGAGATCGACAACGAGGCTGTCCACCGGGAAGTTGCTGGCGAACATGCAGCGCTCGGGGCCGAACAGCTCGATGGCGGTGTGCAACAGCTCCCGGTTGTCGGCGAGCCGCCAGGGCTGGTCCGCCAGGCCAATGCCCGAGAGCTTGAGCATGACCTGGGGATAGCCGGCGATCTTGTGCATGGCGGCGCGCCAGCCTGCCAGGGTCGCGGGACCGCGATCTCCCGGAACACCGGCATGGTTGATCACCACCGGCATGTCGGGGTGGCGCTCGAGCAGTGTCACAAGCTCGCCCAAATGCCACCAGGGCACCTGCAGCTCGAAGATCCAGCCCCGCCGCGCCAGGGCCGCCACGCCGGTCTGATAGCGCGAGCATTCCAGCGAACCGGCCAGGCCATGACCCGGCCGATAGTCTTGCCGTCGCATGCTGGTCGGCTTGTGGCGCACCCCCTTGACCAGCGGATAGTCGGACAGCGCCGCCAGCTGCTCCTCGATATCGTCACGGTCCAGCCAGGCCTGGGCCAGCATGGCATTGGGCCAGCCTGTCGCCTGATGCAGGCGCTGGATCCAGGCCGCCTCACCCACGGCCTGGTCCGGCGCCCACTCGGCCTCCATGTAGACGCACCCCAGCACTCGGTGAACGCCGGCCAGGCGCCGGTACTCCTGTGGCAGAAAGGGACGCCGAATGGCCCGGTAATCGCCGTAGCGAAACGGGATCAGCGGCTCGTCACACAGCCAGGGATGGTAATTTTGGGTCGGGTCCCAGAAATGCAGGTGCGCATCGACGATCGGCAGATCGCGATCCTCACCGCTTTCCAGAAAGCGCCGGCGCGCTACGTCAAGCTGCATGACCACTCCTCCTGCTGGGGCGCCCAGGGCTACTCGGCCTTGGCGGCGACGATGGCATCGATCAGTTCGCTGCCGTACTCGTCGGCGAAGGTCGAGCGCACCGAATCCGCCACCGCCTCGCGCATGGAATCTCGATCCGGGGATTCGACCACCTGCATGCCCTGCTCCTTGAGGAAGGCCAGGTCGTCGGCCATGCCATCCGCCAACAGGGCACGCTCGTAACTGGCAGCTTCCCGGGCGGCCTCCACCAACAGCCGGCGCTGGTCCTCGGGCAGTCCTTCGAACCTGGCCTTGTTCATCACCAGCGGGGCCGCGGTGTAGGCGTGAGCCGTCAGCGACAGGTGGTCCTGCACCTCGTAGAAGTTGGCCGAGCGAATCAGGCTGACCGGGTTCTCCTGACCGTCCACGGTGCGGGTCTCCAACGACGTGAACAGCTCAGTGAAAGGCATCGGCGTAGGGTTGGCCCCAAGCGCCTGGAAGGCCGCGATATGGGCCGGATTCGGCGTGGTGCGCAGCTTCAGCCCCTCGATGTCGGCGGCGCTTTCCACCGCCCGGCGGGAGTTGGTCAGGTTACGAAAGCCGATCTCCCAGAACGCCAGTCCGGTCATGTCGTGCTCGCCGAGCTTGTCCAGCAGCGACTGACCGACGTCGCCGTCCAGCACCCGGTAGGCATGGTCGTAGTCGTCAAACAGGAACGGCAGATCGAGCACGTTGAGTTCGCCCACCAGGCCTGTGTAGTAGGGATTGCCGGTCAGTGCGATATCGACGCTGCCGCTGCGTACCCCACTGACCAGGGCGGTGTCGCTGCCAAGCTGGCCACTGGGAAAGACACGCACTTCCAGCTCGCCATCGCTGCCCTCCTTGACCAGTTCGGCGAAGCGCTCGGCGGCCTTGTGCTGGGCATCCTGCACCGGGTGGGTGTGGGCGAAGGTCAGCGTCGCGGCAGACACCGAGGCCGCGCCAAGGACACAGCCTCCGGCCAGGGCAGCGAGCGCGGTAAAACGAAGGGTCGGAGCAAAGGCGTTCAGGGACGTTATCATTATCGTATCCTCGAGGAGGTGATAGACACCGCCACGTCATCCAGGCGCGGCGGTGATCTGCGCTATGCGCGTCGGCGTTTACAGTGCAGTGGGCCGGGTCTCGGCCTCGGGGGCTGCCTCCTCCTGAGCCAGCAGATTACGTAATGGACGGCCAAAGGCCGGCAACTCGATCTCGTAACGATCCCCCGGTGCCACCTGGATGCCGTCGGCGAAGCTCAGGGTGGCGGTACCGAAGAAATGCACGTGCACATCCCCAGGGGCGCGAAAGCCTGCGTACTTGAAGTGGTGGCGCTCCAGGTTGGCGATGCTGTGGGACATATTGGCCTCGCCGGTGAGAAACGACTTCTCCCAGCGCACCTCGCCGGCACGGGTGATACGGCTCACCCCTTCCAGATGCTCGGGCAGCTCACCGATATGCAGCTCCGGCCCGAAGCTGCACTGACGCAGCTTGGAATGGGCCAGCCACAGGTAGTTGTGGCGCTCGGTGACATGGTCGGAGAACTCGTTGCCGATGGCGAAGCCGACCCGGTAGGGGCGCCCGTCGGACCCATTGACGTACAGCCCGACCAGCTCCGGCTCCTCACCGGCATCCTCGGCAAAGGCCGGTGACGTCAGCGTAGCCTCCGGGGCCACTACCCAGCGTCCGTCCCCCTTGTAGAACCACTCGGGCTGGGCGCCGCTCTGACCCGGGCCAGGCTTGCCGCCTTCGACCCCCATCTGGAACATGCGCATGGAATCGGTCAGCTCGGCTTCGCTGGCACCCTCGATCTTGGCATGCATGGCGCTGCGGGTATCGGCGCTGCCCAGGTGGGTCAGGCCGGTACCGGTCACCAGACAGTGGGCCGGGTCCGGATGGGTCAGCGGCGGCCGCAAGCGTCCTTCGTCGACCAGTGCCTGGTAGTCGACGCTGCCCGTCTCCAGACGTGCCTCGATCACGCTGGCGAGAGACGTCCCCGTGTCGATGGCCTGCAAGGCCAGGGCATAGACCCCACCATCGATATCGATGGGGATGACCCGCTCAGGGCTATCGACCAGCGCAGCGCGCAGACGACCCTGCTCTTCGTACTGGATCACACGCATGGTCGTCTCACTCGATGATGGTGAACTGGTCGAAGTACTGTTCGTTGAGCTCGAGCCCCAGACCAGGCAGGTCGTCATCCAGATCGAGGAAGCCATTGACCGGTTCGGGATCGCCCTTGAACAGGTAATAGAACAGTTCATTGCCGATTTCGACGTCATGCACCGGGAAAAACTCTGACATCGGAGACGCCAATGTCGACATGGTCAGATGGTAGTTGTGCATCTGGCCGGCATGGGGGATGACCGGCACGCTGAACGACTCGGCGATGGCGTTGATCTTGCGCGCGGCGGTGATACCCCCGACCCGGTTGGTGTCGTACTGCACCACCGATACGGCGCGCTTCTCCAGCAGCTGGCGGAAACCGTAGTGGTTGAACTCATGCTCGCCACCGGAGATCGGAATGCTGGTCAATGCATTGAGTTCGGCGTAGCCGTCGATGTCATCTGCCAGCACCGGCTCCTCGAGCCAGCGCGGCTCGAAGCGCTCGAGCTTGGGCAGGATGCGCTTGGCATACTCCAGGTTCCAGCCCATATAGCACTCGAGCATCAGGTCGATGTCGTCGCCGATGACCTCGCGCACCGCTGCGACGCTCTTGAGGTTTTCGCGAACGCCTTCCGGGCCGTCCTTCGGGCCATAGCCAAAGCGCATCTTCATGGCCTTGAAGCCCTGGTCCAGATAGGACTGGGCCTCACGCTGCATCTCATTGAGGTCAGTGCGATAGAGCTTGGAGGCGTAACAGGGAATCTTTTCCTTGGTGCGTCCGCCAAGCAGCTTGAACACCGGCTTGCCGACCGCCTTGCCCATCAGGTCCCAGATGGCGATATCGACGCCGGAAATCGCCGCCATACCGATACCACGACGACCCCAGGCATGGGTCGAGCGATACATGCGCTGCCACAGGTACTCGTAGTCGAAGGGGTCCTGGCCAATCACCAGCGGCGCCAGATATTGATCGATGATCGCCTTGGCGATGCGCGGTGCCAGGGCCACATTGCCGAGGCCAACGAGGCCAGCGTCGGTCTCGACCTCGACCGTGGTCCAGCCGTGGAAACGGAAGGTCCCCATGGAGTCGCCCTTGTCCCACAGCTCGTCCATGGCGTTGGAGCAGAAGTGCGCCTGGGGCGCTACCGTATGACCGTTCCACTCAAAGACTCGGGTACGTACGTTTGTGATCTTCATGTCGGTTCCTGTCGCATTCTTGTCATGCCGCCCAAGCTGCCGATGCTCGTATCGCCATCACCGCTATCGGCAAGAGTTGCCGCCAAGGCCGATGGCCGGGGCTGGTTAAAAGGGCTGGTTCATAGGGCTGGTTAAAAGGGCTGGTAAATCGAGAAGCCGTCAATCAGTTGAGGCACATGGCCTTGACCAGGTTGAAGGCGTTACGAGTCGGGGTCAGGTTGGCCTTGCCCTGGCCCGCGATATCGAAGGCGGTGCCATGGGCCGGCGACCCTACCGGCACCGGCAGGCCACCGAGGATGGTCACGCCACGATCAAAGCCCAGCATCTTGATCGCGATCTGGCCCTGGTCGTGGTACATGGTGACCACCGCGTCCAGCTCGCCATCACGGGCCTTGAGAAACACCGTGTCAGCAGGGAAAGGCCCCACGATGGGGTAGCCCTTGGCGACGCATGCCTCCACCGCCGGGGCGATGATGTCGATCTCTTCACGTCCACAGGTGCCGCCTTCGCCGGCGTGGGGATTGAAGCCCGCCACCGCGACCCTGGGCGCGTCGAAGCCGGCCTTTTTCAGGGTGTCGTGAATCAGGGTGGCCGCGGCGACGATACGCTCCTCGGTGATGTAGGTGTGGGCGTCCTTGAGTGGCACATGGGACGAGATACGCGAGGTCCAAAGCGTTCCCAGGGTATTGAATTCACTGAAGAAGGTGGTCACACCCAGCTTCTCGACGAACCAGTGCAGCTCGTCCTCGTGGCCCAGCCCACCTAGCTTCATGGCGTACTTGTTGAGCGGCGCAAAGCAGATACCGTCGACCTCGCCGGCCTTGTGGGCTTCGATGCAGCGGCTCAGCACCGCCAGCACCGAGGCGCCACCCGCGGCGTTGGCCTCGGCGTAGGCGGTCTGCTCAGGCGACACCGTGTCCATCTCGAGAAACACAGGACCACGGTGATCGCGGGCCTCTTTGAAGCTCTCCACCTCGGGCAGTTCGAGGTTCACCCCAGCCACGCGCTGGCCTTCCTGCCATAGCCAGCGGTCGCCAATCAGCACGGTATGGCAGCCCTGGGTGGCCTCGCCCTCGGCCAACAGCTTGGCCACCAGTTCCGGGCCGATACCGCCAGGGTCACCGAGGGTCAGCGCGATCAGGGGAGTCTTCTGGGTCATGTCGTTATTCCTTGTTCGATTGTCTGTAGCGCCAGTGAGGCGGAAGTTCGAAAGCGTCAGCCGTAGAAGGCATGCACCAGGCTCATGGGGATCGCCGGCACGTAGGTGACCAGCATCAGCACCACGAACAGCACGAAGATCATCGGCAGGTTGACCTTGGTCACCTCCCACATGTCGGTCTTGGCGATCGAGCAGGAGGTCGCCAGCACCGAGGCCACCGGCGGCGTCTGCTGGCCGATGGCCAGGTTGAGCGTCAGGATCAGGCCGAAGTGAATCGGGTCGATGCCGATCTGCTGGACCAGCGGCATCACGATGGGCACCACCAGAATGATCGCGGCGGCCCCGTGCAGGAACATGCCGAGCAGCAGCAGCAGGATGTTGAGCAACGCCAGTACCGCAACCGGGTCGCTGGTAATGGCGGTAATCTGGCGCGCCAGCTCCTGGGGCAGCTGCATTTCAGTGAGAAACAGCCCCAGCACCGCGGAGGTCGCCACCAGCAGCATCACCACCGCGGTCTGGATCACGCCTTCGATCACCGCGCGGTAGAGAATCTTGAGATTGAGCTCGCGGTAGACCAGGCCACCGATGACCAGCGCGGCCAGCACCGCGATACCTGCTCCCTCGGTGGCGGTGACAAAGCCGCCGAAGATGCCGCCGAGGATGATCACCGGCAGGGTCAGCGCCCAGAAGGCGTCCTTGAACGCCTTGCCCAGGCGCGACAGCGAAAACGCCTCTTCGCGGGGCAGGTCGTACTTCACCGCGTAGTAGTAGCAGGCCATGGCCAGACCGACGCCGCCCAGGATGCCGGGAATGATGCCGGCCACGAACAGCTTGACGATGGAGGTGTCGGCGATGGCGCCGTACAGGATCATCGACAGCGACGGCGGAATGATGATCGCCAGCGACGCCGAGGATGAGGTGATGGCCGCAGAGAAGTTGGCGTTGTACTTGCGCCGCTTCATCTCGGGAATCAACACCGAACCGGTGGCCGCCACGTCAGCCACGGCGGACCCCGAGATTTCGGCGAAGAACATCGACACCCCAACGTTGACCATGGCCAGGCCGCCACGGACGAAGCCGACCATGGCGGAGACAAGGTTGATCAGGCGCAGCGAGATGCCGGAGGTATTCATCAGGGCGCCGGCAAAGATAAACAGCGGAATGGCGATCAGCGGAAACTTGGTGGCGCCGTTGAACAGCGTCAATGGCACATTGACCAGGGAATCGACGCCCATGAAGACGGCCACCCCGACCACGCCCACGGTGCCGATGGCCACCGCGATGGGCACATTGATCAGTACCAACGCGAACAGCGCGGCGATCACGATCAAAAGCGTCATGAGCGGTGCTCCTTCAAGTCTTGCTCGGCGATGCGGATCGCCTCTTCGATGGCTTCCTCTTCGCTGTCGATACCGGCACGCACCTTGTTCCACGCCACCGGTAGGCTCAGCAGTTCACACAGGATGAACAGCGCCGCGCTGATCGGAATCACCGACTGGGTCACATCCAGCCCGATCGACGGCAACGCCACCAGGCTGTCCCAGGCCAGGATCGGCAGCACCAGGTAGCCGTAGTAGCCCACCGCCAGAAAGAAGCCGACAACGATGATCTCGGAAAGCACAAACAGACTGCTGCGAAGGCCAGGGCTGGCCTTGGCGACAAGACCGGGAAAGCCCATGTGGGCACGCTTGAGCGCGGCCAGACAGGCGCCGTAGAAGCTCAACCAGGCCAGGTTGATGGAGGCCACCTCGTCGTACCAGGGCAGGTTGCCGCCAAAGGTACGCAGTGCCACGGCGACCAGCACGATGGTCGTCAGTGTCAGCAGCAAGGTGACGGTAAAGCACTCCAGCAGGCGTTCCAGCCACAGGCGTGCCGTGTCGAGCGGCGTCATGGTCTCGATCTCCAGCAGGGATATATGGGCAGCGGGTATAGCAACAAAAGAGAAAGGACAGTAGCCACCAGGGATGCCATGGCGACGTCCCTGGTGGCACCCGGCCAGTTATTCGCCGGCCAGGCCCAGCGCCCGATCGATCAGCGCCTGGCCGCCGTCCACCTGACTGGCAAAGGCCTCATAGACCGGTGTACTGGCTTCCACGAAAGCGCCGCGGTCGACCATATTGACCTGCATGCCGGCCTCCTCCAGCACCGACACCAGCTCGCCGTCCAGCGCTTCACCCTTGGCCAGCGCCCACCCCTGGGTTTCCACGGCCACCTCCTGGATGGCGCTGCGCACGTCCTCAGGCAGTTTTTCCCAGCCGCCCTTGCCGGCGGTCAGCCAGATCGGCGAATAGACGTGGTTGGACAGCGACAGATAGTCCTGTACTTCCTGGAACTTGGCGCCGTCGATATTGGACAGCGGGTTCTCCTGACCATCGACGACGCCGGTCTGCAGCGCCACGAACACCTCGGAGAAGGCCATCGGCGTGGGATTGGCCCCCCAGGTCTCGAACATGCGGGTACGCCACTCGCTCTGGGGGGTACGCAGCTTCAGGCCATCCAGGTCCTCCGGCACATTGACCGGACGCTCATTGTTGGTGATCTGGCGAAACCCGTTCTCCCAGGTCGAAACGATCTCAAGCCCCTGGTCACGAGCATCCTCGGCCAGGTCGGTCATGACGATGTCTTGATCCACGGCCACCAGGTGCTGGCGATCCTTGACCAGAAACGGCAGATCGAACAGCGCGAAGCTCGGCGCCACCGACGACATGATCGATGAGATGGCGGCCAGGTCGACGGTACCAAGACGCAGCTTCTGGATCAGTTGGCGTTCATCGCCGATCTGACCACTGTGGTAGTACTCCACCTGGTGGGCGTCGCCCAGGCGCTCCTGCAGCGCGTCGGCGAAGTACTGGGAGGTCTGGCCTTGCAAGCTGCCGGGCGCGCCACCGATGGCGAAGACGATCTTGTCAGCCTGGGCAACGGTGGACGCCAGGGCCAGCGTCAGAGCGGAGAGAGCGAGCGTGCACTTGTTCATGGGATGCTCCTGAGCGTTGGTATCGTTGTTATGTCGATATGATTGTTATTGGGAGTGCCGGTCATGGCCGCTGGAGTCGCCTGCTGGCCCCCGCCATGGCGAGGCTCCGCTGCCATCTGGTCTAGTGGTTGGATTACCAGACCAGTTGAAACGAAATCTAGGCGTGACGTTCCAGACCAGTCAACTGATTTGGCGTAAAACTAGACCTTTGTCTAGCAGATAGTCGCAACGAACAAGAGATACGTTTCCGTCGAGATTGATCTGGTCTAACATGCAGACCAGAAAGCCGTGGAAAGCGCGAGACCCGCGCCAGCCCGACGACAGCCAATGCCATCGCGGCATCATCCACTACCGAAACGAACGACAGAGCCGACGGCGGATACCGCGCTGGAGGTTGCCGGACGACGTCGACGCATGAGAGGGACCACGCCATGGAAAGCTCGGCCTTTGCCTTCGAGAAGACCCTGAAGAACAAGACAAAAAAAGACATCCTGGCGGACAAGCTGGTGGGCATGATCCTGGATGGCCTGCTGCGAGACGGCGATGTGATGCCAAGTGAGCGAGACCTGGCGCAGCTGTTCGGGGTCAGCCGTGAAACCGTGCGCGGCGCCATGTCGCTGGTCAGCGGCTATGGCCTGATCAGCGTCTCCCACGGCGCCAAGACGCGAGTGTGTGCCACCGACCGGGACCTGGAGGCCTATCGGCGCCAGCACGGGTTCGATGAGGGGCATGCCGTCAACCGTCATGATGTCGACAGCGTATTTGAAAGCCGTATCGTGGTGGAGGCAGCGATTGCCCGCAAGGCCGCCATGAATATTGACGACGATGGCCTCATGCGCCTTGAGCGCCTGCTGCACGCCCAGGCCGACATGTTCGATTCGCCGGTGCCTTTCCAGCTATCGGACCAGAACTTTCACAAGCTGATCTCGGAGTACGCCCGCAACGAGATCCTCGCCGGCTACAGCGAGGAACTCTACGCCTACGGCCTCAATGTGCGCCGCCAGGTGATGATCGAACCCGGCGCCATCGAACGCAGCTACCGGGAACACTGCCATATCCTCGACGCCTTGAAGCGTCGCGACCCCGACGCCGCCGAGCGCGCCATGCTGGCCCACCTGGACAGCGTCTACCGCACCACCCGGGCCAAGCTGGGGCAGGAGGCGTAAGCGGCCTCCAACACGGTACAGGCCCACAACGAGCAAGCCCGGCGCATTGGCCGGGCTTGCTGACAAGCGTCAAGCTGAAAAGTCAGCAAGCGCTCACATATCCCCAAACCTCGATTGAAGCAGGGTCAATGCCACCACCGGGGCGGTTTCGGTGCGCAGGATGCGTGGTCCCAGGGTCAGGGCAGCGAACCCCTTGGCGCTCGCTGCCTCAACCTCGGCGAGGGACAGGCCACCTTCCGGGCCGATCAGCACACAGGCGCGGTCGACGGCGTCAACGCGATCGAGGACCCCAGGCGTACCGGGGTGCAGCACCAGTTTCAGCGGCTCATCGCGCTGGCCAAGCCAGTGCTCCAGTGTCTGAGGCTCATGTACCGGGGGCACCGTGGCCCGCCCGCACTGCTCACAGGCACTGACCGCCACGGCTTGCCAATGCGCCAGCTTCTTGGCCTCGCGCTCCCCCTTCAGACGCACGTCACCGTGCTCGGTGTACAACGGCGTGATCGCCGCTGCTCCAAGCTCGACCGCCTTCTGGATGGCGTAGTCCATGCGATCCCCCTTGGAGATCGCCTGGCCAAGGTGAACCGACAGGGGCGACTCGCCCCTACCGTCTCTTACCTCACGTATGTGAACGCTTACTTTCTTTCGGTCGGCCTCAGCGATGCTGGCGCAAGCCTCCTGGCCTCGGCCATCGAACAGCACCAGCGAATCGCCTGGCTTGAGCCGCAGTACGCGCCCCACATGTCGCGCGGCTCCTTCGGGCAGAACGACGTCGCCGCCAGCGACAAGCGCGGCGGCGACGTGAATGCGGGGGCCCCGGAAGGCGATATCGCTCATCAGTGAGCGGTCGGCGCCTGTTCGCCCTGAGCCGCACCTTGCTGCTCGGCTTCGCGACGCTTCTTCTGGGCGTACAGTGCTTCGAAGTTGACCGGCGCCAGCATCAGCGGCGGGAAACCACCGCGGTTGACCAGGCTGTCGACACACTCGCGAGCATACGGGAACAGCACGTTGGGGCAGAAAGCACCCAGGGTGTGGTCCAGCTGGTCGCCTTCGATACCCGTGATGCGGAACAGGCCAGCCTGCTCGATCTCGGCGAGGAAGCAGGTGGTGCCGCTCTCGCTGTGGGTCACCTGGGCGGTCACCTTGATCACTACCTCGTACAGACCCTCGCTGACCTTGGCGCTGCGCGTGTCCAGGTCCAGTCCGACCTTCGGCTTGAACGGCTGGCCAAAGACGCCTGGGGAGTTGGGCGCTTCGAAGGAGATGTCCTTAACGTAGATGCGCTGCAGAGAAAACTGCACCTGCGGCTTTTCCTGATCCTGCTGACCGGCGGCCTGGGCACCGGCGTTCTGGTTGTTGTCATCTGCCATGGTAAAAATCCTTGAAACGGGTAATCAGAAATCAGTGCGGGCGATCATTTCTTGACGATGGGCAGGTTATCGGTCTGCCACTGGGTCATGCCACCCTTGAGCTTGAACACACGCTCGAAACCGGCTTTTTTCAGCTTGGCCGCTACGGCACCAGAGCTCTGGCCATGCTTGCACACCACCACGATGGGCGATGACTTGACCTTGTCGAGCTCGTTAAGGCGATTGTCGAGGTTGCTCTGGGGGATATTGCGCGCACCGGCAATATGCCCTGCCTTGAAGTCGTTCTTGTCGCGCACGTCGAGGATCACGGCGTCCTCGCGGTTGACCATCTGAGTGGCCTCACTGGTCGTGACGCCACCGGCATTGGCATTGCGCAGCTCATACAGCAGCCAGGCCGTCAGCACGGCCAGGAAGGCCGCCACCAGCAGCGGATGGTTCTGCACAAATTCGAACAGCTGATCGATCATGGGCTCGGCTAACTCTTGTCGGATGCAAAGATGGTGAAGGCCTGGGGCGCAGGATCAAGGCGCGGGGTCAGACACCACCTGCGAAGCGCTCGATCACCGCCAGGGAAGCACGCCAGCATAGCCTGCGTCTCCCCTGACCGCCGCGGGGCGGCCAGTATACACGACTCAGCGCTGATGCCTCGCGGTCAGTGCCCCCTCGGGGCAATGACGCTTGACGCCAGCGTGCGATATGATGCCGCAAGGAAGTTCGTGTCGCGAGCCCGTTCGCCTACGCCATAAGCCCGTCAGCGACGTTTGGCATGCCATGCTGCACGCTTCCCGCAACGCCAGGCACCAGCGTTAATTCACGACACCCCAGGACATCCCCCGTCATCCACCGCGATGACCACAGAGAAGGATGCCGGGCGAGGTCACCTTGAGCTAGAGGCTATTCCTCATGACGGACACTGCGACCGCACCGCGCCCGGTGGCGCTGATCATTCTCGACGGCTACGGACACAACGAAGATACCGCGTCCAATGCCGTTGCCGCCGCCGACACTCCTCATATGGACCGCCTGTGGAAGGAGCGTCCCCACACGCTGATCCATACCGACGGGCGCCATGTGGGCCTGCCGGACGGCCAGATGGGTAACTCAGAGGTCGGCCATATGAACCTGGGTGCCGGGCGTATCGTCTATCAGGACTTTACCCGCATCACCAAGGCCATCGAGGACGGTGAGATCGACCACAATGTCGTTCTGACCGCACCGATCGACGCTGCCGTCAGTGCCGGCAAGGCCGTCCATCTGCTGGGCCTACTTTCCCCTGGTGGCGTACATAGCCACGAGGACCACCTGCTGGCCATCGCCGAGATGGCCGCCCGCCGCGGCGCCACCCGCATCTACCTGCACGGGTTCCTGGACGGCCGCGACACAGCGCCCAAGAGCGCCCAGGCGTCGATCGAGCGCGCCAACGCCAAGCTCGCTGAGCTGGTGGGCAAAGATAACGGCTACGTGGCGTCGATCATCGGTCGCTACTTCGCGATGGACCGTGACAACCGCTGGGAGCGAGTGGAAAAGGCCTACCGCCTGATTACCGAAGGCCACGGCGAGCAGCAGGCCGAAAGTGCCGAAGCGGGTCTCGCCGCCGCCTACGAACGTGGTGAAACCGACGAGTTTGTGGCCGCTACCAGCGTGCGGCCCAACGGCGAGGCCGTCACCGTCAACGATGGTGACGCCCTGCTGTTCCTCAATTTCCGCGCCGATCGCGCCCGCGAACTCACCCGCGCCTTTGTGCTCGAGGACTTCGACGGCTTCAACCGTCAAGCACGGCCGACGCTGGCCGCCGATGGTCTGGTCATGCTGACCCAGTACGCGGCAGACATTCCCGCTCCCTCGGCCTTCCCGCCCGCAGACCTGACCAACACCCTGGGTGAGGTGATGGAGCGTCGCGGCAAGACCCAGCTGCGTATCGCCGAGACCGAAAAGTACGCCCACGTGACGTTTTTCTTCTCCGGCGGCCGCGAGCAGGAATTCGAAGGTGAGAAGCGCGCCCTGATTCCTTCCCCCCAGGACGTCAAGACCTACGACGAAAAGCCCGAGATGAGCGCCTTTGAGCTGACCGACACCCTGGTCGAGGCCATCGATGGCGGCAGCTATGACCTGATCATCTGCAACTACGCCAACGGCGACATGGTCGGCCACACCGGCGACTTCAACGCCGCCAAGGCCGCCATCGAGGCAGTGGACAAGTGCGTAGGCCGCGTGGTCGAGGCGATCGAGAGAGCCGGGGGTGCCTGTCTGATCACCGCCGACCACGGCAACGCCGAACAGATGGTGCATCCGCAGACAGGCAACCCGCAGACCGCCCACACCACCTTCCCGGTGCCACTGGTGTATGTCGGCAGCCGCGAGGCCCGGCTCAAGGATGGCGGGCGCCTGTGCGATCTTGCTCCCACCCTGCTGACGATGATGAACGAAACCGTGCCTGAGGAAATGACCGGCGAGGTGCTGATCGAACTGTCGTGAGACGATTCTTCGTACCCTTTCGTCAAGGCCGACCCGCCGCCCTTGCACGCTCAGCCATGACGCCGTCTCCCACGAGGCGGCGTCATGGCCTCGCAAGCACGCCTCATGGCCGCTGCGGCACGTTTCTGCTTGCCGCCGCCCTGTGGCTGGGCGGTCTGCCTACCCCGCTGACCGGGATGACGGTGGCCTCCTTGCCCGCTGCCTTCGCCAGCCCCGATGAGCGCGAGGCCCAGGCCACCCTGGACGCCATCGGTGAGCGCATTCAGGAGGCCAATCGGCGCCTGGCCAGCACCGATAGCGCTCGCGACGATGCCAGCGCTGACCTGCGTGAGGTGGAAACCGCCCTGGCCGACACCCACCGACAGCTGGATGAGCTGCAGGCCGAGCGCCGGGATATCGACCAGGAAATGGCCGAGCTGGAAAGACGCCGAGAGCTGATGGAGGCGGAACGCGAACAGCAGCAGGCCGCCCTGGCTCGCCAATTGGACGCGCTGTACCGCATGGGAACCACACCACAGCTGAAGCTGCTGCTGAATCAGGACGACCCTGCCCGGCTCGACCGCCTGCAGGCCTACCTCAACCATCTGGCCGAGGCACGCAACCAGCGACTGGATCTGCTGGCACAGCTCAACCGACGCCTGGACGAGAACCGGGACGCGCTGGAGCAGCGCACACAGCGCCTTGCAGCGCTCAGGGCCGATGTTGAAGCCCGCAGCCAGTCCCTGGCCCGCCAGAGCCAGGAACGCCAGGCCTTGGTGAACGAGCTGGACCAGCGTTATAACACCGAAGCCTCGCGCCTGGCAGCGCTCGACCAGGACAGGGCCCACGCCGAACGCGTGCTGCGCGACGTACAGGAGGCCATGACCCGGCTGGAGCGACCGCCCCCGTCTACCGCCATCGAGCGCACTCGCGGCGATCTGCCATGGCCGGTACAGGGCATGATGTTGAGCCGTTTTCACCAGTCCCGTGGCGTCCACCGCAATGGCATCCTGATCCAGGCAGCCTCGGGCACCGCTGTCGAGGCAGTGCATGCCGGGCGCGTGGTGTTTGCCGACTGGATGCGCGGCTTTGGCAATCTGTTGATCATCGATCACGGCGATCAGGTAATGACGCTCTATGCCCACCTGCAGCAGTTCGAGACGAGCGTCGGCAGCCGGGTCGAGCGCGGCCAGGTGCTTGGCCGCGTTGGCGTCAGCGGCGGCCGGGACGCCCCCGGACTGTACTTCGAGGTCCGCCGACGCGGCAGCCCGATTGACCCCAGCGGCTGGATCGCGCGGCGCTGATCCCTGCCATTTCCATACCACCTGCCTGGGGCTATGCTTGAACCTTGCCCCTACGTCGAGCGGAGACCGCATGTTCCAACACCGAGCCGCACATCGCCCCTCGCGCCCTGCGACCGTCACCGGGCTCGGCCTGGCGTGGTGCCTCACCGCCCTGCTGGCCTGGCCCGGCACCAGTCTGGCCCAGACCAGCAGCGCCGACGATGCGCTGCCGATCAACGAAATACAGGCCTTCTCGGAGGTCTTCGAGCGGATCAAGCGTGGCTATGTCGAGGAAGTCGACGATGCCACCCTGCTCAAGAATGCCATGCGCGGCATGTTGTCCGAGCTCGACCCGCATTCCAGTTACCTGGACGAGGACGCCTTCCGCAACCTGCGCGAGACCACCCAGGGCGAATTCGGCGGCATCGGCATCGAGGTCGGGCTCGACGACGGCCAGCTCACGGTCATCACACCGATCGATGATACGCCGGCCCAGCGGGCTGGCCTGGAAGCACGCGATGCCATCCTGCGCATTGATGACACCCCGACGGACCGCCTGACGCTGCAGGAAGCCGTGGATATGATGCGCGGTGACCCAGGTACCGACATCCGCCTCACCGTGGTGGGTGCCGGCGACGGAGCCCCAAGGGAAGTCACCCTGTCTCGCGAGATCATCCGCACCGACAGCGTGAAGAGCGACGTGCTGGAGCCCGGATATGGCTATCTGCGCATCAGCCAGTTCCAGTCGCGCACCGGTGAGCAGGTCGAAGATGCCCTGGCCGAGCTGCGGGACGAGGGCGCCCAGTCGGGTATCGTGCTGGACCTGCGCAATAACCCTGGAGGCGTACTGCAATCAGCGGTGGACGTGGCCGACGCCTTCCTCGACAGAGGCCTGATCGTCTATACCGAAGGGCGCTTGGCCGACAGCGACATGAGCTTCTCCGCCACTCGTCGCACCGTGGCGCCCGACGTGCCTCTGGTCATCCTGATCAACGGTGGCAGCGCATCCGCCGCCGAGATCGTGGCAGGCGCGCTGCAGGACCAGCGTCGCGGCGTGGTAATGGGCACCGAGAGCTTCGGCAAGGGATCGGTGCAGCAGATCCTGCCCCTCGGCAATGGAGAAGGGCTGAAGCTGACCACGGCGCTCTACTACACCCCCAACGGGCGCTCGATTCAGGCCCAGGGCATCGAGCCCGATGTGGAAGTCGTGCGGGGCCGACTCGAGGTCGCGGAAAGCAGCGGCTTGAGGATTCGTGAAGCCGACCTGCAAGGGCACCTGGGCGAGGATAGCCAGCGTGACAGGAGCGACCAGAGCGACAGACTGGCTGGAGACTATCAGCTCGGCGAGGCCCTGAACCTGCTCAAGGCGCTGAATGTCATCAGCCAGCGCACCCCTCAGTAAGACGCAGGTGGCCAGGTCATCCTGGCCACCGTCTCCTGGGCCATCACCAGAGCCATCACCTAGGCAATAACGCCTGCCGACCGGTGCGGACTGTCATCAGCGACACGACGCCGGCAGGCGCCCGCGCGACCCGGTTGCCTGCTGCATGATCAGTCGCTTGAGCAGTGACACTCGATCGACGCCAGACAAGCCCAGGTTGCGCAGCAGGGTAATACCGGGGTGGCGGCTTCCGAAGAGCCGTCTGAAGCCATCCATCATCACCAGCATCATGCTGTTGTCACCGCGCCTGCGGCGCTCGTAGCGCGCCAGCAGGCGAATGTTGCCCGGAGACACGCCTCGGCGGCGGCCCTCCAGCAATTCTTCGGCCAGCACTGCCGCATCCAGAAAGCCCAGATTGACCCCCTGACCGGCCAACGGGTGAATGCTATGGGCAGCATCACCGACCAGCGCCAGGCCTGGCTGGTGGTAGCGCTCAGCGTGACGCTGGCTCAGCGGAAAACGGATCGCCTGGTCGAGGACCTCGACCGCGCCGAGGCAGTGATCCACGGCAGCCCCCATGGCCTGTCCCAACGCCTCGGACGGCATCTCACACAGCTGCTGCGCATGCTCAGGCGAGGTCGACCAGACGATCGAGCAATAGTGGCTGTCGCCGTCGACCGTCAGCGGCAGAAAGGCCAAGGGTCCGCTGGGCAGAAACGCCTGGCGCGCTACCGCGCCATGCTGACGCTCGGTCCTGACGGTGGTGACCACTGCCTGATGCCCTGTGTCATGTTGGCTGACCTCGATCCCCGCCAACTCGCGTAGTGGTGATCGCGCCCCATCCGCACCAACCACCAGTGGCGCCGACAGCGTTCTGCCATCCTCCATTCCCACCTCACGCATATCATCACTACCGGCCAGACTGACGATTCGCTGGCCATAAAAGCGCCTGATCTGCGGCAGCGCGTCCAGGCAAGCTTCCAGTGAGGCCAGCACCAGGTCGTTCTCGACGATGTGGCCCAGTACCGAAACCCCGGCCTGGTCGGCGCGAAAACGAATCTCGCCGGAGCCCTCGGCATCCCACACCTGCATGCCGGTGTAGGGCGTTACGCGCCGTGATGTAATATCCGTCCACGCACCAATCCCCTGAAGCAACCGCTGGGATACAGGCGTCAAGGCGCTTACCCGAGGGGCAGGCGACGCCAGCGGCAGCCTCTGCCGGTCAAGAGGGCCAGGGCGTGGGTCGACCATCGCTACCGACCAGCCGGCGCGTCCCAGCAGTACGGCTAGAACCGCACCGACCATGCCGATGCCCGACACCACGACATCATAGGCTTCTGGCGCCGTCGCACTGGCCGCGTGTTGATCTTGCTCGCTCACCTTAGCCCCCGCCTGTTGTCGAATGCTGAACCATTGCCTGACGCCATCGCGCTGACAGGCACAGTGTACCGCCATGCCCCTGGCTTCGCTCGCCGCCTTGCTGTCTCATCCTCCTGATGGAGATGCCGCGCTTCCCTGAGGGAGCGCCAAATACATCAGCCGAGCGCCGCTAGGCACCCGCAGCGCAGCGAATCATTGGCGCAGGCAGTTATCCCGTGTTGCCCTAACGCTCTATCCCCATCGCTCGCCTGGTCAAGGTCCCGCGCAGCGGGCCACTCAGGTTGAGCCCGATCAGGCCCGCTGCACGAGCATGGGACAGCAGCGGCTGGTCGATGCCAAACAGTCGGATCAGTCCGTCACTGAAGCGCACCACATTACGCTGGTCCGCCTGGCGCCTCCGTTCGAAGGCCGACAAGGTGTCACTGCTTCCCGGGGCATGGCCATCTTCCAGCCCTTGGTCAATCGCCTCGACCAGGTCCATCACGCCTCGCAGGGCGAGATTGAAGCCCTGCCCCGCGACCGGGTGGAGGGCATGGGCGGCATTTCCCATCACCGCCAGGCCAGGCCGAGTCGTCTCACGTGCGGTCACCAGTGACAGCGGGTAGACGTGTCGCTTGCCCACCTTGACGAAGGCACCAGCGCGGTCGCCGAAAGCCCGCTGCAGCTCGTCGAGAAAACCCCGGTCAGACAGCGCCAGACGACGCTGCTCGCTTTCCCTGGCATGGGTCCACACCAGCTCCATCGACTGCCCGGGCAAAGGCAGCAGCGCCATCGGCCCTTCGCGGGTGAAGCGCTCATAGGCGACGCCTCCATGGGGCCGGGATACCGCCACATTGGCGATCAGCGCAACCTGCTCGTAGGGGGTGGCATCACTTTCGATGCCCAGCGCCTCTTTCAAGCCTGATCGACCGCCGTCAGCCATGACCGTAAGGCCTGCCTGCAAGGTACGACCTGATGACAGCACCAGTCGGTGTCCGCCAGCACAGGCAGAGATGTGCTCGACCGTTGCGGGACAGTGCCAGTCCAACGGCAGCTCAGCGAGGCGGTGATGCAACACCTGCCCCATCCACGCATTAGGGATCACATAGCCCAAGGCATCGACGCCCATTTCCTGCGCACGCAGCCGTGTCGCCCCCAATCGCCCTTTCTCACTGACATGAATCAATGAGATGGGGCTCGCCTGGGGGGCCATGGCCGACCACACACCCAAGGTCTCGAAGTGCGCAGCGGTCCCTGCCGCGATAGCGCTTGCCCGGGCATCGAAGCTGGGCTGCCAGTCACTGGCTGGGGCCGTCGCAGCGGCCATTGGCGAAGCTTCGATGACAGCTACCCGCAAGCCACGATCGTGGATCAACCGCGACAGTGCGACGCCCAGGCTGGCGCCGACCAGTCCGCCACCAATAATCGCGACATCAACCTGCTCAACGCCGGCCGACGCCTCCTCGCGTGCCACCCCCAAAGGCGCACTGGCGCTCGCCATTTGGCCGGGGGCATCACCTCCGGTATCCGCACCAGCCTGGGCATTGTCTTGCGCATCGGCAGCCGCTACCGCCTGTGGTGCCGCCTGATCCTGGGGACGACCTTCGGTCATACTGTAATCCTGTAAATATTTTACGTAACAAGCTTTCTGAACATGATGAGGCGATCAGAAAATAACCACATTGTGTAACAATAAAGCCAGCAGCAAGTAGCCAAAAAATCGCTCCTGGCATCGCTGAGTCCTCCTGCCGGACACAAGGTCCTGCCGGGGTCACCTTGCCGGCCAAGCGCCCTCAGCGTCCTTTCCGGTCGATCTCGATCAACTGCCTTGGCCACCTGACGTGACCCTCTACGTTGGCTGCCAGCAATAAACAGCAGCATTGCCTGACCGTCACACCAGCAAATGGCGACAGTGACAGCATCGACCAGTGGCGTCTCGGTGCTGTCGACAGCAGCAGAGAGCGACCGCTGACGACGTCGTATGTCACGCGGGCGCGCTAGGACACGAGATCCAAGCTGTCGGCGGTTTTCTCTATTTTCGATACCGTTAGCACCACGATCACAACAAAATAACCAGCAATACGCAGCATAGCAGGCTCTGCGTCAGAGTGAAGGTTGCGTATCGAGAAGGGGCTCACTGGACGGCAGAGGGCATGACCAGGTGAGAGCGCAGCAGGGCAAGGCGCTCAACCAGGGAGCGGACGAGCAAGGCGAGGTAAAGACAACGGCAACGACAACGAGCAAGGGGAGAGCGGAGAGATCTGGCCGCCGCGGCTATCGCTTGGGCGCTCAGGGCAAAGGCCGCGGCGAGGGGGGAAACGGACGGTGCAGGCGACACCGCTGACACCTGGTCCGTGGCAGGGCGCGCCCAGGCAGCGGTAGAACGCCACCTGGGAGCGCGCCTCAATGGGTGGTCGGCGGTTCTTCGTCGACCTTTTCCACTTGCGGCGTGCCCGGATGCTGTTCGGTATAGAGCAACATCGCCGCCATGCGCGCATGCTCGGTCAAGGCGAACAGGTCGTTTTCGTTTTCCGCGCTGTCATCGATATCGGTGTCGATGGCCGCCAGGCCTGCCAGGTCGTCGATGGCTTCCGCCAGCGCCGCCGACCATGCCTTGCGCGGCTCTTCACCGGCATCCTCAACGACCTCAAGAAAACCGAGCGTCCACTCCTTCAGGCCCTGCGCGCGCTCGGCCAGGGAAAACAGCTCGTCAGGCAGCAGCGGCTCAAAATTCAGCTCGCTGCCTGACAGCGCATCCAGGGTCTGGCGGCGCCAACCCAGCAGACGTTCAGCGCTGGCTTCATCCTTGGGCTGGTCGACCCCCAGGGTTAAACAGACCTGCTGCAACCAGCCTTCCGCCGTCAGATCGTGGAGCCCCAGCTCGGCACACAGACGGCCATCCAGAAAGGCCGGCGACTGCATGCTGCCGTGCAGCAGGAAGGTATCGGCAATGGTGGAAAAATCCTGGCGTTCGTTAATCAGTGACATAGCAATTTCCGCTGAAAGAGACGGCATCGGGGAGGGGACTGGGAGGGCCGCAGCAACGCCTGGCACCCCCACGCTATCGACGAAGGTCCCGCGGTCATGATGCCTCGCGTTGACCCCCCGCTGACGGCTCTCTTATAGTGACTCGCAATCGATACCCCTGATGGTAACGCATTCTGCCCCTTCGGCGCTGCGTTGACCGAGGCCCTTCCGGAGCCAGGCCCATGACAGATACCACGCGGCATACCACCGACATTACGCTGCTGGAGCGCCCCTATACCATTGCCTGCGCCCCAGAGGAGCAAGAGGGCCTTGAGCGCGCTGCGCGCTACCTGGACCAGGCTATGCAGGGTATTCACGCACGCGGCAAGATGGTGGATCGCGAGAAGATCGCGATCATGGCGGCACTCAACCTGGCCCATGAGCTACTTGGCTTGCGTGACGAGAAGCGCGCCAGTGAGGCCAGTCTCAGTGAGCTGAACACCCGACTGGAGCAGGCCTTGGCCACCGCCCCAGCCCGCGAATCACGTGACTGAGACGCCACGACGCACGTGACTCAGACACACTAAAGGACCACACCCGCCAGCGACGGTTTGCACTGGGCGCTTGTCCCTCATTGGCATCTTCGCTTTGGAGCAGCCTCGCTGTCTGTTAGCATGTAGCTGTTCCCTGGGGTGTGCGCCAGTCGTTATAGTCCCTCGAGCCTATGAGCAGTACCCAGGGGGCCAATAGCTAGCCGGGCCCGTGTGCATGTCCGTGCGACGGAAAGCCTGACGGCTCGGCTGCGGCCACCCACCTTGAACCTATGGGTTCAAGGGCCAGAACGACAGCGGCATTCTGGGGAACCTTGAACGATGAATCTGTGCTCCAACCACGAAGCTCAGACAGCGCTCGGGCACTTGTCACGCACCGAGCTGCGACGCGAGCTGCGTCGCCGACGCCGCGACTTGAGTCAGCAGCAGCAACAGACGGCGAGCCTGGCATTGGTCGCGACACTGCGTCGCCTGCCGGAGCTATTGACCGCTCGACACGTGGCGCTCTACCTGCCCAACGACGGGGAAATCGATCCTCGGCCCCTCATTCGCTGGCTGCATCGCCGCCGTGCCCAGGCCTATCTCCCGGTACTGCGCCCCTTGGCGGCCAACTGCCTGTGGTTCGTTCGCTACGACGCCCGCACCCCCATGGTGACCAATCGCTTCGGCATATCCGAGCCGGACAGCCGTTTCGGGGCGCATCCGTCACACCGTATGCCTGCCTGGGCTCTCGATGCCATCCTGCTGCCTCTGGTCGGCTTTGACTCGGCAGGGCAGCGCATGGGCATGGGAGGGGGCTTCTACGACCGCACCCTGGCCTTTGCCCATCCTGCGCAATACCACGGCGGCCCCAGGCCTCGCCTGATTGGGCTCGCCCATGATGTACAGCGAGTGGACCACCTACCGATCGCCTCCTGGGATGTCCCCCTGGATGCCATCGTCAGCGATGCAGGCGTCATTCGTCCTGCGCACTGAAACAGCCGCGGCTCAGGGCCTGAAACGCATCCGGCCGCCCATGGTGGGCGGCCGGATCGCGATATCTGCCGATGTCGTGCTCAATGGCGCGGGAGATCTCTCCCTCTGGTCGGTTTCAGCCGCCGACCAGCGCCTGGGCATAGCCGGTGGCGACGACTCCCAGACCGAAAACCAGCACCAGTGACATGATCAGATCGGGCTTGCGTCTCATTCCTGACTCCGTATATACGGCCGCCTGCCGTATTGTCTTGATGTTATAGGTCGAAGCAACTAAGGAAACACTGCATAAATGCCTGTGCAGACGATTCGCCGCGTTGCGCGCTGCTCGAACTCCTCACCTATACCGCATAGGCTCCGGGTTCTGCGCTGCGGGCGCCTTGCGCCTCATTCCGCTCGGCTGATTTATTCAGCGCTTCCCAAGCTCAGACTATAGGCTGGGCACTTATGCATGGCAATTACCACTCTAGTGGCATGACGCACGTCTACAGACCAGCTCTGGCCCAGCAAGTAAGTCAGCGCTCGCGCGCAGGATACGCCGCTTGATCCCAACTGCCAAGATGTCTTGGCACGCTATTCACTGTCCTCCGTCATGACATGCGCGGATGACGGCATTCCCCTTCGACAAGGCCCTGCTGGCCACCGTTACTCATTCCGTGTCGGTGGCGCTGACAGGGCCGATACCGTGCTGTACTCGGGGCTCTTGGCGATGCCCTGAAGCGATGCCAAGAAGCCATGCCCCAACGCTATGCCATGAACAGTTGGTAGGCGGGATTGTCGCTTTCCTTCCAATAGCGATAGCCAATGGCATCGAAATGCTCTTCCACATGACTGCGATCGCCATTGGGAATCTGCATACCGACCAGCACTCGACCATAGGCCGCGCCATGATTGCGATAGTGGAACAGCGAAATGTTCCAGTCCTGGGGGAGGTGGGTCAGGAAATTCATCAGCGCCCCGGGACGTTCGGGGAACTCGAAGCGATAGGCTTCTTCAACAAACTCGGTGCGGGGTCGACCTCCGCCAAGATGGCGAATATGCAACTTCGCCAGCTCGTTGTCGGTGAGGTCCTCGACCGGATAACCCGCCTCGAACAGACGGCCGATCAACGCCTGGCGATCTTCGCCACCGGGCTTGACCTGCACACCGACAAAGATATGGGCCTGATCGGCATCAGCGTAGCGATAATTGAATTCGGTCACCATACGCTTGCCGATGGTACGGCAGAACTTCTTGAAGCTGCCTGGGCGCTCAGGAATCGTCACCGCCAGGATCGCCTCACGCTGCTCACCCAGCTCGGTCCGTTCGGCAATATGCTGTAGGCGGTCAAAGTTGGTGTTGGCGCCAGAGTTGATGCATACCAGCGTCTGATCCTGGGCGCCGCTCTCCTGGATATACTTCTTCAGTCCGGCCAGCGACAGCGCCCCCGAGGTCTCTGACACGGCACGGGTATCCTCGAAGATATCCTTGACCGCCGCACACATCTCATCGGTGTTGACGGTAATCACGTCATCGACCAGGTCGCGCATCAGTGAAAAAGGCACCTTGCCGATCTGCGCTACGGCGACGCCCTCGGCGAATACCCCCACCCGGTCCAGCACCACCCGTTCACCCGCCTCAAGGGCAGCCTTGAGACAGGCACTGTCCTCGGACTCGACCCCGATGACCTTGATCTCAGGGCGCAGGTACTTGATGTAGGCCGCCATGCCGGCGATCAATCCGCCGCCGCCCACCGGAATGAAGACGGCGTCAATGGGGCCGCTATGCTGGCGCAGAATCTCCATGGCGACGGTCCCCTGACCGGCGACCACGTCGATGTCGTCAAACGGCGGGATGTAGGTATAGCCGTGCTGCTCCACCAACTCGTGAGCATGCTCTGCAGCAGCGGCGAAGGCATCGCCCTTGAGGATGACCTTGGCGCCCCAGCCTCGCACGGCGGCGACCTTGATTTCCGGGGTGATGCGCGGCATTACGATCACCGCCTTGACGCCCATCAACTTGGCGGCAAGCGCCAGTCCCTGAGCGTGATTTCCCGCAGAGGCCGCGATCACGCCCTTGGCCTTCTGCTCGTCGCTGAGGTGGGCCATACGGTTATAGGCGCCGCGAATCTTGAACGAGTGCACCGGCTGCAGATCTTCACGCTTGATCAGAATCTGGTTGTTGAACCGTCGAGACAGCATGGGAGCCGGGGAAATCGGCGTTTCACGGGCCGCTTCATAAACCCGGGCCTGGAGGATCTTCTTGACGGTAGCTTCGAGCATTCTGGTATCCAGCGTGAGGGGGCAAGCAAAGCCCCTATTGTTAGCATCGCGCTGCACCTGGCGTCCAGCGCCAGTCGCCTCGGCTGCTGTCTGTGCACGTTTACCCTATAATGATCGCCGCCCACCCATTTTGAAGACCCCTGCGCAGGTATCTCATGACCCAGGACGAACTCAAGGACGCTGTCGCGGCAGCCGCCATCGATGAAGTGCGCCCGATGCTTGGCAAAGACATCGTGATCGGCGTCGGCACCGGCTCGACCGCGAACTTCTTCATCGATCGACTCGCAGCGCTGCGCGGCGACTTCCGCGGTGCCGTCGCCAGTAGCGAGGCCAGCGCCAAGCGCTTGAAGGACCATGGCATCGATCTGTATGAACTGAACGAAGTTGGCACACTCCCAGTCTATGTGGACGGCGCAGACGAAGTGAATGCTCACTTGCATATGATCAAGGGCGGGGGTGCCGCACTGACCCGCGAGAAGATCGTGGCCGCCTGTTCGACCACCTTCATCTGTATCGCCGATGCGTCCAAGCGAGTGGCACGACTTGGCGACTTCCCGCTGCCGATCGAGGTGATCCCGATGGCCAGGTCCTACGTGGCGCGTGAAATGGTCAAGCTGGGTGCGGACCCGGTCTACCGCGAGGGCGTGGTGACTGACAACGGCAACCAGATCATCGATTGCTATGGTCTCGAGATCGACGATGCCGTCGCCCTCGAGCGCCAGATCAATGCCATCGTCGGCGTTGTCACCAATGGGCTGTTTGCGGCTCGTCCCGCCGACGTGCTGCTGCTCGGCAGTGCTGAAGGCGTCAGTCGTCAACTGCCGGCGTAAGCTCCCGTGCGCGCTCACTGCATCGTGCATCGATAAGCGCATCCAGCCCATCGAGGGTCGCGTCCAACGCACCTCGATGGGTATCAAGCACGTGCTGCCCAGCCTCACTGAGCCGCTGACGCTGTTCACCATCTTCCAGTAACGCCGCCACTCGCTCACTCAGTTCCTCGGCATCGGCAACCTCGACCAGCGCTGCGGCATCTCGCAACGCCTGGGCGACGTCCGCGAAGTTCTCCAGGTGAGGTCCGGTAACCACCGGCACCCCCATCATGGCGGGCTCCAGCAGGTTGTGTCCTCCGATCGGCACGAGGCTGCCCCCCACAAACGCAAGGTCGGCACACCCGTAGAGGGCCTGCAGCTCGCCCATGCTGTCACCGAGATACACATGGACCCGAGCGCTGGGCACACGTCCGCGGGAACGGCGGACGGTGTCGAAACCGGCCTCACGGCACAGTTCGGCGACGTCATCAAAGCGCTGCGGATGCCTCGGTACCAGCACCAGCAACGCATCCGGGAAGCGCTCCAGCAGCCGTCGATGCACCTCCAGCAACTGCTCGTCTTCACCCGGATGGGTCGATCCTGCGACCCAGACCGGTCGATGACCAATGGCTGCGTGCAAGCGCTCACTCACCACCTGAGAGGCGGGATCCACCGTCATGTCGAACTTCATCGAGCCGACGACCTGAATATTCTGGGGCGCCATGCCTAGCGCGATGAAGCGCTCAGCGTCGTCTCTGGACTTGGCCGCCAGCCAATCGACACAGGACAGCGCCTGGGCCATCAGCGGGCGCAGCCGGCGATAGCCGCGAAAGGCGCGTGGCGACAGTCGTCCATTGACCACCGCAACGGGAATGCTCTGCTGGACACAGGCGTTGAGCAGGTTAGGCCATAGCTCGGTCTCGAAGAAGATGGCCTGCTGCGGTGCCAGGCGCTGGACGAAACGCCGCGCCGCGCCAGGAAAGTCCAGCGCCACGAAAACGTGGCTCAAGGGGGCCGCAGCCTCCGCCTCAGGCACGTCCTCGGCCAACGAGGCCACGCGCTCGGCGCCGGTGGCGGTCATGGTGCTGACCACCAGCCGATGATCAGGGTGCCGCAAGCGCAGCGCTCGAATCAGCGGGCGGGCGGCGACGACCTCTCCTACCGATGCGCAATGGAGCCAGAGCCTTGGACGCTCATCGGCGAAGGGCAGCAAACAGCCAAGGCGCTCTGCTCGAGGTCGTCCCACCAATTGTTCCCGCCACACTCGTCGCCAGATCACCGGCGAGAGCAGGCAAAGCGCGCCTGAATAGGCAAGCCGCGGCCAGCGCATGCTCAGCCCTCACGGTCGAGGATGGTCGATATCATGGCGGTGGTGGAGACACCGTCCTCAAAGCCCAGCACCTTGACCTCGCCACCGGCAGCGCGGACCGCCTCGCCGCCCGCGATGTCCTCGGGCCGATAATCCCCCCCCTTGACCAGTACATCCGGCAGCACGGCTTCGATCAGCCGTGCCGGAGTCTCTTCGGCGAAGGGCACCACCCAGTCGACGGCCCCCAGGCCCGCCAGCACTTGCATCCGACGGTGAAGCGGGTTGATCGGTCGCTTGGGCCCCTTGAGCCGACGGATAGACTCGTCATCGTTTACCGCCACGATCAGGCGATCACCCAGCTGTCGAGCGTGCTCCAGGTAGGCCACATGGCCTGCGTGCAGAATGTCGAAGCAGCCGTTGGTCATGACGACCCGTTCACCGCGCGCCTGAGCTGCGCGCACCGCAAGCACCAGCGGACATTCTTCGATGACGCCGAATTCGGCCAACTTATCGCCATGCAGAGCGGTATAAAGCTCGGCAATCGACAGGGTCGCGGTGCCGGGCTTGGCCACCACCAGGCCCGCCGCCAGGTTGGACAAGGTCATGGCCTCGGCAAAGCCATGCCCGGCGGCAAGAGCCAGCCCAAGCACGGCAATCACGGTATCGCCGGCACCGGTCACATCATAGACCTCACGTGCTCGGGTCGGCAGGTGCAAGGGGTCTTGCCCTTCGCGAATCAGCGTCATGCCCTTTTCGCTACGGGTGATCAGCAGCGCTTCCAGGTCCAGCTCCTGGCGCAGCGCTTCTCCCTTGCTGGCCAGGATGTCATCGCTCGGGCAAGGCCCGACCACCGCCTCGAACTCGGCCAGATTGGGGGTAATCACGCTGGCACCGCGGTAGCGGCGAAAATCGCTGCCCTTGGGATCCACCAGCACGCGCTTGCCGGCACGGCGCATCTCGGGAATGACCGCTTCGACATTGGCCAGGGTGCCCTTGCCATAGTCGGACAGGATCACCAGGTCGAAACTGTCGGTGGCCTCTACCAGTCGCGGGGCCAGTTCGCTGGTATCGATCTTGTCGAGCCCGTCCTCGAAATCCAGGCGGATCAGCTGCTGGTTGCGGCTCATTACCCTAAGCTTGGTAATCGTGGGCACACCAGGAGTACGGTGAAAGTGAGTACTTACTCCCACTTCCTCCAGGCGAGTCGTCAGGCGGTCGGCATTGTCATCGTCCCCGACCAACCCAGCCAGCGCCGCATGAGCGCCCAGCGAGGCAATGTTCAGCGCAACGTTGGCGGCGCCCCCGGGACGATCTTCGCACTCTTCCACCCGCACCACCGGCACCGGCGCCTCGGGCGAGATCCGCGAGGTTCCCCCATGCCAGTAGCGGTCCAGCATGACGTCGCCCACCACCAGTACGCGGGAGCGCTCAAGCGCGGTCAAATCAAGCTTCATCGGGGGACTCCCTATCGAGGTCGGAGCGGGAAGAGGCGGCAGTATCGGCCAGCAGTCGGTCTAGCTGCGCAATGACGTCGTCAGCGCTGATCAGGGACATCGCGTCCGGGTGACGCACCCGCTGCCCCCAGGTGATAGTGTCAGCGTCCTCGTGCAGGAACTGGCGCACGGCGTCGGGGTAGCGATTGACCACATAGTCTCGCCAAAGGTATGGGGCGGCACGATCCGGATTGGTCGTCGCAAACAGGCCCACCACCGGTGTGTTCAGGGCATTGGCCATATGCACGGGTCCTGAATCCGGAGCGATGACCGCACGGGCCCGATCGATCAGCGCCAGCAGGCCCTTGAGCGACGTGCCACCGATGGCGTCGATCACCGCATCACTCTGGCACAGGCCCTGGATGCGCGAGCCCATCTCTCTTTCCTGGGTGCTGCCACCACCGGTCATGACGGTCTTCAGGCCATATTGGGTCCAGGCATGCTCGACCACGGCGGCGTAGCCTTCTGCCGACCAGTTGCGGAAATTGCGCAGACGCGGGTTTGCACAGGGGCTGATCAACACGTAGCCCGCCTCCCCGGTCAGCTCACGGGCTTCCTGGTAAGCCGCCTCGGGTATCGGCAGGCGCCACTCCAGGCTGTCATCCTCGACGCCCATCAAGCGAGCAAAGTCCATGAAGGACTCGAGAACGTGAGCGCGATCACGCGGGGCCAGCTGACGATGGGTAAACCAGTACTGACGATCCTTGGCGCGAGCCGGATCAAAACCCACCCGCACATCGGCCTTGAGTCCCAGTGACAGCACACTGGCCCGCAGCGCTTGCTGCATGTGCAGCAGCACATCAAACCGGGTATCGGCCAGTTCTCGCCACAGCGCGCGCATGCCCTTGAGGCCAGTGGACTTGTCGTAGACGATGAACTCGACCCCTGACAAGCCCGTCAGTAGACTGTGTTCGCCCTTGCCGATGATCCAGGTGATCCGCGCTTCGGGCCATTGGCGCTGCAGGGCTCGAACCGTGGGCACCAGGTTGCAGACATCTCCCAGGGCGGAGAGACGCAGCACGCCGATGTGGGCTGGACGAGCGGGCAGAGGATGCTTCATGCGGTTGGCAACGTATCAATCAGGAAAGGTGGGCATTTTATACGATGCCACTAGTTTATGTGACGCTGGTCTAACGCCACAAATCGGAGCGTCCTTGCTGGACCCGGAATACTGGCGAGACAGTGGTCATGTCGTCGGCCAGGCGCCTGGTCGAGGCCAGAGTCTGTTTCTCGATCTGGGCGAGCAGCAATGGGTGCTGAGACCCTATCGGCGTGGCGGTATGGTGGCACGCCTGTCTCGCAGTCACTACCTGTGGACCGGCATCGAACGCACCCGCGCCTTCCGCGAGGTAGAACTGACCGCTACGCTGTTTGACGCCGGGCTGCCGGTGCCACGGCCGATCCTGGGGGGCGTCATACGTCAGGGGCCCACCTATCAGGCCGCGCTGATCACCCAGCGCCTGCCCCAGACTCGTGCTCTGGCCGAGGCGCTGGCCAGCCACGAGGTCGATGCCGAGCTGCTGATCGACGTCGGACGCGTGATCCGGCGGTGCCACGACCAGGGCCTGGACCATGTCGACCTCAACGCACGTAACCTGCTCATCGACACCACAAGGCAGGTCTGGCTGATTGACCTTGATCGCTGTCGCCTGCGCCGCCCCGGGCGCTGGCAGGACGCCAACCTGGCACGTCTGGGCCGCTCCCTTGAGCGCTTCTGTGCAACCTCAACAGCCGCCGCCCAGGCACTGGCAGACATCCAGCGAGGCTACCGTTCTGAGGAAGGCTCTCGCTCCCACTAAGCGTCGATGACGTCAGCGTAGACATCGATCAGTCCCTCGACGTGGCGTGACAGCAGAAAATGCTGTTTCACCCTGAGCCTTGCCTCGCTGCCCAGACGCGCTCGCAGCTCACTGTCGGCCGACAGCTCGGCCATCGCAGATGCCCATTCCTGGGGCGCCTGGGGATCTGCCAGGCGGCCACTGTGGCTATCGATAAGTTCAGGAATGGCACCACTGCGTGAGCCGATCACCGCCTTGCCTGCCGCCATCGCTTCGATCACTGTCAGTCCGAAGGCTTCATTGCGTGACGGCACGCACACCACGTCGAGCACTTCGAATAACCGCGCGAGATCCCGCCGAAACCCGGTGAAGGTCACCCTCGATGACAGTCCCAACTCCTCGACTCGCGCCTGGAGCTCCGCCACGTACTCCTCGCGGCTACCCTCTTCTGCTGCCAGACCGCCAACGATGACCCCGTGCACGTCGAGTGCCGGATGTTCGCGCAGCAGCAGAGCCAGCGCTTCGATGAACACCTGCTGTCCCTTGCCGGGTGTCAGCCGACCCGCCACCCCGATGGTCACCGCCTTGACCGGCAGGCCCAGGCTACTTCGAAGGGCGCGCCGCTCACCCGCATCCAGGCGCGGTGCCAACGCCGCCGGATCGATCCCCAGATACAGCCGCTGGATACGTTCGGCGGGCAGTGGAAAGGCCTTGAGGTTACGACGACGGGTCGCGTCACTGATCGACAGCAATCGATCGACCTTGCCGTAGGCCCAGCGGTGGTAGAGGTCCTTCTTCGGCCGCGTGACGCCCATATGGTCGGTAAAGATCACGCCCAGACTCGGCCTCAGCGTCGCCAGCAGTGCAGCGAGTCGCAGATCGCTGGACTTGTGGCAATGCAGCAGACGAATGTCGTGCTCGCGCAGATACGCCAGCCAACGCCCCACGGCAAACAGCGCTGACGTGCGCGAGGCAGTGGTCAGAGGGACGACACCAGCGCCTTCGAGGCTTTGCGCTACCCGTGAGTCCGCCAGTGCCAGAGCGTGCGTCTCCCACCCACGGGCGGCCAGCTCCGGTATAATCCTCGCCGGATACATTTCCAGTCCGCCCCAGCCGTCCGACAGGCAGATATGCATGACCTTGTGACTCAAGGTGGTCTCCTTTCCGATGGCGGGCTCGGGAGCCCTGATGACATCAACGACGGCCACGGCCGACGCAAGCACCCCTCGACTGCTGGTGGTGCGCAACGACAAGCTTGGCGACTTCATGCTTGCCTGGCCAGCCTTGGCCACGCTGAAGGCAGCACGCCCGGCACCACATATTACCGCGCTGGTGCCATCCTACACGGCGCCCGTCGCCAGGCTATGCCCGTGGATCGACGAAGTGATTCTGGACCCAGGCGACGACGCGCCGAAAGCGCAGCAGCGTCAGCTGCTCGCATCTCTGCGCCAGGGGCACTTCACGGCACTGCTGACGCTGTTTTCCACCACGCGGATCGGTTGGCTAGGGTTGCGTGCCGGGATTCCGCTGCGCATGGCCCCCGCGACCAAGTGGGCGCAGCTATTCTACAACCGCCGGATCACTCAGCGCAGATCCCGTTCTGACCGGCCCGAATACGTCTACAACCAGCAATTGGCAGAGGCGATGGTCGAGGCCTTGGCGCTGTCGCCGGGCGAAGCCGTCAGCCCCCCCTTCTGGCCTCAACCCGAGGATGACAAGGAGCAACGGCGCCTGGCGCTGGCCAGCCAACTTGGTCTTGCCTCCACCGGGAGCTGGATCTATCTGCATCCTGGCAGCGGGGGGTCAGCGGTCAACCTCAGCCCCGACGCCTACGCCCAGCTGGCACAGGACGTCGATCGCCGCATGCGGCAGCAGGGCGCCACTCAGCCCCACTGGATCGTCACCGCTGGGCCCGGGGAAGACGCGGTAGCGAATACTCTTGTCGCCCGCCTGGAAAGCGCTGGCCTAAGCGCCCGGCGTCTGCCCCCTGCCGCAGGGCTCGCTGACTTTGCCTGCAGTATCGCCGCCGCTGACGCCTTCGTTGCTGGCTCCACCGGCCCGCTGCATATCGCGGGCTGTCTCGATGTGATCACGGTAGGCTTCTATCCGTCCCACCGTTCAGCGACACCGCTGCGCTGGCAAACCTGCAATGCCCCTGAACATCGGCTGGCCTTTCACCCGCCCCCAGGGGACCAGGCTCGCGACATGTCCGCGGTAGACCTGGACGAGGCCGCAGCAGCCATCGCGGCGACACTGGTCGACGCCGACAGGCGAGCCACGTCATGAGTCGTGTCTTGCCAACCCAGTGTCGCTAGGCCTGTCTCGCTAGGCCTGTCTCGCTAGGCCTGATTTGCCAAGCCTGATTTGCTAAGCCCAGGACCAACGGCACCCATCGACTTTTGTTGTGCACACCCGCATAGTCCTGACACGCTGATGCACACTGGACACCGCGTCTACTGTCCGTCAGCGGGTCGTTCGCTTCATCTTTCGCATCACCACAGCAGGCATGTCGCCATGACTCCGATTACCGGCATCATCATTACCCTCAACGAACAGGACAATGTCGAAGGGGCCATCGCGTCGCTGCAACCCGTGTGCGATGAAATCATCGTGGTGGACTCCGGCAGCGACGATGACACCGTAGCGCTGGCCGAGGCGGCGGGTGCGAAGGTGATTCATCAACCCTATCTGGGTGATGGGCCGCAGAAGGCCTTTGCCGTCCCCCAGGCACGACATGACTGGATCCTGGCGCTGGATGCCGATGAACGGCTCGATGACGACGCTGTCGCCGCCATTCGCGAGCTGACCTTGGAAGACCCACAGACGGCCTATCGCTTTCGGCGACGCAACTTCGCAGGTCGACACTGGATACGTGCCGCGGGCTTCTATCCTGATCCGGTGACGCGGTTATACAACCGCACGACCTCGGGCTATCTGCCCAAGAAGGCGCACTCATCCGTCAAGGCGCCAACGGTGGTCGATGTCGATGCTCACCTGAGCCATTTCACCTACCGTGACCTGTCACACTGGATGCAGCGGATCGATCAGCTGTCGACCCGGGATGCCTGGGCGATGAAGGAACGGGGTGTCACCCCCTCTGCGCTTCGCCCCAGCCTGCATGCGCTCACCGCCATGCTGCGCAAGCTGGTGCTGAAGGGAGGTCTGCTGCAGGGTCAGGATGGTATGACCGTCGCGATCACGACGGCATTCCATGCGTACATGAAGTATGCAAAGCTGAACGAACTGTACGAAAACGAGCGAGCCGAGCGCCAGGGAAGCCGTCCAACCGGGTCGTCAGGTAACGACGACTCGACGTCGACGCGCTAGTGCGTCAAGCGAAGGATTCGCACCTCCGCGGTCAGCACTGCTGATTCGCGACTCCCGGGCGACAATGGCTTCATGGATTGACCTTTGGGCGCCTCGAACATGCCTGTACCTTTCCCTATCACGTCTCCCTGGCTGCGCTGGGCCGTCCACCTGCTGCTGGGCCTGGCCATCGGTCATGCCGTGGTCATGGTCACGCGCCTGCCCGGTTGGTGCCTGCCGATACCGGCGATCATCTGGTGCCTGGTGGCTGGCTGGAAGCGCTGGGGCGATCCGCCACCGCCTCGCTTGCGTATCCGGGTCATCCCCTGGGCGTTGGTTCCACTGGCGTTCTGGGGGATCTATGTCTATCTGGCCAGCAGCTTCGGACAGGTGGATATGGGTGCTGTCTACTTTCACCTCCAGGCGGGCATCTCGCAGCATGGGGGCAGCGAGCGGACGATTGCCGCCATCATCTATACCTTGGCCATGGTGCTGATCCTTGCCGGCTATACCTGGCTGGTGCGGGCCGATTACCGCTGGCAACGCTGGGACCACTGGCTGGCCTTCGTGCTGCTGCTGGGCAATCCCATGTTCTACTCCATGGGCCAGCGCGGCGCCGCGGTGGTCACAGACCCAGGGACCTGGCTCGATCGTCGCTACGTGGATCCGGTCATTCTCAAGGCGCCCCAGCGCCCGCCCAACCTGCTGCTGATCTATCTTGAAAGCCTGGAGCGCACCTACTCGGACACGGCGCGCTTTGGCGACGCCTACGCCGACCTCGCGGCACTGGAGCCCCAGGCCGTCGTCTTTGACAACGTGCGCCAGATCGATAATACGGGCTGGACCATGGCCGGCATGATTGCCAGCCAGTGTGGCACGCCGCTGATGCCAGCGGGGCTGCTGCATGACAGTCAGTTCGATCCCCTGCACCACGTGGTTCCTGGAGTCGACTGCCTGGGGGATTTGCTCGCACGCCTCGGCTACCGCCAGACCTTCATGGGCGGAGCCAGCACCGAGTTCGCCGGCAAGGGGTTGTTCTACACCGACCACGCCTACCAGCGCGTACTGGGCCGAGAACAGCTGGTGGAGCGCCTGGATGACAGCCAATACCTCAACAGCTGGGGGCTCTACGACGATAGCCTCTACGAGATGGCGGTGGACGAAATACGCCGCCTGGACCGCCAGCAGGGGCCATGGAACATGACGCTGCTGAACCTGTCCGCCCATGCCCCGGCGGGCTATCCGTCCCAGGCGTGCGAGGCCGAACAGGGTGTGCACGACGGTGTCGATATCCTGTACGCGGTGAAGTGCTCAGGCTGGCTCACCCGGCGTCTGCTTGAGCAGCTGGAAGACGAGCAACTGCTGGATAACACCCTGGTCGTCATTGCCAGTGACCACCTGACTATGCGCGTGTCCGCCTGGGACCAACTGATCCAGACCCCCAGGACCAACACCTTGATGATGATGGGCAACGCGTTGACACCTGCCCGTATCTCGACCCAAGCGACGACCATGGATACCCTGCCGACGCTGCTGGAAGCCATGGGTTTTACCATCGACTGGCACCGAGCAGGCCTTGGCGTCTCCCTGTTTTCAGGCGAGCCAACGCTGGCAGAGCAGGTAGGGCTGGAAGCCCTCAACGGCTATATGCGTGAAGAAACCGCGCTGCAGGAGCGTCTCTGGGAAGGCCTTGCGCCCGCCTATCGCACCAGCGGACAGCCGGATGCGCCACCGGAAGCTCCGCACCAACCTTGATGGCGATCCCCGAATGGCGATCAGGCGTTGATACGAGACGGTGTATCGATAAGCTGCTGATCCGCCGTGATCGCATCCAGCAGGGTGTCAGGGGTAATCTGCTTGAGGCAGTTGGTGTGGCCCAACGGACACTGGCGTTCGAAGCAGGGCGAGCAGGACAGTGCCAGGTAGTGAATCCGCGCATTGCTGGTCAGAGGCGGTGTGTACGCGGGTGACGAGGATCCATAGATGGCCTGGATGCGAGTCCCTACCGCCGCGGCCACATGCATCAGCCCGGAGTCGTTGGTCACGACCTGACGACAGTCGCCCAGCAGGTCGACAGCATCTTCCAGGCGCGTCGCACCACACAGGTTATGGGCGTGCTCGAGGCCGCTGACAATCTCTTCTCCTGCGGCGCGATCCTTGGGCCCACCCAGCACCCTGACCTCAAAGCCTTGCGTGATCAGTTCAGCGGCCAGCCGATGAAAGTAGGCCAGGGGCCACTGCTTGGCGGGGCCGTACTCTGCACCAGGCATCATGCCGATGGCCGGCCGCACGCCAAGGCCGTGTTCACGATGCAGGCGGGCCAGGTTGTCGGCATCCTGCCGCAATAACGGTCTGGGTATCTCAAAGTCACCCGCCGTGGCAGTGGCCGCCGGCAGGCCCAGCGAGACAAAACGCTTGACGGTCTGGTCGAGAACGCGACGATTCAAGGTCCTGCGCTCGGTCAAAAGCCCGTAGCGATGTTCACCGGTGAACCCCACCCGCCGTGGCACCCGGGCCAGAAACGGCACCAGCGCTGACTTCCACGAGCGCGGCAACACCAGGGCCAGGTCGAAGCGGCCCTTCAGCGACTGTGCCAGACGATGGCGCGGCGCAAGGCCAAAGACGCCATGACCGACGCCCAGCTCCACCACTTCGTCAATCTCATCCATGCGCTCGAGGATGGGCCGGGACCAGGACGGCGCCACCACCGCCAGGCTGGCAGCCCCCTGCTGCTTGAGCGTCATGAACAGGCTCTGGGCCATGACCATATCGCCCACCCAGCTCGGACCAACGACCAACAGACGCTGACCGGACAGGCGCGTCCCTGCCCGGTGCAGTGGAGCAGCGTGGGCTGCATCAGCCATTCAGCCACTCCAGATAGCGTGTCACGCCTTGTGCCACCGTATGGAACTCCTTGTCATAGCCGACCTCGCGCAGACGAGAAATATCGGCGCGGGTGTAGCTCTGATAGCGTCCCTTGAGTTCATCCGGGAAGTCGATGTACTCGATCTTGCCCTTGCCGTAGAAGTCGACCACCGTCTCGCCGATGGCCTTGAATGGCTCCGCCCGGCCACTGCCGAGGTTGAAGATGCCAGACACCTCGGGGTTGTCCAGGAACCACAGGTTGACGTCGACCACATCCCCGACGTAGACGAAGTCGCGGCTCTGCATGCCCGCTTCATAGCCGTCCCATGCGCCAAACAAGCGCAGGTCTTCACCGGCACTGATCTGGGTGTGGTGATGGTACGCCACGCTGGACATCTTGCCCTTGTGCTGTTCGCGCGGGCCGTAGACGTTGAAGTAGCGGAAGCCGACTACCTGGGTCGTGAGGGTGTCCTGACGCGAGCGTACGTACTGGTCGAACAGCAGCTTGGAGTAGCCGTAGACGTTGAGCGGTTTTTCGTGTTCCGGCGACTCCACGAACACCTCGCTTCCACCGTAGGTGGCCGCCGAAGACGCGTAGAGGAACGGAATGCCTTCCTGCTCGCAGAAATGCAGCAGCTCCTTGGAGTAGGTGAAGTTATTTTCCAGCATGAAGCGGCCATCCCACTCGGTGGTATCCGAGCAGGCGCCCTCATGGAAGATCGCCTCGATGGGCGGCAGCTGATTCAGCTCTCCGCGCATGTGGGCCTGCACCCTGGCGAGAAACTCGTCCTTGTCCATGTAGTCGCCCAGCGTCAGGTCCGCCAGGTTGACGAACTTGGTGCCATCCCTCAGGTCATCGACCACCAGGATGTCTGTGCGTCCACGGTCATTGAATGCCTTGACCAGATTTGAGCCGATGAAGCCGGCTCCGCCTGTCACTACGATCATGGGGAAACCTCTGTTGGCGCTGTGCCTATAACCGAATTGCCTGTGATTGTATACTTGACGGCTCGTGAATTCATGGCCAACGGTGCTTCCCAATGACACAGTCGACGCCAGACGTGGCAACCTTCCAGGGCCTGATCCTTGCCCTGCAACAGTACTGGGCCGAACAAGGCTGCGTGATCATGCAGCCGCTGGACATGGAAGTCGGTGCGGGCACCTTTCACCCGGCGACCTTCCTGCGCTCCATCGGACCCGAAACCTGGAACTCCGCGTACGTTCAACCGTCACGCCGACCCACCGATGGCCGCTACGGCGAAAACCCCAATCGCCTGCAGCACTACTACCAGTTTCAGGTGGTCATGAAGCCGTCCCCGGCCAATCTTCAGGAGCTCTACCTGGGTTCGCTGGAGCGACTTGGCATCGACCCCCTGGTGCATGACATTCGCTTCGTCGAAGACAACTGGGAGTCCCCCACCCTCGGTGCCTGGGGCCTCGGCTGGGAAGTCTGGCTCAATGGCATGGAAGTGACCCAGTTCACCTACTTCCAACAGGCTGGTGGCATCGAGTGCTTCCCGGTTACCGGTGAGCTGACCTACGGTCTCGAACGTATCGCCATGTACCTGCAGGACGTGGACAGCGTCTACGACCTGGTATGGGCCATTGCCCCGGACGGCACACGCGTCAGCTATGGTGACGTCTATCTGCAGAACGAGCGCGAACAGTCGACCTACAATTTCGAGCACGCCGACGTGCCCGCCCTGTTCGGCAACTTTGACCATCAGGAAAGCGAGTGCCAGAAGCTGCTGGCAGCCAACCTTCCGCTGCCGGCCTACGAGCAAGTGCTGAAGGCCTCTCATACCTTCAACCTGCTCGACGCCCGTCACGCCATCTCGGTCACCGAACGCCAGCGCTATATCCTGCGCGTGCGCACCATGGCCCGTGACGTGGCCCACGCTTACTACGCCTCACGCAAGGCAGCCGGCTTCCCGCTGGCGCCGGAAGCACTACGGCGTGAACTTCTCGACGACGAACCCCTTGCCGCCCAGGGAGACGCATAAGCATGGCTGCCCATACCCTCCTGGTTGAACTCGGTGTGGAAGAACTTCCGCCCGGAGCCATCGACACCCTTTCCGATGCCTTCGCCGAAGGCATCCGCCGCGGCCTGGTCGATGCCGACGTCGACTTTCAGGCGATCGCCGCCTACGCCTCACCACGACGGCTGGCCGTGACGGTGGAAGCCCTGGCCGACAAGCAGCCCGACCGTGAGATCGAGAAGCGCGGCCCCGCTCTCGCTGCAGCGTTCAAGGACGGTGAGCCGACCAAGGCTGCTCAGGGCTTCGCACGTTCCTGTGGGGTCGAGGTGGACCAGCTGATTCATCTTGAAACCGACAAAGGCACCTGGCTCGGCTTTCGTGAACAGCAGCAGGGGGAAAGCACGGTTGCCCTGCTGCCCGCCATCATCGACAAGGCCGTGTCGGCGTTGCCGGTTCCCAAGAACATGCGCTGGGGCGCTTCTCGCGTAGAATTTTCCCGCCCGGTGCACTGGCTGGTGGCGCTGTACGGTGACGAGGTCGTACCGGCTACCGTACTTGGACTTGAAGCAGGTCGCGACACCCGTGGACACCGTTTTCATGCCCCGGAAGCCATCAGCCTGGGGCATGCTGACGACTATCTGCAGGCACTCGAGGATGCCTGGGTGCTCGCCGATCGGACCCGGCGCCGCGAACGCATCCGCGAACAGGTGCTGGCCGAAGCCGAGTTGCTCGAAGCCACCGCGGTGATTGACGAAGACCTGCTCGAAGAAGTCAGCGGCCTGGTGGAATGGCCAGTGGCGTTGACCGGCAGCTTCGATGAGCGCTTCCTCGACGTCCCTGCCGAGTGCCTGATTTCCTCCATGAAGGCCAACCAGAAGTACTTCCACCTGCTTGATGAGGAAGGCAAGCTGAAGCCCGCCTTCATCACGGTGTCCAACATTGACAGCCGCGAGCCGGACAAGGTCATCGCGGGCAATGAGAAGGTCATTCGTCCGCGCCTGGCGGATGCCGCCTTCTTCTACGACACCGATCGCAAGCAGCCCCTGGCCAACCGGATCGACGGCCTGGCCAACGTGGTCTTCCAGAAGCAGCTGGGCACCCTGGCCGACAAGGCCGCCCGCAGCGCCGAGGTCGCCGCTCACATTGCCGGCCAGATTGGCGGCGATGCCTCACGTGCACGTCGAGCCACCACCCTTGCCAAGTGTGACCTGGTCACCGAGATGGTCCTCGAGTTTCCGGAGCTCCAGGGCATCATGGGCCGCTACTATGCGCAAAATGATGGGGAAGACCCGGAGGTCGCCCAGGCGCTTGAGGAGCAGTACCTGCCCCGCTTCGCATCGGATGCCATTCCTGCCACTCTGACCGGCAAGGCGCTGGCGATCGCTGATCGACTGGATACCATCACCGGCATCTTTGGCATTGGGCAGCGTCCCAGTGGTACCAAGGATCCTTTCGCGCTTCGCCGTGCCTCCATCGGCGTGCTGAACATCATGGTCAAGGGCGAGCTCAATCTTGATCTACGCGAGCTGCTGGAACTGGCGGTGGCACAGCACGCTTCGCTGCCCAAGGCCGAGGGTCTGGTAGAGGACGTGCTGGGCTATATGCTCGACCGCTTCCGTGCCTGGGCCCAGGACGAAGGCATTGGTGCAGAAGTGTACCTGGCCGTGCGTGCCCGCCCGGTGACTCGTCCCCTGGACTTTGCCCGCCGTCTGCGCGCCGTGGCGCATTTTGCCGGCCGTGACGAGGCCGCGGCATTGGCCGCAGCCAACAAGCGCGTCAGCAATATCCTGAGCAAGCAGCAGCACGATGGTAGCGTGTCAGTGGACGAGAGCCTTCTCAGCGAAGACGCAGAGAAGGCACTGCAGCGTGCTGTCAGTACCTGTGATAGTGAAGTCACCCCGCTGTTCCAGCAGGCGCGCTACAGCGATGCCCTTGATGTGCTGGCAAGCCTAAGAGCCCCGGTGGATGCCTTCTTTGATCAGGTGATGGTCATGGCCGACGACGAAGCCGTTCGCGCCAATCGCCTGGCTCTGCTTGCAAGCCTGCAGGCGCTGTTCCTGGAAGTTGCCGACATCGCGGAGCTTCAGCAATAGCAGGACGCTGTTCTCGCTTGATAGTTTCGGCAAAGGCCGACCCACCAAGGGTCGGCCTTTTTCATGTCCCTCACCAGCGGAAAGGTCTCACTCTAGGGCTGGACAGGAACTGAACACAGGGCCTGGACAGGAACTGAACACAGGAGCTGAACACGTGACATAAGGGCTGGCGATGTTCCACGTGAAACCTCATCGGCGAATTAACATGGGTGGTGTCAACGGGATGTTTCACGTGAAACATTGCCCATGCGCCAGAGGTGGTTAGCCCCTGGGCAGAGGTCAGATGCTCACCGAGAAAGGTTGTCCTGGGCAACGCTGGCCGCCAAGCCAGAGGTCACTTCAGCACACGGTCCATGAGGCCAGCCCTTGATCGACGATCACCACGTGCTTGCCAAGCGATCCCCGAAAATCGGTACCATCGCTCCTCTCAGCCCCTCGAAACACCTCCGACCAGCGGTTCGGAGGTGTGCGTCTTGCGATTCTCGGACGCAAGTGATGGCGCTGCATGTGATCCAGTAGGCGCTCGAAATCCAACCGGCTACCCACACTGATGCCTTCAAACTGGAGCAGCTTTCGGATAGCAGGACCAATAACGTCACCGCGAACGTTGCTGCCCTCAAGGAAACCCAGCAAGGCAACGCGGCCATTGGTCGCCATCGATGGCAAGATAATATCTACCAGAAACTGGCCGCCCACCGTATCCAACGCGACGTCCACACCCTGGCCATCCGAGGCTGACAGGATACTCTCCACCAGATCGTCGCAGTCCTGGTGACGATGGATCACAGCAGCCGCTCCCATGGCCATAAGTTGAGGGGAAAGCTCCGGTCTCGACGTGACGACCAACGCTCGCGCCCCGGCGGACGCGGCAAGTTCAAGCGCCTGCAGTGAGACATTGCCAGTTCCGGGCAACAGTACATGCTGCCCTTCCAGCCCAACGAGCCCGCGTAACGCTCTCCAGGCAGTGACGCCAGAGATGGCCAGTGCCGCCGCCTCCTCCAGGCGCCACCCCACCGGTACGCGCAGCAGCGCGCGACGCGGCATCACCACTTCCTCCGCCAGCCAACCGTCACTTGGCCCACCCACCTTGGAGTCGTGAAAAGCGGGACGGAAGGGCCCTGACTGCCAGTCGACGACATAGTGACCAAGCACGGCATCGCCATCCTTCAAGTCCTCGACCTCGGCTCCGGTCTCGATGACGACGCCCGCCCCTTCTGATAGAGGAATATAGGGGCGGAGCATGTTTGGCAGGTAGTTCCCTGCCTGAAGCGCCACATCACGAAAGTTGACCCCTGCCGCAGCGACTCGAATTCGCACCTCATCCGGCCTCAGTACTGCACGAGCGTCATATTGCGCCTTTACCCCCTCGGGCCCCGTGTGTACTGAGCGAAGTGCTTTGACGGAAACTCCCGCTCCCCCACTCTCTGTCATGGTCATCGCCTTACTCCCCTCATTCCTGGAAGCGTTAAGCATCAGGGACAACATTGACCAGCACCATCGAAGCATCCGCAAACGGATGTTGCGCTACACTCAAGAATCAGAGAGTACCTCGTCGGTCGACGAAGGCCCCCTGTCCCAGGAAGACTCCGATGCCGTCTCACCATGACACCCAACTGTCTGGCCTTATCGCACTTCTCGAGGTGGCACGGCATGGTTCGCTCAGAGCTGCAGGAGAGCACCTCAACCTCACCAGTGGAGCGATCAGTCGTCGACTAGATGCCTTGGAAGATCGCCTTGGTGTCCCGCTACTGCTAAGGACAACTCGGCGCGTGACCCTGACCGACGCGGGCCATGCCTACCTGGAACAGGCGGTACCGGCCCTCGGCATACTGGAAAACGCCGAACAGTCCCTCAGGGGCCAGCAAGATCATCCTGCGGGAACGCTGAGAGTCTCACTCCCCGTCAACTTCGGTCGCCTGCACATTGCGCCGATCCTTCCCGACTTTCTCATCAGATACCCGGATATCCGTCTGGAAGCGGACTTCGATGATCGTTTTGTCGATATTCTGGAATCAGGTCATGACCTGGCCGTTCGGGTTGGATCTCTCGAGGATTCAAGACTCGTCGCCTTCCCCCTCGCCGCTGACGAACGGCTTCTGGTGGCATCGCCCCATTACCTGGAGCGCTATCGAACGCCCTTGCATCCGCTTGATCTGCTTGAGCACAACTGCCTTCACTACACGCGGTTCCAGGGCATTCAGCGCTGGCGCATGCGTAGGGGGGAAGACGTCCACAGCCTCCCTATACGAGGAAGCTACCGCTCCAACTATGGACATGCACTCGTCATCGCTGCCGAAGCTGGCCTCGGTATCCTGCACACGTCCAGAGCGATCGTTCAGAACCAGATGGAACAGGGACGCCTGACGAGGGTTCTTGCTGACTGGTCGCTACCGGATATCAGCGTGCATGCTCTCACGCCAAATCGTCATCCTCCCCTCCGTGCCCGCCTGTTCATTGAGTTCTTGCGCACGGCGCTGAATCACTCAACGTATCGTCCCCTGCAGCATGACAGCTAGTGAGAAGCCACCCGACGACAACGGCATTGCGGTGATTGTTTCACGTGAAACATCGCTCTACACTGCTGTGATCCTGCTCAGCACTCGCCATCCACACACTACTTCCAGCAGACTCCGATATGCCCCAGGGACTCGTCATTCTCGATCGTGACGGAGTGATCAACCGTGACTCCGACAACTACATCAAATCACTGGATGAGTGGGTGGCTTATCCAACGGCCATTTCGGCTATCGCACGTCTGACACAGGCGGGCTGGAAAGTCGCCGTTGCTACCAACCAGTCCGGCATCGGCAGAGGATATTATGATGTCGCGACTCTCGAGCTGATGCATGCGCGGATGACCTCGCTGGTCAATGCCCAAGGCGGCAACATTGCCCATATTGCCTACTGCCCACACGTCGACACCGACCAGTGCGACTGCCGCAAGCCACTACCGGGTCTGCTCCTGCAAATCCAGTCGGCATTAGGCTTGGAAACCCTGAGAGGGTGCTGGATGGTAGGTGATAGCCTGCGTGATCTTCAGGCGGGCGACGCGGTGGGCTGTCACCAGGCCTTGGTTCGCACTGGGAAGGGTGAGCGGACACTTGCTAAGCACCCGGAGCTTCAGGCAGCGACGAGTCACGTTACGGTCTATGACGACCTCGCCCACTTCGTCGACGTGTTGCTATCTGCGACCCATCACGCCGACTGAGCCACAGAACATGTAAAAGAGGCCGGACAGTGTGTGCATACTCTACACGGCTGCTCGGTTCTCGGCATGTGCGGTATCAGACTAGCTGGCATTCGATCATATCGATGTTTCACGTGAAACATGCCGGCGTAGAACGGATCCTGTTGTCTATCTGACGCCCCCTCCAAGCTCCTGTGAGAAACGCGCAGGAGCTTCGCGTCACCTTCGTGAATTCAATGAGTTATGAAACATCATCGTGGTAAAGCCAGGGCAACTCACGTTACCTTTTAACGTTGCCAGGTCCATCTTTTCTGGGTCTTCACCCCATCCCTTCTGTTAGCGTAAACAGCTTGCTCCTCCCCTTGGCGGCTTGCCTTCAACGCGCTCCGCTATTCTTTTCTCCTCTTCCCTTCCCTTCCCTTCCCTTCCCTTCCCTTCCCTTCCCTTCCCTTCCCTTGAAGAGGGTGCCACCGCCACATCGGAACACAACCCACAGAAGAAGGCATACGCTATCTAGAAATATTATTCACAGGCGCGTTCCGAAAAAGGCATAAACAGACGTTTTACGCGCAACGTTATCCACAGCTGGGATCCAGGAAACACTATGTATATCAATTGGCTTCCATCGCGCCTCCAGACGCTGTCCACAGGGAAATTGATCTGGGAGGCTTGATCTAGAATGTCCGGTCAGGGATTCGTCATCCGGGCTCTTCACCGCGACTCTGCAACATGCATCCCGGCAAGTTTTATCCATCGCTCACGAAAAAGCCCGACCTGAGAACAGATCGGGCTCTTCCTAGGACGATGTTTCACGTGAAACATCGAAGCTACCATGCTCCAACTGGACGATCTACACGTCCAGATTGGCCACCAGAGCATTGCGCTCGATGAAGTCACGGCGTGGCTCGACTTCATCGCCCATCAGGGTGTTGAACATCATGTCCGCCGCCACGGCATCCTCGATCGACACACGCAACATGCGGCGGGTGTTGGGATCCATCGTGGTTTCCCAAAGCTGTTCCGGGTTCATCTCCCCCAGACCCTTGTAGCGCTGAATAGAAAGGCCACGCTGGGATTCATGCATCAGCCAGTCCAGCGCCTCATAGAAGGTCTTTACGGGCTTCTTGCGCTCACCCCGTGCCACGTACGCCCCCTCTTCAAGCAGCCCTTCCAGAGTCTCACCCAGGCCTGCAATGGCCTTGTAGTCAGCGCTGGTGAAGAAGTCGAGTCCCCACACATAGTCGGTGGTTACACCGTGAGCGATCAGCGTCACGGCAGGCAGGAAGACTCCCCTTTCGTCATCTTCCTGGAGCGAGAAGGTATAACGCGGGCCACCTTCATAGGCGACCAGGTCATCCATTTCCTTCTGCAGGTGCTCGATCCAGTTCTGCATGGTAACTCTGTCACGCAGACTGTTTTCACCGTCGAGCTTGGCCGCGTGCACAATCTTGCGCAGCACCTCGCTGGGATAGACCCTGGACAGACGATCGATCCGCTTCATCACGTCACGATACTGATTCACCAGAGTTTCAAGTTGAGCGCCAGTAATGCCCGGGGCATCCTCGCTGACACACAGACGCGCACCATCCAGCGCTGTCGTGGTCAGGTAGTCAGTCATCGCCTGCTCATCCTTGAGGTAGAGCTCTTGCTTGCCGCGCTTGATCTTGTACAGCGGCGGCTGAGCAATAAAGACATGACCACGCTCGATCAGCTCGGCCATCTGCCGGAAGAAGAACGTCAACAGCAGCGTACGGATGTGCGATCCATCCACATCGGCGTCGGTCATGATGATGATCGAGTGATAACGCAGCTTATCTGGGTTGAACTCCTCACGCCCGATACCGCAGCCAAGCGCGGTGATCAGCGTACCCACCTCGGCGGAGGACAACATCTTGTCGAAACGTGCTTTCTCGACGTTAAGAATCTTGCCCTTCAGCGGCAGGATGGCCTGGGTGCGTCGATCACGCCCTTGCTTGGCGCTGCCACCGGCAGAGTCACCCTCTACCAGGTAGAGTTCAGACAGGCCGGGATCCTTCTCCTGGCAGTCTGCCAACTTGCCGGGTAGGCCAGCGATATCCAGCGCGCCCTTGCGGCGAGTCATATCGCGGGCCTTACGTGCAGCCTCTCGGGCCCGGGCAGCGTCAAGCATCTTGTTGACGATAGCCTTGGCCTCATTCGGCCGCTCTACCAGATATTCCGAGAATGATCTTCCAAGCTCTTGTTCCACCGCCGTTTTTACTTCGGAGGAAACCAGCTTGTCCTTTGTCTGGGAAGAGAACTTCGGGTCAGGTACCTTGACCGAGATGATCGCCGTCAACCCCTCACGGGCATCATCCCCGGAAGTGCTGACCTTCATCTTCTTCAACAAGCCTTCAGACTCGATGTAATGATTCAGTGTGCGAGTCAAAGAAGCACGGAAGCCCGCCAGGTGCGTACCACCATCCCGCTGAGGGATGTTATTGGTATAGCAGAAGATATTCTCGGCAAAGGTGTCATTCCACTGCATCGCCACCTCGACCGCGACACCATCTTCCCGCTCCACATTGAAGTGGAAGACGGGATTCAGCACGGTCTTGTTCGTATTGAGGTGATCGACGAAAGCCTTGAGCCCGCCTTCGTAGTGAAACAGTTCTTCCTTGCCGCTCCGTTCATCAAGCAGGCGGATGGCAACCCCAGAGTTCAGGAAGGACAGCTCGCGCAGACGCTTGGCCAGGATATCGTAATGGAATTCGATATTACCGAATGTCTCAGGCGACGGGCGGAAGTGGACACGTGACCCGGTCTTCTCGGTCTGTCCCACGACGCTAAGCGGAGCATCAGGCACACCGTGACGATACACCTGCTCGTGCACCTGTCCAGCGCGCCAGATGGTGAGCTTGAGCTCTTCGGACAACGCGTTGACAACAGACACGCCTACGCCGTGAAGGCCGCCGGAGACCTTATAGGAGTTGTCATCGAACTTACCGCCAGCGTGCAGGACCGTCATGATGACCTCTGCAGCGGACACGCCTTCCTCTTCGTGGATATCCGTCGGAATGCCGCGGCCGTTATCGCTCACGGTGATGGACTCATCCGGATGGATGATCACCTTGATTTCGCTACAGTGTCCGGCCAGCGCCTCGTCGATGGAGTTGTCCACCAGCTCGAACACCATGTGATGCAGGCCAGTACCATCATCGGTATCGCCGATGTACATCCCGGGCCGCTTGCGTACGGCATCCAGGCCTTTCAGTACCTTGATGCTCGATGAGTCGTAAGCTTGTTCGCTCATTGACCACTCCGTCATGAAGTCTGTCTGTCTATGGCCTGCAGCTGGCCTCGTCCATCGGCGAGATGTTTCACGTGAAACATTGCCAAGGGTGTATCGGGCTGCCACAGGTCGGCCAGCACCTCGTGATCCACGCTGGTAATAAAGGCCTGGCACCGCATCCGCTCCAGCCACTGGCAAAAGACCTTGCGATGGTCATGGTCCAGTTCGGCGGGCAGATCGTCGATCAGGTAAAGACAGGTTCTCCCCGTCAACCTTTCCAGCATCCTTCCTTGTGCAAGCTTGAGTGCGCTCACGACGAGTTTCTGCTGTCCTCGTGAAAGCACTTCTACAGCCGGGCGCTTGCCGAGCCTGATGGAGAGGTCAGCTCTCTGCGGACCCTGCTGGGTAAATCCCATCTGACGATCAGTGTCCCTGGCACCTTCCAATACCTCGGACAGCGAGCGCTGACGATCCCACCCACGGGTGTAGCGCAAACGTAATTCCGGCAGGCTAATCAAGCCTTCGAGGGTTTCGTGGAAGATGGGGGAAAAGGCATCGACCCACTCATCGCGCAGTGCGTCCATCCTCTCCCCTGAAACTGCCAGCTCATGCTCCCAGACTGCCAGCGTCTGGGCGTCCATTCTACCATGCCTGAGCAGGGCATTCCGATGTTTCAAGGCCCGTCTAAAGCGCTGCCAGGCTCCCAGAAAGTCATGTTTCACGTGAAACACTCCCCAATCGAGAAACTCGCGACGGCCGGCTGGAGGACCTTCCAACAAACGGAATGCATCCGGATTGATCAACTGGAGGGGGAGCGTTTCGACAAGCTGTGACAGGCGCTCGACGCGCTCACCGCCAATACGCAAGGTAAGCTCACTCTCATGCCGGCACCGACGCAGTCCGATGGCCACCGGAGGATCTCCGACCAGACGCCCATGCAGGACGAGCGTATCGACCTCGTGATGCAGCACCTGGGCGAGCTTGCGGGCACGGAAGGAGCGCCCCATGCCCAGCAGGTGAATCCCTTCAAGCAGGCTGGTCTTGCCACTGCCATTCCGGCCAGTGATCAAGTTGATTCCTGGCGAAGGCAAAACATCAAGGGCCTGCAGATTACGCAGGCCCTGAAACACCAAACGGTCTAACGGCATGTATCAGCCTTGAGCACGGCACATGACATCAAAGGCGCATCGGCATCACGACGTAGAGCGCATCACCACCACCCGGCTCTTCCATCAATGCACTGCTGTTAGGGTCGCCCAAGGTCATCTGCACCCGGTCTTCACCGACAGCATTGAGAACATCGATCAGATAGCCGACGTTAAAGCCGATCTCCATGGCAGGTCCGCTGTACTCAATAGCAATGTTCTCTTCGGCTTCTTCCTGCTCAGGGTTGTTGGCCATCACCCTCAAGTTGCCTTCCTCAAGGTTCAGACGAACGCCACGATACTTCTCGTTGGAAAGAATCGCGGTGCGCGACAGGACCTGACGAAGCTCGGCTCGCTCGGCAATGAAGACCTTGTCACCGCCCTTCGGGACCACTCGCTCATAGTCCGGAAACTTCCCGTCTACCAGCTTGGAGGTGAAGGTAAAGTCACCGGTGTGGGCGCGAATATGGGTCGAGCCGAGGGTCAGACTGACGGGCTCTTCCGAGTCATCCAGTAGACGCACCAGCTCCAGGACGCCCTTGCGAGGCACGATCAGCTTCTGGGAAGCACTGACCTGGATGTCGGCGGGCCGAGAGCACACCGCCAGACGGTGGCCGTCGGTCGCGACGGAGCGAACCAGGTTAGGGGCGAACTCCAGCAGCAGACCATTCAAGTAATAGCGCACATCCTGCTGTGCCATGGCGAATGAGGTCGCATCGATAAGCTGCTTGAGCGTCCCCCGCGGAAGCGCCAACTCTACGCTGCTCTGGCCATCTTCGATATTCGGAAACTCAGCCACCGGAAGCGTCGACAAGGTAAATCTCGAACGCCCACTTCGCAGAACGGCACGACCATCCTCGATGGACAGCTCAAGTTCAGACTGATCCGGTAGTGACTTGCAGATATCCATCAGCTTGCGCGCCGGAACTGTGATCGCGCCGGGCTCGTCGACCTGGCTAGCGACAGTGCGGCCGACCAGCTCAACCTCTAGATCGGTACCGGTCAGCGCGACTTCGTCTTGCTCGACCTGGATCAGCACATTGGAAAGCACCGGCAAGGTCTGCCGACGCTCGACCACGCCGGCGACCAGCGTCAACGGCCGCAGTAGCGCTTCGCGGGAGATGGAAAATTTCATGTCGGCTCCACTTCTTGTCCGAGAGAGTGAGACGGGGTATCAGTCAGTGACATAACTACGGCGCCACAGGCGCTGCGTGTCTTGGTGGCATAGTATCGCCCAGGGTCAGACGTCATCGATACATCCATGGCCCCCGGGCAACCCCTCTGGGGTGTGATGACACAGCATTGAATGCCGTGGTTGGCCACTCAGCCTCAGCTTGTCAGCAACCGCAGCAGGTTCTTGTAATCTTCACGGATGTCGGCATTTTCTTCCTGCAGCGCCTGCACCTTTCGGCAAGCATGCAGCACGGTGGTGTGGTCACGGCCCCCAAAGGCATCCCCGATTTCGGGCAGGCTATGGTTCGTCAGCTCCTTGGCCAATGCCATGGCGACCTGGCGCGGGCGAGCCACTGAACGCGAACGTCGCTTCGACAGAAGGTCGGCCAGCTTGATCTTGTAATACTCAGCGACAGTGCGCTGAATATTGTCCACGCCTACCTGCTTGTCCTGGAGGGCCAGCAAATCCTTGAGCGACTCCCGAATAAAGTCCTGGGTAATCGGCTTGCCCATGAAGTGCGAGTCAGCGATGACTTTCTTCAGGGCACCTTCCAGCTCGCGCACATTCGAACGGATCTTCTGGGCAATGAAGAACGCCGCATCGTGGGGCAAGTCGACCTTTGCCTGATCTGCCTTCTTCATCAAGATCGCGACTCGCGTCTCGAGCTCGGGGGGCTCGATGGCAACCGTCAGGCCCCAGCCAAAGCGAGACTTGAGGCGTTCCTCGACCCCACTGATCTCCTTGGGATAGCGGTCAGACGTCAGAATCATCTGCTGACCGCCTTCAAGCAACGCATTGAAGGTATGGAAAAATTCTTCCTGGGAGCGTTCCTTGCCGGCAAAGAACTGGATGTCATCGATCAACAGCGCATCGACACTACGATAGAAACGCTTGAAATCGTTGATGGCATTCAGCTGCAGCGCCTTGACCATATCGGCAACGAACCGCTCGGAATGGAGATACACCACTCTGGCGTTCTCACGGCGCCCAGCCAGCGCGTTACCGACCGCGTGCATCAAGTGTGTCTTACCAAGACCCACCCCACCGTACAGGAACAGGGGATTGTAGGCACCGCCGGGGTTTTCCGACACCTGGCGAGACGCGGCTCGAGCCAGCTGGTTTGACTTGCCCTCGACGAAGGTTTCGAAGGTGAAATTGGGATTCAGGCCGCTGGAGTGCTTGAGGCTACCCTCTACCTGTACCTGACGCTCCCCTCCAGCGGAGCGCGCCACCGGGTCGTTGCCCTCGTCCCGCAGCCGGTCGACTTCCCTTTCATCGCCGACATCCCCACGGGGTGGGGTATGCACCGCGGGGGCACGTGGCACGCTGGCGGAGACCGGATCACCCAGATCCCGCGTCTGGGGAGCGGGCGACGCTGCCCGTCGGCTACCCACAGTGAGCATCACTTTGGGCGGCTTTGCCGGCGCAAGCTCCCGCATCAACTCACTGATTCGCTTTGCATACTTGTCACTGACCCAATCGCGCACAAAGCGATTGGGTGCCAGCAGCCGAAGCTGATTGGACTCCCCTTCTTCCGCCTGCAATGGGCGAATCCAGGTGTTGAACTGCTGGGAACTCAGTTCATCCTGAAGGGTTTGTAGACACTGTTGCCAGAGAGCGAGCGACACGCGAGCTACCTTGGTTGAAGAACGACCGCATATTGTAGCTGCGTCTGAACGAGTTATCCACACGACTTGAGGGTCTGAAAAACATTGTGGACAACACATGTTTGCTACCCATGATGAGTCGGGGACAAGCTGAACGCATCATCCTGGCTGTGGATAATTTCGCATCCTGTCCACCTTCCTTGCACCGGCTGCCCTCAACTGCTCAACGTCTTCTCCACATTCTTATTTGCAACGCAACATGATGATATGTTGATAGTTGTATGGCTTATCCACAATCTTTATCCCCAGTAATAATCACAACATCAGTCAAGAACTTCCTTTAGTAGTAGTGTTAAGGAAGCGCTGATCCGTGAAGTCACAAGCCCCCACATCGCCAGCGACCAGCGCGCACTCCTCGATGTCGGGCGGTCAGTGAAAAGATTGCACCCGGGGCTTGAAATCACTAAAATGTCCGGTCTTGAGCCGAATACCCCCGGAGGCCCGAGCGGATTCCGGGCGCCTCTGGATGTCTATCCGTTCCAAAAAACCACTGTGGGATTAACGAGTTATGAAGCGCACATTCCAACCGAGCGTTCTCAAGCGCAAGCGCGCGCACGGCTTCCGTGCTCGCATGGCTACCAAGAACGGCCGCGCCGTTCTGGCACGTCGCCGTGCCAAAGGCCGCAAGCGCCTGAGCGCCTAAGCAGGTCCTGCGTGACCTGTCTGACCTTTCCCCGGCACTGCCGCTTGCTGACTGCCGGGGACTACCGCCGCGTGTTTGATGGGGCGGTGTACAAGGTTCACGGCAAAGGCCTGATGGCGCTGGCTGTTCCCAATGAACTGGGGCACCCGCGCCTTGGCCTTGTCTTCAGCAAGAAGAACGTACGCCGAGCGGTAGATCGCAACCGACTGAAGCGACTGGCTCGAGAGTCCGTTCGCCATGCCCAGCACCGACTTCCCTCTGTGGATATCGTCCTGCTGGCCAGACGTGGCATCAACGAGGCCGACAACGATACCGTGCAGCGACAATTGTTCGGTATGTGGCGTCGCCTTGAACGAGAGGCTGAAAAGTCACGACTCTCGAAAGATCCTCGCCAGGCCGGTGCTGCCCAGCCAGAGCCGCAGCGACGCCGCAGCTAGGTAGTGAGAGACTGTGCAATGCCGACCACACTCCGTCTGAGCATGAGCGAGTCCCTCTCCTGGCCCCTTGACGTCAACTCTCGCGACGCGGAACGTCTTCGTACGAATCTTGGCCTGCCTCTGGCAGGCTTTCGTGTATTTCACGCAGGCGTCTCGCGTGACGCCATCGGCATGTTCACTTCCCTTCGGGCAGACCCCTCATGGACGTAAAACGACTACTCCTGCTGATACCCCTGGCGGTGCTCGCCTATCTGATCATGGTGCAGTGGAACCAGGATTATGGTCAGCCGCCGAGCACTCCCGATGCTCCGGCTATCACCAGCAACGCAGCAGATGCCAGCGACGCTTCTTCTTCTCAAGGCCTCGCGGCACCCAGTTCCGCCAACGATGTTGGCAGTGAACTGCCGGGCAGCAGCGAGCCCGCCGCCAATAGTCGAGATCTCGTCGCGGTCATCACCGACGTGCTCGACGTACGCATTGATCCTCAAGGTGGCGATATCGTCTACGCCGCCTTGCCGCAGCACCTGATGAGCCAGGACGGAGATCGTCCTTACGTGCTGCTGTCCAACAACAGCACGCTGAGCTACGTCGCACGTTCAGGGCTTCAGCTTGATGGCAACAGCGGCCGCATCGCCTTTGCCCCGGAGAAGACCGAATATCGCATGGTCGATGGCCAGGACAGCCTGCAAGTCGACATGAGCGCCACCGTCAACGGCATCGATATCATCAAGCGCTTTACCTTCAAGCGTGACGACTATGCGGTCAATGTGTCCTACCTGCTGGCCAATGGTGGCGAGTCCGCCGTCAGTGCACGCTTCATCGGGCAACTGGCACGGGACAACAACCCCGATCCTTCAACGGGTCCCAAGATGGGCATGCGTTCCTTCCTGGGTGCTGCCTATTCGTCACCGGACAACCGCTACGAGAAGATCGATTTCGAGGACATCCAGGCCGGGAACTTCCAGAATCGTGAAGTCGAGGGCGGCTGGGTCGCCATCATTCAGCACTACTTCACCTCTGCCTGGGTGCCGCCGCAGCAGCAGGACAATCTTTTCTACGCTGCCACCGATAGTCAGGACCGTAACGTCGCCGCCTTCGCTGGTCAGTCTCAGACGCTGGAACCCGGGGCAGAAGCCAGCCTTGGCGCGACCCTGTACATGGGTCCCAAGGTCCAGGAGCGCCTCGAGGCCGTTGCCCCCAATCTGGAGCTGACGGTCGATTTCGGCTGGCTGTGGTTTATCGCCAACCCGTTGTTCTGGCTGCTGGATCATATCCACAGCCTGATCGGCAACTGGGGCTGGTCCATCGTGATCCTGACCATCATGGTCAAGGCTGCCCTGTGGCCGCTGTCTGCCAAGGCCTACAAGTCCATGGCACGCATGCGCAAGCTGGGTCCGGAAATGCAGCGTCTCAAGGAGCGCTTCGGCGATGATCGCCAGAAGATGTCTCAGGAGATGATGAAGTTCTACCAGAAGGAAAAGATCAATCCTCTGGGTGGCTGTTTGCCGATCCTCATCCAGATGCCGGTGTTCATCGCGCTTTACTGGATGCTGCTGGAATCCGTCGAACTGCGCCATGCACCGTTCATGCTGTGGATTCAGGATCTGTCGGTGAAGGACCCGTACTTTGTGCTGCCGATCCTGATGGGGGCATCAATGTTCGTGCAGCAGCTGCTCAACCCGACACCTCCGGACCCGATGCAGGCGAAGATCATGAAGATGCTGCCGATCGTCTTCACCTTCTTCTTCCTGTGGTTCCCTGCAGGTCTGGTCATCTACTGGGTGTGCAACAACTGCATCTCGATCGTTCAGCAGTATGTGATCACCCGCAAGATCGAGGACGACCCCGAGGTCGGCAAGGGCTTGAAGACCAAGTAAGCCCCGTGTGATCAGCACGTGAACCCCCGCCTCGGCGGGGGTTTGTCGTTTCAGGCCGGCGAGCCTGACAGGCGTGTCCCGCCAGGCTGGCAATGCGCTGTCAGGCACCCGACAATAGGCCCAATCCTTCAGGAGCTTGGATATGACCGCCCCGCTTTATACCCAGGACAGCATTTGCGCACTTGCTACCCCGCCCGGGCGTGGAGGCGTCGGCATCATTCGCGTGTCAGGCCCTGCCTGTCGGGACATCGCCAAGGCGATGCTGGGCCATCAACCTGAGCCACGCCAAGCGTTCTATGGCCCTTTCAGGGGCGCTGACAGCATCATTGATGAGGGTATTGCGCTGTTCTTCCAGGGCCCCCACTCCTTCACCGGAGAAGACGTGCTGGAACTGCAGGGGCATGGCGGTCCGATGATCATGGATATGCTGCTGGAGCGCTGTGTCTCCCTCGGCGCCCGGCTGGCAAGGCCAGGCGAATTCTCTGAACGCGCCTTCCTCAACGACAAGCTTGACCTGGCCCAGGCAGAAGCCATCGCCGACCTGATCGACGCCAGCTCTCGGACAGCGGCAGAGAACGCTCTGCGCTCCCTGCAGGGTGAGTTTTCCAGCCGCGTCCAATCCCTGGTTCAGCGCCTGATCGAGCTGCGCATGTACGTCGAGGCGGCCATCGACTTCCCTGAGGAGGAAATCGACTTTCTTGCCGATGGCCACGTCGCCGCCAAGCTTCAGCAATTGATGGACCAGCTGGCCGATGTGCGAGCCAGCGCCGGCCAAGGTGCCTTGATGCGCGAAGGCATGAGCGTGGTCATTGCCGGACGCCCCAATGCCGGCAAGTCGAGCCTGCTCAACGCGTTGACAGAGCAGGATACGGCGATCGTCACCGACATCGAAGGCACCACCAGAGACGTCCTGCGTGAGCATATCCACCTGGACGGAATGCCGCTGCATATCATCGATACGGCGGGCTTGCGGGACACCCCGGATGCGGTGGAGAAGATCGGGGTTGCACGGGCCTGGAGCGAAATCGAGAAGGCCGACCGCGTGCTGCTGCTGGTGGATGCCACGACCACCAGTGCCACCGACCCTATGCAGATATGGCCAGAGTTTGTCGAACGACTGCCAGACCCTGCTCGCCTCACCCTGGTACGCAACAAGGTCGACCAGAGTGGTGAAGCAGCGGGGCTCGATCTATCCACAACCCCACCTACCCTCCGGCTGTCAGCCCGCTCTGGCGAGGGTGTGGATAACCTGAAGTCCCATCTCAAGAGCATCATGGGCTTCCAAGCCACCACCGAAGGCCGGTTCTCCGCACGACGGCGACACCTGGATGCACTCGACAGGGCCAAGGAGGCCATGGATAACGGCAATGCCCAGCTCATGGGCCATGGTGCCGGCGAGCTGCTGGCCGAGGACCTGCGAGACGCGCAGCAAGCCCTGGGAGAGATCACGGGTGAATTCAGCGCCGATGACCTGCTGGGCGAGATCTTCGGCAGCTTCTGCATCGGGAAGTGACAGCGCTCGTCAGACCGCATACGCCCTTCTCAAGCCGCTACGGCACAATGCCGGGGGTCGCTGCGTACATAAGATAGTGAGCGACTCTCTACACTGGAGGGACATGCTGCCCCCTTCAGGAGTCGCTCATGAAAGCGCTAGTCATGTCAGCCGCTCTCGGACTTGCCTGCCTATCGGCCAACGCCTCGGCAGACTGGAACCTGATAGATGACGAATCACGCCTGTGGTTCGGTTCAGTGAAGAATGAAAGCGTCGGTGAAACGCATGTCCTTGGCTCGCTAACGGGCCGTATCGACGACGACGGCAAGGTGGCTGTCGAGGCCACCACCGCCTCTCTCGATAGCGGTATCGATATTCGCGATGAGCGCATGCAGGAGCACCTGTTCCCGACTCCTAGCCTGGCGATCAGCAGCAACCTGGAACCCACGCAGTTTGCGTCGCTGATGCCCGGCAACACGCTCTTGGCCCGGGTACCCGTTAGCGTCACTCTAGGCGCTGCTGGCAGCGACTATGACGCCACAGTGATGGTCGTTCGACTTTCCGAATCGCGCTGGCTGGTCGTCTCCGATCAGCCGATCTGGGTCGACGCCTCCTCACTGGGGCTCGTCCAGGGTATCGCCACCCTTCAAGATATCGCCGGCCTGTCTTCCATCGCGCGGACGTCGCCGGTGGGTTTTCGGCTGCTGTTCGAATCGCCCTAGGCGCGGTTCGCATCCGTCCGGGAGCTGGTGGTGTGGCGCCAGGTAGCAGCTCTATGGTGGCTCAGAACCTGGGCCTGGCGCCCTACTCTTCTACCCACCAGTGCTGTTCATGACGAGCCTGAGGTCCCAGTAATGGAAGCCAGGTGTCGATGGCAGCGCCCATGCGCTGGTCGACGCCCCAGGGAGGATTAGCGATCAACATGCCGCTGCCGTACATGCCGTGACGGGATTCGCCAGGAGGGGCCAGGCTGACCTCGCTGCGCCACAGCTTGCGCACACCGCTTGAGCGCAGCTCCTCCAGCATGTCCTGATGACGTCCAGCCGGCAGCAGTGGGTACCACAGCATGATCACGGCATGCCGAACCTTGCCGAGCACATGTACCAGGGTCCTGGCCACCTCCTGGTACTCGGACTTCTGCTCGAAGCTGGGATCCATCAACACACAAAGCCTTGGTGTTTTCACCGGCACCAGGGATTTCAATCCCGCCAGTCCATCACCATGGATGCGTTGGATAAGCGGCAGCGTGTCAGCATCCACCAGCGATTGCTGGGTCAAATGGCCGTGCTCACCCGGGTGCAGCTCAAACAAGCGAAGGCGGTCCTGCTTGCGCAGACGATGCCCCAGCCACCAGGGCGAACCAGGATAGTGGGACAATCCTGTCGACCCTGATTGCAACGAGGCGACAGCATCGAGCCAGGCACTCAACAGCTCCTGCTCTTTCACGTCGCCTTGGTGGCGAGATACCCACAGCCGCTGAACACCGGTTTCGTACTCTTTAAGGCGTGCCGTTTCAGCGGCAGCAAGAGGATAGCTACCCCGTCCCGCATGCGTATCTACAAACGTAACAGCACTATCTTTACGTAATAGGTGTTCGGTGACACTGTAAAGCCATAAATGCTTGTGAACATCGGCGAAATTGCCGGCATGGTAAGCGTGTTGATAAGAGAGCATGGCATTCCGCCTGGTGTGCATCGCGATGGGGAATCCGCGGTCATCCATCGCAGGATAAAGAGGACTATGATAGCGGGACAATCGTCCAGAGGTCGCGGAAGACATCTGCCGAATGCCTGACCGCTCCAGCCAACACAAAGGCCCGCGTCCTTTCGGAGCGCGGGCCTTGATGTCGACGGGCCTGGAATCAGGCGTGTCGTCTTATCCCTGCTGGCCGGTCGGCGTCAGGGTGATCTCGACGCGACGGTTCTGCGCGCGACCTTCCTCGGTATTGTTGCTGGCGACCGGCTGGTTTTCACCATAGCCGCTGACATAAAGGCGGTTGGACGCCACGCCCTGGCCTTGCAGGTAACTGCCGACGGACTGCGCGCGTCGCTCGGACAGGCGCTGGTTGTAGCTGGCGTCACCGGTAGAGTCGGTGTGGCCAGCGATGTTGATGCGGGTTTCCGGATACTGGGTCAGGACATTCGCCACATCATTCAATGCGCTGGTGGCACTGCCGGTGAGATCGGCGGAATCGAAGCCGAAGGTCACGCTACTCGGCATGTTGAGCACGATGTTGTCGCCTTGGCGCTCTACACCGATACCGGTGCCCTGCATGCTCTGGCGCAACTGCTCTTCCTGGCGGTCCATGTAAACGCCAATCCCGCCACCAACAGCAGCACCGGCGGCGGCCCCGATCAGCGCACGGTCGCGCTTGCTGGTGCTACCGTCACCACTGATGGCACCTGCCGCTGCGCCCACTGCGGCGCCCACGGCAGCGCCGATACCGGTGTTGTTACGATCGGTCTGGCCAGTGTAAGGGTCCGTTGTGGAGCAACCAGCCAGAATCACGGCGGCAGCCAGCGGGGCAATCAGTCGAATCTTGCGGCTCATAGCGTCAACGTCTCCTTCCATGTATTACATCGTCCCTTTCAGTCATCGCTGAACAGGGTCAAAAGGTCGTTCAAGAATAATAGACCTTGGGCAGAAGCTTGAACCCTGGCGGCATCTTGCACAATAAGTCCCTTTTCACGCGCCCTGTCGATCTTCGGCGACAGTTCATCAAACGGACGTCCTGTGCACGCCTGCCAGGTCTCAACCGGTACGCCCTCCACCAGACGCAGTGCGTTCATGGCGAATTCCAGCGCCACCTCATCATCTGCGACACGTCGATGTCCAGCAACGAAGCCCCGGGGATCGTTCAAGCGGCGCAGATACGCCTCTGGCTGGCGGGTCTTCCAGCGCCGCTCGATGGCGAACCCGGTCGCGCCGGGTTGGCTGATCTTGGCGTGAGCCCCGGCACCGATGCCGAGATAATCCCCAAAGCGCCAGTAGTTGAGGTTATGTCTCGCGCGTCTGCCTGACTGGGCATAGGCTGAAATTTCATAGCGTTGAAAGCCAGCGGCCTCCAGGCGCTCATGACCTTCATCCTGGATATCCCAGAGCACTTCTTCCTCGGGCAGCGTCGGCGGATGAGCATGAAACTCGGTGTTGGGTTCCAGCGTCAGCTGGTACCAGGAGAGATGCTCCGGCGCCAGGGCAATGGCCTGCTCGAGATCTGCCAGAGCCAGCTGCGGCGTCTGCCCGGGCAGACCATGCATCAGATCCAGATTGAGATTATCAAAGCCCGCCTCGCGCGCCTCGGTCACCGCGTGAAGCGCATCTTCACCGCTGTGGATGCGCCCCAAGGCCTTGAGCTGTTCCGGATGAAAGCTCTGGACCCCCAGCGAAAGACGATTGATACCCGCCTCTCGGTAGGCCGCGAAGCGCCCCCTCTCGAGGGTCCCTGGATTGGCCTCGAGGGTGATTTCAATGTCAGCGGCAAAGGGCAGCCGCTTGCGCGCTTCATCGAGCAGACGCTGATAAAAGTGGCCGGACATCAAGCTCGGCGTCCCTCCACCAATAAAGATACTGGTGAGCTCACGCCCCTGGGCCAGACCAGCGTCGTTGTCGAGATCGGCCAACAAGGCAGACAGGTACGCCTCTTCCGGCAACTCTGCCTGTCGGCCAACGCCGTGTGAGTTGAAATCACAGTACGGACATTTGCGCACGCACCAGGGTACGTGCACGTACATCGACAGTGGGGGCAGGGTAGCCATCGTCACTGCTTGGTCCGTTCGAGTTCGGCCAGCAGCTGAGACAAGGCACGACCGCGGTGGCTGAGCCGGTTCTTTTCGGCAGCGCTCAGCTCTGCCGCCGTTGCGCCCTGATCAGGAAGCCAGAACAGCGGATCATAGCCGAATCCGCCCTGCCCGCGCGGATGGGCAAGAATTTCGCCGCGCCAGTGAGACTGCACGATCAACGGCACGGGATCCTCGGGATGCTCAAGCAATACCAGTACGCACCAGTAGCTGGCACCACGGCTGCCTTCAGGCACGTCGGCCAGCGCCTCAAGCAATGTATCGTTGTTGCGGCCATCATCCTTGGGCTCGCCAGCAAAGCGCGCCGAATAGATCCCCGGACGCCCGGCCAGGGCATCCACTGCCAGTCCTGAATCGTCAGCCAGGGCTGGACGGCCACTCACTCGGCTGGCTTCTCGCGCCTTGAGCAAGGCGTTCTCGACAAACGTCAGCCCCGTCTCCTCGACCTCTTTCACGTCGAAATCCGATTGGGCCTGCACCTTGATACCCAAGGGGGCCAACATCTCGCCCAGCTCCCTTAGTTTGCCGGCATTGCCGCTTGCCAGCACGAGTTCTGTCAGGTGGCTCATGGTCTCGCTCATTGGTGGAAAGTATCTTGAAATCCCCGGCGATACGCCGGAATGTTTGCCTATACTCTAGCATGGGCAAGATGAGTTCCGATTCAGCACAAATACTGATACGTGAACCAGAAAAAAGCCGCCATATCATGCCGTCGAAGGCGGGTAGAGCCCCTCGTCCGGTCGTTGTTTTCTTCACAGGAGCCGTTTTTTGGCAAACTTTACTGTGCAGGTGTTACAGAATCTTACAAAAGATATAAAATAGGCGCATAATGACCAACACGACTTAGTCATGCCCATCCGCCGAGGGCAGGCGGCAGCGGATGCACGGAGACACGACGATGAGCCACGCCACAGGACAGATAGTGCTGGTGACTGACCACAACCCTCAGTCGCTGCTCTTTATCAATTACATCAAGGATCAGTTCCACTGCCCTGTATCCATCGCTGCACCTGCCGACACCATTGATGTCGATGACTCCCAGCCGGTGCTGGTGTTGATGGATGCCGACCATGTGGACGATGCCGCCATGCAGCACTGGCAGGATGTCAGCTCTCACCATCATGGGCTGTTGCTCACTGCCTTCAACCTGCGAGATGAAGAACATGCGCTGGAGGTGCTCTCCTTCATGCATCTACGTGGTGTCTTCTATCGTCAAGACAGCCTGGAGAGCATCTGCAAGGGGATCGCCAAGCTGTTCGAGTCCGACGACCTGTGGATGTCGCGGTCGCTGATGACCCGACTCATCGAGTTTTCGCGACGCCAGCAGCTCAATGCCTATCGTCCTGCCTGTGGACTGACCCAGCGGGAAATGGAAATCATCGGCCTGCTGGGGTCGGGGGCATCCAACATGGAAATCGCCGAGCGTCTTTGCGTCAGCGAACACACGGTAAAGTCCCACCTCTATAACGTGTTCAAGAAGATTCGGGTCAGCAACCGCCTGCAAGCCGTCAACTGGGCTCGCCAGAACCTCGGCGCCCCGCCCCCCAGACGTAGCACTGCCATGCGCTGATCACTGCCCTGCGCTGATCACTGCCCTGCGCTGATCAAAAGAAAAACGGACGCCGGCAATGCCGGCGTCCGTGCTCTGCACTCATGCCATAGTCAATGATGTGATCGTCAAGCCTTGGGTAGACACTCACGGCCTCTGCTGGCTCGCTACCATCGTCGCGCCGACCACTCGCTACCACCATCGCGCCGACTAGAGGACGCGAATGTGCTCTTCAATCAGGCTTGCCAAGGTCTCTGCAGCGTTGTCTGCTGTACTATCGAGGCGCACCAGATGCAGCCTTTCCTCGTCAGTGAAGTCCTCGAACGCATCCTGCTGCGCTGCCAGCACTGCAAGACTCAGTGATTCGTCCCGTTCATTGCGAACCGCCCGCTTGCTGATACGACGTCGCAGGGTCTCGTCATCGGCTTCAAAGCTGACCAGCAGTACCGGCAGGCCTCTGGCTTCCGCCTGCCATCGCAACAGCTCACGCTGACCGCGCTCAAGGAAGGTCCCGTCGACGCACACCATATAGCCGGCATCCAGCAGGATACCCGCACAGGTCGCCAGCCGCTGATAGGTCTTGTCTGTCGCCTCTCGGGTGTAGATATCCACAGGCAGACCATCGCCCTCGGCCTGTGGACTAAAACCATGCAGCAACATGCGCTGCACGTCTGAACTCAGTCTTACCGCTCCGAGGCGACCCACCAGTGTCTTGGTGAAGCGGCTCTTGCCACTGCCGGAGACGCCTACACCGATCACCAACGGAGGGAACCGGAACTCGGCATGTCGCTCCGCCAACGTCAGATAGCGACGGAACGCATTCATGGTCTCGGCCATCAGCGCGGGTCGCTCATGACCCGACGTGAAGCGACGCTGCAGCACACGACGCATGCCCGCCATTGCCTCGATGACCTGCAGCAGCGACAGAATCCGCGCCAGCTCGTAGTCGCCACTGCGGCGCAGGTAACCGTCCAGAGCCTGATGCGACAGCGTCATTTCTCCGCGCAGCTCCAGCTCAACCCTCAGGCTTGCCAGATCATGGCCTGGGTCGGCCATCTCAGGATAGTCAAAGGGCTGCGGGTCCTGGGCAGCACTCTGGGCCACCACCAGGCGGCCGTTATCGCAAAGCCGTACATCGGAATACTCCATGTACCAGCGGCTCGGGCGCAAACGGTCCTGGCGAACTTCGATGATCGGGGCCAGTCGATCGAACTCCTGGTCCAGCCACACCTTGAGTGACGCCAGACGTTGTACGTCCTCGTCACCGGACAGCAGGGCCTTGCAGGCGCTGTGTTCTGCCTCGCTGCGTTGTTTCAGCACGCTTAGCGCATCGGGCAGTGCCACCTCGGGCGGCAACGGCTCGGCGTGAAACTCTGCCAGCACATCCAGCAGTTCTTCCAGGGTAAAGGGCTCCAGCGCGGTGTCCGGCGAAGCGGCGTCATTGCCAGTCATGGTCGGCTCCTTTCAGGCCTGGGTCGTCATCTGTGCAAAGGCGTGTTCTGCGGCGTCCAGAGTACGCTGAATATCTTCCGGCGTGTGAGCGCTGGACATGAAACCGGCCTCATAAGCGGAGGGCGCCAGATAGACCCCTTGATCCAGCATGGCGGCAAAGAAACGGCGGAAGGCATCCGCATCACAGGCAGTGGCCTGTGCAAAGTTTTCCACGCTGCTCTGGGCGGTGAAGAACAGGCCGAACATGCCCCCCGCACGCTGCGTGATGAGATCCACACCCGCCGCTCTTGCCCGGCTTTCCAAGCCGTTGCAGAGGGTCTCGACGCGCTGTGCCAGCGCATTATGGAAACCAGGCTCACGCAATTTCTTCAGCAGGGCCACCCCCGCGGCCATCGCCAAGGGGTTACCCGCGAGGGTGCCCGCCTGGTAAACCGGCCCTAACGGAGACAGTTCGCTCATGATCTCGCGGCTGCCGCCAAAGGCGCCTACCGGCATGCCCCCACCGACGATCTTGCCCAGGCAGGTCAGGTCAGGCGTCACCCCGTAGTGGGCCTGGGCGCCACCCAGGGCCACCCGGAACCCGGTCATCACCTCGTCAAAGATCAACACGCTCTGGTGGCGGTCGCACACCTGGCGCAGTGTCTTGAGGAAGTCCGGGTTGGGCGGAATGCAGTTCATGTTGCCGGCCACCGGCTCGACAATGATGCAGGCAATCTGGCTACCGATTTCCTCGAAGCAGCGTTCCACCTCGTCGCTGTCATTGTAGGACAAGGTAATAGTGTGCTCAGCCAACGCAGCGGGTACCCCAGGGGAACTCGGCTCGCCATGGGTCAAGGCGCCGGACCCTGCCTTCACCAGCAGCGAATCACTGTGACCGTGATAGTTACCCTCAAACTTCACGATCTTGTCACGCCCGGTGTAGCCGCGAGCCAGGCGAATCGCCGACATGGTCGCCTCGGTACCGGAATTGGTCATGCGCACCATCTCGATGCTCGGGATGATCTCGCAGATCAGGTCCGCCATGGTCGTTTCGACCGCGGTGGGGGTACCGAAGGACAGCCCCTTGTCCAGACGCTCACGCACGGCGCCAAGCACATCAGGATCGGCGTGACCGGTGATCATCGGCCCCCAGGAGCCGACGTAGTCGACATAGCGCTTGCCTTCGACGTCAACGAGATAGGCGCCTTGCGCACTCTCCATGAACACTGGCGGACGATGCAGCCCCTTGAACGCGCGCACCGGTGAATTGACGCCACCGGGGATGTGCCGACAGGCCTGTTCGAAGAGCTCAGCGGATGTGGTCATGGAAACCTCTTTGCCCAAGTGTAAGTTCTGTCGTCGGTGCTAGGCACCGATACGGTGAATGAAGGCCTGTGGATAACCCTGTGGAGGGCATGGGATAACCCAGTGAATGTGGCCCAAATGTCTCGCAAGTTGCCCGATTCGGTGACATATGACGCAGGCTACCCATCATACCTTGACCTCGTCTGGCGAAAAGCGTGGCGTCGGCATTTTCCACAGCCTGCGAGGCAGCGACTGGCCGTGGCCGGGATCCCAGCCGTGGGCCAGCGCCTGCCAGGCGAAGACCTGGGCCTGTTCGCAAGCCTGTACCAGAGTTTCACCTGCCGCCAGCCGCGCTGCCAAGGCGGAAGCCAAGGTGCAGCCGGACCCATGATAGCTCGCGGGTAGTCGTGGCCACGTCCACTGACGATCGCTATCGGGTGTATGCAAGGTGTGGGACACCGTGTCGCGCGCCTTGCCGGGTTCGGGGTCATCGGTGCCGGTCACCAGCACGGCCTGACAACCCTGGTGCATCAGGCTGACACAGCGTTCCGTGTCATCCTGATAGTCGGCTCCGGCCAGCCGCGCCAGTTCACCACGGTTCGGCGTCAGGATATCGATCATCGGGAGCAATTGCTGCCGATAGGCATCGATCAACTCCTGGGTCGCCAGGGATGCTCCGCCTCCCGCTCTCAACACAGGATCTGCCACCACGGGAATTCCCGGTCGCCGCTTGATCACATCAACCACTGCATCGAGCCCTTCCAGATCCGCAATCAAGCCAATCTTGATCGCCGCAATCGGCAGCGAGGCCAGTGCCTTGGCCGCCTCTCTGATGCCAGAAGCCGGTAGCGGATGCAGCGAGTGCACATCACGCAAATCCTGTACCGTCAGTGCAGTAGGAATGGTCATCGCCCAACCGCCGCAAGCCGCCACGCTCTCGGCATCAGCGACCAGCCCAGCACCTCCGGTAGGGTCATGGCCCGACAGCACCAGCACTATCGGCAGATGGGGTGAATATTCCGCGTTCAAGCTATTCAAAAGGGTTTCACCACAGCCAGGATGATGATCGCTACCAGCGCCAGCACCGGCAGCTCATTGAAGACACGGAAAAACGTGGCACTGCGTCGGCAGCGGTCTGCTGCCAGCTGCTTCAGGTAGATCAGGCAAACATGGTGATAGGCCACCAGCGCTACCACCAATGCCAGCTTGGCATGCAGCCAGCCCTGACTCATCCAACCAGGGTTGAGCCAGACCAGCAGGGCACCAAACAACAGCACAGCCACCATGGAGGGGGTCATGATGCCGCGATACAGCTTGCGCTCCATGACCATGAAGGTGTCCATGGTCGCGTACTCACCCTTGTCTCTGGCCTGGGCGTGGTACACGTACAGGCGGGGGAGATAGAACATCGCCGCAAACCAGGTCACGATGGACATCAGGTGAAAGGCTTTTATCCACAGGTACATGTCAACTCCTCAGGCTGTGGATGAATCAGACAGGCGGTAGTACCGCTCGATGGCGTCACGGGTGATGATACCGGAAATTCGTTTCTGCTTCGGTCGATAACCATGTTCTACATAGAGTCCATCGACCTTGCTTTCGTTCAGCACGTTCAATGCTTCCGTCAGTGTTGCCTGTAGGTGGATGGGCACCAGGTCGAGTCGCTGACCGGGTATTTCCAGCAGGTCGAGCAACGCCTGCTTGTCGTCGGCCTGCTCGGTTTCCGGTGGAGGCGAGCGCAGGGGGGAGCGATCCACGTTCTTGCCAGCAATGCTCTCCGCTGGCGATTCTGCCTCTATCAACGCTTCCATCATGCTGTCGTCCGGATCACTGACCTTATCCTTGGCCGCTGCCTCCCGCTCATCTTGCTCGATCAGGTAGCGCGCCAGATCCGCAGCCTTGAGGGCAAGGGTCGGTTTGTCATCCGTGGATCGCTCGATAATGATCCAGACAGGCTTGGCCTCCAGCAAGGCGCGAGCTTGCCCCTCGGAGACACGCCGCTTGGTTCTCACCAGGCTGCGTTCCATGACCGCAGGCACCGACACCCGGGACAGTGCTTGCATCAACGGTTGCTGGAGCGGATGCAGGCCGTGCAGCTTGACGCTGATAAAGAAGCCATCGCAACGACACAATTGCCGGGTGGTGAGGCCCGCAACGACCACTGCCAGCATGCCCGGTAGCAGGATGTGCGGAATATGGGTCAGCTCCAGCAGTGCCATCAACGCAGCGAGAGGCGCCTGGAGCACCGCTCCCATCATTGCCGCCATGCCAATCATGGCGAACAGGCCGGGATCGGCCGCCTTTTCAGGCCACAGCCAGGTCCCGGCCAGACCGAACATGGCTCCCGCTGCTGCGCCAATCACCAGCACCGGGCCAATGATGCTGACCGGCACACCGCAACCTACCGCGAACGCCGTCAGCAGCAGCTTGCCAAGCACCAGGGCCAACAGAATGTCGAGTGCCAGCCGGTTGAACAGGGCATCTGACAGGCTGTCATAGCCGATGCCTTGTACCTGGGGATAGCACCAGGCCAGTAACGCCGCCAGGGCACCGACCATCGTCAACCGCCACCACAGCGGCAGGCGTGCCAATCTCTCGGAACGGGACACGTGAATGAACAACCCCGCCAGCAATCCGATGCCAAAGGCCATGACGGCAATCCAATAAATATTGAATAGCGATCCCAGGGCCAGGTCGGGCACCGCGAAGGCGGGCTCGGCGCCATATACCAGCTGCGATACCAGAGCCCCCATGCAGGCCGCCAGGATCACCGGCATGAAGCCGACAATGGTGTACTCCATCATCACCACTTCCATGGCGAAGATCACCCCGGCGATAGGGGTATTGAAGGAAGCCGCGATACCGGCCGCGGTACCGCAGGCCACCAGCACACGCAGACTGTTGTGAGGAAGGCGCAGCAACTGGCCAAGCCCACTGGAGGCCGCGGCGCCCAGGTGAATCGCGGGCCCCTCCCTCCCGGCAGAGAGACCGCCTACCACCGTCACCACCCCGACCCACCATTGATTCAGCCAGTTACGCAGCGGAAAGCGTCCCTGGTGATAGGTCAGGCGCTCGATGACATGGCTCACCCCAATCTTGCGGGCCGCCAACGGCTGACGCCACAACGCAAACCCGATGATGGTCACCGCCAGGATCGGGAGTACCATGCGCAGCCCGGTAGACAGCTGTTCGAAGGCCTCAGGGTCGTCATGGGGCATGACCAGCATCGCCCCCAGCATCAGAGCAAGGCGAAACACCACCATCAAACTACCGGTGATCAAGCCGGTCGCAATGCCCAGTACACAGAGTTGCGGCAGGGCATCGACGCTCGCCAGCTGGCGGCGGAAGGCATCGAGACTGAGATCTGGCAGGCGCATGGCTTCCTTGTTTCCTTCCGTGAAGGCAGAGGGCGGGTCCCTGTCACACCCAAGTGGCCACGGCTCGAGTGAAGTGACTGTCTCTTGTGTATCATAGAACGGGACCCGGCACCCAGACGGCTGGCATGTCTCGGCTCTGCCCCGGGGACCTCCCGAATGCGTCGGGGCCTTGGCGCCAGGCCGGTTATTGCGCCGGCAATGGGCTACTTATCGTTCAGGCAATGCGCTGATAGAGCAAAGTGCAAAGGAGCATCACGTGATCAAGGTTGGAATCGTCGGCGGGACCGGCTACACCGGTGTCGAACTGCTCAGACTGCTGGCTCGCCACCCTGGCGTCGAGGTGGATGCCATCACCTCACGCAGTGAAGCAGGTCTCGGCGTGGCCGAACTGTACCCCAACCTGCGCGGTCACTATGACGGACTGTGCTTTAGTGAACCTGACCCAGAGCGTCTCGCAGCCTGTGATGCGGTATTCTTCGCCACGCCCCACGGCGTTGCTCATGCGCTGGCGGGTGACCTTCTCGAGCGCGGCACTCGCGTTATCGATCTGTCAGCAGATTTTCGCCTGCGCGACGCTGCCGTGTGGGCCGAATGGTACGGCCAGCCTCATGGTGCTCCAGGACTGCTTGAAAAAGCCGTCTACGGCCTGCCGGAAGTCAATCGCGACCAGATCAAGCAAGCGCGGCTGATTGCTGTACCGGGTTGCTATCCCACCGCCGTACAGCTCGGCTTCCTGCCGCTGCTGGAAGCAGGGCTGATCGATCCTGAGCAGCTCATCGCCGACTGCAAGTCCGGGGTGACCGGTGCGGGCAGAGGCGCAAAGGTTCCCTCCCTGCTGGCCGAGGCGAGCGAATCCATGAAGGCCTACGGCGCTTCTGGTCATCGACATCTACCTGAGATACGGCAGGGGCTTGGGGATGCCGCAGGCCAGGACGTTGCCCTGACCTTCGTGCCACACCTGACACCGATGATCCGTGGCATACATGCCACGCTCTACGCACAGCTCACCGGCGATCCTGGCGACCTTCAGCAGCGCTTCGAAGAGCGCTTCGCCAATGAACCCTTTGTCGATGTGATGCCCGCAGGCAGCCATCCGGAGACCCGCAGTGTCAAAGGCGCCAATCTCTGCCGTATCGCCGTCCATCGCCCTGGCAACGGCAATACGGTTGTCGTGCTCGCGGTCATCGATAACCTGGTCAAGGGGGCGTCGGGGCAGGCCATCCATGCGCTCAACCTGATGTTCGACTTTGATGAGACGGCGGGACTCGATGCCCCAGCCATCATGCCCTGACCGACGGAAATCCTGCCCCGACGGTTTTCCGGGACAGACAGGTCACAACGGGAAGATGGCGCGATAGGTCGCGAGAGACATGAGAGGGAACACGCTGTCGTGCCGTCACGCTGTCGTGCCGTCACGCTGGCGGCTCGGCGCTACCTCCTTGGAAAAGTTGACCCTTTTACTCTGGTTTAGGGATAATACCCGGTGTTGTTCGTCTTGGGCGCCTGACGCCTGGAATGACACTCCATGTGACCTGACCCCCGGAGCTCCTCATGAGCGGTGCCGAATCCTTTGTTCCTACTCCGTTGCTGCTGTCCGACAACGCACAGCGTCGTCTCAAGGCGCTGATGGCCGAGGACGGTGCCGAAAAGATCGCCCTGCGCGTGTATGTCACAGGTGGCGGCTGTTCGGGATTTCAATACGGCTTCGACGTCGCCGACAGCTTCAACGACGACGACACCGAAATCCCTTTCGGCAGCGTTTCGCTGGTGGTTGACCCGCTGTCCTACCAATACCTGGTGGGCTCGACCATTGACTACGAAGAGGGCCTGGCCGGGGCTCGCTTTCTGGTCCAGAACCCCAACGCCACCACGACCTGCGGCTGCGGTGCATCGTTCATGGTGTAACCCGCCGCAAGCCAGACATCTGACGCAGCCCAAGGGCTGCGTCATTCGTTGCAGGCAAGATATTCCCTAGAGTCTTCCCAAGACTCCCTTCAGACCCGGTTCCCTCGGCCTGGTCAATCCCCGGGCATGCCCCTGGCAACACGCCCAGCGTTGGCCCAGCGGATTCTTCCCCAGCTTGACCCCCTCGCCGCAACTCGCCATGGTAGTTACGGATTTCACAATAACGTCAACTGGGGAAAACCATGAAAACCGCCCTTACCTCTGCCGCACTGGCCTCTGCCCTGATGACCTTCGGTATCGTCGGTACCGCCCAGGCCGAGACCCTGAACGTGGCCACCGATCCCAGCTTCGTACCGTTCGAGATGATGGATCAGGAAACCGGCGAAATGGTCGGTTTCGATATGGATATCATCAAGGAACTGGCCGAGCGTGCCGGCTTCGACTACGAGCTGCGCACCATGGACTTCAACGGCATCATCCCAGCCGTCCAGACCGGCAATGTCGACATCGCAATTGCGGGCATCACCATCACCGATGAGCGCGCTGAAATCGTCGACTTTTCCGATGCCTACTATGATTCCGGTCTCAAGATTCTGGTCAGCGCCGACGAGGAAGGCGTGGCAGAGATTGGCGACCTCGCCGGAATGCGAATCGGCACCAAGATCGGCTCTACCAGCTACGACTTCCTGCAGGAAAACCTGGGCGAAGATGCCGAGATCACGCCGTATCCGGGCACTCCTGACATGTACATGGCCTTGCTGGGAGGTAGCGTCGATGCCGCCTTCTACGATGCGCCCAATGTCGGCTACTTCTCTCAGACTCGCGGCGAAGGCAAGGTCAAGGTCGTAGGCCCGCTCTATGAAGGCCAGCAATACGGCATTGTCTTCGTCAAGGGCAGCGAGTGGGTCGAGCCGGTCAACGAGGCGCTGGCAGCCATGAAGGAAGACGGCACCTACGACGAGATTCACACCAAGTGGTTCGGCGCTCCTAGCGAGTGACATAGACCCGCTTAACGCGGTGAAAGCACTGGCCAATTGCCCGCGACGGGGCTGCCCAGCGTCTAGGCAGTAACGTGATGGCGAGAGGACAGTGCTTTCCAGGGGCCGGAGCCATACCGGCCCTTTTCGATCCTGCCCGGACGTCACTTCGAGGCGCAGTCTCGACCCTCGCGTCAAGGCAAGCGGCCTTGTCCTGATCTCATAAGCATGACGGAGACCCACTCGTGGACGTCAATTTTCAATTCGACTGGTCGGCAGCCCTGTCCTCCATTCCTCAGCTGCTGACCGGCATCCCCTACACGCTGATGATCTCCTTCGGTGGTCTCGCCATCGGTTTTATCATCGGCATCATCTTTGGTCTGTTAAGAATCTCGCGACACGCATGGCTACGCATTCCTGCGGTGGCCTATATCGAGATTTTCCGTGGCACGCCCGTGCTGGTTCAGGTCCTGTTTATCTTTTACGGCCTGCCCAGCCTGCTGGGAGGCCCCATCGATGCCATTACCGCCGGTATTGCTGCCATCGCCGTCAACTCAGGCGCCTATATCTCGGAAATCGTGCGCGGAGGCGTTCAGTCCATCGAACGCGGCCAGGGCGAAGCGGGACTGTCTCTTGGCCTGTCACAGCGCCAGACCTTCCGCTACATCATCTGGCCACAGGCATTCAGACGCATGATCCCTGCTCTCGGCAACCAGGCCATCATCAGCATCAAGGACACCTCTCTGTTCGCGGTCATCGGTGTCGGAGAACTGGTACGTCAGGGCCAGATCTATATCGCGACGACCTTCACCGCACTGGAGGTCTATTTGATGGTGGCGCTCATGTATCTCGCCATCACCCTATCCTTGTCGTTTGCCCTGCGCATGCTTGAGCGCAAGGGCCTGGTGGGTCAGTGAGGAGCCGTCATATGGAAAATCACCGTCAGTCCCAAGCTTCTCAGTCTTCTGCTTCGACGCCCCAGGGCGAGCCCATCGTCCGCATTGGCAAGTTGAACAAGCACTTTGGCTCCCTGCACGTGCTCAAGAACATCGACCTTGAAGTGGCGCAGGGAGAAGTGGTCGTGATCATCGGCGCCAGTGGCTCCGGCAAGTCGACCTTGATTCGCTGCGTCAATGGCCTGGAAGAATTCCAGCAGGGCGAGCTGCGCGTCGATGGCAACGATCTCAAGCCCCATGGCAAGGCCAGTCGCGCCCTGCAGACGATCCGCACCGAAGTCGGCATGGTCTTCCAGCAATTCAATCTGTTTCCGCACTTAAGCGTCCGTGACAACGTCACTCTGGCGCCGATGAAAGTGCGCAACATGGCGCGAGATGCCGCTGAGGCGACGGCAGAGCGCTTGCTGGACAGGGTCGGGATCAAGGACCAGGCAAGCAAGTATCCGACACAGCTGTCAGGCGGCCAGCAACAGCGCGTCGCTCTGGCCCGAGCACTGGCCATGGAGCCGCGCCTGATGCTCTTCGACGAGCCCACCTCTGCACTCGATCCGGAGATGATCGGTGAGGTCCTGGACGCCATGCGTGAGCTCGCCAAGGAGGGCATGACCATGATGATCGTGACCCATGAGATGGGCTTCGCTCGCGAGGTCGCCGATCGGGTCATCTACATCCACAAGGGTGAAATCGTGGAGCAAGGCAAGCCTGAAGATATCTTCGACAACCCTCAAAATGAGCGTACCCAGAGCTTCTTGTCACGGGTACTCAAGCACTGACAACGCTTCCTGAAGCACTGAAAACGCCCTGTCGAGATATCGACAGGGCGTTTTTTTTGGCTGTGGACAACTTTTTTGCGCATTCGCCGCTAACCCAGTCGTGGCGCCGACTACGAGGTGTCCGCTGAAATGTTCACCGTCACGAGGACAACGCTGCCTGAGCACGGTGGATAACACGTGGACCCTCACGCTTGTGGGCAACCTCGGCTTTCATCCACAGCCTAAGAACATGGCATCAAGAGCTGGTACGCCTCTTGTCCAACAATCGATCAACATTTCAAGCTATTGTAAAAATTAGGGTTTTATAGGTTTTCCACAAATTTTGTCCACACCAGTAGTTACTACCACTACAGAACTTCCTTTCTTATTCTTCTTATTTTTTTATAGGAGAAAAACCAAGTGAGGATCTGGCCGACGAGGGTGTGGAAAACCCTGACGTTTACCCACAGGAGGGTTTATACTGGCGGGCTAATTTTTGCATGACCCATCATTTCCGACGCTGGCGCGCTGCGCCGAACGAGGTGAACCTTGGAGTATCCCGACCGCTTTGACGTCATCGTCATCGGCGGTGGCCATGCTGGAACGGAAGCTGCCCTGGCCTCTGCCCGCATGGGTTGCCAGACCCTGCTGTTGACACACAACATCGAGACCCTTGGTCAAATGTCCTGCAATCCCGCTATTGGCGGGATCGGCAAGAGTCATCTGGTCAAGGAAATCGACGCTCTCGGCGGCGCCATGGGCTTGGCGACGGACCTGGGCGGTATCCAGTTCCGTGTGCTGAATGCACGCAAGGGACCCGCGGTGCGCGCCACTCGTGCTCAGGCCGATCGCGTGCGCTACAAGGCTGCGATTCGCGGAATGCTGGAAAATCAGCCGAATCTGACGCTGTTTCAGCAGGCTGCCGGTGATCTGATCGTCGAACAGGACACGGTACGTGGCGTGGTTACCGAAACCGGTCTGCGTTTCCTGTCAGACACCGTCGTGCTGTGCACCGGAACCTTCCTCGGAGGGGTCATTCACATCGGCTTGGACAACAGCCGCGGTGGCCGCGCTGGCGACCCGCCCTCCAACGCATTGGCAGAACGTCTTCGCGCTCTGCCCTTCCGGGTTGACCGACTCAAGACAGGGACACCACCGCGTATTGATGCCAAGAGCGTTGATTTCGCTCGACTCGAGGAACAGCCGGGAGATGCCCCAACGCCGGTGATGTCCTATCTCGGTTCGCGGGAGATGCATCCTCGTCAGGTCAGTTGCCACATTGCGCACACCAATGAGCGGACCCACGAGATCATCTTCAACAATCTCGATCGCTCGCCGATGTTTTCGGGAGTGATCGAGGGCGTCGGTCCTCGCTACTGCCCATCCATTGAAGACAAGGTCCACCGTTTCGCTGACAAGAACAGCCACCAGGTCTTCATTGAACCCGAAGGACTGGATACGCACGAGCTATACCCAAATGGTATTTCTACCTCGCTGCCCTTCGACGTCCAGCTCCAGGTGGTCCGTTCCATCGAGGGCCTCGAGCGTGCGCACATCACACGCCCGGGCTATGCCATCGAGTATGACTTCTTCGATCCGCGGGATCTGAAGCACTCGCTGGAAACCAAATTTATCCACAACCTGTTTTTTGCCGGCCAGATCAATGGCACCACCGGCTACGAAGAAGCCGGTGCCCAGGGGCTGTTGGCAGGCTTGAACGCCGCCCGTCGGGCGAAATCCCTGGAAGCCTGGTGCCCGAGACGCGATGAAGCGTATCTGGGGGTGCTGGTGGATGACCTGATCACCATGGGCACCAAGGAGCCCTATCGCATGTTCACCTCCCGCGCCGAATACCGGCTGCTGCTGCGGGAAGACAATGCCGATATGCGATTGACCGAACACGGCCGTGAACTGGGACTGGTCGACGACGAGCGCTGGTCCCGTTTCAGCGAGAAGCGCGAGGCGGTAGAGCGGGAAAGTGCACGCTTGAAAGCCACCTGGGTTCAGCCTGGCAGCGATGCGGCGAAGTCGATCGAACGCGTCACCGGCAAACCCCTTGGTCGCGAGTACAGCCTGATGGATCTGCTCAAGCGTCCCGAGCTTGGATATGCCGATGTGGCGGGTGCCAAGGGAGATCCTGTCAGTGACGACACCGTGGCCGAACAGGTTCAGATTCAGGCCAAGTATCAAGGCTATATCGATCGTCAGCAGGACGAGATCGACAAGCTCAAGCGCCACGAATCCATGGCACTGCCGGCGGATCTCGATTATGCCCGCGTTGAAGGGTTGTCCCACGAGATTCGCCAGAAGCTGGCGGAAGCGCGGCCCGAGACCCTGGCTCAGGCCGGACGCATCAGTGGGGTGACCCCTGCTGCGGTGTCGATCCTGCTGATCCATCTCAAGAAGCGTCGGCTGCTGGATGATCAGAAAGTGGTGACAGGATGACAGCGTCCATCGATAGCGCGCTGGAGGGGCGTCTGCGCGCCCGCTTGGTCGAGGGTCTCAAGACCCTCGAGATTGCCGTCAGCCCCGGCCAGGTCGATCATCTGGTCGCCCTGGTCGTCTTGTTGCACAAGTGGAATCGGGCCTATAACCTCACCGCGGTGCGAGACCCCCTGGAGATGGTGTCCCGCCATCTGCTGGACAGCGCTGCCGTGCTGCCCTGGGTCGAGGGGCCGCGGATCCTGGATGTCGGCGCTGGGCCAGGTCTTCCGGGGCTGGTACTGGCAATACTCAGACCTGATCTGGACATCAGTCTGCTCGACAGCAACGGCAAGAAAGTTCGCTTTCAGCGCCAGGCAGTGATGGAGCTGGGGTTGACCCGGGTGACCCCGATCCAGGCCCGAGTGGAGTCCTTTGCGCCGCCAGCGGGCGGTTACGACCAATTGATCTCCCGTGCCTTCGCCAGTCTCGAGGATTTTATCGGCATGACACGCAGCCTGCTGGCGCCTGGCGGTCAGTGGCTGGCCATGAAAGGACCGGCAGTAGATGGCGAGCTTGAGCGGCTGGATGATGATATTCGCGTGTTGTCACGTCATCCGTTGAGGGTGCCGTTCGCCGATGGGGGACGAGAACTGGTTATGCTGGAACCCGACGCCGGGGATCGCTAGGCTCAACCTTGGAACGACCTGTCGGGCCCAATTTGGCTGGCCTGCCACCCGAGAATTTCCACGCAAGGATGACGTCGTGACGAAAATCATCGCCTTGACCAACCAGAAGGGTGGGGTCGGCAAGACCACCTCTGCCGTCAATCTGGCCGCCAGCCTGGCGGCGCTCGACCGCCGGGTGCTGCTGGTCGATCTTGATCCCCAGGGGCACGCCACCATGGGCAGTGGCGTTGATAAGCATAGCCTCGAAGGCAGCGTGCTGGACGTCATCCTGGGCGACAAGCGCCCCGTGGAAGTCATCCTTGACTGCCCAGAGGCGGGCTATGCGCTGCTTCCGGGCAATGGTGATCTGACCGCTGCCGAGGTTGAGCTGCTGGACCGTGGAGAAGGGCGCGAGCGTGCCCTGGGCAAGGCATTGTCCGAGGTGGCAGGCGAGTATGACGTGGTCATGATCGACTGCCCGCCGTCATTGAACATGCTGACCGTCAATGCGTTGACGGCAGCGGACGGGGTACTGATTCCGCTGCAGTGTGAATTCTACGCTCTCGAAGGGCTGTCGGCGCTGCTGGACACGGTCGAACAGATCAAGGACAGCGTGAATCCGGGGCTCGAAATCTATGGCATCCTGCGCACCATGTTCGACGCCCGCAATAGCTTGACGCGAGACGTCAGCAAGCAGCTGCGTGACTACTTCGGTGATGCCCTGCTGAAGACGACGATACCGCGTAACGTGCGGGTTGCCGAAGCGCCCAGTCATGGCCTGCCTGTCACCAAGTATGCGCGCTTTTCAAGGGGTAGCCAGGCCCACCGGGTACTTGCCAAGGAATTGATTCGCCGGTTGTCACTGTAGCCGCGCGGCGGGACGGTCGACTTTTCAAAGCGTGCTGTGATGAGGATGAATCGATGACACGCAAACGCGCCCTGGGACGGGGTTTGGACGCGCTGATCGGGGCGGGCGCCAGACGCCGTGAAAGCCTGGATCTTCCCGAGGTCGACGCTGAATTGATGGAAGCCGAGGATGGCGGCGCCGATGCTGTGGCCCCGGCCATGGCGGAAGAACGACTTGAACGCCTGCCGCTGGGACAGCTCAGCCGAGGAAAGTATCAGCCCAGGCGCGATATTCAGCCTGAGGCGTTGGAGGAGCTAGCCGACTCGATCCGCGCCCAGGGCGTGATGCAGCCTATTGTCGTTCGCCCTATTGGCACCGATCGCTACGAGATCATTGCCGGCGAACGCCGCTGGCGTGCCTCGCAGTTGGCCGAGCTGGATGTGATTCCTGCGGTCATCCGCGACGTCTCCGACGAGGTGGCGCTGGCGCTGGCGCTGATCGAGAACATCCAGCGCGAGAACCTCAACCCGGTCGAAGAAGCGTTGGCGCTCAAGCGCCTGCTCGATGAATTCGAGTTGACCCAGCAGCAGGTGGCCGACGCCGTGGGGCGCTCCCGCGCCCAGGTCACCAACCTGTTGCGCCTGCTGACCCTGGATGGCGAAGTCCAGACCCTGCTCGAGCGCGGCGACCTCGATATGGGGCATGCCCGTGCGCTGCTGTCGCTGCCTGCGGCCAAACAGCGCAAGGCGGCCCACGAAGTGGTCAACAAGGATCTGACCGTGCGTGCCACCGAAGCACTGGTGAAGCAACTGGCCAGCGGCAAGCCAAAGGCGGCCAAGGCAGCTCCACAGCAGGACGTGTCGCGGCTGGAGACGCGCCTGGCGGACCTGCTCGGTGCACCGGTCAAGATCAGTCACGGCAAGGCGGGCAAGGGCAAGGTGACGATCCAGTACTCCAGCCTGGATGAGCTGGATGGCATCCTCGAGCATATTCGCTGAAGAGAGCGGATAGGCGCGGCATAGGTGTGTGCGATTTCGCGCAGTAAACCACTTAGGTCGCTAACAACTTTAGCGACCAGTTCTCCGCATTTGGTCGTAAGCCAGCGCGAAGTGACGACAAATCGTTGCGTCTTTGGTTGAAGCCCCAAGGGGGCTTCCCTATAATCGCGCCGGAGTCTGTCGGTGGTCTGTCGCCGACAACACGATGAATATTGAATGCGCGCAATGCGGCGCGTCGGGAGAATCACTTGGCGGCCAGGATTCAACGACCCCAGGTGCAGCGTCTGCTGATGGTGCAGCTTGCCACCGTTGCGCTGATCAGCGCGGTTGCCGCTGTGACCAGCGGTGTGCCGGGGACATCCTCTGCGGCGCTGGGTGGGCTTGTGGCCTTCCTGCCCAACGTGTTCTTTGCCTGGTGTGTGTTCCGCACGCAAGGGGCGCGTCATTCAAAGATCATCGTCAACAATTTCTATCGTGCGGAAGCCGGCAAGTTCGGTTTGACGGCGGCGCTGTTCACTCTAGTGTTCATCGCAGTGCCTCCCTCAAACCCGACTTTTTTCTTTGGCGCTTATGTGGTGACGCTGTTCGTTCATTGGCTGGGGCCCTGGCTAGTGAAACGACCGTCGCACACCTGACAACGAGGCAGACATGGCAGGCACGAATCCGACCCCTACGGAATATATCCAGCACCACCTGCAGAACCTGACCTTCGGGCTGCATCCCGACAATGGCTGGTCCATCGCGCATTCCGCTCAGGAAGCGTCCGACATGGGCTTCTGGGCCGTTCACCTGGACACGCTGGGCTGGTCCGTGGGCCTGGGCCTGATCTTCCTGTGGCTGTTCAAGAAGGCCGCCAACACGGCGACCACCGGTGTGCCTGGCGCGCTGCAGAACTTTGTCGAGCTGATGGTCGAGTTCGTCGACAACTCGGTCAAGGACACCTTCCACGGCAAGAGCAAGCTGATCGCGCCGCTGGCGCTGACGATCTTCTGCTGGGTGTTCCTGATGAACCTCATGGACCTGGTGCCGGTAGACTTCCTGCCAATGCTGGCGGCCAAGATTGGCGCCATGTTCGGAGCCGATCCTGCCCACGTCTACTTCAAGGTGGTGCCGACCACTGACGTCAATGCCACCCTGGGCATGGCGCTGTCGGTGTTTGGCCTGATCATCTTCTACACCATTCGCACCAAGGGCTTCTCCGGCTTCATTGGCGAGCTGACCCTGCACCCGTTCAACTCACCGAACAAGCTGGTTCAGGCGCTGTTCATCCCGGTCAACTTCCTGCTGGAGTTCGTGACCCTGCTGGCCAAGCCGATTTCCCTGGCCCTGCGACTGTTCGGCAACCTCTACGCCGGTGAGCTGATCTTCATCCTGATCGCCATGATTGGCCTGTGGCAGCTGCCGCTGCACTTCACCTGGGCGGTGTTCCACATTCTGGTCATCACCCTGCAGGCCTTCATCTTCATGATGCTGACCATCGTCTACATGAGCATGGCGGTGGAAAAGCACTGACGGTTTCGCATTACCCCTAACCCTTAACCCTAACCCACTGATAAACCTTAGTTTCAACTAAAAACTGGAGAGACCACCATGGAAGCACAAGTTCTGGGTATGACCGCCATCGCCGTGTCCCTGCTGATCGGCCTGGGTGCCCTCGGTACCGCTATCGGCTTCGGTATCCTCGGCGGCAAGTTCCTGGAAGGCGCTGCACGTCAGCCGGAAATGGTTCCGATGCTGCAGGTCAAGATGTTCATCGTCGCCGGCCTGCTGGACGCCGTGACCATGATCGGTGTGGGTATCGCGCTGTTCTTCACCTTCGCTAACCCGTTTGTCGGTTAATGTCCGACCGCTCGTCATGAGCCGTCGACCCCTTAACCCCAAACCCGTAACGCGAGAGGTGCTGGCGTGAACCTGAACCTTACCCTAGTCGGCCAGGCTATCGCCTTTGCGTTCTTCGTCTGGTTCTGCATGAAGTTTATTTGGCCGCCGGTCATGCAAGCTCTGCAGGAACGCCAGAAGAAGATCGCCGATGGCCTGGATGCTGCCAGCCGTGCGGCGCGGGATCTCGAAGTGGCCGAGAAAGAGGCCGACGAGACTCTGCGCAAGAGCAAGCAAGAGGCGGCCGAGATCCTGGAACAGGCCCAGAAACAGGCCAACCAGAAGCTCGAACAGGCACGCGAAGACGCCCGCCTCGAAGGCGAGCGCATGATTGCCAAGGCCAAGTCTGAAATCGAGCAGGAAGTGGCACGCGCGAAAGAAGATCTGCGCGCACAAGTGTCACGCCTGGCGGTGCTGGGCGCTGAGCGAATTCTGGAGTCCTCCATCGACGAGAAGCAGCACGCTGCCATCGTCGACAAACTCGCCAAAGAGCTCTGAGGAGGTGCCCCATGGCGGAAACGTCAACTATCGCTCGCCCATACGCCAAGGCTGCCTTTGAGCACGCCGTGGCCAAGGACGCGCTCGAGGACTGGTCCGGCATGCTGGCCCGCGTCGCGCAGGTCGTCAGCGATGACGACATGCGCGGCCGAGTGCTCGGCAACCCCAAGCTGTCCAGCGCACAGAAGGCTGATGTTGTCGTCGACGTCTGTGGTGACGCCGTCAATGACGACCTCAAGAACTTCGTTCGTCTGGTCGGCCAAAAGGGTCGCCTGACGGCGCTCGGCGCCATCGCCGAGCAGTTCGAGGTGCTCAAGGCCCAGCAGGAAAAGCGGGTCGAGGTGGAGATTGTCTCTGCCTTTCCGCTGGCCGAAGCCCAGGAACAATCGCTCGCGAGTGCACTGGCCAAGCGTCTGAACCGCGAAATCTCCATTACCACTCAGGTGGACAAGACGCTCCTGGGCGGCGTGATCCTGCGTGCCGGCGACACCGTCATTGACGGTTCGGTACGCGGTCGATTGAACCGCCTCCAGGAAGCCCTTTCCGCCTGAGTCTGAGGGACATGGCATGCAGCAACTGAATCCTTCCGAGATCAGCGACATCATCAAGCAGCGCATTGAGAAGCTTGACGTCGCATCCGAAGCCCGTAATCAGGGTACGATCGTCAGCGTGTCTGACGGTATCGTGCAGATTCACGGCCTCGCCGACGCAATGTTCGGTGAGATGATCGAATTCCCCGGCGGCATCTTCGGGATGACCCTGAACCTCGAGCGCGACAATGTCGGTGCCGTGGTCCTGGGTGATTACCTGCAGCTGGAAGAGGGCATGACTGCCCAGTGCACCGGCCGCATCCTCGAGGTGCCGGTGGGCCCCGAGCTGCGTGGTCGCGTGGTCGACGCCCTCGGTAACCCCATCGACGGCAAGGGCGACCTGGGCACCAAGGAAACCGACGCGGTCGAGAAGGTCGCGCCTGGCGTCATCACTCGTCAGTCCGTTGACGAGCCGATCCAGACCGGTTTCAAGTCCATCGACGCCATGGTGCCGATCGGCCGTGGTCAGCGTGAGCTGATCATCGGTGACCGTCAGATCGGTAAGTCGGCGATCGCCATCGATGCCATCATCAACCAGAAAGGCACTGGTGTTACCTGTGTCTACGTGGCCATCGGTCAGAAGCAGTCGACCATCGCCAACGTGGTGCGCAAGCTCGAAGAGCACGGCGCCATGGAGCACACCATCGTGGTTGCTGCCGGCGCCGCCGACCCGGCCCCGATGCAGTTCCTGGCCGCCTACTCCGGCTGCACCATGGGTGAGTACTTCCGTGACCGCGGCGAAGATGCCCTGATCGTCTATGATGACCTGTCCAAGCAGGCCGTGGCGTACCGCCAGGTGTCTCTGCTGCTGCGTCGTCCGCCGGGCCGTGAAGCCTTCCCTGGTGACGTCTTCTACCTCCACTCTCGCCTGCTCGAGCGTGCCGCTCGCGTGAACGCCGACTATGTCGAGAAGTTCACCAATGGTGAAGTGAAGGGCAAGACGGGCTCGCTGACCGCTCTGCCGATCATCGAGACCCAGGCCGGTGACGTGTCTGCGTTCGTTCCGACTAACGTGATCTCCATCACCGACGGTCAGATCTTCCTCGAGACCGACCTGTTCAACTCGGGTATCCGTCCGGCCATCAACGCTGGTCTGTCGGTATCTCGTGTGGGTGGTTCTGCTCAGACCAAGATCATCAAGAAGCTCGGCGGCAGCGTCCGTCTGGCGTTGGCCCAGTACCGCGAGCTCGCGGCCTTCTCCCAGTTCGCCTCCGACCTGGACGAAGCGACCCGCAAGCAGCTCGAGCACGGTCAGCGCGTCACTGAGCTGATGAAGCAGAAGCAGTACTCGCCGATGTCGGTTGCCGAGATGGCCATCTCTCTGTTTGCCGCCAACGAAGGCTTCCTCGATGACGTCGACGTCAACAAGGTGCTGGACTTCGAGCATGCGCTGCATGAGTACATGAAGTCCGAGCATGGCGCCTTGATCGACAAGATCAACGAGTCCGGCGACTACAACGACGAGATCAAGGACGGCCTGAAGCAAGGTCTCCAGAAGTTCAAGTCTTCTCAGAGCTGGTAAGCGCCCTCTGGCCCGCCTGACGGCGGGCCAGCTGGTCGAACAGGATTCTGAGGGTCACCGAACAAGGGTAGATCGCCATGGCAGTCGGAAAAGAGATTCGCACGCAGATTGCGAGCATCAAGAACACGCAGAAGATCACCAATGCGATGCAGATGGTGGCGGCGTCGAAGATGCGCAAGACCCAGGAACGGATGTCGGCAAGCAAGCCTTATGCCGAACAGATCCGTTACGTGGTGGGTCATCTCGCCCAGGCCAACCCGGAGTACAAGCATCCGTGGATGGAAGAGCGTGAGGCCAAGCGCGTCGGTTACATCGTCGTCTCCAGCGATCGCGGTCTCTGCGGCGGCTTGAACGTCAACCTGTTCAAGGCGACGGTCAAGGATGCCCAGGCATGGCACGAGAAGGGCGCTGAGCTCGACTTCTGTGCCCTTGGCAGCAAGGCCAGCAGCTTCTTCCGCAAGTACGGTGGAAGTCTGGTCGCGGCCAAGAGCGGCCTCGGCGAGTCGCCGAGTCTTGATGATCTGATCGGTAGCGTGAAGGTGATGCTGGATGCCTACGATGCAGGCAATCTGGATCGTCTTTACGTCGTGCACAACGAATTCGTCAACACCATGACCCAGAAGCCGGTCGTCCGTCAGCTGCTTCCGCTGACCGAGGACACCGCCAAGGTCGAGGATGACGACGAGAACAAACGTCCCAACAGTTGGGACTACCTGTATGAGCCGGATGCCAAGGCGCTGCTCGACAGCCTGCTCGTGCGCTACGTGGAAGCGCAGGTGTATCAGGCAGTGGTCGAGAACACAGCGTGCGAGCAGGCGGCACGCATGGTTGCCATGAAGAGCGCGACCGACAACGCGGGCAACCTCATCGATGATCTGGAGCTGGTGTACAACAAGGCCCGTCAGGCGGCCATTACCCAGGAAATCTCCGAGATCGTTGGCGGTGCCGCCGCTGTTTAAAGGTATGCAGGTTTCATTTGCAGGTTTTAGAGAGGAACCAAGATGAGCGGACGTATCGTACAAATCATCGGCGCGGTGATTGACGTAGAGTTTCCGCGGGACGACGTGCCCAAGGTCTACGACGCGCTGAAGGTCTCCGACAAGGAAACCATCCTCGAAGTCCAGCAGCAGCTGGGTGACGGCGTGGTGCGCTGCATCGCCATGGGCTCTACCGAAGGGCTCAAGCGCGGCATGAACACCGAGAACACCGGTGCGGCTATTTCTGTTCCGGTGGGCCAGGAAACCCTGGGCCGGATCATGAACGTGCTGGGCGAGCCGATCGATGAAGCGGGTGACATCGGCGAGCAGGAACGTATGCCGATCCACCGCGGAGCTCCGGGCTATGCGGACCAGGCAGCGACCAACGAACTGCTCGAGACGGGCATCAAGGTCATCGACCTGGTGTGTCCGTTTGCCAAGGGCGGTAAGGTCGGTCTGTTCGGCGGTGCCGGTGTCGGCAAGACCGTCAACATGATGGAACTGATTCGTAACATCGCCACCGAGCACAGCGGTTACTCCGTGTTTGCCGGTGTTGGTGAGCGTACTCGTGAAGGTAACGACTTCTATCACGAGATGCAGGAATCCAACGTTCTCGACAAGGTGGCACTGGTCTATGGCCAGATGAACGAGCCGCCCGGCAACCGTCTGCGCGTCGCGCTGACCGGTCTGACCATCGCCGAGAAGTTCCGTGACGAAGGTCGTGACGTTCTGCTGTTCGTCGACAACATCTATCGTTACACCCTGGCCGGTACTGAAGTATCCGCACTGCTCGGCCGTATGCCGTCTGCGGTGGGTTATCAGCCGACGCTGGCCGAGGAGATGGGCGTTCTGCAGGAGCGTATCACCTCCACCAAGACGGGCTCCATCACCTCCGTCCAGGCCGTCTACGTGCCTGCGGATGACTTGACCGATCCGTCTCCGGCCACCACCTTCTCGCACCTGGATGCCACGGTCGTACTGGCGCGCTCCATCGCCGAGCTGGGTATCTACCCGGCCATCGACCCGCTGGACTCCACCTCTCGCCAGCTCGATCCGCTGGTCGTGGGCGACGAGCACTACAACGTGGCTCGCGGTGTGCAGGGCGTGCTCCAGCGTTACAAGGAGCTCAAGGACATCATCGCCATCCTGGGGATGGACGAGCTGTCCGACGAAGACAAGCAGATCGTGGCACGGGCGCGTAAGATTCAGCGCTTCCTGTCGCAGCCGTTCTTCGTTGCTGAGGTCTTCACCGGCTCCCCGGGCAAGTACGTGTCCCTGAAGGAAACCATTCGTGGCTTCCAGGGCATCCTTGACGGCGAGTACGACGAGCTGCCCGAGCAGGCCTTCTACATGGTCGGCACCATCGACGAGGCCGTCGAGAAAGCCAACCAGATGAAGTAATCCCTCTAACCGGGAGACGTCATCATGACGAAAACCATCCAATGCGAGATCGTCAGTGCCGAAGGCTCGGTCTACTCCGGTAGCGCCGAGCAGGTGGTGGCGGCTGGCATCCTGGGGGATCTTGGTATCCTGGCCGGCCACACGCCGCTGCTGACCGAGTTGGCACCTGGTCCCGTGCGCGTGCTCAACGAAGGCCGCGAGGAGAACTACTACGTCTCCGGCGGTTTTATCGAAGTGCAGCCCGAGAAGGTGATCGTGCTGGCCGATACAGCGGTTCGCGCATCCGATCTGGATGAGGCGTCCGCCGAGGAGGCGCGCAAGCAGGCCCTGAAGGCCATGGAAGACAAGTCTGCGGAAATGGATTACACCCGTGCCGCAGCGGAGCTTTCCGAGGCCATGGCTCAGCTGCGTACCATCCAGCAGCTGCGTCGCAAGGCTGGCAAGAGCTAACCGCTCGCGCCCCGGCAAGCAAGCCCCCGCCCCCCGAGTGGTCTCCACTCGGGGGGCGTTTTTTTGCTGGGTAAGGTGGTCGCCGCCAGGGTGGCTGACGGAGCGGCTGCCGGAGCAGGGCACGAAGGACGACGAGACGGCTTATGCGCAGTCCTTGCTCTTGATCCGTGCCGGTCGATCTGCGTTGCTGGAGCGCTTTTGTCACGAGAGCGTGGCATCATATCGACTTTCGTTTAATGCTCTGGGGCAGCATGCCTCCCGGCAGGTGCTGACAGCATGGCGAGTCCTCCAAGACGGCCGTGTCGCCGATCATGTCACGGCTCATGCCACTGCCCTTGCCACCGAGCACGCTGGTTGAAGCATGTTGCCACGCCCCGGGTCTGCGCATAGGCCGCACGGCATGTCGCAGCGCCACACTCAGGCCTCTTTCTGTCACGCCCAAGGAGACGCCCATGACATTGACTGCTTCCTTGATGCAGCACCAGCAGGCCCTGTTGGCGGCCCTGGCGCAAGGTGACAGTGAGGCGCTGGACGCGCGCTTGCCTCAGATACGGTCGGCCGATCTGGCGGATATCCTCGAGCAGATGCTGGAAGATGAGGCCCAGGTGAATAGCGCCTTGGCGCTGCTCAAGAGCCTGCCCATGGAGCGCCAGGCCAGCGTCTTTGGACACCTGCCGAACGATGCCCAGGATGAAATGGCGGGGCGGGTGGAGGATGCCTGGCTGTCGCGCATCCTCGACAAGATGGGGTCCGATGAGCGAGCCGATCTGTTCAAGGTGCTGGGAGACGACCGCAAGGAGGCACTGCTGCGCCGCATGGCCAGGCGTGAGCGGGAAGCGTTGAAGCGCCTTGCGAGCTACGAAGAGGGCACCGCTGGTGCGCTGATGACCGCGGATTACGTGGCGATCCCGATGGGACTCACGGTCTCTAGAGCCATGATGAGGGTGCGCCAGACCGCCCCCGACGCGGAAACCGTGTATCAGCTGTACGTAGTGGATGAACAGGGGCGTCTGGCAGGCACCATGTCGTTGCGTCAGCTGATGGTGGCAAGGCCCCAGGCGACCATCGATGAACTGATGATACGTGACGTCATCAGCATCAATGTGGATGCCGAGCAGGAGGAGGTCGCGCGGGTGGTGGCACGCTACGACCTGCTGGCCCTGCCGGTGATTGATGGCGACGCGCGGCTGGTGGGTATCGTGACCCACGACGACGCGCTGGATGTGGTCGAGTCCGAGGCCACCGAGGATATCCACAAGGGGATGTCCATCGGCCAGCTGGAGGGTGGGGTTTCGCGAGTGCCGTTGTGGAGCCTCTATCGCAAGCGGGTCACCTGGCTGGTGCTGTTGGTGTTCGGTAACCTGTTTTCTGGCGCTGGTATCGCCCATTTCGAGGACACCATCGCGGCTCAGGTGACCCTGGTGTTTTTTCTGCCGCTGCTGATTGGCAGTGGCGGAAATGCCGGTGCCCAGGCCGCCACCTTGATGGTACGTGGCATGGCGACCGGCGATGTGGGGATCAAGGACTGGGGCAAGCTGCTGGGGCGAGAGTTGCTGGTCGCGGGATCGCTCGGTCTGACCATGGCGCTGGCGGTGGCCCCCATCGGCGTGATGCGTGGCGGTGAGGCGGTTGCCATGGTGGTCGCCATCAGCATGATCTGCATCGTGCTGTTTGGCAGCCTGCTGGGCATGTGCCTGCCGTTTGTGCTGGACCGCCTGGGCTGGGATCCAGCGACGGCCTCTGCTCCGCTGGTGACCACCTTGATCGATGCCTCCGGTGTGGTCATCTATTTCTCGATTGCCGCCCTGATACTGACAGGCTCTTGATGGCCCTCTTGCCGGGAGCTCTGCCCCATCCTCCAGCGTGTGAACGGTGGTGACGCGCCACCAGCACGGTAGGTTGCCGGTGGTTGACCCAGGTGGGGAAAACGCTGCCCGTGGGCTCCGCTTCAAGGCTCTGGGCGGACATACGGCGCGGCGGCGTGTATGCTCTTGCACGCGTTTGCCTGTCACCCTTTCATGCTTACGGGTTATCCGATGGATTGGCTACAGATAGTTGTACTTTCCCTGGTTCAGGGAATTTCAGAGTTCCTCCCCGTTTCCAGCTCCGCTCACTTGATTCTGGTTCCGGTGTTCAGCGATTGGCCCGATCAAGGACTGGCCTTTGATGTCGCTCTGCATCTGGGGAGTCTGGCGGCCGTGCTCATCTACTTTCGCGATGACATCCAGCGCATGATCTTGAGCTGGTGCAGAAGTGTCGCTGGCCGTGGCACCGATCAGGACGGCAAGCTCGCCTGGTGGGTCATCCTTGCCACCATTCCCGTCGGCGTGGCAGGCCTCCTGTTCAAGGACATCATTGAACAGTACGCGCGCTCCCCCATGGTGCTGGCATTCGGCTTGATCGCCTTTGGTCTGTTGCTGGGTCTGGCTGACTGGCGCTTCCGTGGGTCCCGCAGTGAATATCAGCTGAGCTGGAAAGACGCCCTGTGGATCGGCATCGGCCAGGCGCTGGCGCTGATCCCGGGTACCTCGCGTTCCGGCATTACCATTACCGTAGCGCTGTTGCTTGGCATGGGCAGAGAGGCCGCGGCACGCTTTTCCTTTTTGCTGTCGATTCCGGTCATCATCCTGGCTGGCGGGCTGGAAGCCTGTGAGCTGCTGCAGTCCGGTATCGATGTGCACTGGGGAGATCTGGCGATAGGCACCTTGCTGTCCGGCGTCAGCGCCTATCTGTGTATCCACTTCTTTTTGTCATTCATCAAGCGTATCGGCATGCAGCCTTTCGTCGTCTATCGCGTGCTGCTGGGCATCGCGCTGATCTGGCTGTTTGGTTGATGCTCAAGGAGGCCCCCATGATCAGCGCCAAGACTGTGCGACGTTGCTGGCTTTTGCCTGTGCTTGCATCACTGTTGATCGGTTGCAGCGATGAGCCCGACACCACCACGTCGGCGGTGACCCTGGAAGGCGACATCTTTGGCACCTTTTACCAGATCACCGTGGCGGATCCGCTGACCGAACAGCAGCTGGAAGAGATCGAGCAGGGCGTGCTCGACGAGATGCACGATGTCGATGCTTCCATGTCGACCTGGCGGGATGACTCCGAGCTCAGTGCCTTCAATCAGGCTCCGCTGGCTCAGTGGCAGCCGATCTCCGACGAGTTCATGGAGGTCCTGGCCATCAGCCAGTCGGTCAGCCAGCAAAGTCACGGTGCGTTCGATGTGACCGTCGGCAGTCTGGTCAATTTGTGGAGCTTCGGTCCTGAAGCCGAACCCGAACAGATTCCCGATGAGGCGGTGCTGCAGCAGCGCCTGGCCGAAGTTGGCATGGATGCCCTAGAGATTGATACCGACACTGCCCAGGCCAGACGCCTGCGCGACGTCTATGTGGACCTTTCCGGCGTCGCCAAGGGGTTTGCCACGGATGAAGTGGCGGCGTTTCTCGACCGCCAGGGCATTGCCAACTACCTGGTCAACCTGGGCGGCGAGGTCAAGGTGAAAGGCCACCGTGACGGTGGTGATGGCCTATGGCGCATCGGTATCGAGGTACCCGAGAACGGCACTCCCAAGGCACAGCATGTGGTCGGTCTGGACGATATCTCGGTAGCCACCTCAGGCGACTATCGCCATTATTTCGAGGTGGATGGCAAGCGCTATTCCCACACCATCGATCCGCGCACTGGACGGCCGATCACCCATCGCCTGGCGTCGGTCAGCGTGGTGCATCCCTCCAACGCCTGGGCAGATGCCTGGGCCACCGCCATCAGCGTGATGGGCGAGCGGGAGGGCATGCAGGCGGCGATTGCCGCGGAGCTGCCGGTCGTCATGCTGGTACGTCAAGGCGAAGGATGGGAGAGCTGGGTCAGTCCCGCCTTCGTCGAGCGGTTTGGCAGTGATGTCGTCGACAAGCTTGGTCTCAAGGTAGTGTCCCAGGACGACATCCCGCTAGAATAGAAACACTGTTCGCAAGAAGGCGCGACCAGGCGCTGACCAGACTATGCTGTCTCAAGGGCAGCGGTCCCTGCTGGTCAAGGTCATGGCGTTCTGGTCAGCCCGGATCTTTTTCTCTCCTCTACACGACAAGGAGTCACAATGAGCCTCGATGTGGTGATTCTGGCCGCCGGACAAGGCACCCGCATGCGCTCCAGCCTGCCCAAGGTACTGCATACCCTGGCTGGAAAGCCGATGGTGCGTCACGTGGTGGACACTGCGTCGGGACTTGGCGCACAGCGTACCCACGTGGTCATCGGACACGGCGGTGAGAGGGTGCGCGAGGCGCTGGCCGATACAGGAGTGCGATTCGCCCATCAGGCGGAACAGAAAGGGACCGGACATGCCGTGGCCCAGGCGCTGGGACAACTGGGAGATGGCAAGGTCCTGGTGCTGTATGGCGATGTGCCGCTGATTCGTCGCGATACGCTGACGTCATTGCTCACCCAGGTGAATGATCACAGCATGGGCCTTTTGACGGTCACTCTGGAAGATCCCAGCGGCTACGGACGCATCGTCCGCGATGAGCAGGACAATGTCGTGGCCATCGTCGAGCAGAAGGATGCCAACGACGAGCAACTTGCGATCCGTGAGTGCAACACCGGCATCATGGCCATGACCAGTGCGCAGTTGAAGCGCTGGCTGCCCGAGCTGTCCTCCGACAATGCACAGGGTGAGTACTACCTCACCGATGTGATTGCCATGGCGGCTGCCGAGGGTGTCCGCGTTGCTACCGCTCAGCCGTCGCGTCCGATCGAGGTGGAAGGCGTCAACAACCGGTCTCAGATGGCCCGGCTCGAGCGTGCCCACCAGCACAGCATCGCCGAGTCATTGATGGCCAGTGGTGTGGCCCTGGCCGACCCTGCACGACTCGATGTGCGTGGGCGTCTGAGCTGCGGTCACGATGTCTTTATCGACGTAGGCTGTGTGTTCGAAGGCGAGGTTGAGCTGGGCGAAGGCGTGCGGATTGGACCCTACACGGTGATTCGTAACAGTCACATTGGTGCCGAAAGCGTGATTGAGGCGCATAGCATCATTGACGGCGCCGTATTGGCGGGACTCAATCAGGTCGGCCCCTTCGCCCGGCTGCGTCCTGGCTCGCGACTGGCGGTCAAGGCCAAGGTGGGCAACTTCGTCGAGACCAAGAATGCCGAGGTCGGAGAAGGCAGCAAGATCAACCACTTGAGTTATGTGGGCGACGCTCGCCTGGGCCGTGAGGTGAATATCGGTGCAGGTACCATTACCTGCAACTATGACGGTGCCAACAAGCATCGTACCGAGATCGGCGATGCCGCCTTTATCGGTTCCAATTCAGCGCTGGTGGCGCCGGTCAGTGTCGGTGAGGGGGCGACGGTAGGCGCTGGTTCGACCATCAGCCGAGACGTGGCCGATCACAGCCTGGCGGTGACCAGGGCACGCCAGATTGCCAAGGCCAACTGGCCGCGGCCGTCCAAGGACGATGAGTGAGGGTGTCCGTGCCCTGATGCGTAGCTGCTGTAAATCATGATGTTTTTCAAGGAGTGACCCCTATGTGTGGCATCGTCGCCGCGGTTGCCCAGCGCAACGTACAGAATATCTTGCTCGAGGGACTCAAGCGCCTCGAGTATCGCGGCTACGATAGCGCCGGAATGGCGGTGCGAAGCCCCATGGGTAGCCTCGATCGTCAACGTGCCGTGGGCAAGGTAGCGGCCCTGGAAGAACGCCTGCAGGCGACGGGCTTGCCCGGTCACAGTGGCATCGCCCACACCCGCTGGGCGACCCACGGCCGTCCCAGCGAGCCCAACGCACATCCTCACCAGTCCCGGGACCGCCTGGCGGTGGTGCATAACGGCATCATCGAGAACCATGAGTCGCTGCGCCAAGAGCTCAGCGATCAGGGCTATCAGTTCGAATCCGAGACTGACACCGAAGTCATCGCCCATCTGCTGGAGCGCGAGTCGCGCCGCGACGGCAATCTCTTGAGTGCGTTTCAGCGGGTTGTCGCCGGGCTGGATGGTGCTTACGCGCTGGCGGTCATGGCGGTGGATGAGCCGGGGGTCGTGGTGGGAGCACGCAAGGGTAGCCCTCTGGTGGTGGGGGTCGGTATCGACGAGGCGTTCCTGGCCTCTGATCCGCTGGCGCTGTTGCCAGTCACCGATCGCTTCATCTATCTGCTCGAGGGAGATGTGGTCAGGCTGTCGGGTGATGGTCAGATTGAGCTGTTTGATGCCGACGGCGTTGCGGTTCAGCGTGAGATCCACACCTTCGAGCACGGTGATGGAGCGGCCAGCAAGGGCGCCTACCGTCACTTCATGCTCAAGGAGATTCACGAGCAGCCGGAGGTGATCGCCGCCGCTCTGGAAGGGCGTCTGGGGGATCGCAGCGTGCTGGTGGAAAGTTTCGGTCCCGATGCCGAGCGCCTGTTCAAGGACGTTCGCCAGATTCACATCGTGGCCTGTGGTACCAGCTACCATGCGGGAATGGTGGCGCGGTACTGGCTGGAGCGCTACACCAATGTGCCCGTGCAGGTGGAGGTGGCGTCCGAGTATCGCTACCGTCAGGTAGTGGTTCCCCAAGGTACCCTGTTCGTGACGCTCTCCCAGTCGGGGGAGACGGCGGATACCCTGGCCGCCATGCGCTTTGCCATGCAGCAGCAGAACTACCTGGGTAGCCTGGGGATCTGTAACGTGCCGGGGAGTTCGCTGGTACGCGAGGCCGACCTGACCCTGATGACCCAGGCGGGTCCCGAGATCGGCGTGGCCTCTACCAAGGCCTTCACCACCCAGCTGACGGCGCTGATGCTGTTTGCGCTGGCGCTGGGACGGGTGCGTGGCATGGACGAGAGCGAACAGGCCGAGATCGTCGATGCCCTGCGTTCGCTGCCCACCCTGTGCAGCCAGGTACTGGGTCTCGACCGGGACATCGAGGCCATGTCCATGGCCTTTGCCGAAAAGCACCATGCGCTGTTCCTGGGCCGTGGTGCCCACTTTCCCATCGCCCAGGAAGGTGCGCTCAAGCTCAAGGAAATCTCCTACATTCACGCCGAGGCCTATCCGGCGGGCGAGCTCAAGCATGGCCCGTTGGCACTGGTGGACAGCGACATGCCGGTGATCTCGGTAGCCCCCAATGACGAGCTGCTCGACAAGCTCAAGTCCAACTTGCAGGAAGTCAGGGCAAGGGGCGGAGAGCTGTACGTCTTCGCTGACGAGAACGTGGGTCTGCATGAAAGTGACGGTATCCGCGTCCTGCACCTGCCCCATGTGCATGATGCCTTGGCGCCGATCCTCTACACCCTGCCACTGCAGCTGCTGTCCTACCACGTGGCGGTACTCAAGGGCACCGATGTGGATCAGCCCCGCAACCTGGCCAAGTCGGTGACCGTGGAATAGCCACGGGGCCTGCGGTAAGCCACAAGAGTGGTTCTCTACCATAGACAAGCGACGGCGCCGAACACCCAGTGTTCGGCGCCGTCGCTTCGAGAGGCCGTTAACGTTTCGCATCCACTGCACAACACTCTTCGATATGTGTGCAATGGCGTGCATTGCGAACTGCTGCGGTGCAGAAAATGTGTCTTTGACGTAAGGCTAGTTCCCTGAAAATAGGGATAAAATCCTCTCTAGTGTGCCAATAGATGCCATTATGTGCTTAGCCTTATTGAGCACATAATCAAACACCATGGATGCATCTTCGTTCCTATAGTCGCTTATCAAGCGCTTGTGATGTTGGCCGGTAGCGGTGAAGCCAATCTCCTGAGCCTATAACGATAACGACCGAGGACTGGCGATGATCAGACGATGCTCCAGCGGCCCCTTACGCTCCCCTGTCATGCTCTCTCCTGTGGTGCTCTCGGCTGCCATGCTGACCGGCGTTCCTGTGCTCGCCATGGTGCCTATGAAGGCCGTTGCCCAGACCACCATGCAGGAACTCAACGAGCTAAAGGCCCAGATCGAACTGCTGAAACAGCAGCAACAGGCGGCGATGGCGCTGGTCGAGCAGCAGCAGGCCCAGATCGACAGCCTGATCAGCCAACAGACCCATATGCAGCATGAGGTGGCCGAGGTCAGCGACAGCGTGGTCAGGCGCACCGACGACGGCGACTTTCTGGTGGGCGAGACGACGGTGGCCATCGGTGGTTATATCAAGGCCCAGGCGGCTTTCTCCGACAACGGTCTGAGCGACGGCAAGGCCAACGAGACGGTGACGGCTGGGCTGTTGCGTGCCACCGATGATGACAAGGACAATCGGGTCAGCCTCAGTGCACGTGAAACGCGCTTCAATATCGGCACCTCCACGCCGGTTGGGGGCGATACCATGAACACCTTCATCGAGATGGACTTCTACGGTGCCGACGATGAAGCCAACGAATTTGTGTCCAACTCCTACGCCCCCAGATTGCGGCACGCTTACTTGAGCTGGGGAAACTGGCTGGCCGGCCAGACCTGGTCGACCTTCATGGACGTGAAGGGACTCGGGGAGCTGGACGCCTTCAGTACCCATACGGGCTCCATCTTTGTGCGACAGCCTCAGCTCCGTTACACCTACCCGCTGGACTGGGGAAATCTGCAGTTCGCGGTGGAGAACCCTGAGGATGGCGACGACGACCAGGACACCCCGGATATGGTGGCCCGAGTCAACGTGGATCAGGACTGGGGACATGTCTCTGCTGCCACCGTCGTCCGACGCTTCAGCCTGGACGATGCCGAGGATGACGACAGTCGCTGGGGGGCCGGTTACAGCCTGACCGGGCGTTTCCCGGTGTTCGAAAAAGATGACCTTATGCTCCAGGCCAACTACGGCAACCTGGGGCGTTACATGGCCCTGGGTGCCTATCCCAACGCCAAGGTCGAGGATGGACAGCTCAAGATGGTCGAGTCCTGGGGGGCGTCCGCCATCTATCGGCACTACTGGACCGACACCTTGCGCTCAAGCGTTGCCTACTCGGCCACGGAACTCGACAGCCATGGCAGCGGCAATGATACGGACAGCTACGACAGCGTTTTTCTCAACCTGATGTGGTCTCCCTTCGCCAATACCACTCTGTCAGCGGAGTACCAGCGTTACGACCTGGATGAGGTCGACGGGGACACCTTCGATCTAGACCGCGTGCAGCTCTCTGCCAAGTACGACTTCTAGGCAAGGTTCCACCCTCGATGGCGCACCACGATGTACCCAACGGAGACCAGGGGGGCATGCCACCGTGAGAGAGGTGTCATGAAGAGCCGTCATCGCGGATGGCGTCCGGTCTCGGTAGATAAGGGAGCTCGCGCTGTCGCCGGACGATAATAGGTTGGGGTGGTATCCTGTCGCCCCTGATGGCTCGGCGAGAGCAAGACCTTGTGTGAATCTCCACCTGAACGCCCGCTGCATATCGGCTTGCCCATGTGGGCGAATCCCGACTGGCGAGGCGGGCTTTACGCCCCTCATGCTGGTCGCGACGGATGGTTGTCAGACTACGCCGAAGTATTCAATGCGGTGGAGGGCAACACGACCTTCTACAGCGGTGCGCCTAGGCCTGACACCGTAGATGCCTGGTCGCGACAGGCGCCTGCGGGCTTTCGTTTCTGCTTCAAGCTGCCCCAGCGACTGACCCACGGCAAGCGACTGGGGCAGGTGGGGCAAGAGGTGGAGGCATTCCTGGAGGCGCTGGCGCCTCTTCGGGACAGGCTTGGGCCCGTCATGATCCAGCTACCGCGAGACTTCGGTCCGGACGAAATCCCGGCACTGGCGCAGACGCTCGAGGACTGGCCGTCCGACTACCCCTGCGCGGTTGAGCTGCGACACAATGAGTTTTTCCACAAGGGGACCGCTGAGCGGGATATCAACGCGCTGTTGATAAGTCATGGCGTCGATCGCGTCATGCTCGACGTGCGGCCGCTGTTTTCAGGCCCACCGATGGACCATCCCGGGCTCCTCCAGGCAAGGCGCGAAAAGCCAAGACGCCCACTACATGTGCTCTCCACAGCAAATTTTCCTGTCATTCGTTACATCGGGCATCTTGACAAGGACGTTAATGAGCACTATTTCGCGCCCTGGGTACGGCAGCTATGCCTGTGGATAAAACAGGGGAAAACCCCTTTCCTGTTTGTGCATACCGCTGACAATCGTCAGGCCCCAGAACTGGCTAGAGCGCTCTACGCCAGAATCGCAAGGGAAATGGGGTGGCCAGAACTCTGCGCTTTCCCCGGAGATCGACAGAATCTGCTGCTTTGACCAATGTTGGCTGGCGTTTGTTGGTGTCATACGCTAGTTTGGTCGGCTGTTCGTCACTTGCCATGGGCCAGTGCGGCCGTCGCCTTACCTCGGACGACGACCCACCTGAACCCAACGGTCTCGACCAGCGCCCAACCGGCGTTGGGGAAGAGTGTTGTGCCGGCAGTGATCCTGCTGACATCCGTCAGACCCCTTGATTATCGGTAGTACCGTGACCCGGGCTATCGAGGACGTGGCGACTACAAACACAACGCCGTCATTGCATCCGATCGATCAATGACGACACGTATCCTCAGGGTGATTTATGTCCAAGACTACACATGCGCAGTGGTCATCGCGCCTGTCCTTCATTCTTGCTGCTACCGGCTCGGCCGTTGGTCTCGGTAACATCTGGAAGTTTCCTTACATGGTGGGCGAGAGTGGCGGTGCCGCCTTCGTTCTTGTCTACCTTCTGTGTATTGGCCTGATTGGCCTGCCTATTCTGGTGACCGAGTGGATGATCGGTCGGCGAGGGCAAAGCAACCCGGTCAATGCCATGGCCAGCGTGGCCAAGCAGGCCGGTCAGCCCAAGATCTGGGCGTTGGTGGGTATTTCCGGTGTGATCGGTGCCTTCCTTATCCTGTCGTTCTACAGCGTGATCGGCGGTTGGTCCCTGTACTACACCCTGGGTAGCGTCACCGGCGACTTCAGCGGTCAGGATGCCGACGGCATCGGCGCCCTGTTCGGTGGCATGCTGGCGAGTCCTGGTCTGCTGCTGCTGTGGCACTCCATCTTCATGTTGCTGGTGATCGGCATCGTGGCGCGGGGCGTCACCAAGGGCCTGGAAGGTGCGGTCAATGTACTGATGCCCGCGCTGGCGCTGCTGCTGGTCGTGCTGGTGGGTTATGGCATGACCACTGGCCACTTTGGCGAAGCGCTCAACTACCTGTTCAATCCGGATTGGTCAGCGCTGAACGGCGAAGTGGTGCTGGCAGCTCTGGGACATGCCTTCTTCACGCTGTCTCTGGGCATGGGCATCATGATTGCCTATGGCTCTTACCTGGGTGAAAAGGTGGATCTGATCAAGACCGCTCGCACCGTCGTTATCATGGATACCGTGATCGCACTGGGCGCGGGCCTTGCCATCTTCCCCATCGTGTTCGCCAATGAGCTTGACCTTGCCTCTGGTCCCAGCCTGATCTTCGTTACCTTGCCTCTGGCCTTCGGTAACATGGGTGGCGGCTTGATTCTTGGCCTGATGTTCTTCCTGCTGTTGACCTTTGCTGCCCTGACATCGGCCATTTCGCTGCTGGAGCCGGTGGTGGAATTCGTGGAAGAGCGTACGCCCCTGTCGCGTTCGGCCTCGACCGTCGTTGCCGGTATCGGTGCCTGGGCGCTGGGCATTGCTGCGCTGTTGTCGTTCAACCTGTGGAGCGAGCCGGTACTGTTTGGCCTTGGCGTTTTCGATCTGCTCGATAAGCTGACCAGCAAGTTCATGCTGCCGTTGACCGGTCTCGGCGCCATTGTGTTCGCTGGCTGGTTCCTCAGCCGCGAGGGTGTCGCAGAAGATCTGGGCCTGTCCGGCGGCAAGGAAATGGTGTGGGTGGCTCTCACCCGTGTTGTCGCGCCCATCGGCGTTATCGTGGTGTTTATCTCGAGCCTGTAAGCCGCTCGTCAGATCGGCGTCGCTGTGGCGTCGATCGACTCTGTGCTTTCAAGACCCGGCCTTGTGCCGGGTCTTGGCGTTTTCGCCGATCTCTTTCGATGGCCTGCCGTGCATTGTGGGGCTGAAGACACATCGCAAGCGCATCGAGCCGCGTTTAGCTAGGGCTGGTTAATCTGGGCTCGAGCTGGGCAGGGTTCGTCGTAAGTAGGGGGGAGAGGCTGCCACGCCCATTTTTTAGGGCGGAGCCGATCACCTGCCCTCGTGGCGGGGCAAGATGGGGAATGGCATGTCCAGAGAGGACGTTGCCATTCATTGTCGTCAGGCAGGAACGTCGGTGGTGGCAGGCCTGCCTGATCTGATGGGGCTGTCTAGCTAGTGCATTTCGTCTTCGTTGCCGTCTTCCGGCAATTCGGCGATGTCTTCAGAAAGGCGCTTGAATTCTCGATGCAGCTCGATGCCGCGGCGGGCCCTGAGGTTACGCTGGGCCGCGCTACGGGAGCGCTTCTCGTGTTCGGCGACTTCCATGCTCATGAAGATGTCGAGGAGTTCACTCTTTACGGAGGTTAACCGTTCGACATTACGCATGATCGACTCTCCTATGCAGTGAATGTGCCGGCATCCAGGACGCTGCGCGACACTGCCCTTTTACTATACCCCAGTTGACAAAAAGATGACGGTGTGGATGTCAATTCTGTAACGCTCTGCCAACGCTTGAGAAAAAAGTGCCTTTGTTCAAACCATTGGCCTCTATCAGGGGGATGTCGATTGGTTGGGCAATCCTCGTCGGCATCGGGCATACTGGAATGCAACACCGGCCCGACAGCCATGGAGCTGTATGTCATGCTGCCATGCACGATGTCGGGCGGGACAAGGCTCAAGGCCTGCTACCTCGGGGCCTCCCGTCAGTCAAAGGAGTAAAGGGTGAGTCGCGCGCTGTTTGATGAAATGCGACGTCGCATGGAACACTTCCGGCGGTCAGAGCAGAAGGTGGCACGCTTCGTTCTGCGTAACCCCGATGAAGTTATCCACATGCGTATCGTCGATCTTGCCACTGAGGCAAAGGTCAGCGAGCCCACGGTCGTGCGCTTCTGTCGCGCACTTGGCTGTGACGGGTTTCAGGATTTCAAGCTGAAGCTAGCGCAGATGCTGGCGTCAGGTAGCCAGTTCGCTCAATTCTCGATGAATGACAGCGACTCCGTGGCCGAATTCTCCCACAGCATCTTCGACTCGACGGTGGGCACCCTGCTGTCGATTCGCGATCGCCTGGACAATGATGCGTTGAACAGGACCATCAACGCGCTGGCCATGGCCAATCGTGTCGAGTTCTATGGTTTCGGCGCGTCTGGTGCAGTGGCCTTCGATGCGCAGCACAAGTTTTTCCGGCTGCAGATTTCTACCGCTGCCTATGCCGACCCCCATATGCAGAACATGTCGGCGGTGACGCTCAAGGAAGGCGACGTGGTGGTGGCCATTTCCCAGACCGGGCGTACCCGCGCCCTGGTCGCCAGCGTCAAGCTGGCACGGGAGGCGGGAGCCACCGTGGTCGGCCTTTGCCCGAGCGGATCGCCGCTGGCGGATGAGGTAGACCTGCCGCTGTTTATCGATGTGCTCGAAGACACAGAAATTTATACGCCGATGAGCTCGCGAATTGCGCACCTGGTGCTGATCGACGTGTTGGCGGTAGGTGTCGCCAAGACCCGAGGTCCCAAGTTGGCCGAACAGCTCAAGGCGGTAAAGCGAAGCCTGAACCCGTTGCGTTACCCCGAATCCGACTCATCTTGACGCGCACAAGCGGAGACTGACGACCCGCGCCTTGGGGTCGATGGTCTGCTGTCCTTTTATCCAGCATCGCTATGGTAGACTGGGCGCCCACTTTCTCTCCAGCGGTGCCTTCTCCATGGACGACGTCACGGCGATCATTGACGGCCTCAATTCGGCGCAGCACGAGGCGGTATGCGCTCCTCAGGGCAACATGCTGGTGCTCGCCGGCGCGGGCTCCGGCAAGACCCGCGTGCTGGTGCATCGTATCGCCTGGCTGATGCAGGCCGAGGGGCTGTCACCCTACGCCGTATTGGCGGTGACCTTCACCAACAAGGCCGCCAGGGAGATGCGCACGCGTCTTGAGGCCCTTCTGGGACTCTCGCTGAGGCATGTCTGGGTGGGCACCTTCCACTCGATTGCCCATCGCTTGCTGCGTACTCACTGGCAGGATGCTCGTCTGCCCCAGCACTTCCAGATCATCGATTCCGATGATCAACTGCGTCTGATCAAACGCCTGTTGAAAGATAATCAGGTCGACGACGAGCGTTTCCCGCCGCGCCAAGTGCAATCCTTCATCGGTGGTTGCAAGGAAGAAGGGCTTCGGCCACACCAGGTACGTACCAACGGCGACGCCTATGTCGAGCAGATGGTATCGCTGTACGACATCTATCAGTTGACCTGTGAACGTGGTGGTCTGGTCGATTTTGGTGAGCTGTTGCTGCGCAGCCTGGAGCTCTTGCGTGACAATCCTGCATTGCTGGCCCATTACCAGGAACGCTTTGCCCATGTGCTGGTGGATGAGTTCCAGGACACCAACACCTTGCAGTACGCCTGGTTGAAGCTTCTTACTGGGCAGCGCACGCCAATGACGGTGGTGGGTGATGACGATCAGTCGATCTACGGTTGGCGTGGGGCCAAGGTGGAGAACATCCGTCGCTTCGAGCAAGAGTTTGCGGATACCAAGACCGTCCGACTCGAACAGAACTATCGCTCTACCAGCGCCATCCTTGATGCGGCCAACGCGCTGATCAAGCAGAACTCTGATCGCATGGGCAAGGAGCTGTGGACGGCTGGCAGTCGCGGCGAACCCATTTCCGTGTATGCCGGTTTCAATGATATGGAAGAGGCACGCTTTATCGTCGATACCATCAAGGAAAAGGTCGATGAAGGGTTCCAGCGCCAGGAAGTGGCCATTCTGTATCGCTCCAATGCTCAGTCTCGAGTGATCGAGGAGACCTTGATTCGCCAGGGCATGCCGTATCGCATCTACGGGGGGCAGCGGTTCTACGAGCGCCTTGAGATCAAGAACGCCTTGGCATATCTGCGCCTTTTGCTGAACCGTGACGATGACGCGTCTCTGGAACGCGTCATCAATGTGCCCGCTAGAGGTATCGGTACGCGCACAGTAGAGGGTTTGCGCGATCGTGCGCGCCGCGCGCAGGTATCGCTGTGGCAGTCCATCCATGACACCCTGGCCGACGGCTCTCTCAAGGGGCGTGCCGCCAACGCCGTGACGGCATTTGCCGACCTGATCGAAGGTCTCGACAATGACACCTCGGGGATGGCGCTTCACGAGATCATCGCCCACGTTAACCAGCGCACGGGACTGATTGATCACCACCTCAGCGAGAAGGGCGAGAAGGGCCAGGCTCGAGTCGAGAACCTGGAAGAACTGATCAATGCCGCGCGGGCGTTCTCCCAGGGCGAGACATTGGATACCGTGGAGGCTGGTGAGGGCATGGTAGCGCTCGAGGCCTTTCTGGCCGAGGCGGCGCTCAACGCTGGCGAGCACGAGGCCGACGAATTCGAAGACAGCGTGCAGCTGATGACGTTGCACTCCGCCAAGGGGTTGGAGTTCCCGGTGGTATTCATTGCGGGAGTCGAAGAGGGGCTGTTTCCCCACCGCATGTCCCTGGAAGAGCCCGGCCGCCTCGAGGAAGAGCGCCGACTCTGCTACGTCGGGGTGACCCGGGCGATGAAAAAGCTGTATCTGACCCATGCCGAGATTCGCCGTATGCATGGCAAGGAAACCTTTCAGCGGCCGTCTCGTTTTCTGCGCGAGTTGCCCGAGTCGCTGCTGGAGGAAGTGCGTCTTCGCGGCCAGGTATCGCGTCCCGTCAGCGCGCGGCCGACGCCGCCACGCTTTGCCCAGTCCGGTGTCGAGGCCAGCGGTGACCTGCCTGCACTGTCATTGGGGCAGCGGGTTCGCCACCCGGTATTTGGTGAGGGCGTCATCCTCAATGCAGAAGGTGAGGGGGAGCGTGCCCGGGTGCAGGTCAGCTTCGAAGGCCACGGGGATAAATGGCTGGTGCTCGGGTTTGCCAAGCTCGAGGCGCTGTAGCCCACTGCCGTCTTTGCCAGCTGCGCTCTTGAGCGCAGCGTCTCAGGCCTGGCTTGCAGGCTAATTTCTCTTTCCCGCATACTTCCCGGCGGACACCACGCCGGGGAGAGCAGCCTTCGACCCTGCTGCTTTGATGCCGGCGTCGACATAACACGCTTCAGGAGCTCGCCCCATGGAACGCCGTTCCTTTCTCAAGACCGCCGGCCTCGGCGCTGCAGGCGTCGCCGCCGCCCCCTTTGTCAGCACCGCCAGTGCCCAGGAAACCATTACCTGGAACATGGTCACCTCCTGGCCCAAGAACTTCCCTGCATTGGGAACCGGTGCCAATGACCTGGCCGAGCGGATTGAGCGCATGTCCGGCGGGCGCATGAAAGTTAGGGTTCACGGTGCAGGCGAGATGGTGCCGGCCATGGAAGTCTTTGACGCAGTGTCTCAGGGCACCGCCGAAATGGGACATTCCGCTTCCTATTACTGGCGTGGCAAGGTGGCGGCATCCCAGTTCTTCACCGCCGTGCCATTCGGCATGACCACCACCGAGACCAACGCCTGGCTCTACAATGGCGGTGGTCAGGAATTGTGGGACGAGCTGTATGCCGGGCATAACCTCAAGCCATTTGCGGTGGGCAATACCGGGACCCAGATGGCCGGCTGGTTCAAGAAGGAGATCAACTCACTGGAAGATATGCAGGGGCTCAAGCTGCGTCTGCCCGGTCTTGCCGGTGAAGCCATGTCAGGCATCGGGGTCACCACGCTGACGATTCCCGGCAGCGAGATTTTCACTTCGCTGCAGACCGGTGTGCTCGATGCTGCAGACTGGGTCGGACCGTACAACGACTTGGCCTTTGGTCTGCACCAGGTCGCGGATTTCTACTATACCTCTGCCTGGAACGAGCCGAGTGCCATCCTTGAGGGGACGGTCAATCTGGATGCCTGGAACGCGCTTCCCGACGACCTCAAGGCCATCGTGACCGAGGCGGCGAGAGCCTCCAACCTGGCGATGATCAGTGAATTTGCCTTCCGCAATGCCGAAGCCCTGGACGCGTTGGTCAATGAGCACGGCGTGCAGCTGCGTGCCTTCCCTGACGACGTGATCACGGCGTTGCACGAATCGTCGGAGCAGGTATTGCAGAAGCAGGTGGACAGTGACGAGGCGTCTGCGCGCATCTACGAGTCATACCGCAACTTCCAGGCCCAGGTGCGCAAGTTCTCGGATGTGGGTGAGTTTGCCTATCTCAAGGCGCGGGACAACGTCCTGTCTTGATGTCTGAACGCCCGGGCAACGGTGGACGAGTGCCGTTGCCCGGTGGCAGGCCGCCGGATCAAGCATGCACGCCTCGGATGCGGCCATTGTCGTCCAGTGCCACCAGCACGTGGCGTGCTTCGGTGACCTTGTGGAGGTCGTCCTCGCTGTCGTGAGCTGTACGAACCCATACCTCCACATCAATCTTGATCGAACTGTGGCCAATGTCACCGACCTGGGTGTAGACGCAGACCAGAGACCCCACACGCACCGGGCAGAGAAAGTCCATTCCCTCGATCGCCACGGTGGCGGTTCGTCCCCGTGCCTCTTGGCTGGCGGCCCACTCTGCGGCCTGGTCCATCAGGCGGGCTAACCAACCAGCGGGAATGTCACCGTGCGCGTTGGTGTCCTGGCGAGTCGCCGCGAGCTTCAAGGTCAGTTGACCCTTTGGCACAGGAACGTCATCGACTTCGGTCATCATGATGAGTGGCATCCGGCGTGAGTTGTTGTCATCGCTGACGTTCGCAAGCAAACGCCATCGTCGCTGACGTCATGAAACCACCCCGGAGCGATATACTCCACCGTTCGTGCGTTACCCTGCAGGGACGTCGCGCCGAGGACCACCACGCCCAGAAGCTTTGATAGAAGTTCTGGCAGTAGCTCTGGTAGAAGCTCTGGGTGGTTGCCTTGGCAAGCGTGTGGCACGGATGATGTGAAAACTCAGGAAGATAGCCGAGCGAAGGCGTCATTCTGTCTGACGTGATGCTGAGCCAATGCCGGGAGGCCAGATGTCCAGCGTGTCCCATTTTGCTGCCACCAGCAGGCGCATCGTGATGCTCCTGTGGCTGGGCTGGGTGGCATGGTTACCCTTGCCGGCGACGGCACACGATGTCGCGGGGGCATTGAACGCAGTAGGCTCGGACACCATGGCCGAGCTGATGCTGCGCTGGGGGGAACATTTCGAAGAGCAGCGTCCAGGCGTTCGTCTGCAGCTGCAAGTGGCAGGATCCGCCAGTGCTCCACCCGCGTTGATTGCCGGCACTACGCTGTTGGGCCCCATGTCGCGGCCCATGCAGGATGATGAGAAGGCGGCATTTACCGCACGTCACGGCTATGCCGTCACTCCCGTGGTCGTGGGCAAGGATGCCCTGGTCGTGGTGGTCAATCGGCATAATCCCCTCGAGCGTCTGAACCGCCAGCAGCTCGACGCCATCTTCTCCGATACGCTGGCCTGTGGTGCGGAAGAAAGCATCGACCACTGGCAGCAGCTGGGGCTGGATGATCCCCAGGGCAGCATCCATCTGTACGGTCGTAATGCGGTCTCCGGTACTCACGGTCTGTTTCGGCGTCGTGCGCTGTGTGATGGCGAGTTCAAGGTATCCGTCACCGTCTCGGCGGGATCGGCAGCGGTGGTCGCCGCTGTCGGTGACGACCCGCGAGGCATCGGGTATGTCGGTTTGAATCATTTGAACGCTGACGTGCGTGAGGTGGCCATTGCCGATGGCCAGCGTGACCTGAGACCTGAGCGTCAGGCGCTGCGGGATGGGGACTATCCGTTGGTTCGCGACTTGCTCATTTACGTCAACCGGCCCCCGGAAACACCGCTGCCGGAGGTAGAGCGTGCCTTCCTGGACATGGTGCTGTCGCCGTCGGGTCAGCGCGTGGTGAAGGAACTGGGCTTCGTGGCGCTGTCACCCTCGGCATTGATGGCACAGCGACGAGCGCTGGGGCTACCGGCGTTGGCACGAGAGGAACGTTGATCAAGCCGTCTTCTGTCATCCAGATGTCATGAAGATGTCGTAATCTTCCGCTATGCAACAATGGCTGGCCTAGATGTCTGATCCTACCTCCACCAATCCTCTCTATCGGTCCCGCCAGCGGCGAGATCGACTGGCCACCTTGCTGATCACGGCAGGGGGGATCGGTGTGCTGTTGACGGTCATTGCCATCGCGGTATTTCTGCTGGTGGAGGTGGTGCCACTGTTCTGGCCCGGGGCAGACGGAATGTCTCTGAGTGCGCTGTGGTCGGCCCCCGGCACCAGTGGCGAAGCTGAGTTTCGCTGGCTGCCTCATCGCCTCGAAGAGGGGGGGGTTGCCCAGGCCAGTCTGGCGCCGTTGCTGTGGGGGACGCTTGAGGCCGCTATATGGGCGCTGATAGTGGCCATACCGTTGGCACTGGGCGCGGCGGCCCACTCGAGTCTGTATATGTCGCCGGGACTGCGTGCGCGCATGAAGCCGACCCTGGAGCTGATGGAAGCCATGCCCAGCGTCGTACTGGGTTTCATTGCCGGGCTGGTGCTGGGCCCCTGGGTCGAGCGCCATCTGGCCGAGGCAGTGTCCGTCGTGCTGCTGCTGCCCCTCGCGATGATCACGCTGGCGCTGGGCCATCGTCGGCTACCGGTCCCCGTGCAGCGGTACCTGTCGCTGAATTCGGCCGCCTTGTGGTTATTGCCCTGCCTGTTGTTGCTGGTACTCGCCGCGGTGCAGCTTGCCCCGCTGTGGGAGAGCTGGTGGTTCGGTGGCGACCTGCGCGAATGGGTCGAGCAGCGCTGGGGTCTCGATGTTCAGGCACGCAATGCCCTGATCGTGGGACTGGCGATGGGGTTTGCCGTGATCCCCGGCATTTATGCGCTGGCCGAGGATGCGCTCAGTGATGTGCCGCGAAACCTGGCGGAAGGCGCCCAGGCCATGGGTGCCACGCGTTGGCAGACCCTGACCCGCGTCATGCTGCCGATTGCCCTCCCGGGGATCTTCTCCGCCATCATGATCGGGGCCGGTCGAGCGGTGGGAGAAACCATGATCGTGTTGATGGCCAGCGGTAACAGCGCCCTGATGACGGCGACGCCGTTGGATGGCCTGAGGTCGCTGGCCTCGAGCATTGCGATTGAACTGCCCGAAGCGGCACCAGGCGGCACTCACTACCGTTTGCTGCTATTGGCGGCCCTGGCGCTGTTTCTGTTTACCTTTCTGATGAACACCCTGGCCGAGCTGGTGCGTGCAAGACTCAGGCAGCGCTTCCGGCGTTCGCGGGGTGATACATGAAGATTCCCGGCCATACGGCGGTCGGCAGCAAGACGCTTAGACGTCCGCATGAGGGGCCCTGGGCGTGGTTGGCTGCGGCCTCGGTAGCGCTGTCGATATTGATGCTTGGCGCCTTGATTGTTCTGCTCAGCGTGAAGGGGCTGGCCAACTTCTGGCCGTCGACCCTGCACGAGGTCACCCTTGATGACGGCGACACGGTCATAGGCGTGCCTTTTGAGCAACGCACGCTGCCCGGTGGAGAAGGCGTCGAGCGGCGCTACTGGATAGCCAATCGCGATGATGGCGGTGGTATCTGGCGCTGGTTGAGCGTCCCGCGGTTGGCGAGTGACCAGACGCCTGATGACCTGGTCGTGCTCGAGCGACGTCACTGGGGCACCTTCTTCGGTCGCCTTGTGGCAGTGAGGCTGGAGGGTGAACGGCTGACGGGAGAGGCCGCGTGGCTGGCCATGGAGCAGCGGCTCAAGGAGCTTGATGCCCTGCGCCAGGCCCGACAGCAGTTGACCCGTGATGACATACTGCCGTTGATCCGGCGCATGGAGCGCGAGCCGTCGTCGAGCGAGGCACAGCACCGCCTGGATGACCGGCAACTGGAAGCGTTACAGGCCCGGGCGACGGAGCTTCGTCGGTTGCAGCAGGGCGGGGTACTGGTGCTGGAGAACAGCCAGGGCCAGCGTCAGGAGCAGCCCTTGGAGGAAGTGCTGGATGCCTGGCGCCCCAACGCCATGGCCTGGTACGAAAAACTGGGCCACTGGGGAGGAGAACTGTGGCAATTCCTGTCCGAGGGGCCCAGGGATGCCAACACGGCCGGTGGCGTGTGGCCTGCGATCTTCGGCACTATCTTGATGGTGTTGCTGATGTCGGTGCTGGTCACGCCCTTCGGTGTGCTGGCTGCCGTCTATCTCAATGAAGTGGCCCATCAAGGTCGCTTGACTCGGCTAGTGAGGATTGGCGTGCGCAATCTGGCCGGGGTGCCCTCCATCGTGTACGGCGTGTTTGGCCTCGGGGTCTTCGTCTATGGTGTCGGTGGCAGCATTGACCGGTGGTTCTTCGACTCTTCTCTGCCATCGCCGACCTTTGGTACCGGTGGATTGCTGTGGGCATCGTTGACCCTGGCGCTGTTGACCCTGCCGGTGGTGATCGTGGCCACTGAAGAAGGCCTGTCACGGATTCCCCTGCACCAGCGCGAGGGGGCACTGGCACTGGGAGCAACACGCTTCGAGACCTTGACTCGGGTGGTGCTGCCGATGGCCATGCCGGCCATGCTGACAGGACTGATTCTGGCGGTGGCCCGGGCCGCGGGAGAAGTGGCGCCGCTGATGCTGGTCGGCGTGGCAAAGCTTGCACCACAGGTTCCAGTGGACGGTGAGTTTCCTTTCCTCCACCTTGAAAGAAAGTTCATGCACCTTGGCTATCACATCTACGATGCCGCCTTTCATTCCAGCGATGTTCAGGCCGCCATGCCGCTGGTCTATGCCACGGCTCTGTTGTTGGTAGTGGTTATTTTGGTGCTTAACCTGACTGCAATATTCATGCGGCATTATCTGCGCAAGCGTCATGGTGCGCCGGTGCGTCGATGATGCAGGGAGAGTCAATGTCCATCGATGGAAGGCTGCCCCAACGCCAGCTCAGCCAGGCCTCCCTGGGAAGTCGGCGCGGGGCGGTCATGGCGTTTTCGGAAGCCGATACGTGCCTGGATATCCAGGGGCTAAGCCTGGCCTATGCGGGCAAGCCTGCATTGAAGGATCTGACGCTGCGCATCCCGCGGCACCGAGTGACGGCCTTCATCGGGCCGTCGGGCTGCGGCAAGTCGACGTTGCTGCGGGCACTTAACCGGCTGCATGACCTCAACGAGGACGTCAGCCGGCGCGGCAGTATCTATCTCGATGGGCACGACATCCATGATTCGCGAGTGGCCGTGTCGGAGTTGAGGCGACGGGTAGGCATGGTTTTTCAGGCACCCAATCCTTTTCCCATGTCGATCTACGACAATGTCGCCTTTGGTTTGCGACTGCAGGGGGGACTGAGCAAGCGGCGCATCGATGATGTGGTCGAGTGGGCGCTGAAGTCAGCCGCACTGTGGGAAGAAGTGAAGGGGCGCCTGCGTGCGTCAGCCTGGTCACTGTCAGGTGGTCAACAGCAGCGACTGGTGATTGCGCGGACCCTGGCGGTAGAGCCCGAGGTGCTGCTGCTGGATGAACCCGCCTCCGCTCTCGACCCGATCTCGACGCTCAAGATCGAGGAATTGATTCGCACGCTGAAGCCACATCTGACCCTGGTACTGGTCACTCATAACATGCAGCAGGCGGCACGCGTGTCCGACTATACGGCGTTCCTGCATAACGGTGAGCTGGTGGAGTACGGACCGACCGACACCCTGTTCACGCACCCGCGCCTGAGGCGCACCGAAAACTACATCACCGGACGTATGGTGGGCTGATCGCCCCCTGCACCTCCCTTCAGGAGACCTCCATGGATATCACCAGCGATACCCACAGTCAGCATATCTCGCGCCAGTTCAATCACGAGCTTGAAGAGCTCAAGACCCACCTGATGGCCATGGGTGGCCTGGTCGAGAAGCAGGTGCAGGATGCTGTCAGCGCACTGCTCGACTCCGACTCGGCGTTGGCCTCCCGGGTGGTCGACAATGACCGCGCGGTCAACGATATGCAGATCAAGATTGATGACGAGTGCACTCGCGTGCTGGCCCGCCGCCAGCCGGCCGCCTCGGACCTGCGCCTGGTGCTGGCGGTGATCCGCGCCGCATCCGATCTCGAGCGTATCGGTGATGAAGCCAGCAAGATCGCCCGTAACGCCATCGAACTGGTGGACGGCAACAATGGCACTCGCGGGTTCGTCGAGGTGCGCAATATCAGCGAGCACGTTCGCCACATGATGCGCGATGCACTGACCTCCTTCGCCCGCTTCGATACTGAGCTTGCGATGCAGGTGGTGCAGGAAGACGAGCGCGTCGACAGCGAGTATCAAAGCGCCATGCGATCGCTGATGACCTTCATGATGGAAGATGCGCGGTCTATCTCGCCAGTGCTCGCCATCATGTGGATTCTGCGAGCCCTAGAGCGCGTGGGTGACCACGCCAACAACCTGGCCGAGTACGTCATTTACCTGGTCAAGGGCCTGGATATCCGTCACGTCTCGCCGGACAAGATTGACCCGGATCTGCTGGACGACGACGCCTCGTCTTGACCTGAACGCCGCAAGCGGCGTCAATAGGCCGGCCCTGTCAGGGTCGTTGCCGGTACCCTGAACTGCGGGCCATCGTCGAGACGATGGCCCGCAGTCGTTATGGCCTTGTTGATGTCATTGCCAAGGATAGAAGTCATGCTGAATGCTATTGAGGCGGTTCGTCGCGGTACGCGGCTGGTCTATAGCCGTGGACTGCGCCGCTACGTCTTTCTTCCCATTCTGGTCAATCTGCTGGTCTATGCCGGCATGCTCAGCTATGTGCTGGGTGAGTTTGGTGGCTGGCTCGACAGCTGGATGGCCATGGTCCCAAGCTGGCTGGAATGGCTCGACTGGCTGATCTGGCCCCTGTTCGTGGTCAGCCTGATCGTGATCGTGTTCTTTTCGTTCACCCTGGTGACCCACCTGATTGCTGCCCCCTTCTACGGCTTTCTGGCAGCGCGTGCCGAGGTCGAGCTGACGGGGCAGGAGCCCAGCGACGACCGCGGTTGGCTCAAGACCGGTGTTGATGCACTCGGGCGTGAACTGCTCAAGCTGGCGTATATTCTGCCGCGCATGATCGGCCTGTTCATCCTCAGCTGGATACCCGTGGTGAATCTGGTGGCACCGCTGCTATGGGCGGCCTTCAGCGCCTGGACCATGGCGATTACCTATCTCGACTATCCGATGGACAATAACAAGGTCAGTTTTCCCGATATGCGCAAGCGACTGTCGGCGCGCTGGTGGCCGAGTATCAGCTTTGGCGGCCTGGTGACGCTGATCACCTGGATACCACTGGCCAATCTGTTTCTGATTCCCGGCGCAGTGGCCGGGGCTGTGCTGATGTGGGATCAGCACTATCGCCAACTGCCGGTGGTGCGTCGCTGATGGCGATCTGTCACCTGGCCGGTGCGGGATGTTGACAGGGTTGCCTGGGCTGGCCATCTACCTGTTGGCGGCGATGGCCGAGATCGCCGGCTGCTTCGCGGTCTGGCGCTGGTGGAGGGCGGATGGTGCCGCCTGGTGGCTGTTGCCCGGTCTGTTCAGCCTGGCGTTGTTTGCCTGGCTGCTCAGCCAGGTAGACGCTGACTATGCTGGACGCGCCTTTGCCGCGTATGGCGGCGTGTATATCGCGGCATCGCTGGGTTGGATGTGGTGGGTGGAGCAGCGCCCCCCCGATCGCTGGGACATGATGGGGGCGGCGCTTTGCCTGGCGGGCGCTGCGGTTATCTTGCTGGGTCCCAGGAGCTGAAAAGACACAGTGCTGCCAGCCTGGCTTGAAGCGGGGCTGGTGTGTCCCTTGGTCGGGGTCAGGGCGAGGCGGCCGTCTGGCGGTTCTCCTGCACTCGGCTCGAGGGGAAGATACAGCGGAAGGTGGCGCCTTCACCCGGATGTGAGTCGATGTCGAGGCGCGCATCGTGGCGCAGCAGCACGTGCTTGACGATGGCGAGGCCTAGTCCGGTGCCACCGGTCGCCGTGCTGCGTCCCTTGTCTACCCGATAGAAGCGCTCGGTGAGGCGCGGAAGGTGCATCGGATCGATGCCGTCGCCGTCGTCCTCCACCTCAAGGCAGGCGCCATCACCGTAGGCCCGCCAGCGTAGCTGGATACGTGCGCCATCGCCGGCATAGCGCACGGCATTGAAGGCCAGGTTGGAAATGGCACTGTGAATTTCCTTCTCACTGCCCTTGAGCCCACGCGGATCGTCGATGGACACCTCGATCTGCTGGCGCCCACCCGACAGCGCCTGTGCATCTCGCTTGACGGTCTGCAACAGCGTGGTGGGGTCGAGCCGCGTGTGGTCATCGCCGCCCTGATCGTTTTCCAGTCGCGACAGCAGCAGCAGATCATTGACCAGGTTCTGCATCCGACGGGTCTGATTCTGCATCTGCGCTACCCCCTTGCCGAGTCGTTCGGGCAGCATGTCGGCCATGTCGCCGTAGGTCTCGAGATAGCCGGTCAGTACCGTCAGTGGCGTGCGCAGCTCATGGGAGACGTTGGCCACAAAGTCTCGGCGCATCTGTTCCAGGCGATGCAGGCGTGTGATATCGCGCGCCATGACCAGGCGTTCATCGTCACCGTACAGGGTGATCTGGAACTGCAGGATCATGTTCTCGTCGATGGGCGATGGAAGGCTCAGCGGCTCACGATAGTCCCGCTCGTTGAAATAGCCGACGAAGCGCGGATCACGCAGCAGGTTGGTGATATGTTGACCACGGTCCAGCGCCGGCTTCAGGCCTAGCATGCGCTCGGCAGAGCTGTTCCACCATTCGAGATCGCCATGGCGATCCAGCATGACCACACTGTCGCGCATCGCTTCAGAGGACTCCTGGATACGCTGAAGCGTTGAGCGCAGGCGTCGTTGGGTAATGCGCTGGCCCTTCTGGTAGCGATAGAGTCGATCAAACAGCTCGCCCCACAGACCGCTGGCGGTAGGAGGTTCCTGCTGGGGACGATGGGTCAGCCAGTCGTGCATGGCGTGCAGGTTGCGCAGATGATAGGCGAGACCAAGCGTCAGGCCCGCTCCGACGCCGACACTCGTCAAGGAAAAGGGCCAGCCCAGCAGGGCGCCGATGCCGACCAGCAGGGTCAAGCGCCAGACTTCTCGTCTCCACAGTCGACCCACGTCAGCTCCTGGCTCCGTTCACCTATGTCCTCCTGTCTGCCGCCAGCCGTACAGGCGCTGTCAAGCCTGCGTGGAAGGGAGGCAAGACGTCACATCTTGGCCGAAAAACGGTAGCCGGTGCCGCGCACGGTCTGGATCAGCTGCTGATGTGGCTCGCCAAGGGCCTTTCGCAGGCGGCGAATGTGCACGTCGACGGTGCGTTCCTCGACGTAGACGTTGCCACCCCAGACCTGATCAAGCAACTGGCCGCGGGTGTAGGCGCGTTCCTGGTGGGTCATGAAAAACTGCAGCAGGCGGTATTCGGTGGGCCCCATGTCGAGCGACTTGCCGTCGACGCTGACGCGGTGGCTGACAGGATCGAGCTTGAGCCCGTCGACTTCCACCGGGTCTTCAACGCCGCGAGGAGTGGCACGTCGCAGCACCGCTTTTAGACGGGCGACCAGTTCCCGGGGAGAGAACGGCTTGGTGATGTAGTCGTCTGCACCTGCTTCAAGCCCCTGAATCTTGTTGTCCTCCTCACCCTTGGCGGTGAGCAGGATGATCGGCAGCTCGGCGGTGGTTTCTTCCCGCTTGAGGCGGCGTGCCAGCTCGATGCCACTGGTTCCGGGCATCATCCAGTCCAGCAGCAGCAGGTCTGGCTGATCGTCCACGATAATCGCGTGAGCCGCCTGGGCATTGTCGGCCTCGAGGACCCGGTAGTCGGCCATTTCCAGAGCCACCGCGATCATTTCGCGGATGGGCGCTTCGTCGTCGACGATCAATACGGTCTTGGCTGTCATCCCGGGCCTCTTGTTCAGGGTCTTCCTATCAACGGTGACAGATGACACCACGTCAATGTGACATTTAGATGACATTGGCCGACCTGTCGAGCACTCGACAGCTCGATAGGGTCACCCCAGGTCGGGATAGAGACTCAGCGCCAGGCCGGCAAACAGCAGCAGGCCCGACCAGTGATTGTTGAGAAAGGCCTGGAAGCAGCGATCGCGATCACGCTCCTTGATGAGTCTCTGCTGGTGGATAAAGGTAGCCGCCATGGCCAGCCATCCCAGCCAATAGAAACCGCCGATATTCAGCAGAGCGCCCGCCCAGGCCAGCAGGCCCAGCGTTGCCAGCTGCAGCAGCGCGATGATGCGAGTGTCCCAGCGACCAAACAGCACTGCGGTCGACTTGATGCCGATCTTGAGATCATCGTCACGGTCCACCATGGCGTATTCGGTGTCATAGGCCACCGTCCACAGTACATTGGCGGTGAACAGGATCCAGCCGACCGTGGGTACCTCGCCCAGCACGGCACCGAATGCCATGGGAATCGCCCAGGAAAAGGCCGCCCCCAGCACCACCTGGGGAAAGTGGGTGTAGCGCTTCATGAAGGGATAGCTGGCGGCCAGCACGGCGCCGATCAGCGACAGCCATACGGTAAAGCCGTTGGTCAGCCAGACCAGCACGAAGGCCGCTGTCAGCAGACCGACGAACAGGACCTTGGCTTCCTGCTCGCTGATACGCCCAGTCGCCAGAGGGCGGTGTTTGGTACGTTTGACGTGACCGTCGAAATGGCGGTCCGCATAGTCGTTGACGACACAGCCTGCTGCTCGCATCAGGTAGACGCCAGCGACAAAGATCAGCAGGGTGTCGCGGGCGGGAATGCCGTCCGCCGCTACCCACAGCGCCCACAGTGTTGGCCACATCAGCAGCCAGGTGCCGATGGGGCGATCCAGACGCATCAGCGCCAGGAAGTCGGGAATTCGGGCGAGGCGTCCGGGGGGACGCAGCAGGGAGCGGTCCATCGTGGTCTCTCGAGGGCTAGTGGAAAGTCGCTGTCACAGGCATCGTGGCGGGCACGCTTCTGTCGTGTCCGCATCCGCTGGTGTGGCGTTGAGCGTCGAAACAAGACGAGACAGTTCATCCATGGGTGTCGCCGGGAGCGACCATTTGCTGCCAGGTCTGGTCAGCGCTTGTCGACATGACGGACCAAGCCTAGCGCGGGGAGACGGGCGTGACCAGTACAGCGCGGTCGCTGTCTAGCCTGGAGACGGGTCGAGTGACAGCGCCTCGGCCATGGCGGGCAGAAAGCTCTCTTGCACCAGCATCACCCAGCCCCCGTGGCAAAACAGAGAGCGCCGTTGCCAGATACCGCGGTATCCGTGGATAGGACGAGATATCCGGCTGATCTCGATCGGGCTGCGGCGAAGATCCGGCTGCTGAAACAGCCAACTGCCCAGCGAGTTTTCGCCAAGGCCGGCAAAGGGCGCCTGTTGATCGCTCACCCGTGGTGCCACTGAGCGTGCCACCACCCAAGGGACCTCGTCGACGCACAGCGCGACCTCGCGCAACCAGGCCTGCTGGCCGGCCGCCAGTCCCAATGCCTCGGCCTCGTCCGGCCATGGCTGCCCCAGGTATTGGTCGAGCAGACGCACGTGAAAGCGTCCCTCGCCAGCGGCCGCCATCAGTCTCTCCGTCAGTGAGTCGCGGGAAGCCAGCCACTCCAGCCAGCGCTCAGAGATAGCATGCGACGATGCGGGGATGTCGCGCCACTCGGGAGTCGATCGCGGGCACTCGGGCTCGACATGGCAACGGGACGGGGTGACATGAGGATGCTGTGACATGGGGCCTTGAGGTCCTTGCTGCACCGGACGTCGTGCTCCGGTAGATGGGCGCATAGTGTACCATGGTGCACAGGAGTCACTCGCTGGAGCCCCCGCTGGGCACTCCGGTTTCTTGAATGACCGCAGTGCGGTCGTCGGCAGAGTCGAAGTACGTGATGCAAGCACCCTTGACCATCATCGGCACTGGCATGGCAGGCATTGGCCTGGTGCGCCAGGTGCGCGCACTGGACGCCCGGCGTCCGATCACCCTGATCACGGCCGATAGCGGCGATGACTACTCCAAACCCTTGTTATCTACGGGCTTTGCCAAGGGCTTGGCGGCGGATCGGCTGGCGGCCCGTTCGGCCCTGGAGCTGGCCGATCAGCTGAATGTGGTGGTGCGCCCCCATACCTGGGTAGACCGAATCGACACAGCGTCCTCGTGCCTGTGGATTGGCCAGGAACGGCTGCCCTGGTCGGACCTGGTGCTGGCTACCGGTGCCAGCCCTGTCGCTCCCTTCGCCATTCCGGCGGAGCTCAGCGGCCGCGTGTTCTCGATCAATGATCTCGATGACTACCGCCGCTTCTCGGCCATTCTTGACGGCCTGGAGCGTCCGGCGCGAGTGGCGGTGATCGGGTTGGGCCTGGTGGGCTGCGAGTTCGCCAACGACCTCCAGGCGGGCGGACACCAGGTCGTCATGGTTGGCCCGGAGCCCACCTTGCTGCCGAGGCTGCTGCCCCAGCAGCCGGGCCAGGCGCTGGGCAATGCGTTTCGTGACGCTGGCATCGAGATCAGAAGCGGGCGCCTGGTCGACAGCGTAGCGCGTCAGGCTGCGGGCGATGAACAGGAGATCGTCCTTCGGCTCGATGACGGCCAGACGCTGAGCGCTGATCTCGTGCTGGTCGCTACGGGGCTCAGGCCCCGCAGCCAGTTGGCCGAAGCGGCGGGCATCCGTACCGGCCCCGACGGCATCCAGGTGGATCGCTATCTATCGACGTCCTGTCCGCGTATACACGCACTGGGAGACGTGGCATCGGTGGACGGCGTCAACGCGATGTATGTGCAGCCGTTGCAGGCATCGGCCAAGGCCCTGGCCGCTACCCTGTGCGGCAGCCCGACCCCGGTGAGCTACGGCCCATGGCCCGTGCTGGTCAAGACACCGCTGCTGCCGGTGGTGGCGTTGCCGCCGGCAAGTGAGCGAGTGCAATGGCGGATCGAGGCCGATGGCGATGACATCAGCGCCCTTGCCGAGGACGAACAGGGGCAGCTCAAGGGGTTTGCGTTGACGGGAAAATGCGTTCGTCGGAAAGTCGAACTGGCGCGGGCGGCACCGCCGTTGCTAGGCTAGGTTCGTTGATGGTGGCTGGGCCACCGTCGTTGGAGGTGCCATCGTTGCAGTGTGTGATACTGATTCTGATTCGTGTAACACGAATGGACGGTGTCACGTCGATGGATTTCGAGTGTCATCTCACCACAACAAGGATGCACTGATCGATCCGTGACGTTCATTGCCGGCATCGTATGGGAGCGTTGGCATGGCAGGACCTGGAAGGGTCCAGGTGGACACACGGACAGTGTTTCCATAACAATGATCCCGGTGCCATGGCACCGGGTAGTCAAGCCAAAATTAGGAGGGCTGTATGCGCAAGCCAGAACTCGCCGCGGCAATTGCCGAGCGCGCTGATCTATCCAAGGACAAGGCCAGCCAGGTGCTGAACGTGATTCTCGACGAGATCACCGGCAGTGTTTCCTCGGGCCAGGATGTGTCTTTGATCGGCTTCGGCACCTTTACCGTGCGCGAGCGTGCCGCGCGGACCGGCAAGAATCCCCAGACGGGTCAGCCGTTGAAGATTCCCGCCAGCAAGACAGTCGCCTTCAAGCCCGGCAAGGGCCTCAAGGACGCCGTCGCCCGCTGAGGCGACGCTAGCCATTATCAGAAATGGCAGCGAATGGCTGATATCGCGGCTCGCTTGGCGGGCCGCGCCTTCCTATTCCAGCGTGAGGCAACATGACTTTGAGACTGATGTTGTGGCTGCTGGGTGTCATGCTGAAGCGGGCACTCAAGCGCAAGGCGCGCTTTCGTGAGCGGCTGGAAGAAAAAGGTGGGCTCGACTGGGGTATCGCGACAGAGGACCTGTCGATCGCTCGTTATTACCGCATGCGGCCCAGCGGTATCGAGACCCAGCGAGGACTCCCTGTCGACCTGGACCTCGAGCTGCGCTTCCAGGATAGCCAGACAGCGGTGAAGGTGTTGCGTCGGCCCACCCAGCAAGTGTTTTTCGACGCCATGATGTCGGGACAGTTGCGCCTGGTAGGGGACGCTCAGGATATGGACAGATTGCAGCGTCTGCTCAAGCATCTGTAGGGGATGACGGCAACCATTGTGTGGCTCGTGATCGCGCGGAGCTGGCCCACCGCCAGCGAGTGAATCTTGGCACCCTCATCCACCACACCTTGATCGTGTGACAGAACTTGATAGTGCTGCAGGCATTGAGGACATCCCGTTTCAGGGGGCATCAGCCATCGTCTTCCTGCACGCTTCCCACGACATGCCTTGTGGCTCTGCGCGGTCTACACCTGCCCATAGCGCCCAGCTTCTTCTCCCAGCCAGCGCCTGATCAGCGGGCGACTAGCCCCAGGATCGCGTGCCAGTAAGGCGTCTGCCAGTGGGGTGATCTGTGGCAGCAGGTCGGCGTCGCGTTCCAGGTCGGCAATCTTCATCTGAGCCAGGCCTGTCTGGCGGGTGCCCAGCACCTCGCCTGGACCACGAATTTCCAGATCCCGCTCGGCAATGCGAAAGCCATCGGTGGTTTCTCGCATCACCGCCAGGCGCTGCTTCGAGGTGTTCGACAGCGGCGGGTGATAGAGCAACACGCAGTAGCTTTCGGTGCTGCCTCGACCGACGCGTCCACGCAGCTGGTGAAGCTGGGAGAGCCCGAGACGTTCAGGGTTTTCGATGATCATCAGGCTGGCGTTGGGCACGTCGACACCGACTTCAATGACGGTGGTCGCTACCAGCAGGTCCAGCTCACCGCCCTTGAAGGCAGCCATGGTAGCGGCCTTGTCGGTGGCTTTCATGCGACCGTGTACCAGCCCGATGGACAGCTCAGGCAGGGCCTCTGTCAGCTCCTGATGGGTCACCTCGGCTGCCTGACAGGTCAGCGCCTCGGATTCCTCGATCAAGGTACACACCCAGTACGCCTGCCTTCCTTCGGCACAGGCGTTACGAATTCGTGCAATGACGTCGGGCCGACGCTCGTCCGGCACCACAGCAGTGGTGACCGGAGTTCGGCCGGGCGGTAGTTCATCAATCACCGACACATCAAGATCGGCATAGGCACTCATCGCCAGGGTGCGTGGGATCGGCGTCGCAGTCATGACCAGCTGATGGGGCGTCAGACCACCTTGCTCGCCTTTCTCGCGCAGTGCCAGGCGTTGGTGGACGCCGAAGCGATGCTGCTCGTCGATGATGGCCAGGCCAAGGCGGTCAAAAGAGACGTCATCCTGAAAGATGGCATGGGTGCCGACAATCATCCGCGCCCGACCATCGGCGATAGCCGCCTTGGTATCCAGTCGTGCCTTGCCCTTGAGCTTGCCCGACAGCCAGGCGACGTCGATGTCCAGAGCGCTGAACCAGTCGCGAAACGCCCGATAGTGCTGTTCTGCCAACAGTTCCGTCGGCGCCATGATGGCGGCCTGGCAGCCTCCGGCAATGGCGGTCAGGGCGGCCATGGCAGCGACCACGGTCTTGCCTGAACCCACGTCACCCTGGACCAGCCGCAGCATGGGAGCAGGCTTGGCCAGATCGACGCCAATCTCGTCGAGCACACGCCGCTGGGCGCCGGTCAGAGAAAAGGGCAACTGCGCCAGAAAACGCGTCTTCAGACTGCGTCCGCTGGGCAAGCAAGGGGCGCCGTCGGACTGAATGCGCAGGCGCACTTCGCGCAGGCTCAATTGGTGGGCCAGCAGCTCTTCCGTGGCCAGGCGTCTGCTGGCCGGATGGCGGCCATCGCTCAGGGCGTCGACATCGCTGTCCGGGGGTGGGTGGTGCAGGGTCTTCAGGCTGTCCTGCAGTCCGACCAGGGAAAACTGTTGGCGAATGTCGTCCGGCACATAGTCGGGCAAGGCTGCTGGGTCGGCCTCGAGCATCGCCATGGCCTGGTCGATCAAGGCGCGCAGCCTGGCCTGGTGGAGACCCTCGGTGGTCGGATAGATGGGGGTCAGATGATCTTCCACGGGTGGCTCGTCACCCCCGATCAGGCGGTACTCGGGGTGGTAGATCTCCAGCCCCGTGGCTCCTGCGCGGGCTTCACCGAAGGCGCGCACCCGTGTGCCTGGACGGAATTGCTGCTGTTGGGCAGGAGAAAAGTGAAAGAAGCGCAGGCTGAGAATGCCGCTGCCATCCTTCAGTCGCACCAGCAGACTGCGGCGCCGACCGCGGATGACGTCAGCGGCACTGACATCTCCCTCAACGACCGCTTCATGGCCCCCGCGCAGGGTCGCGATGGGGGTGATCCGCGTGCGGTCCTGGTAGCGCAGCGGCAGATGAAAGAGCAGATCCTCGACGGTCTCCACTTTCAGCCGCGCGAGCTTCAGTGCCAGCGCCTCGCCCACACCCTTCAGTGATGTGACGGCTTCGTTCAGGCGACTCACGCCGTCTCCTGGTCGGCGGCGCGGCAGCGGGCGATGGCGTCAGTGACCGCATCGATCGCCTTGGGCCGCGGAAAGCTGGCGCGCCAGGCGATCGCCACCGTGCGCCCCGGGGGCTCGCTGAACGGTCGGCTGATCAACATGCCGCTCTCATAGTGGCTGGTACCAATGGCGGAGCGTGGCAATACCGTGATGCCAAGACCCGACGCGACCATGTGGCGAATGGTCTCCAGGGACCCGCCTTCTGCGGTCAGCGTGTTGTTGGGACTGTTGAGCTTCTGGCTGATGGCCGGGCAGGCTTCCAGGATCTGGTCACGGAAGCAGTGACCTTCACCCAGCAGCAGCAGGCGTTCTTCCAGCAAGTCTTCCTTGGCGATGCTCTTGCGCTTGGCCCAGCGATGATCTGACGGTAGCAGAACCTCGAAGTCTTCTTCATACAGCGGCTTGGTGACCACGTCGGTCTCGGTAAACGGCAGGGCGACGATGATGGCATCCAGCTCGCCGTTCCTCAGCTTGCGCCGCAGCCCACCGGTGAAGCCTTCCTCGATATAAAGAGGCATCTGGGGGGCGCCTCGGGTCAGCTCCGGAATCAGATGCGGGAACAGGTAGGGCCCGATGGTGTAGATCGCACCAATGCGCAGGGGACTGGCCAGCTGGTCACGTCCGGCCGTCGCCAGTTCCTTGATGGCGCTGCTTTGTTCCAGCACGCGCTGAGCCTGCTCGACGATCTTTTCGCCGAGGGGTGTGACCTGTACCGTGGACTTGGATCGCTCGAACAGGGCGACCTCCAGCTCCTCTTCCAGCTTTTTCACCGCCACCGAGAGTGTCGGCTGGGAGACAAAGCAGCGCTCTGCGGCACGCCCGAAATGGCGCTCCTGGGCCAAGGTTACGATATAGCGGAGTTCTGTTAGAGTCATATGGTGCCGATCGGCATCCTCTGTTCGGGGTATTGATCAAGGCGCCAGACGCTGGATGCGCGGGTCTCCGGACCGGAGCCTCATAGGGATTTTATATCAGGGGGACGCGGTAAAGGTGAAGACGACGACGTTGATTGTTGGTTGTGGCGACATTGGCATAGCGCTGGGCCGTGAACTTCTGGCCAAGGAACATCGGGTCATTGGTGCTCGGCGCCACCCCGAACGGCTGGCCGAAACGGGCATCGAGGGAGTGACGGTGGATCTCGCCGATCCTGAATCCGTGACTGCTCTACCGGATGCTGACATCGTGGTATACGTGGTCAGCGCCGACCGCTTCGAGGAAGATGCGTATCGTGCGGCATATCCGGAGGGGCTGAAAGCGGTCCTGGGCACCCTGTCAGAACGTGATGTTCCGCCCCGCCATGTGTTCTTCGTATCCTCCACCAGCGTGTACGCCCAGCGCGACGGAGAAACGGTCGATGAACAGAGCCCTACCGAGCCATCCGGCTTTTCCGGCGTGTTGATGCGGGAAGCCGAACAGGCGTTGATCGATCACTCGCTACCGGGAACCGTGGTGCGCTTTTCCGGCATCTATGGGCCTGGCCGCGACCGTCTGATTCGGCAGGTCAGTGAAGGACGGATTGCGCCCGCCACGCCCCCCATGTACTCCAATCGCATTCATCGCGACGATTGCGCCGGGGTGCTGGTGCACCTGATCGACAAGGCGTTGCAGGACGACGCCCTGGCCCCGCTCTATCTGGCCAGTGACAGCGAACCCGCCCCGCTCAATGAAGTGATGACGTGGTTGGCCAAGCAGTTGAAGGTCGAGTGCACCGAGACCATTCAGTCCCCGCTGCGGCGCAGGGCCAGCAAGCGTTGCGATTCTCGTCTGCTGATCGAGAGCGGCTACCGTTTTCGTTACCCCAGCTTTCGCGACGGCTACGCTCAGGTGCTCAAGGAAGGGGGCTTCCTGCAGGTGGATCCCGTCGACTGAGATTGCCTGGAAAGGTCAGGGCCCGCGACATGTGTCACGGGCCCGGTTGCTAGGACAGCTCGACAAGGCGCTGATGGCACAGCGAGTCATCACGGTGCCTATGGGCTTGGCTAGTAGGCCAGACGCCAATTCAACCCATACAGCTCGAAGCCATCATTGGGTTCCTTGATACTGGCGTTGGAGTAGTGGGTGATGCTGACTGACAGGTCACCGTAGACCCCCATTCTTACGCCCAGAGCCAAACGATCTTCGAACTGAAAGGCGCTGCCCAGGTCTCGGTCCTCGATGTGGGTATCGACAAATCCTGACGCGCCAATACCTCCCTCGACGAAGACGTGTTCCCAGCTGTAGCGAAGTGCCGGACGAACATAAAACGCCTGGTTATCGCTGCGTTCATCCCCCTCGAAAAGAATGAATCCTGTGCCCAGGCGAAGATCCAGTGCCGGATGATAGTGGCTGAGGTCAAAGGTCCAGTCGTAGCCCAGGTCCAGGGCTCCTGTCCCTTCACTGGTGGAGCCGAGACCAAGCGTCGGACCAGCCATGGCTGGAGTGGCAAGGCTGGCAAGCAGGCAGACGGCCAGCGGACGAGCAAGTATTTTTGGCATGAGTGTTCCCTGGTTCTTTTCATCCCTTGTTATTGGCCTGCGATGTCCCTGCAAGCCTTCACCCGAGACAGGGTGAACCTGTCTGTCACGCATGTGCGGTCGGTGCGGACCGCGGGGGGCTGGCAGCACGTTGGGCAAAGGTGCTGGCAACTCTGTGTATGATCGATGCCATAAAGATGCGTCAGTTTGTGCCAATAGAGCCACCAGCTGACGGTGATTCACCCTGATGATTCGCCTTCATGCCTTGCTGGAGGCCAAGAGCGTGTAGTGGCTTCCCTCATGGCTTAAAGATGACTGTATTAGGTGAATAGAAGTATAGGACCAGCAGAATTTGTCCACGGATAAAGCTTGTGCCGCAGGCGCCATTGCTCTACGCCGTAGCGATACATGGGGACGAAAATGAGAAGGCCGGTGAGCCAGTCCCATGTCAGCGAGCTGACGAGACAGCGCTGCCTGTTGCAGCAGCAGGTTCTGAGGTGGTTGCCCGGGGCCGATCCAGACAATGCCGGGAGCCGTAAAAACACCGAGGGTATCGAGGACGAGCCGGCCGTTCACGGGCGGGTAGTGTTCGACAAACTGGCGAAGGCGTGCGCTTGTCGTCGCATCCTGTTCACCCAGGAAGGCCAGGGTCAGGTGAATATTGGCATCGGCAATGCGGCGGCCGCCACAGTCAGCCTCCAGCGATTCAGAGAGGGCACCCAGGCGCTTGCGCAGGGCGTCGTCAGGGAGCAGGGCGATGAACAGTCGCATGATGGGCTGGGCCAGCGAGGAGCCATGCCGGTACCTTGATGACGCCACAGGCACCGGCAGGCGTGAGGGTCATCAGTCGCCGATGACCATGACCGCTTCTGCTTCGAACTGGCTGCCCTTGGGCAGTGCCTTGACGCCTACCGCCGCACGGGCCGGGTACGGCTTGGTGAAGATCTCTTCCATCACCTTGTTGACCGTGGCGAAGTTGTCCAGGTCCACCAGATACAGGTTGAGCTTGACGATGTCCTGCAGTGAGCCAGCGGCTTCTTCGCAGACGGCTTTCATGTTGGTGAACACCTGGCGCGCCTGGGCCTCGAAGTCATCCGACACCAGCTCCATGGTGGTCGGGTCGAGCGGGATCTGGCCTGACAGGTAGACCGTGTTGCCGGCCTTGATCGCCTGGGAGTAAGGACCGATGGCGGAGGGGGCTTGATCGGTGTTGATAACAGCCTTGTTGCTCATTATTGACTCCTGATGTCATGTCGATGGCGACAGCCACGTGGCGAACGGCCATGGGATTCATGGCCTGTTGGCGCCACCCAGGTCAGTTGCCGAGACGAGAAATCTTGCCGATATGGGAGAGATTACGCAGTCGCTTGATGATGCGCGCCAAGTGAATGCGATCCCGCACAGAAAGCGTCAGATTGACGATGGAGAGACGAGCGTCTCTCTCTTCGATACCGATGCGCTCGATGTTGGCGTCGGCATCGGTGACCAGTCCGGCCAGTTCTGCCACCAGGCCGCGACGACTCTCGACCTCCAGGCGCAGTGCCACCTGGAAATCTTCATCAATGGTGTCCGACCAGTTCAGGGTGAACAGCTTTTCCGGATCGCTCTTCAGCTCCTGCAGATTGCGACACTCGGAGCGATGTACCACGATGCCCTTGCCCACCGATAGGTGGCCGATGATCGGATCGCCCGGTAGCGGATAACAGCAGCGCGCAAACTTGATCACCATGCCTTCCACGCCGCTGATAGTGACGTTGGAACTGTCGCTGCTGTCGCGATTCTGCGTGATCCGCTCGCCCCGCTGCAGCTCCACCAGGCGCCGCGCGATGACGTGGGTCATGCGGTTGCCAAGCCCGATGGCTTCCAGCAGATCGGACTCGTTCTGGATCTCCATTTCCTTGAGCAGGCGGGCCATGACGTCGTCACCCAGATCTTCCAGGTGTACTTCGAATTCCATCAACGCCCGGGTCAGCAGACGGCGACCAAGCTGCACGGCTTCGGTGTGCTGTTGGTGCTTCAAGGCGTGACGAATGGCCGAGCGGGCCTTGGCCGTGACCACGAAATTGAGCCAGGCAAGGTTAGGCTTGCCGCCAGGAGAGGTGATGATCTCCAGCGTCTGGCCGCTTTCGAGGCGGGTCGACAGCGGCGCCAGGTGACGATCGATGCGACAGGCGATGCAGGTGTTGCCGATCTCGGTGTGCACCGCATAGGCAAAGTCGATCACGGTAGCGCCCTGGGGCAGCTCCATGATGTCGCCCTTGGGGGTGAACACGTAGATATCGTCCGGGAACAGGTCGTTCTTGACGTGCTCGATGAACTCCAGGGAGTCGCCGGCATGGCGCTGCATCTCCAGCAGGCCCTTGACCCATTCGCGGGCCCTGGCACGGCTGCCCTCGGCAATCGGATGCGAGGTCTGGCCTGCCTTGTAGAGCCAGTGGGCAGCGATGCCGTTGTTGGCCATGGCTTCCATTTCACGAGTGCGGATCTGCACTTCGATGGGCATGCCGTTGGTGCCGAACAAGGTCGTGTGCAGGCTCTGGTAGCCGTTGGCCTTGGGGATCGCGATGTAGTCCTTGAAGCGTCCGGGTACCGGCTTGTAAAGGTTGTGCACCATGCCCAGGATGCGATAGCAGCTGTCGACATCGTCGGCGATGATGCGAAAGCCGAACACGTCCATGATCTCGGCGAAGGACTTTCGCTGGTCGCGCATCTTGCGGTAGATCGACAGCAGATGCTTCTGGCGACCGATGACGGTGCCCTTGAGCTCGTGCTCGTCGAGCCGCGTCTGCAAGGCGTTCTGCACCTGGCGAATGGCGGAGCGACGATTGCCACGGGCGCTGGCCACGGCACGCTTGATTCGCTCGGCCCGCATCGGGTGGATAGCCTGAAAGGACAGGTCCTCGAGCTCGACGCGAATGGTGTTGATGCCAAGGCGGCTGGCAACGCGAGCATAGATTTCCAGGGTTTCCCTGGCGATGCGACGCTTCTTGTCAGGCCTGAGCGCACCGAGGGTGCGCATATTGTGCAGACGGTCGGCCAGTTTGACGATGATGACCCTGATGTCCTGGGACATCGCCAGCACCATCTTCTGGAAGTTCTCCGCCTGGGCGACGGCCTTGTCCTCGAAGGTGATCTGGGTCAGCTTGGATACACCGTCGACCAGGTCGGCCACGGGCTCGCCGAACTGTCTGGCCAGGGCCTCCTTGGGGACGCCGGTATCCTCGATGACGTCATGCAGCATGGCCGCCATCAGACTCTGATGGTCCATGTGCATGTTGGCGAGGATATTGGCCACCGCCAAGGGGTGAGTCACATAGGGTTCACCGGAACGCCTGCGCTGGCCGTCATGGGCCTGTTCAGCGTAGTAAAAGGCACGCCTGACCTGCTGGATTTCCTCGGCGGGCAGATAGCCTCCGAGTCGGTCAGACAGATCGTCGATGGTGAACATGTGGCGTGCCCCGACTGCGTGATGAGGACCCCGTGGGATGGCCAACGGCCATCCCCGGCGCGATCATTCCTCGGAGGGCGAGGCGTGAGAATACTCGGGACGGAAGCGGCTGGGAGCCTCGACCGGCTCGTCCAGTACGCTGTCATCGATCAGGCCGTCGGCGATTTCACGCAGGGCCATGACCGTGGGCTTGTCGTTTTCCCAGGGCAGCAGGGCATCGCGGGAGCCGCGGGCCAGCTGACGGGAGCGCTGGGTGGAAATCATCACCAGCTTGAAACGGTTCTCGACATGTTCCAGACAATCTTCGACGGTAACTCGCGCCATTGGGCCCTTCCTGATCTGACAGACAGTGTGTCGGGCAGGTGCTGGCCTTTCGCGGTCGGCGAGACGGACTATGCCCCCGCCGACGATTGCGCCCGGGGGTTGCACCTGCGAAGTGACAGGCTAGATTACTCGAGTCACGCCGCTTCTGACAAGACGCTGGACGGTCGTTGCAGTGCCGAACCGCTTGCCCAACGGCGTGGTGGTGAGGAGGTACCTCAATTGTGTGGCTGCGTATCGGTCAACAGCGCTTCGAGCAGGGCAGCATGACGCTGATTCTGGCGCGGGGTCGCCAGGCGCTGGGCGACGACCAGTGCACGCAGTTCGTCCAGCGCCGTGGTGAAGTCGTCATTGATCACCAGGAAGTCGTATTCGTCATGGTGAGACATTTCACTGACGGCTTCACGCATGCGCGCGCTGACGACCTGATGGTCATCCGTACCACGGCTCGACAGGCGACGCTCGAGCTCTTCCCGGGAGGGCGGCAGAATGAACACCGAGACCGCGTCCGGCATCTGCGCCCTGACCTGACGAGCGCCCTGCCAATCGATCTCGAGGATGACGTCCTGACCTGCGGCCAACAGGGTTTCCACGGCGCTTCGCGAGGTGCCGTAGCAGTTGTCGAAGACCCGTGCGTGCTCGAAGAAGTCGCCCTTGTCGATCATGGCGTCGAAGGTCGGCATGTCGACGAAATGGTAGTTCACGCCATCTACCTCGCCCGGTCGCTTGGCTCGGGTCGTATGCGAGACCGATACCTGAATGCCGTCGAGGCCCTCGATCAATTCGCGCACCAGGCTGGTCTTGCCGGCGCCGGAAGGGGCGGAAATGATGAATAGCGTACCTTGGGACATGGGCGGGGTCTTCACCTGAGGGATTCGGAACAGAGAGTGCAATATGAGGGCAACCGAGGGCCCGAAGTATGGCACAGTTGCCGTCCGGGCTGCACCCGTCGACGCCGGAGAGGGATATCTCGCACGCGGTGCCTGATACAGGGAATGAACATGAAGAAACCCTCTTGGAGGGCGTCATTGACGGGCATGCTGATTCGCCTGTTCGCACGCCTGGTGACATCGCCACGGCCAATCTGGTCGGGAATCGCGCCGATAGCGCGCCAGCGGCTGTATTACGCCAATCACTCCAGTCATGGCGACTTTGTCCTGATCTGGACCACCTTGCCGCCGCGCCTGCGAGCGCGAACTCGCCCGGTGGCGGGGGCCGACTATTGGCTGGCGTCGCCGCTGCGCCGTTTTTTGATCCATGAGGTGTTTCAGGGCGTGCTCATCGCGCGTCAACGCAACACAGACCAGACGGCGACGCAGCCACAGGGAGACCCCCTCGAAGACATGGGCGCTGCACTGGCAGCAGGCGACTCCTTGATCCTGTTCCCTGAGGGCACGCGTAACACCCGTGAGGATGGCATGCTGCCGTTCCGTTCCGGGCTTTATCACCTGGCCCAGCGCCATCCCGAGGTCGAACTGGTACCGGTATGGATCGATAACCTCAACCGGGTGCTGCCCAAGGGCGAGGTGGTTCCCCTGCCCCTGCTGTGCACCCTGACCTACGGGGCACCCCTGCCGCGTATTGATCACGAGAGCCGCACAGACTTCCTGGCGCGTGCCCAGGAGTCGCTGATGGCGTTGGCGCCGAACGCGCAAGAAGCATCGCTCCAGGGAGGCGCGTCGCATGAATGACATGGTGATCCCCGCAGGCCTGGGAACGCTGCTGGCGGCGATTGCCGGCATCCTGGTGGTCGCGAGTACCATCGGTTTCGTGTTGGCGAGGCGTTACTCCCCTGGTGGGGAGAACGAGGTGATCGAGAACCTCAACCAGCGTATTCGTTCCTGGTGGCTGATGGCGATACTGATGGGCATCGCCCTGCTGGGCGGACGAACAGGCGTGGTGCTGCTGTTCGCCTTTGCCTCCTTCTCCGCGCTGCGCGAATTTCTCAGCCTGATTCCTTCTCGACGCGCCGATCACTGGGCGTTGGCGCTGGTGTTCTTCGTGGTGCTGCCCGTGCAGTACGTGTTTATCTGGCAGCAGTACTACGGCATGTATTCGATCTTCATTCCGGTGTATGCCTTCTTGCTGCTGCCGGTTGTCGCCGCGATCAGGGGCGATAGCCATGGCTTTCTCGACCGAGTCAGCGAGGTGCAGTGGGCCTTGATGGTGTGCGTGTTCTGCGTATCGCACGTGCCCGCATTGCTGACGCTGGATATTCCCGGTTTTGAAGGGCGCAATGTCCTGCTGATTGCCTTTCTTATCGTCGTCGTCCAGCTCAGTGACGTGCTGCAGTACGTGTGGGGCAAGCTGATAGGTCGGCGCAAGATCGCGCCACGCTTGTCCCCATCGAAGACGCTTGAAGGGTTTATCGGTGGGGTGGCGAGTGCCACCCTGGTCGGTGCAGGACTTGCCTGGATGACCCCGTTTACCTTGCTCCAGGCGGCCTTGCTGGCACTGATGATCGCGTTGCTGGGCTTCGTTGGAGGGCTGGTGATGTCAGCGATCAAGCGTGATCGCGGGATCAAGGATTGGGGACACCTGATCGAGGGGCATGGTGGCTTTATCGATCGCCTGGATTCAGTGATCTTTTCCGCGCCCATCTTCTTTCATGTGGTGCGCTACTTCTGGTCTGTCGCCTGAGCTGACTCGCTACCTCTGCCTTGTGGGCGTCATGACGACAGCGCCGGTCCTCAGGGGACCGGCGCTGTCGTATGAACCACCCGGCGGAGCGGGTCGGGAGTGTGCCCGGCCGAGATCGTCGGTCGGTCGCCGCCTCAGGCGTTGTTGTCGGCCGCCTGCGCCCGTGCGGCACGACGGGCGTCGCTGCGTTTTTCTGCCCGCAGCCCCAGCATGAACACCACCAGGCCGCCAAACGCCAGCCCTGCACCCACCAGGCCACTGGATGACCAGGGAGCGCCCGCCTTGATGGCCACACCACCGAGATAGGCACCCAAGGCATTGGCACAGTTGAACGCAGCGTGGTTCATCGAGGCCGCCATGGTCTGAGCGTCGCCGGCGACGTCCATCAGGCGGGTCTGCAGGGCAGGCCCCAGCGCCATGCTGGTGCCGACCAGGCCGACAAACAGTATGCCGGTGTATAGGTTGTTGGCGGCAAAGTAGAAGGCGGCCTGGACGACCAGACACCACAGCAGGATTCTGGGCACCGCTTTCATCAAGTTGCGATCGGCGGCGCGTGCACCCACCAGGTTGCCGATGATGCCACCGATGCCGAAGATCGCCAGGACCCAGGGTCCGATGGACTCGGGCATGTCGGCCTGGGCGCGCAAGGTGGGGACCACGTAGCTAAAGACCGAGAACATGCCGCCAAAGCCGATGCTGGCAACGCCCAGAGTGTAAAGCACGCGCTGTTTCACCAGGGCTGTCAGCTCGCGCTTGGGGCTGGCCTTGACGTCATGGGGCTGGCGCGGCACGAACAGCCGGATCATGCCCATGGTAAGGAAGGCGATGACACCAACCGCATGAAAGGCAAATTGCCAGCCCATCCACTGACCGGCCCAGGTCGCCAGGGGGGCGCCGATCACGATGGCACTGGTCAGACCCAGCATGACACGACTGATGGCCCGCGCCCGCTCCTCGACCGGGACCGCGGCGGCGGCGACCAGAGCGGCGACGCCGAAATAGGCGCCGTGGGGCAAGCCCGCAATGAAGCGCAGCCCGACGAAGGGCCAGAAGCTGGTGGCCAGGGCGCTGGCGATATTGCCGATGGCGAAGACCAGCATCAGGCAGATCAGCAGTGTACGCCTGGGCACCCGTGCCGCCAGCGCCGAGATCAATGGAGCGCCGACAACCACGCCGAGGGCATAGGCGGAAATCGCGTAGCCCACGTCAGCGGAACTGACCGACAGGTCCTGAGCGACCCGCTCCATCAACCCCATGATCACGAATTCGCTGGTACCGATGCCGAAGCCACCAAGGGCAAGGGCGAGCTCCGCCAGGCGAGGATGCCGTGCACGAAGATTGGTGATGGAGATTGCCATGGGACCTCCCGACAAACGAAAACGATCCCGACGGGATGTCGAGATCGTAAATTTACGACGAAAGTATAAAGCAAGTAACAGGCGTGTTCTACCGTCTGTAGGGTCCTTTCTCGGCGACAATGATGACAATATTCTCGAATATGCCGACCTTTTGTCGCCAGTACTCCGGTGGTAGAAGACCTGCGCAGAGCGCACGGCTGGCGATTTCATCGCTGATCAGATTCGGAGCTTTACTACATGAACGGCACGACCTGGCCTGGACGAGACCTTCACTCAGCTTGGTGTGTCCTTAGGTGAAAAAGTTTCATCTCTCGCCAGCCCACTGATTTTCTGTGCACTTTTTTCTCAGGGAACTGACACCACCCGGTGTGGATGATCCGTTCACTCAGATGATTCGATGATGATCAAAGAGTTACGGATAGGTGCCTGAGGTTGCTGGAGCCAGGGCAGCCACAGACGGTTGGCCGTGAAACAACTACCTTGATAATCCATTACGCTGCGGCTAATTCCGCTGAAGAGGGTTCTGCCGGTGAGCGGGACCGTCTCGTTCTGGCGCATCGTCCCTGCTGCTGATGGCAGCAAAGGGTGACTCCATGAAGGTGATACTGAGGCAAACGATAACGTCTTCTTCCGCTCGCGCCAAACCGCTGATAGTAGCGGGAGTCTGGCGGGTGCAGGCGGGAGGTCAGCAGTTGTTGGTCGCGCCCAATGCGCGCTGGCCGGCGCTGCGTGCGACGCTTGATGACAGTACTGGCGATAGTACTGGAGATAGTACTGGAGATAGTACTGGAGATAGTACTGGAGATAGTACTGGCGATAGTACTGGCAATAGCGCCGACGTGCAGGCGGTGGATGTCGCCCGAGGGAGCCTGCACGGTGTCTGCCAGAAGGGCCGGCTGTTTCAGCAGCAGTATCCTGACGTGCCGGTACTGCTGAATGCGGGCCGCTATCTGGTGGTCGACCTGGACCGAGCCACGGCGCGTCAGATCAACGCTGGGCTCGATGACCATCAGGAGCCGTGTTTTCGCCTGTTTCCGCTGAACAAGGACACTGTTCTGTTCCATCAGGCCAAGCCCACCGCGGTCCCTGAGACTCGCGCCACGTCGCTGACTGCCCTGGTGAGTTCGGCCTCACGTTCACGCTATGACCAGTTGATCAGACAGCTGGTGTCCTGGCCCACTCGGCATTCTACCAGCGCCAGCTATGGCGAGGCCGCGGATTGGGCGGAAGGCCAATTTGCTGCTGCGGGTTTGTCCTGTTCGCGTCAGACCGTATCGATCCCGACAGGGGGCACCAGTAGCAATGTGGCAGCCGCGCTGGCAGGGGTTGGCGCCCATCCTCGGCATTGGCTGGTCGTGGCGCACCTGGACAGCGTCAATCATCAGGGAGGACCGTCGGCGCCAGCTCCGGGCGCCGACGACAACGCCAGCGGATCGGCGGCGGTAGTGCTGATGGCCGAGGTGCTGGCTCAGCGCCAGTTCGACGATGACATCAGCTTTGTCCTGTTCGGTGGGGAAGAGCAGGGGCTGCATGGTAGCCGTCAGTGGGTCGCGGGACTGTCGAGTGGCGAGCGGCAACGGATCGCGGGCGTGCTCAATATGGACATGATTGGTTCGGTCAATGCGACGCCTCAAGCCGTCCTGCTGGAAGGCGCGCCGCTCAGCCAGGACATGATCGATGGACTCAGCGCCGCGGGAGCGCAGTTTACCGATCTTGAGCTGCAGGTCTCGCTGAATCCCTTCGCGAGTGACCATGTGCCCTTTATTGATGCGGGCATTCCGGCGGTATTGACCATTGAAGGTGCCGATGGAGCCAACGCCAATATCCATGGGCCTGGTGACGTGCTGGCCACGGTCGATATCGACTATGCGATGAAGATCATCAGCATGAACCTGGCCTTTGTGGCCGAACGCGCCGGGCTACGGTCGTCGATGCAGCCCCCCGCGCCGCTGCCGCTATGTGTTTGCCGCGGCGACGAGCGCCATCATCGGGGGGACCCGTGGCGTCACTTCGAGGCCCACCGGCAGGCGCTGCTGGCGCAGTACCGTCGTCTGCAGGCGTCGGCACAATGGCATCCGTCCCTCGACGCCGGGTGGCAATGGGCCTTGGGGACGAAGGTCTCTGCATGACCGCGCTGGAGCGTAGAACAACACTTCATAAGGAGGCAGCCATGACGATGCCGCTGTGCGGAGACTGGGTGGAAGTGAAGGAGGAGGGAGTGAACGGCTGCATGATTCTGCGTCATCCCGATTCACCGGCGATCGCCCCGTCGCGCATGCCTCGTCGGCGGCTTTGCCTCCACCCTGATGGCTCTGCCGAGTGCTACGGCGGCAGCGCATCCGACCGGCCCTGTCGTGATGCCACGGGACATTGGCAGCAGCAAGGACAAAAGCTGCAGCTGACGTTGCCCGGATGGGAAGGCGATTACGACATTGATGCAGTGGAAGAGGACATTCTGATCATCACCAAGCGATAGGCTCCTGGCGCAACCCGCCCGAGGCGAATGGGAAGAGCGTTGTGGGGCCGCAGGAGGCCAGCCTGCCGCTGGCCAATGAGTCCGTACTCACAACGCTGGCCTCCTGGCTGGCGGGGAGCAAGTCATGTCTGAAGAAATGAACCATCCAAGAGGATGTCGCTGCTGTGGCACCATGGCGCTGCACCGGCGCCTGCTTGACGAAGACCCAGGGTACGCCCGTCGCCGGGCGCGCATCGAGGAGCACGCCTTTCGCGCCATGCGTGGCACCATGGTACAGCGTCCGGGATGCACGCGCATACCGGTGGTGGTGCACGTGGTCTACAAGACCGATACCCAGAACATTTCCAGAGAGCAGATCGACAGCCAGATCGAGATCCTCAACCAGGATTTCCGCAAGACCAACGCCGATATCTCCAGCGTACCGACGCCGTTCGCCCCGTTGGCGGCGGATGCCAGACTGCTGTTTGCCCTGGCCACCACCGATCCAGACGGCAACGCCACCGACGGCATCACCCGTACCCAGACCGAGGTCAGCGGGTTCTCGGGGGATGACAAGGTCAAGGCCGACGCCACCGGCGGCAAGGATGGCTGGCCCTCTGATGAGTACCTCAATATCTGGGTCTGCCCGCTGAGCGGAGGTCTGCTCGGCTATGCCCAGTTCCCGGGAGGCCCCGCCGCCACCGACGGCGTGGTCGTGACCTACACCGCCTTCGGCAACATGGGCACCGCCCAGGCGCCGTTCAATCTGGGGCGTACGGCCACCCATGAAATCGGCCACTGGCTCAATCTGTTCCATATCTGGGGGGATGATGGCACCGGCTGTTCCGGCTCCGACTTCGTCGACGATACGCCCAACCAAGGCGGCGCCAACGTGGGCAAGCCCACCTTCCCCAAGGTGTCCTGCGACAACGGTCCCAACGGCGACATGTTCATGAACTACATGGACTACGTCGATGACGACACCATGGTGATGTTCACCGAAGGCCAGGTGGCACGGATGCAGGCCTGCCTGGACGGACCCCGCAGCGCCATCGGCGAGACGGTGTCCTGTACGCCGGTATTGCCCAAGTTCCCGCCCAAGGACAGCCCCAAGGAGCTGACCAAGGAGATCGTCAAGGAGCTGGCCAAGGACCCGATCAAGGACCCGGCCAAGGAAACCGGCAAGGAGCTGCCCAAGGATCGCCCGAAGGAGGTGATCAAGGATTTTCCCAAGGAGGGACCGAAGGATGGTGGCAAGGATCTGTTGAAGGACGGTATCAAGGAGCCGCCGAAGGAGCTCAGCAAGGAAAAACCCAAGGAGTTGCCAAAGGACCTGGCCAAGGACAAGCCCAAGGACCTGGCCAAGGATCCAGGCGTCGACCCTGGCAAGATCAAGCCGCTGGATCCCCCCAAGCAGGTCTACGAAGCCCCTGGCAAGGCCCTGCTCGAGGGCGGCAAGCAGTCCTTCGAGAATCCGCAGCCCGGCGGCTGGGGCAGTGTACCGGTGCAACCCGCCATGCCGGTGCAGCTTGGCACGCCGCTGCAGCCCTTCGTGCTGGCGACCGGCCAGCCTCCTGCCGGAGCGTCATTGAAGCCGCCCACCAGTGACGGTGCAGACAATGGTCAGGCGCTGCTCGCTGAGTACGCGCAAATGCTGGCGTACTACGCTCAGCTTCACCAGATGGGCATGCTCGATCAGCAGGGGATGATGGCCTGGCAGCAGGCCTGGGAAGCCTACCTCCAACTTGGCGGCCAGTAGCTCCCGTTCACATGGCGAGCGTCACCCTGGCGCCCGCCATGTTTCACGTAGCGGCCTCATTGTCCATGGGAGCTTTCCATGATTCTGATCCTGTCCTTTGCCGACAACACCCACGTCGAGCGTGTGCTGGAACATCTGCATTCACCGGTGGACGTCATCGACGTCGCCGACTTTCCCCAACGGCTTGGCATTCTCGCCTACGCCGGTGCCAGCGGCGACAGCCTGTGGTTGACGCTGCCTGATGGTCGGCGTGTGGCACTGGATGAGGTGCGCTCGGTGTGGAATCGACGTCTGCGCCCCTTCGACCTGGACCCGGCGTTGGGCGATGGCACCGAGCGCCTGTTCGCCTGGTCTGAAACTCAGGAAGCGGTTCAGGGCCTGTGGTACGCCATGGAGGGCTTCTGGATGAATGATCCTCTGGCCGACGAGCGTGCCCAGCGCAAGCTTGCTCAACATCGACTGGCCCACCGGCTGGGGCTGGAGATACCCGATACCCTGATTACCAACCGTCCGGAGGCCGCCGCGGAATTTGTCGGCCGACACCTGGAGGGTGGCGTGGTGCGCAAGGCCTTTCGCAATATCGTCGAGGCCCCGCGAGAGACCTTGAAGGTCGGTGAGGCCGAGTTCGCCCAGCTCGATGCTGTGCGCCTGGCCCCGGTGATCTTCCAGGAATATATCCCGCTGGCGCTGGATATTCGGGTCACCGCCGTGGCCGGCGAGATGTTCGCCACCGCCTTTGAAAGCGAACCTCAGTATGAGGTCGACTACCGCAGCGGGGTGGGCAGCGCCAGGGTGTTTGCCTATACCCTGCCCGCCGAGGTGGAGACAGGCCTCAGGGCGCTGATGAAGGCCTTCGGCCTGGCCTACGGCGCCATCGACCTAAGGGTCACACCCGAGGGACGTCACGTCTTTCTCGAGGTCAACCCTGCCGGCGAGTACCTGTTCGCCAGCGAGCGCACCGGCCAGCCCATTCCCCAGGCCATCGCCGCCGCCCTGGAGCGTGGCGGCGGCGAATGGTAGCCGTCAGGACTCCTGCGAACGTCAGTAGGGACCATCGGCGGAAGAGGGGGAAGCGGGGCCGAGCGAAAAATCAGCCGCCCGCTGTCGTACCGCTTGCATCAGCAGGCTGACGTCCAGCCCGACCGCTACAAACTGGGCACCAAGGGCCAGGTAGTGCCTGGCCTGATCCGGGTCACCGGTCAGCACACCGGCAGCTTTGCCGCTGTGCTTGACCCGCGTGATGGCGGTGTCGATGGCTGCTTGCACCTCGGGGTGGGACGCATTGCCGAGATGCCCCATGGAGGCAGCCAGATCAGCGGGACCGATGAATACGCCATCGACACCATCCACGGCACAGATGGCTTCGAGGTTATCCAGCGCTGTTACGCTTTCCGCCTGAACCAGCAGGCAAACCTCGTCATTGGCGTGCTGAAGATAGTCCGTACGGGCGCCCCAGCGGGATGCGCGAACGATGGGTGAGGCTTCTCCGCGGATGCCCTGTGGAGGGTAGCGGGTGGCCGCCACGATGGCGCGGGCTTGCTCCGCCGTGTCGACCATGGGCACCAGCAAGGTCTGTGCACCGATATCCAGTACTTGCTTGATCAATGCCGTTTCGCCCTGCACCACTCTTACTACCGGGTGGCCACCGGCGGCCGTCACCGCCTGCAGTTGGAAAAGCAGTGAACGCAGGTCATTGGGGCCGTGCTCGCCATCTATCAGCAGCCAGTCAAAGCCTGCACTGGCGCACATTTCAGCGCAATACGGATCGCCCAGCGATAGCCACAGGCCGATGCGATGATGACCCTCGGCCATCGCGACCTTGAAGGGATTACCCGCCGAGGGGGCGTGCCGTGGAGTCGTTGTCATTGTCGGTGTCCTTTCGAGCGTGTGAGCAGCGCTGACGCGATGGTCATTTATCTGTCTCTGTGTGCCGATACTCTTACGCGAATTGCCACCTCATCGCCAGCACACGGTCTAGCGCAGTCATCCCTCATCCCTCATCCCTCAGCCATCGACATCAGGCGGCGCAGCACCGTCGGATCCTGGCGCAGGCCATCGTGTTCGTACTCGTTGGTGATCCAGTAGCGCAGGTGGGGAATGGCCTTGGCGGTGGCCAACGACAGTTCGGCGTCCACGTACATGTCGTCGAAGTAAATCAATGCCATCACCGGGACCTGGTTGGCGGCCAGTTGGTGGCGATCGTAGAAGGGATGGGACAGGCGGCGCTGTGCCAACCGGTGTACGGCGTCGCGAAACGGCCTGAGGGCCTGGATGTCGTCGAACATCCAGGGGTAGATCATCTCGCCGGTCAAGCTGAGCGGACGCCGCGTTTCGTCGAAGATATCGCCTCGCTGGCGTTCGGCGGACCAGTCGCAGGAGCCCTCGGGGCGGGCGTAGATATTCTCGTGAATGGCGGCAAACAGCGGGTTCTCGTCAAACCCGGTCAGCGTCATCACCTCCACCAGGAAGTGATGATTGAGGTGGCGACGGTCATCATCGCTGAAGGCTTCTTCCAGCAACCAGTGCAGGCGCTCGGCACCGTCACCCATGCCGAGCATCAGGCCCAGGCTCTGCAAGCGGCGGACGCTGAACGGATCACCATTGGGCAGGCGCACATCGTGGTCGAGCAGGTGATCGGCGATGGCATCGAGCTGGTCCTTGTCAGCCGGAAAGCGCGCCAGATAAGCGTCCAGCTTGGCCGCCACCCGCCGATGGGTACGTCGATAGACCTCGTCGGGGTCGGCTTCGATGGCAGGGAGCCCGCCGGTGATATAGCACCTCTCGAGTCCCTGAGGCGCATAGGACAGGTAGGTCAGTGTAAGGAAACCGCCGTAGCTCTGGCCCAGCGTCGCCCAGCGCGCCCCTTGATAGCGAGTCTTGCGCAGGTGCTCGAGATCCGCCACGACCGCGTGGGCATCGAAGCAGGCCAGATAGTCTGCAGCGGCTTCGGCATCGTGGAAGGCGGCCATGATGTCGCCGGTGATACGCGAGCTACGCCCCGTACCCCGCTGATCCGGCAGGATCACCCGGTAGTGCTTCAGCGCCTCGTGCAGCCAGCCAGGCCCATGGGCTGTGGGGCGGGGAGACTTGCCCCCCGGCCCCCCCTGGAGAAACACCAGCAGTGGCAGATCCTCATCCTGACGCTGTGCGGCAGAGACCTCGCGATAGAACAGGCTGAGGGTGTCGCCGTTGTCCGGGTGGGACCAGTCAACGGGCACGGTCAGTCTATGGTCGGTGATATGCAGGCCCTGGATGGCGTGGTCGGTCGGCATGTTGGTTTCCTGCGTCGTGAATCGATGCAACAACCAGGCGGCGATGGCCGCCTGGTACGTCGTGTGCGGAGTGTGTCCCCTGTGGCAGGGGCGGGGCGAGGGCAGACTCAGTCGGCGCCGCGCACCGCCCGGCGGATGAAGGGCAGGCAAAGAGCCAGCAGCAGGGCGCTACCCCCGCCAATCGCCGCCATGGCGATAAAGTAGCCGACTTCGCTGTCCTCGGTATAGAAAGCGCCCAGCTTGCCGCCGGCAGCGAAGCCAAGTGACAACGACAGGAAGAACAGCGCCATCATCTGAGTCTGGAAGGAGCGCGGCGCCAGTTTCGTGGTCACCGAGAGGCCAATGGGGGACAGGCACAGTTCAGAGGCGGTGAAGCCCAGCAGCAACAGCACCAGCATGATCAGGGGCATGCTCGAACCGTCCTCACCGAGAAACGGCAGGTACCCCAGGAAGGTCGCACCGATGATGGCCATGGCAATGACGAACTTGCCGGCAGACGAGGGTTGGCGTTTGCCTAGCGTCGTCCACAGCCAGGCAAAGACACCGGAGAACAGAATGATGGTCAGCGCCTGTACCGATACCAGCCAGCCAACGGGAATCTCCCAACCGAACACGACGCGATCCACGCGCTGGTCGAAGAAGGCAGTGATCACGGTATAGGACTGGCTGTAGAGCGCCCAGTAGGCGGCACTGGTCAGAAACAGCGGGATAAAGGCCAAGACTCGGCTGCGCTCTTCGCGGGTGACCTGTGACGAGCGCAGGATGGTGGCGAAGTAGGCGACAGTGGCGACGGCAATGATGGCCAGCATCACTTCGGACAGGTTGTTGGCGCGTACCAGCCCGCCCAGGGTGGCTACGACCAGAACGGTGATCGCGATCACCGCCATGACCAGATAGCGTTTGAGGGTCGTGGGCGCGACAGGGTTCGGGGCGACCTTCTGGTCATCCGGCAGGCCCTTGCGACCCGCGGTGTACTGGGCCAGACCGATGGCCATACCGACCGCTGCGATACCGAAGCCGACATGAAAACCGGCCTTTTGCTGTAGCAGCCCGGTCAGCAGAGGGCCGACGAAGCCACCGATATTGATGCCCAGATAGAAGATCGAGAACCCTGCGTCTCGCTTGGGACTGCCCGCTTCGTAGAGCGCGCCCACCAGCGCCGAGCAGGTGGCCTTGACCCCACCGCTGCCCAAAGCGACCAGCATCAGGCCTGCTGTGACGCCGTAGACCCCTGGCAGGATCGCCAGGGCAATATGGCCGAGCATGACCACGATGCCGGAGTAGAACAGGGTGCGCTCAGCCCCAAAGACCCGGTCGGCTAACCAGCCACCAAGAATGGTTGCCAGATACACCGAGCTTCCGTAAGCGCCGACGATGCCGATGGCCACCGATTGATCCATCGCTAGGCCACCACGGCTGGCCTCGTAGTACAGGTAGATCAGCAGGATCGCCTGCATGCCATAGAAAGAGAAGCGCTCCCACACCTCCATGCCGAACAGGGTGGCCAGTGGCCAGGGATGGCCGAAAAAACGGCGCTCTTTGCCGGAATTCCCGGCAGGATTGGAGGTTTCCATGGAGTAACTCCCGATGGTTAGCAATATCGAACGGATAATGCGCAATGACGTGGTGAAAACCCTAAGGTTTGTCACGCGTCAGCGCAAAGTTCGTGTCCCTAGACGGCAAAGCTTCGCCGCAAGGTCGCAAATGCTGCCGACGCCGCTACACCGCTGGACGTCAGGCGCTAACGCGATGGGTTGCCTTGGGTAGAAAGAATGTTCTACTCTTAAAGGTAGAACATTCTTTCTACCACGAAGAGTAGGTAGCGCCGCTACCACCTTCTCCAGGACAGTGCATGAATCGAGAACAGATTGCCGAAGGGCTGGAAACCGCCTTTAGTCAGCGTGGCTTCGCCGAGCCCAGCGTGCCGGAGCTCAAGATTGCCTCGGGCGTCAGCTTGAGGACCTTGTATCGGCACTTCCCTTCCAAGGAGGCCATGGTCATCGGCGCGCTGGATCACCGACACGCGCGGTATCTGGCGCTGCTGTCACAGTCGCTGCCCGCTCCGGGGGCGGAAGCAGTCTGTGTGCTGTTTGATCGGCTAGGGAGGTGGATGGCCGACAATGCTCCCCACGGCTGTATGTCGATGAGTGCCTTTGCGGCGTTTCCCGGCAACGTCCACATCACCGACTCGGTCATGCGCCACAAGCGAGAGGTGCGTGAACTGATGGGCAGTGCCAGCGGCAGGCCTGACCTGGCGGCAGAACTGTTTTTGCTCCACGAAGGTGCCTCCAGTGCCTGGCCCACTCAGGGTGATGCTGCCATCCACGCGGCCCAGCGAGCCGCTCGACGACTGTTGGGAGATGTCTGATGAACGATGTTCCATGCCACATGATGAAAGGCGTTCAGCTGCTGGGCCATGGCGGCCCTGAGATGCTGGTATACCGTGAAGACCTTCAGGTGCCTCAGCCTGGCCCTGGAGAGGTGCTGATCAAGGTAGCGGCTGCCGGGGTCAACAACACCGATATTAATACGCGCCTTGCCTGGTACTCCAAGGGTGACGGTGACAGCGAAGATGCCAGCTGGTCTGGTCAGCCTCTGCGGTTCCCGCGTATTCAGGGCGCTGATGTGTGTGGCCGGATCGTCGCGGTAGGTCGTGGTGTCGACGACTCGCGGGTGGGCGAGAGAGTGTTGATTGAACCTTGTGTCCGCGAGAGTGCTGGACAGGAACTGGCGGCTCCTTGGTACTTCGGTTCGGAATGTGATGGCGGTTTTGCAGAGTTCACCAAGGTGGCGTCTCGACATGCCTACCGTATCGAGAGTGCGCTCTCCGACGTTGAGCTGGCGTCCTTCCCTTGTTCCTACTCCACCGCGGAAAACATGTTGACCCGGGCCCAGGTAGTGGAAGGCGACAAGGTCCTGGTGACAGGGGCTTCCGGAGGTGTGGGGTCTGCAGTGGTCCAGCTGGCCAAGGCCCGAGGAGCTGATGTAATCGCCATGACCGGGAAGGGCAAGGCGCAGATCCTGCGTGAGCTGGGTGCCAACCAGATCGTACTGAGGGATCAGCCGTTGTCTGAGCATGTCGCTGCGAATAGCGTCGACGTAGTGATCGATCTGGTAGCGGGTGAGCAATGGCCTGAGTATTTGAACGTGCTGCGCCCGGGGGGACGTTACGCTGTTGCGGGCGCCATCGCGGGCCCTCTAGTGGAGCTGGACGTTCGCACGCTCTACCTCAAGGACCTCAGCCTGTTGGGCTGTACCGTGTTGGCTGAGGAGGTCTTCGGCAACCTGGTCGAGCGTATCGAGCAGGGGCAGGTTGCCCCCCTGGTGGCAGCAACCTTTACGCTTGATGACATCGCTACGGCGCAGCAGCGCTTTCAGGAAAAGCATCACGTGGGGAAGCTGGTGCTGGACGTCGGCAGCCAGCGTTGATGGGGTGATTCCGCGCTAGCGAGGGAGTCCAGATAAAACCATGAAGGTCTCTGGAGGCCGCCGTCGAGATCATGCTGATCCTGCAATGGCCTCCAGAGCTTGCCGTCATGCCGGAAAGGCAGGTAATGCGACGCTACAGCTGCATTGCGTTAGCTTGGTTTGCGCTCGTCGGCAGTCCATCCACGAAGCGTGCAATGCGCTGGCAGGCGTCTTCAAGCTGCGCCTCGGACACGGCGAAGGATAGCCGCACGAAGCCTTTGGCGCTGCTGCCGAAGGCTTCCGCATCCAGTACCGAGACTCCGGTGCTGCGGAACAGCTGCCAGGCGAAGTCGATGCTCGAAAGCCCCGTCTCGCGGATGTCCACCAGCATGAACATACCCGCCTCGGGCGCCTTGATGCCAAGCCGCGAGCACTGTCCCAGACCCTCCATCACAATCGCCCGGCGGCGCCGATAGACCTCGCGCGCCTGGTCGACAATGTCGTCGTCCAGCTCCAGGGCGCGCAGAGTGGCCTGCTGAACGAAACCTGGCAGGCCATACAGCATGCTCAGCAGCAGGTTATCCAGATGCCCGATCAGCGTCTTCGGTCCCACCACCCAGCCGGTACGCCAACCGGTCATGGCATGGGATTTCGACAGGCTGTTGATGACAATGGTCCGCTCCTGCATACCCGGCAGGCTGGCAATGCTTTGATGGTCGCAGTCGTAGGTCAGCTGACCGTAGACCTCGTCGGAGATCACCCACAGGTCATGGCGCCGCGCGACCTCGGCGATTGCCTCGAGCTCTTCCGGGCGGTAGACGTTGCCGGTGGGATTGTTGGGCGTGGCAAAGGCGATGCCGCGAGTGTTGGGCGTCAGCGCCGCTTCTATCGCCTCTCGGGTCAGCCGGAAGTCGTCATCGGCATGCTGGGCGATGGGCACCATGCGTGCCCCGGACGCCTGCAGGCTGGCGGCATAGGTCAGGTACATGGGTTCGGGGACGAGCACGTCGTCGCCGTGTTCAAACAGACACAGGGCGGTGGCGAACAGCCCATTTTGTGCCCCCGCCACCAGCGTCACCTCATCGGCGGAGACCGGCGTGCCCTGGAGGCGGCGCTGTTTGGCGGCGATGGCACGGCGCACCTCTTCTCGTCCGGTCACTGGGGTGTAGTGGGTATCGCCAGCCGCCAGCGCCTCCACGGCGGCTTCGATGATGCGGGGGTCGGTGGTGAAGTCGGGGTCGCCGATACTCAGCACGATGACGTCTTCACCCCGTTCGGCGGCGTCACAGGCCGCGAAGTGGATGTCCCAGGCGGTAACGGTCTCGCCGGCGATACGGCCCACCAATGAGGAATATTTCATGCAAAGCTCCTGAGCTATTGAGCCAGGCTTTGGCGAGTGCCTGGCGTAGACGATCTGGTGTCAATGGTCTGGCGTAAATGCTGTGAGGTCATGGGACCCATCGGGTGTCCTGAGCGCGTCAGGCGGATACCTGCCCCCCCTGGTCCAGCGGGGTTTTTCCGGCGATCTTGCACAGTTCTGCTCCGGGGGGCAGATAGCGACTGGATGTGCGCATGTAGACGACGCCCTGACTGGCGCTGACCACCGGCGTCACTTCCGCCGTGAGTGGGTCGACCAGATCCGCCAATCGCTGGCCGACGTCAACGCGATCCCCGGGGGCCACATGAAAGGCCACCACTCCCGCCACCGGCGCCTTGACGGTCAGCACGCCCTGGAAGGGGGTGGGCTCGGCCTTCAAGGCGGGCGCCGGGGGAATCTCGTCAGCGATGAAGCCTTGCTGGACCAGGTAGCGATACAGGGCAATGGCATCGGCCCGTGCGGTGTCGTGGTCTACGTCCTGCTCTCCGCGCAGTTCCACGGTGGCGGTTACGCAGGCCGCGGGAACAGGGAAGCGATCCTCAAAGTGGTTGGCCAGCCGCCACCAGGGCTGGCCGCAGGCCTCGTCGAAGGAAAAGGATCCTGTGCCTGTCCCCAGCAACATGGCCTCGGCGCCCAGATAGCGGGCCAACGGCTCGAGCTGTGGCCAGTAGGGGGCTTCCAGATACAGATGAACAATCGCCTGGGCATCGCAGTGCAGGTCCAGCACCAGATCGGCGTCATGGGCCAGACGCAGTTGGGCCTGCTTGAGTGACCGGATTTCGCTGTCACAGGGCAGCCTGTCGATGGCCCCTGCCAGGGCCTGGCGGATGATCCGGCGGTTGTCCTGGGGGGAAGGGCCGAGCTGCCCTTTCAGCGCCGCCATCAGGGGGGTGGCCAGATCCGGATAGTCACGATTGAAGTTGAGGCCGGTGGTGAAGTCGAAGCGGCCCATGGCATCGTGCATCAGGCGTTGGCCCAGGGCGATGGGGTTGGCCACCGGGACCAGGACGATCTCCCCGCGCAGCAGGTGGCTGTCTTCGGCGTCGGCGATCAGCTGGCGCAGGTGGTGGAGCACCAGCATGCCGGGAATTTCATCGCCATGCAGGCTGGCCTGCAGGTAGGCCTTGCGAGCTCCTTCACCGAAATGAAAGCTGGTCAGGGTTCGTTCCACTCCATGCACCGCTGGCAGCAGCGGGCAGCGCTGTTCACGCATACTCGGTATTCCCGTCCTGATAGGTCGTTGGTGGGGCCATGTCCTGTGTCACGGACGCTTGTGGACGCGCATCGTGGTGGGCCTTTTCTATGTAGGTTGGCCACACCACGCAAGCATCCAGCGTTTCCTGCAGCGTCAGCGGGTCGATGCCTCCTAGCGGGGCGATCATGATCAGGCGGCTGCAGGCGTCTGCCATGGAGGTATCTGCCAAGGTACTTTCTGCCATGGAGGTATCTGCCAAACCACTGTCTCCAAGGGGCGCTATATCGATACGGCTGCCGACCAGGTGCACCGCTACCGCGCGACCGTTCATCTCCTCTGGATAGCAGATCCCCTTGGCCCGGTAGATGGACGTAGGCAGTGCGCGCAGCGCTTCTCGCAGCGCCTGCAGCCGGACGGGATAATGGCTGGTCCAATGGGTGCTGGTGAAACGGGCGGCATGGTCCTCGCCGGCGCCCTGGCGTGGAGCGACCAGGCCACCGGGGGATGATGGCATCGCCCGCAGCGATATGGGGCGCTGACCCACATCGACGCCCAGTACCATCGAGAGCGGCACCTGTCCCCGCTGGGTCTTGTATAGACGAACTCCCGGGTAGAGCCAACGGCGCTCGAAGGCGTCGATCTGCGCATCGCTGGCCAGATCGGTCTTGTTCAGTATCACCATATCGGCCACATCCAGCTGCTCCGTGGCCAGTCTCGCCATATCGCCATCCAGGCGATCGAACTGTTCGGCGTCGACCACCGTGAGAATACTGTCGATGGTGACCCTGTCACGAAAGATCGGGTAGCGCAGCGTATTGGCGATCTTGGTCGGATTGGAGACACCGCTGGCCTCGATCACGATGTGCTCCGGGCGGCCTGCCTGCATGTTCAGCAGTCCCGTCAGCTGATCGATAAGATCGCCCTCCACCGTGCAGCAGATGCAGCCGTTGGCCAGGCTGACGGTGGTCTGGGTTTCGCTGATGATCAAGTCCTTGTCGATATTGATGGCGCCAAAGTCATTGACCATCACCGCGACGCGCCGACCGCTGGTGGCATGCAGCAGGTGGTTGAGCAGGGTCGTCTTTCCCGCCCCGAGAAACCCGGTGATCAAGGTAACGGGAACGACAGGGAGTGAAGATGCCATGGGTCGTCTCCTGGGCGTTAGGCTTTAGTCATCGCAACGTGGTGTCTCAGAACGCCGGCGGCGGCTGAGTCCACACGGCTTCGAGCTCGCTCTGCTGGAAGTCACCTGCGGCGTCCCAGGTCGGGCGACCTTCCAGCAGCGTCCACTCCACCTGGGTGGCATGAATGCCGCCACGGGCGGGCACCTCGAACAGATTACGGTCCAGCACGATCAGGTCGGCGGACTTGCCAACCTCGATGGAGCCGGCCTGGTGCTCCATGCCCATGGCGTAGGCGCCATTGAGGGTCGCCACGCGGATGGCCTGCTCCAGGCTGATGGGGGTGCCGTGGAAGGTCTCGTTGTCCTGTGACCAGGGATTGGCGCGAGTGACCATGGCTTCCAGCCCGATCCAGGGGTCCGGGTTCGAGACCGGCCAATCGGTGCCCATCACCGCGACACCGCCTGCCTGCAACACGCCGGCAAAGTTGTAGGCGCGCTGCATGCGCTGCTCACCGAACACGGCACGTGCGTAGGCGAACGATGAGGGGAACCAGCCCACCGGCGAGAATTCGGCAATCGCATCCAGCTCGGCGAAGCGCGGCAGATTGGCGTCGAGCAGGGTGGTGCTGTGGGCGCACTGGTGGCGCATGCGCAGGCCGCCATTACGACGCTTGGCTTCGGCGATGGCGTTGAGAAAAATATCTGAGGCGCCATCGCCGGTGCAGTGGGCGATGACTCGAATGCCTCGGCGATCCATGTCGGCGATCATGTCGCAGACGTGCTCGGGGGTCAGGTTCAGATGCCCTTGCCAGTCCTTCTCGCCGGGCCAAGGGCTCGACAGATAGGACGAACGGGATTCATGGGTGCCGTCGAAGTGAAACTTGACCGCGTTGGCGTTGAGTCTGGCGCTGCGATAGAAGTGGCGCTCACCGGCCAGCAGCTCCCAGCGACGCTTGACCGGGAAGATGTCATCCTGCCAGCTGATGGCGGCTTCGACCCGTGCGGTCAGGCGGCCTTCCTGATCCAGACGCTTGAGCGCATCCAGCCGATGCTCGCAGACGTGCACGTACTTGGTGCCGACCACCCCGCGTGAGCTTTGGAAATGCACCCCATCGCGGTAGGCGCGGTAGAGCGCCTGGGCCGGTGTCGGCGGCATGGCGGCATGGATCATGGCGTAGGCGCCGTCGACCAGAATACCGGTGGGTTCTCCGCTGATGCTGTCGCGCTCGATGTAGCCATGGCGGGGGTCGCTGGTGTCTGCCGTGATGCCCGCCAGTTCCAGCGCCTTGGAGTTGGCCAGCATGCAACCCCATGAGCGATCGAGAATGGCCACCGGCCTGTCGGCAATGACGCTGTCGAGCCAGTGGCGGTCCGCCGTCAGCCCGGCCTGCTTGAAGGTGTAGCGGACGAAATAGGCGCCGTAGATCCAGCCTTCGGGCGTCTGCTCGGCATAGTCGAGGATCGCCTGCCGGACCTGGGCGGGCGTCGGGTCCTCGATGCCCACATCCAGATAGCCGGCATAGTCAGGGGCCAGCGCAAGATCCGGATGGGTATGCATGTCATACAGACCAGGCATGGCAAAGCGACCTTTCAGGTCCACCACCCGGGTGTGGGGGCCGATGGTTGCGGCAACGTCGGTGTCATCACCCACCACGAGGAAACGCCCATTGGCAATGGCGACTGCCTGGGCCCAGGGCTGGGCCTCATTGACGGTATAGATACGGCCGTTGGTAAGGACCAGGTCAGCCTGTGGAAGCTCGCTGCCCATGTGAGGGGCGGAAAGTGGTGCGGCATTCGCCATGACATCGATTTCCTGAAGGTAATCATCGACAAGGGGCCGTGAGGCCCCTGACGTTCACAAGTACCGACGCGTGTAGTGACAGCGTGGGGATGGGCACGGTGCTGGGGGCCACCGTGCCGTTTTCGTCAACCGAGCAGCAGGTGGCCGAGCAGTGACAGCACCGGCAAGGACACCAGCACCCGCAGCAGATAGATCCACACCAGGTCCAGAAGGCTCAGGCCGATGTTGGCTCTGACGAGCACGATGGCCACTTCGGTGAAGAACACGATCTGATTGACAGCGACACCGGCCAGGACAAAGCGGGTGACTTCACTTTCGATGCCAGCCCCCAGCAGTGACGGCATGATGCTGTCGATCAGGCCCGCCAGCAGCGCGGGCGCTGCCTGTTCAGCTTCCGGCAGTGCCAGTAGGTCGAGCAGCGGTACCAGCGGCAGCGAGAGGATGTGGACGATATCGGTGAACTGCACCAGTGCAAGCCCCGTACAGCCGATGACCATCATCGCCGGGTATATCGTGATGATGATGTCGCCGCCGACATGCAGGCCACGCTTGACCAGCTCCAGCGGGGAAGCAGCGTGCTCGGCGCGCTCCACCGCGCGACGCACGCCCAGGGCCAACAGGCTTTCTCCTGTCTGGCGGTCTTGCACCTGTTGCTGGCCTTCTGGTGGAAAGTAGGAGTGAGGCTTGCGTGACAAGGGAGGCAGGCGCGGAATGATCAGGGCGCAGACGAAGCCCGTGACGGCAACGCTGGCGTACCAGATCAGGAAATGCTGCTCGAGACCGATCAGCTTGATCAGCAGGTACGCGTAGGCCAGGGAGACGATCGAGAAGTTGGTCGAGATGATGCAGGCTTCACGCATGGAGTAGAAGCCGTTGCGGTACTGTTGCGTCGTCAGAATGATGCCGACACTCGATGATGACAGCCAGGACGCCAGGCTATCCACCGCGGAGCGGCCGGGAAGGCCGAACAGGCGCTCGAACGCACGGCTCAGCAGGCTGCCGACGAACTCCATCAGCCCGTAGTCGGTCAGCAGCGGCAACAGCACCGAAGACAGCAGGCAGATCGCCACCACCACGGGGCCCACGTCGTACAGCAGCACGCCTCCGGTGTCGCGGTGCCAGATCCACTCAGGGCCCCACTGGAAGTACACCATGACCATCAGAATGGCGCCGGTAACGCGTACCAGCGTCCACACCGGGCCAGGATTGAACAGCTGGATGAACCTGTTCTGGTTGTGCTTCAGCGTCGTCAGGCTGACCACCACGGTGGCGATGGTGGGGATGACGGTGACCAGTACCGTACCTTCCACCATGATGGGTTTGATCACGGCGTTGATGATGTCGACGATGAAGGCAATCATCACCGTGATGCGGCCATCGACAAAGACGGGAGTCAGAAACAGCAGAATACCGAGGAGGGTCGGCAGGAGGAACTTTAGCAGTTGGGAGCGACGATACTGACGTAATATCTGAAAAAGTCCACCGGAATGCGCTTTTATTTCGGGGATATCGTGCATGTGGTTACCAGTTTATTCGTTGTTGTCGAGTATCAGTCTAGGAAGCTTGGCGGGAACCGAATAACGATTTATTCTTCACATGTCATGCGCAAATGGAATGAACTTTCGTGGCCCGTCAACTGCCCACCATGGTGTCTCTCGCCTGCTTCGAGGCAACCGCACGTCATCTCAGCATGACCCGGGCGGCGGAAGAGATGAGTCTGACCCAAAGCGCGGTCAGTCGTCAGATCCGAAATCTCGAAGAGATGCTCGGTTGCGAGCTGTTTCGGCGGGTGCGTCAACGGCTAGAGCTGACCAGTGAAGGTGCCGATTACTTGCGTGAAATTTCCCCTTCCATGGAGCAGATCGAAGCCGCTACAGCAAAGTTGCTGGCGCGCTGGTCGGGGCAGTGCCATGTGGGAGCAGAGCCCTCCTTCGCCATGCGCTGGCTGTTGCCACGGTTGCCGGCGTTTCAGCAGCGCCATCCGGACATTCAGATCGAAATCATGAATGACTTGAGGCGGCTCTATGAACGCCGAGATGGCTTCGACGTGGCGATTCTCTATGGGGATGGGCAGTGGCCCGATCTGGAGTGCCGACTGCTGATGCCGTGCTCGCTGGTGGCGGTATGTACGCCCACGCTGCGCGACCGCTATGGCGTGATCGATCACACCGAAGAACTGCTCCGCTACCCGCTGATTCACCACACCTGCGTCAGCTCGGCACGGCTATCCTCGACCTTTCTCTGGCTGGAGGCGGCTGGGCTCAGTGGGGAGCAGATCGAAGCGCTGCCGGGGCAGCGCTTCGAGCACTTTCGCTTTGTGCTGGATGCCGCGTTGCACGGGGTGGGAGCCACCGTGCTACCTGACTACTTCGTGGACCAGGAGCTGGCCGATGGGCGGTTGGTGGCGGCGTCCACGACACCTCTGATGATCGGCAACTACTACGTGGTGACGCCACGCGGACGGCATCCCGATCATCGCATCGAGGCCTTTAGCCACTGGCTGCTGTCTTCCATCCAACAGGCTGATGGTTAGCCTGCAAGAGCGGATGATCAGGCAAAGTCGCCCTCTTCACGCACCTCGATCAACCACGGGCCGTCGGCCTCTTTGGCCTGTTGCAGCAGACGCTCAAGGTGGTCGAGGCCGGTCGCGGTATGGGCCTCGCAGCCGTAGCCCCGCGCGATGGCCACCAGGTCAGGCGTATAGATATCCACCCCTATTGTGGGAATTTCCCGCTCCTGCATATAACGCTTGATCTCGCCGTAGCCCTGGTTGTTCCACAGCAGGATGACGATGGGCGTCTTGGTTTCCACCGCCGAGGCCAGTTCCGGCAGGGTGAACTGGATGCCCCCATCACCGATCAGCGATACGACGGGGCGGTTGGGAGCGGCCAGCTTGGCGCCGATGGCGGCGGGAAGGCCGTAGCCCAAGGTGCCGTAGCCGGTTGATGAATTGAACCAGCTGCGCGGCGACTCGGCCTCGTAGAGGAAGTTGCCCGAGTAGACCGGCTGGGTCGAATCTCCCACGACGATAGCGCCTGGCAGCGTGCGCTGGACCAGCTCGAGCACGCGTTGCTGGGTGCGCCAGGCAGGCGGCCACTCGGGGGCGAGCTGACGCTGGATGTCCGCCACCCGCTGCTGTCCTGGCGTCGGCGTCGCGGCGGCCGCTGGGGTGGCTGATGGGGTGGCCGATGGGATAGAAATACGCTCGAGCAGCGCCTGCATGAAACGCCCGGCGTCGCTGACGATGGCAAGGTGCGCAAGGTGGTTACGTTGCAGCTGCTCGGCATCGATGTCGACGCGAATCAAACGACCGTCGATCCTGAAGTTACCGTCGAAGACCGCGTCATAGTCGGTCTCGCCAAGCTCTGTGCCGATGGCCAGTACCACGTCCGCCTCTCGTACCAGCTTGCGCACAGGGTCCAGGGACTGGGTGGAGCCCAGCGCCAGTGGATGACCCTTCGGCAGCAGACCCTTGGCATTGACGGTGCAGGTGGTGGGGGCATCCAGTGCCTCGACCAGCGCGCGGGCAGCCTCACCATGGTCGGCCGCGCCACCCCCAAGCAGAACGACCGGCTGCTTGGCTGTTGCCAGCAGCTCGGCGGCGGCGTCCACCAGCGCCGTATCCGGTGCAGGAGGGGCTGGCAGTGCGGCAGCCTCCAGCTCCAGGTGATCGGCGGGGGCGGTGATGACATCAATCGGAATTTCGATATGCACGGGTCTTGGGCGAGCCCCGCGGAACACCGCAAAGGCTCTGGCCAGTACCCGTGGCAGCTCGTCGGGCTGCTGCAGGGTATGGCTGAAAGCACTGACCCCAGCGACCATGTTGCGCTGGGAAGGCAGCTCGTGCAGACGGCCCTCGCCAAGGCCAAGCTGCTCGCGTCGGTTGACGCTTGAAATCACCAGCATGGGCACGGAATCCGCGTAAGCCTGGCCCATGGCGGTCAGTATATTCGTCATTCCTGGACCAGAAATGATGAAACAGGTGCCTGGTTTTCCTGTTACACGTGCATAACCATCGGCCATAAAGCCAGCACCCTGCTCGTGACGTGGTGTCACATGAGTGATCCGGGTGGCAGGCAGCCCTCGGTAAAGTTCTACCGTGTGGACGCCGGGAATGCCGAAGACGGTATCAACACCATAAGCCTCAAGTAGCTGAACCAATGCTTCGCCACAGGTCAACATGTCGCCTTTCCTTCTTGTTGGAGTCGGGCACCGGAGATTAGCGCCTGGTGACAGGTTTGCGCTACAAAAAAACCCGCGTTTTGAAAAGAAAGGGGCGCGCTGAATGGCGAAGCACAGTAGAGATATCGTTCAGTGAATGGGAAAATGCATTGTTCATTTTTCAGCAATATGCTTTATTGACCCTATCGCACGCAAAATTGCGTGCAATCCTGATCCGGCCTATATTGGTCACATAACAACACTAACAATCACGGCCTTCGTGCAGCGTGGCGAGGCCTCAGGAGAGACAGGATGTTGCCGCAGCGCGACCTCATCGGCTATGCCGATACTCCCCCCGGCGGGCGTTGGCCCAACGGCGCCCGTCTGGCGATCAACGTCGTCGTCAACTACGAGGAGGGCTCCGAGCGCTCCTTCGCCATGGGCGATGATGACCAGGAATCGATGACCGAGTGGGGCAGCTACGTGACCCCCGCCGGCACCCGTAACCTGGCCATGGAATCGATGTACGAGTACGGCTCCCGAGTCGGCATCTGGCGAATTCTCGATATCCTGCGCGAGGCCGGGGTGCGCTCGACCTTCTTTGCCTGTGCCGTGGCCCTTGAGCAAAACCCCCGCGTCGCTCGGGTGGCGAGTGCCGATGGCCATGAATTCTGCAGCCACGGCTATCGCTGGGAAGAGGTCTTTCGCTTGAGCGAAGACGAAGAGCGTGAGCATATTCGACTGGCCATCGACTCCATCACCGCCACCACCGGCAAGCGTCCTGTTGGCTGGTACTGCCGCTACGGACCCAGCGTGCATACTCGGCGCCTGCTGTTGGAAGAAGGCGGTTTCCTGTATGACGCCGACGCCTACAACGACGACGTGCCCTACTTCACCGAGTTGGAGGGCAAGCGTCAGTTGGTGGTGCCCTATACCACGGACATGAACGACTTCCGCTTCTGGCTCTCGCCAGGACTGACCTCCGGTCGCGAATTTCTCGACAACCTCAAGGAAGGCTTCGACGTGCTGTTCGAAGAGTCAGCGAGGGGGCCGCGAATGATGTCCGTGGGGCTGCATCCGCGGATGGTCGGGCGGCCCGGAAAGATCCGCGCGCTCAAGGATTTTATCGCCTACGCCCAGGCTCACGAGGGGGTCTGGTTCGCGACCCGGGAAGAGATCGCCAGAGCCTGGCTGGAGCGTGAATCAGGCGCGTGACGCTTGATCCAATCGCTGGCCTGAACAGCAGCATCGCTACGACAGTGCCTGGTCTCGGCACCCGGTCCCAGGACCGGCACAGAGACAACCGCGCTTCCGCCGCTTGGGGGCGCACAAGAAATAGCCACTTCCGCAACAATGACAACAAGCAGAGGAACGTCCCATGACCCTTTTTTCCAAGACGCCACGCGTAGTGACCCTGGCCGCCGCCCTGGGCCTGAGCCTTGCCGCTGGCAGCGCCATGGCCGAGACCCTCAAGGTCGGCGCCAACATCGGCAACCTGCCCTGGGAATTCCAGGACGACAGCGGTGACTACGTCGGCTTCGAGATTGACCTGGTCAACGAGGTCGGCAGCCGCCTGGGCTACGACGAGGTCGAGATCAGCAACATTCCCTTCAACGGCCTGTTCTCGGCGGTACAGTCCGGGCGTATCGACGTGGCGGTGTCCTCCATCACCATCACCGATGAGCGTCTCGAGTCGGTGTCCTTTGCCCAGCCCTACTACGACAGTGACCAGTCTCTGGCGACTCACACCAGCAAGGGCATCACTGGGCTCGAGGACCTGGACGGCAAGGTGGTTGGCGTAGACACCGGTTCCACCGGCGACATCTGGACCAGCGAGAATCAGGAGCAATACGGCATCAAGGAGATCCGCCGCTACGAGGGCCTGCAGCCGGCTATGCTTGACCTGTCCAGCGGCCGCCTCGACGCCTACATTTCCGACATTCCGGCGGTGCAGTACTACGTGCGCGACAAGCCCAACTTGGAAGTGGTCAGCCGCATTCCCAGCGGTGAGCAGTACTCGATGATGTTTGCCAAGGATGCCGAGCTTGCCGCCAAGGCCAGTGAGGTGATCACCGAGCTCAAGCAGGAAGGCTTTATCGCCGAACTGCACGAGACCTGGTTCGGCGCCGCGCCGGATGCCGGCACCAGCACCGTCGACGTGCGTGATATGCCAAGCGCCAAGTGATGTCGGGGCCGTGGCGCCCGCGCGCCACGGCCCACCCACCCTCGGCCGTGGAGGCTGGTTGAATGGACCTGGTCCAGACATTCTTTAACTGGGAGGTGCTAGTACGCACCTTCCCGATGCTCGTCCAAGGGCTCGGCATGACCATCGCGCTGGGCTTCTTGAGCATCCTGCTGGGGCTGATCGGCGGGCTGGGGCTGGCGCTGTTGCGCCTCTACGGCCCCAAGCCACTGCGCTTTCTGACCATTGCCTACATCGATGTGTTTCGCTCGCTGCCGGTGCTGGTGTGGCTGGTCATCGTCTACTACGCACTGCCGTTCGTCGGCATCACCCTGTCACCGTTTGCTGCAGCCTGTACCGCCCTGACCATGATCTCCAGCGCCTACGCCGCGGAGATCTATCGCGCCGGCATCGAGGCGGTGCCTCGGGGCCAGTTCGAGGCCGCCCAGTCGATCGGCCTGAGTCAGTATCGGGTGATGTGCGACGTGGTCCTGCCCCAGGCGATCCGCCTGATCATTCCGCCGCTGACCAGCAACTGCATCAACGTGATGAAGGACACCGCCCTGGCCTCGGTGGTGGCGATGCCCGACCTACTCAAGCAGGCGACCCAGGCTCAGGCCCTGGCGGCCAATCCCACCCCGCTGATTGGTGCGGCGCTGCTGTATCTGGTGGTGCTGTTGCCGCTGGTGAGGCTGGTCGGCTTGCTCGAAAAACGCTTCGCCCAAGGCCGAGCCTGAAGGAGATTGTCATGATTGATCCGACCCAACCGGTGTCGCAGGCCCCTTCCGCTGCGTTTGACCGCCAAGCCGCCGCCGCCCGCAGAACCCTCATCTCGCTCAAGGGCGTGAACAAGCACTACGGTGATTTCCATGCGTTGAAGAATATCGACCTGGAGGTGGCGGAAGGCGAGGTGGTGGCGATTCTCGGCCCTTCCGGATCAGGCAAGTCGACCCTGATTCGCTGCATCAATCATCTGGAGGCCTACAGCGCCGGCGACATCTACGTCGATGGCACCCGAGTGCAGCCTGGCCCTGAGCTGATCGAGGTGCGCAAGGGCGTGGGCATGGTGTTCCAGAGCTTCAACCTGTTTCCCAACATGACGGTGCTGGAGAACGTCACCCTCGGGCCGATTCGGGTACGTGGCATGAGCCCAGGGGCTGCCCAGGCCAGAGCCAAGGAATTGCTGGAGAAGGTTGGCATCGCCGAGCAGATGTACAAGTACCCGAGCGCCCTGTCCGGCGGCCAGCAGCAGCGGGTCGGCATCGCCCGGGCGCTGGCCAATGAGCCGCGGGTGCTGCTGTTCGATGAGCCGACGTCGGCGCTGGACCCCGAGATGGTCGGCGAGGTGCTAGACGTCATCAAGACCCTGGCCGGTACCGGTGTGACCATGCTGCTGGTGACCCACGAGATGGGCTTCGCCCGCCATGTGGCGGACCGGGTGATCTTTATGGAGGCCGGACAGATCGTCGAGGAAGGCGCTCCCGAACAGATCTTCTCGGCGCCGCAGGAAGATCGAACCCGCGCCTTTTTCCAATCGGTGCTGGCGCACTGAGGCGTGGCCTCGACCCTGTTTCTCTGAACCCAGCTTCTCTCGACCCAGTTTCTCTTAACCCAGTTTCTCTCGACCCAGCTTCAAGGATTCCCCATGGCTTTCGAATCACATTCCGCCCCCCCGCTTGATCTGGAAAGCGTCAGAGCCCAGTTCCCCTCCCTTGCCAGTGACTGGGTGTTCATGGATAACGCCGGTGGTGCTCAGGTGCCGCGTGTCGTGGTGGATCGCATCAGCGACTATCTGCTGGGCGACAATGTTCAGCTAGGGGCCAGCTACGCCCCCAGCCAGCACTCCAAGGCCAAGGTCGACGCCGGTCGCCGAGCGGTGGCGACGCTGGTCAATGCGCAGCATGTGGAAGAGCTGGTGTTCGGGCCGAGCTCCACCATTCAGTTCCGGCTGCTGGCGGACGCCATGGCGAGCCAGTTCGCCCCGGGCGATGAAATCATCGTGACCAATACCGACCATGAAAGTCACATCGGTCCCTGGCGACGTCTGCAAGCGCGAGGCGTCAAGCTGCGCTTCTGGAACTGCCATCCCGAGACCCTGGAACTGGAGCTCGACAGCCTGGCCGAACTGCTCAACGAGCGAACCAAGCTGGTCTGCGTGACCCATGTCTCCAACCTGCTCGGCACCATCAATCCGATCAAAAAGATCGCCGCCATGGCTCACGACGCCGGTGCTCGCATCTGCGTCGATGGCGTGGCCTTCGCGCCCCACCGTGCCATCGATGTCCAGGACTGGGATGTCGACTACTACGGTTTCAGTCTCTACAAGGTCTTTGGGCCGCATCACGCGGTGCTTTACGTCAAGAAAGAGTGCCTGCTGGAGCTGGACAGCATCTATCACCATTTCTTTACCAAGGACCAGATACCGGGAAAAGTGGAGCCGGGAAATCCCAACTATGAGCTGACCTACAGCGCTACAGGAATCCTCGAATATCTGACATCGTTTTCGCCTAAAGACGACGGCGTATCCTTGCGCAATAGGCTGGAAGATTCCTTCGACAGGATCGCGACACATGAGGCGAAAATCGGCAAGAAACTGATCGACTATCTCAATCAGAAAGAGCGCGTCCGTATCATCGGAAGAGCGGATGCTGACATCGACAAACGTGTCGCGACGATCAGTTTTATTGTGGAAGGAAGCCAGTCTGACGATATCGTCAGGCGCATCGATGACGCGAAGGTCGGTATTCGCTACGGAGACTTCTATGCGCGTCAGCTGGCCGAGGACCTCGGACTGATGGAGATCCAGGGTGTCGTGCGGGTCTCGATGGTGCACTACAACACCGAAGACGAGGTGGACCGGTTGATCCAGGCCCTGGAGGCGGTGCTGTAGTAGACGGTCGCAATAGACAGAAGCGAGGCCTGGTGACAGGGGCCTATCGCCGACGAAAACGCCCACCATCGCTGACAAGGCTAGTCAGGCCTGGTCAGTGATGGCGGGTGTCGGTGGCGATATCGTAGATGTTGGCCTCGGCGCGTCGCTGCTCGGACAGTTCCAGGCTGTAAAAGATATGCCGGCAGTGTTCCATCATCGACTGGGCGGCGCCCTCGGCGTCGCCGGCCTCGATCATATCGACCAGGGACTGGTGCTCATGGGTCAGGCATAGCACCCCGCTGGGGCGTTCGTAGAGTGACTGGATAATACAGAAGCGACGGATGATGGGGCGCACGATGGCGATCAGCTCTTCATTGCCGGTCAGCTCCGCCAACAGCAGGTGAAAGTCGCCGGAGATGCGGTTGACGCTGGGCTTGCGTTCCTCGAACACCTGATGCTCCAGGGCCAGATGCTGACGCAGGGTGGCAATGCCGCTGGCATCGATGCGCTCGCAGGCGATGCGTGCCACCGCCGCTTCGATGTGCAGCCTCGTCTCGAAGATATCGTAGGCTTCCTTGACGGACGGCAGTGAGACAAAGGCGCCCCGATGCATCTCGAAGCGTACCAGCCGCTCCGCCGTCAGTCGGTTCAGCGCACGCCGAACGCGGCTTCTTGGCGTGTTGAACGCCGTGGCAAGCTTCGCCTCATTGAGTCGCTCGCCGGGACGAAGGCGCTTGTCGATCAGCGCATCAACGATGCGGTCATAGACAAGCTCTTCAGCCAGCGCTTCGGGCTTTTCATGTGGGGATGAAGGTGCGTCTGTCGACATGGCTGCGTCTCGCCATCCCTTTCTCCTTGGTGCTGGCTCCCAGATGCGAGAAAGCCTGTCTAGGCAAGGTGAAAAGTGGAATAAGAAAAAGACAAACCAGCATATGACGCTGGTCTATTTCTTTCCAGAGACTACCATGACCATGGCCGCCACGTCATACCGCTTCTACCAAAGAATGTCTCCCTGTCATCACCTGCTGTGTGACAGCCTAGAGTCCTCAATAGCGAGGCAAATAACGATTGGCTATTGGGCGGCGAGATCGTCGATTTTCTGCCCCTCAATAAAGGCGATAAGGTTGCTGAAGGCATCGCCAAAGTACAGCTCATAGCCATCTTTTTCCACGTAGCCAAGGTGGGGCGTTGCCAGCACATTTGGCAGGTGCAGAAGAGGGTCTTCGACCACCGGTTCCTGCTCGAACACATCCACCGCCGCCATGCCGGGGCGTCCGGCGCGCAGCGCCGCCTCCAGGGCGCCAGAGGCGATCAGCTCAGCGCGACTGGTATTGACCAGCAGCGCACAGGATTTCATCGCCGCCAGGTCAGCGTTACCGACGATACCGCGAGTCGCCTCGTTCAGGCGCAGGTGCAGGCTAAGCACGTCGCTGCGCTCGAACAGCTCGCGTTGGCTGGCGACGACCTCGATGCCGGCCTGGCGGGCACGCTCACGGGAGCCCTCTCGCCCCCATGCCAGCACTTTCATGTCGAAGGCTTGGCCGTAGCGAGCGACACGGGCACCGATCTTGCCGTAGCCCAGGATACCGAGGGTTCTGCCTTCCAGGGCGGTGCCCAGCGTACGCTGCCAGCGACCCGCCTTGAGGTTGGCGACTTCCTCGGGAATATGCCGCATGGCGGCCAGCACCAGCGCCCAGGTCAGTTCCGCCGCGGCGGTGGGCGAGCCGCGGCCTGCCAGCACCGTTACACCATGCTCGCGACAGGCCTCGAGATCGATATGGGCCACGCCACCTCCGGTCTGGCTGATGACCCGGAGCTTCGGCAGCCGTTCGAGCAGTGCGCGGGTGATCCGGGTTCGCTCGCGGATCAACACGAGTGCCTCCGCGTGGTGAAAGCGCTCAACCTGGGCATCCAGCGACGTCAACGTGTCGTTGAACAGCGTGACCTGGTGGCCGGACAGACGGTCAAAGGCCGACAGATGGCGAACGACATCCTGGTAGTCATCGGGAATCACGATGTTCATGGCGGGCTCCGGGGTGAGGCGCAGTGAGACGAGGGAGTGACAAGCATGCCACAGGAGGTGAGTCGCGCCCTACTGGGGGCTGCATTGCTGGCGGCTAGGCGGCAATGGGCATTGCTATCCACTAGGGCCAGTGGGATCTTGGGAAGCCTTGGTGGAGCGGGCCTCTCGCCTGTTCGCTCCAGCGGGTGTTGACCCTCGAAGATTGTTGACCTTCGAAGATGGCGCTCTGCATTCAGGACCAGCCCATGACCCATACTCAGGATTCCCGCACCATCCACACAACCGCCGTCAGTGGCTTCGACGACGCGCTGATGGAGCAGGTTCGCGCTCGCTTTCATCACGTGGATCACTGTCCCTACACCGGCCCCCGGGTCTTTTTCGAGAATGCCGGTGGCTCGTTGACCCTCAAGGCGGTGGTCACGCGCATGGCGGAAGTGGCCGCCTTGCCGGACAACGACCATCGCGACAATGAGGCGTCTCGAGCTATCTCGGCCATGATCGTCGACGGGCGCCAGGCCATGGGCTGCCTGCTGGGCGTCGAGGATGGCGTCGTGTTCGGCGGTGAGACCGGCACCGAGTGTCTGTTTCGGGTGATTCGCGCTGCCGCCACTGCCGCGCCACCAGGTGGCAGTATGGTCGCCTGCGAACTGGAACACCCCGCGACCTTTGACGCCACCGCTGTGTGGGCCAAGCGCACCGACAGACAGCGCCTGACGGTGCCCTTTGACCCTCATACAGGCAGAGTGACGGCCGAGGAGTATGCCCGCGTTGTTCAGCCTGACACCCGCGTCGCTACGATTCTGCACACCAGTCCGGTCACCGGCATGACCCAGGACGTGGCGGCCATCGCCGCAGCGATCCGGTCCATCGCGCCGGACTGCTACATCATCGTCGATGGTATCCAGCATGCCCCCCACGGAGCCCTGTCGGTATCGGCCTATGGCGTCGATGCCTACGCGGTGTCGCTGTACAAGGTGTTCTGTCCCTTCAACGATGGCTACGCCTGGGTCTCTCCGCGCCTGAGCGTCGTGGACCATGACCGTTTAGCGGGCAAGCCGGACGACGCCTGGGAACTGGGTAGCCGCGACCCTGCTGCCTGGGCGGGTGCCAGCGAGATGGTGGCGTATCTCGAGTGGCTGGGCGGGAAGTTCACCACGGCGAAGGATCGTCGAGCGCGCTTGCTGGCGGCCGGCCAGGCCATGCATGACCAGGAGGCGGCGCTGATACAGCGGCTGATCCGTGGCTCCGGCGCCATCACCGGGCTCAAGGAGCTGCCCGGCGTGACCTTGATCGGCGAGGTCGATAGCCCCTGGCGCGAGGGCGCGGTGTCGTTCTGCGTGGAAGGGCGTGACGCCCTGTACATCGTCGCCGAGCTTGGCGAGCGCGGTATCCGCGTCCACGCCCGCAAGGACGACGCCTATTCGGGCAATATCCTGCGTCCCTTGGGCCTGCCCTCAGTTACCCGAGTCTCGCTGGCCCACTACAACACGCCTGAGGAGGTCGATGCTTGCCTGAGCGCGCTGGCAGAGGTGGTAAAGTGCCGGTGACATTGGGTCGGCAAGGGCGGAAGAACCGCAGGTGCTAGCTCTTTTTGATCGAGTGTTTTTTCATACAGAGCAGCTGGCTCGGGACTTCCGACTAAGGGGCTTCTAACGAGAGGGCTTCTAACTAAGGGGGCCTCTTACTAAGGGCTCTGGCGCCGAGCGATGCAGGTGCATTCACGACCGTCTATCTTTACTTAAGATAGTATGTATGACGTATTGTCGTCTTTGTTGCCTGCCTGCCCGCGCGCGAAGGAGAGAACCCGCCATGCCTCATGATGTCATTGCCCAGATTACGTTGTCCCATGTGCTGTTGCCGTTGAAGCGCCCCATCAGTGACGCCAAGGTGATGACCGGGGTACAGAAGCCATTGACGGAAGTGTCCCTGACCTTCGCCGAGATCACCACGCGGGACGGGCACACCGGCCTGGGCTTTGGCTATGTGCTGCGAGCCGGCGGCAAGGCTCAGTTTGCCCATGCTCAGGAACTGGCCCCCTTTCTGATCGGCGAGGACCCAAACGATATCGCCCGGTTGTGGCATAAGCTGGCGTGGCAGGGAGCGTCGGTAGGTCGCTGTGGGGTGGCGGTGCAGGCCATCGGGGCCTTCGATACGGCGCTATGGGACGTGAAGGCCAAGCGTGCGGGACTACCCTTGGCCAAGCTGCTCGGTGCTCAGCGCGAGGCCGTGCCCACCTACAACACCTCGGGGGGATACTTTGGTACCCAGATAGAGGAGGTCTGTGCAAACGCCGACCGCGCCCTGGCCAACGGGATCGGCGGGGTGAAGATGAAGGTCGGCCAACCCGACGTGGCCGAGGATATTCGGCGGGTCGTCGCGCTGCGCAAGCATTTGGGCGACGGCGTGCCGATTATGATCGATGCCAACCAGCAGTGGGATAGAACCACCGCTCTGCGCTTCGGACGTGCCGTCGATGAGTTGGGGTTGGTGTGGATCGAGGAGCCTCTGCACGCCCATGACTATGAGGGGCATGCCTGGCTCAATGCCCGGCTCGACACCCCCATCGCCACCGGCGAAATGCTGACCAGCGAGGAGTCGCTGAGGCGACTGATCGAGCGTGAGTCAGTAACCTACCTGCAGCCGGATGCGCCCCGTTTTGGCGGAGTCTCGCCGTTCTTGAACGTGGCAAGTGCTGCTGCCCAGGCCAATCTCAAGTTGGCGCCGCACTTCGTGATGGAAATCCACCTGCCGCTGGCGGCGGCGTATCGCGGTGATACCTGGGTCGAGCACTTCGAATGGTTCGAACCGCTGTTCGACGAGCGCATCGAGATCCGTGACGGCAGCATGCAGCTGCCCAAGGGGCCGGGATTTGGCCTGACCATCAGCGAGCAGACGCGCCACTGGACCGTGGCTAGAGAGCGTTTCGGTGCATAGTAGTCGGCTGGAAGGTAGGTGCCTTTGCTGAGATGGTCTCGGTCCACGACCGTGTCAAAGGCGGCGAGTCATCGCCATAGTGTGCCTGATCCAGCAGATATTGCAGTGGTTCATTGAGACTGCCTCTTGGCTCTGAGCTGCCGGGTCTCACTTAGAGCGCCTCCCTTCCCATCAGTTCGAGTCCTGAGCTTGGTCATCCACCTGGTAAGGCGGCGCATCATCGCCTATCAGCACGGGTTTGCCATCCTGCCAGATCACCGCGTACTGACCCAGTCGCCGCTTGCGCTCCAAGGTTTCGGCGACTGCGTCGCGGAGGCTTTCGAGCATAGTTTGGGTATCCGGCGTCGGCTGAGTCATGGTCGTGCCTCCTTGATGAGGGCGTGGAAGTGGCGGTTATCGAGAATATGGCGCTGTGAGCCGGCCTGTTCGAACACCGGCTCAGGCGTTCCCCCTGCGTTCATAAAGCAGCGCGCTCGAGTAACGTTTGGAGCATAAAGTGTCAGCAGACTACGCGGGAATCGACGCTGAATGTCCTTCACCGGGATATGGAAGCGCCTTTCTCAGGCGCCTCTGCCCATCACTCAATATTCTGGATCTGAAGATGTAATTTGATGTATTTTTTATTTATAAAACAGTTGGTTAGTTTTATTTTATGCATAGTTTTTTATTTGTTCCTACCCATCTTACTCCCCATCTGGTAGGAGAGAGACAGTCCTAGCTGAGAGCAAATGCAAACCTACCACAATCAGCTCAAGGTGACGCTCTCGCAGGGGGCTTCGTGCGTGCGATGAAATGTCCACCACCTCTGGGCTGGTATTGAGAGTAATGTCAGCAGCGTAGTGGTGAAAATGCCGCTACTGACCTTGGGGGCGTGCATGATGTCCTGTTCAAGGCTTCCCAGACACCGTTCGCTGCGGGGAACCTTCTTCTTGTTCTGTTGCTGAGCCTGAGCGACAGAAATCTGCTTCATCGGTTGGCTTTGGTCAGACAGTGGCAAGAAAGCCAGGTTTTACCCTGCGGTTGACTCTCCGTCAGCTGCGGAGGTGTTTACGCAGCGCTTCCCTAGCCCCACAGCTACTCACTCTGCGACGGAAATGGGGCTCCCTCGCTTTCTTCCGCCTGATGACGTCGTTGCTCCGGCGTCCATAACGTCTTGAGATAGTTCACCACGGAGCGGATCTCGGCGGGGGTCAGGACATTCTCGAAGGCCGGCATCGTCAGTCGCTCGGTCTTGTTCCAGGGGTCGCGCCATCCCTCGGCGATGATCCGGTAGAGCATCGCATCGGAGTGTTTCCAGGTATGCCCCTCCGGCCCGTGAGGGGGAGCGGGCAATTCGCCCTGGGCATTCTGGTGCTCCCAGTTCGGCTGGCCCTCGCCCTCGCTGCCGTGGCAGCTGGCACAGTACTGCTGGTAGATCCTTTCTCCCTCTTCCAGCCGAGAGGTATCGCGCGAAGAGGGGCCACCCCCCGCCATGGCCTGCCCGGCGGCACTCATCAGCAGCCACGTTGTGACGAGGATCCAGAGCTTACGCATCGGGGGGTGTCCAGGTTTGGCCCTGATCTTCGCTGCGCATGAGCTCCCCCTCGCGATCCAGGGCATAGAGCGTTCCCTGCGGCGCAAGCGTAAGCGTGACGAACGTCGGGCCATCACCCTTTACTTGCTGCCACTCCTGGCCGCCATTGTCGCTGCGCCACAGGCCTTGCTCCGTGGCCACATAGACGTGTTCGGGATCGTCGAGCTTGTAGGCCAGATCATAGACTCTGCCGGCATCGAGCTCCCCGGTCGGTCGCCAGCCGCAGAAGCAATCCATCGACAGGCGAACCGCATCGTCGGACACCGCATAGAGCCAGCCAGTCTGCATGCTCCCCTCCATATCGGAGTGGATGAGCCGGCGAACGGGTTGGGCAGGACCGCTATCCATCTTCTTCCAGGTCGTGCCGGCATCCTCACTCTGGTAGAGGCCGTCGTCGGCAATCACCACATAGAGTGTCTCGGGCTGATGGCGGTGCACGTCCAAGGCGGTAACGTCCTGGTTAGGCAAGCCATCGTTGAGTTCCTGCCAGGTTTCTCCATGATCGGTGCTGCGCTGCACCCCGATCGAGGGGCCGGCGATATAGAGGGCCTGTTCGGCTGTTGCCGGTTCCGATACCGTTACCAACCGTCCCTCCGCTACTTCGTCGGGCAAGGGAATCATCGTCCAGGCCGCCCCGCCATCCGTGCTTTCGAAAAGCTGGTTGGCCTGTACTTTGAGCAGCCGTTCGCCTGTTTGGTCATAACTCAGCGACGGCAATGCCTCCTCGGCGGCCCCGGCCATACTGACGAAGCTCAGACTGGCCATGACCCAGCTCGTCAGTGACAGGGCACGCCAGAAGCGACCCGTGATTTTGTTCATTGCAATATTTCCTCGAATAATGGCTAGCCGATGCTGCCTAGCGCCGGAAAGGTGCGCAATAACCAATAGGACAGCTCGGTCAGTTTGCCGGTGATCATCAAGATGCCCATCAGGATCATGATCAGCCCGGCCGCCAGATGCATGACTCGGCCCCAGCGGCGCAGGAATGGCTGGTGGTGCAGGAAGCGATCGAGCGACACCGCCGTCAACAGAAAGGGCACCCCCAGGCCCAGCGAATAGATGCCGAGCAACGCCATTCCGCTCGAGGCATTGGCCGTCGAGGCGCTGTTTCCGTTCACCGGCTGGCTGCTCAGTCCCATCTACGCCGCCGCCGCGATGAGCCTGAGCTCGGTCTCGGTCATCGCCAACGCACTGCGGCTACGCGCCGCCAAGCTATGAGCCGGGGCCGCCGACAACCATAGAGGAGGGGGAGCATCATGGCTTATGTCGACCTGCAGCGACGTAGCGTATTGCGCCGCATCGGCGGTGTGGCGGCGTTGTCGACCCTGGTGGGGGCCGGGGTATGGACCGGGAGATATCGCCCCGCTCTGCGGGCGGCGTCCGCGTCAACGGCCATGGAGGGGCCCTTCGACGTCGACCTGCGTGTGCGAGCCCGTCCCGACAAGGTGGCTATCCTGCCCGGTGCGCCGAGCGACGTCTGGCGCTACACGGCCGAGCGAATCGTCGGGCCTGAAGATACCCTGACGCCCGTGGGTGAGAGTTATACGGGGCCATTGATTCGCCTGCGTCGTGGTCAGCGCTTGCGGGTACGCATCGACAACGATCTCCCCGAAGACACCACCGTGCATTGGCATGGTCTGCACGTACCACCGGACGTGGATGGTCAACCGCGCCTGCCGATCGCGCCAGCGACGAGCATGGCGGTCGCCTTCGATGTCGTGGATCGTGCCGGTCTGTACTGGTACCACCCCCATCCTCACGGCCCCGATGGTGGCCGGGTTGGCTTTCAGAGTTACGCCGGCCTTGCCGGTCCACTGATCATCAACGACGACGCCGAGCGTGCCTTGGAGCTCCCCGACGGAGAGCGGGAACTGGTCCTCATCCTGCAGGATCGCACCTTTAGCAATGGCAATGAGCTTCAGTACATCGACGATGGTGGCATGGGGGCGATGATGACCCGCATGCAGGGCTTTCGCGGGGAGCGGGTACTGGTGAACGGCCACCCGGACGCGCGACGCGAGGTGTCCACGCAGCCATATCGATTGCGCCTGCTCAACGGCTCCAACTCGCGCATCTACAAGCTGGCCTGGAGCGATGGCCGGGCGGTGACCGTCATCGGCACCGACGGTGGCCTGCTCGCCAAGCCCGAGCGGCGCCGCTCGGTCACACTGGCGCCGGCCCAACGGATCGATCTGTGGGTCGATTTTGGCGACACCGAGCCGGGAGAGTCCGTACAGCTGGTGAGCGAGGAGTACCAACTCGGCATGATGGGCGAGCGAATGGGCGACATGATGGACCGGGGCATGATGGGCGATCGAATGGGCGGCATGATGGATCGAGGGATGATGGGTGATCGAATGGGCGAGATGATGGATCGAGGCATGATGCGCGACATGATGGGAAGCGAGCGGCTCTCGCTAGTTACCTTCGCCGTCGTCGCACGGGCGAACGATGCGGAAACCCTGCCGGAACGCTTGGCTCAAGACCTGCCGGCCTCCCCGGTTCAGGCCGATACGCCAGTACGCCGCTTCGAGCTGGGCATGCGCATGATGCAGGGGTTCACGATCAACGGCCGGCAGATGGAGGGCGCGACGGTGGCAGATGACGAGATCGTCCGGCTGGCGCAGACGGAGATCTGGGAGTTCGTCAACAACACCATGATGCCGCACCCCATGCACGTTCATGGACTGCAATTCCTGGTTCAGGAGCGGATATCGGCGGGCGGCAAGACGGACCTGCACGATGGGATCATCGACGCGGGATTGCATGACACGGTGCTGGTGTTCCCGGAGGAACGGGTGCGCATCGCTCTGACCTTCAAGGACTTCGAGGGGTTCTACATGTACCACTGCCACACCATGGAGCATGAGGATGCCGGTATGATGCGCTACTTCAAGGTGGTGGCATAACGAACCGGTCTGGTTTCGATCACACCGTATTTCGATCACCTGGCAACCACACGGGATGACGATACAGATGTCCTTCTACGAGAATCGTGTTCTGCCGCATTTCCTCCACCTGGCGTGTGGCAACACGGTGGTCGATCGTCAGCGGGCGGCCGTGGTGCCGCAAGCCCGGGGCCGTGTTCTGGAGGTGGGTATGGGGTCCGGGCTCAATATTCCCCACTACGATCCGGACCGGGTCGAGCTGGTCTGGGGGCTCGAGCCTTCCGAAGGCATGCGACGCAAGGCCCGCCACAACGTCGCCAGCGCACAGTTCGAGGTGCGCTGGCTGGACCTGCCGGGCGAGGAGGTCCCTCTCGACGACAACAGTGTCGATACCGTGGTGCTCACCTACACCCTGTGCACGATTCCGGACTGGCACCGGGCGTTGGAGCAGATGCGTCGCGTGCTCAAGCCGGGTGGCCAACTGCTGTTCTGCGAACACGGCACGGCGCCCGACGAAGCCGTACGCCAGTGGCAGCGCCGTATCAATCCCCTGTGGCGCAGAGTGGCGGGGGGCTGCCATCTCAACCGCGACATACCCGAGCTTATCGGGCACGCAGGCTTCGGTATCCAGCGGATGGAGACGGGCTATCTTTCGAAGGTCCCGAGGTTCGCTGGCTTCAATTTCTGGGGGGGTGCTGTTCCCCGCTGATCAAGCTCGCGTGTAATGAGGCGATTCCCCGAACAACTGGCCATCCACTTCGATGGCGGTGCCATCCACGAACACTGGCACATAGCTCAGGGTCTTGACCTGATAGTCCAGGATCGGCGGCGCCAAGTGCCTTGCCCAGTAGCGAGCGATGCTCTGGAGCGCGTCGAGGTGGACCGTCCCCATGCGTACCAGGTATTTGCCGAGGCGGCCTCTCGCCGGCACGGTCTCGATGCCCAGCAGCTTCGCCGTGACCGGATCCTGACGAAAGGCGTCCAGATCGGACGCGCGCCATTGCCCGTGGCGAGGGAGGCCACCAGGCTCCAGAGTGTCTTCGCAACACTGGCGTCGTGCTTGAGGTGACTTTGCTAGGTGAACTGGCTCAGCAGGCCACTGAATAGCTATTAATAGACATTATTTAACCCTTGAGCGCCAGAATGCGCCTGGCACCGTTGAGCACAATGACCCCCGCGATGGTGCCGATAATCAGATCCGGATAATTGGTTCCGGTCCACGCGACCAAGGCGCCGGCGGTGATGACCCCCAGGTTGATCACCACGTCATTGGCCGAGAATATCCAGCTTGCCTTCATGTGCGCCCCGCCCTCTCGATGTTTGGATATCAGCAGCAGACAACTGGTATTGGCAATCAATGCGACGAATGCAATCGCCATCATCATCAGCGATTCAGGCTCGCTACCGAATACAAAGCGCCTGACCACCTCTGCGAGTACGCCAACCGCCAGAATCAGTTGGAGCACACCTGCAAGATGCGCGGCACGCACCTGCATTTTTACGCTATGCCCAACCGCATACAGGGCGAGCCCGTACACGGCCGCATCGGCAAAATTGTCCAGGGATTCTCCAATCAGGCCGGTGGAGTGCGCGATCAGGCCGGCCGTCATTTCCACCACGAACAGGACCGCATTGATACCGAGCAACCAACGCAGGGTGCCGGACTCCTGCGCGGCAGAGGCCGACGTGTCACCGACCGCCTTGATCGACTCAGGATCGGCAGCGGCCGTTTCCTGAAGCGAGGCTCCTAGCCCCAAGGTTGTCAGTTTTGCGGTGATGGGCTCGACCTCGCCGTCATGCACGACCTCTAATCGGCGGTTCGACAAGTCGAAGGACAGCACCCGAATCTCCTCAAAGCCGTTCAGGGCAAGGCGAATCATTCGCTCTTCCGATGGACAGTCCATCTTCGGCACGGCATAAACGCTGACCCATTTCCCCGATGCTTCGGAGGAGCGACGCATATCGGTATCCGCTATGGGCGTCGCATCGCCGCCACAGGGGGCTCCACAGGTTTTGCTCATGATACGACTCCACTTGAATATTATCGGGCTATCATTTAAAACCATATAGTCACTATAAGGTCAACAGAGCGGAGAGAATCCGTTGAGGAGGAGCTTGGTGCGTATTGGTCAGTTGGCAGAGTTGGTAGGGGTCGATACACAGACGATCCGCTTCTATGAACGACAGGGCCTGTTACCGTCGCCTGATCGGCAGGAGAACGGTTACCGTGTCTATACCGAGGAACATGGTGAGCGGCTGGCTTTCATTTGTCGCTGCAGAATCCTGGACCTGTCGCTAGCAGAGATTCACGAGCTACAGAGGTATCAGGACGACCCTCACCAACCTTGTGCCGCCGTGAACGCTTTGCTCGATGATCACATCTCTCACGTGCGCTCGCAGATAACCGCTCTACAGGCGCTTGAGAAACAACTCGTTTCACTGAGAGCGAGTTGCAACGATGGCCGGGAAGTTGAGGCGTGTGGGGTTCTTGCTGGAATTAGCGAGGGAAGCATGCACCAACAGTAGGTTGACGCATCAACCATTAAATCCGGATACCCTCCCCAGCCGTGCATTAGAATGTACGAGAGTCTGAAGAAACGCCCCAGCGATCCTGTTCGCCAGGGCGCCGCTGTGCTGATGTATTGAACGCTACTCAGTCGCGGTTAGTCACCATTGCCCACTCGCAGGGCCACGAAGTAGGTGCGGCCTTCGCGGTTGAGCAGAACAGGCACCGCTTGATCATCTGGCAGGCGGGTCAGCATCTCCTTCAGCTGTTCCGGACTCTCTACCGGCTGCTGGCCCAGTCTGACCAGCACATCGCCGGGGCGAATGCCGACGGCAGCGGCATGTCCGGCGGGGGCCACCTTGACGATGCGCACCCCGTGATCGATGCCAAGCCGACGCTTCTCCATGTCGTTCAACGGCTGAACCGCGATGCCCAGTCGAACCGGGTCGCCATCGGATTGACCGGGGCCGGCATCCGGCCACTCGCCAACTTCCACCGTGATGGTCTCCTGCTGACCATCGCGCAACACGGAGAGATCAACGTCTTCGCCGGGGGCCGTCTCACCGATCAGGCGCGGCAGCGTGGTGGAGTGGTCCACTTCCTGGCCGTTCACCTCAAGGATGACATCACCGGCCTTGAGGCCGCCTTGTGTCCCAGGGCTGCCGGGCTCGACCTGGGCAATCAAGGCACCCTCGGCCTGCTCCATGCCGAAGGACTCCGCCAGGTCCTTGGATACCGGCTGGATGCTGACGCCCAGCCAGCCGCGGCTCACGTACCCCTCTTCACGGAGCTGGTTGGCCACATCCAGTGCCACATCAATGGGAATGGCGAAGGAGAGGCCCATGTAGCCTCCACTACGGGTCAGGATCTGGGAATTAATGCCCACGACCTCACCGTCGAGGTTAAACAGTGGTCCGCCCGAGTTGCCCGGGTTGATCGCCACATCGGTCTGGATGAAGGGAACGTAGACGTCTTGGGGCAGGGTGCGGTTGATGGCACTGATGATCCCGGACGTCACCGAGTGGTCGAAGCCGAAGGGTGAGCCTATGGCGGCGACCCACTGGCCGACCTGGAGGTTGTCGGAGTTGCCCAGTTGCAGGGTGGGTAGGTTATCCGCCTCGACCTTGAGGACCGCCACATCGGTCTTCTCGTCGGCCCCCACCAGCTCGGCCGAGAGTTCGCGACGGTCGTTGAGGCGCACCAGAATCTTGTCGGCCTCCTTGACCACGTGCGCGTTGGTCATGATGTAGCCGTCTTGATCGAAGATGAAGCCCGACCCCAGTGACCGACGCGGCTCTTCATTGCGATTGGGCGCACCGCCAGGTGGCATCGGGAAGCGGTCGTCGAAGAAGTCACGGAGGATCTCCGGCACCTCCTGCCCCCCAAATTGCCGTGAGGACGTCATGGACCTCTCGACCTTGCGGGAGGTGGAGATGTTGACCACGGCCGGCGCGGCCTCGTCGACCAGTTCCGTGAAGTCCGGCAGCTGTGGCTCGGCGAGGGCTGGCGTTGCCACCATCAGCAGTAAAGCTAAGCTCATCAGCCAGGCGTGCGAGTAAGGCTTGGGTATCACAATGGGCTCCTTCCGGGGGCATGGAACATGGTAGCCAACTTGGTACAGTGCCCACTATGCAAAGTTCCGTACTCCTAACCCCGGCTCGGCCTTCAACAGAGTTCGGGCTTGAAGCTTGAGTTGCTATAGGTTTTATACTGCTGGGTCATCAGGTGACACCACAAGGATGACGCATGGGACATCATCACGATCATCCCCATCTTGCCCCCACCTCTGGTGACCGTCGGGTGAGTATCGCCATCTGGGCCAACGGGATATTGACCCTTGCCCAGATCGTTGGGGGCATTCTGGCGGGAAGCCTCTCGCTGATCGCGGATGCGCTGCACAATTTTTCCGACATGGCTGCGCTTGTCATTGCGTTTGCTGCCCGCAAGATCGCGAGACGACCGCCCGACTCACAGATGACGTTTGGCTATGGCCGAATCGAGGTTGTCGCAGCGCTGATCAACTACACCACCCTCATTATCGTTGGCATTTATCTAATTTACGAAGGCTTCATGCGCATGATCAACCCGCCAGAGATTCAGGGCTGGATAGTCGTTATCATTGGCATTGTCGCTCTTCTTGTCGATGCGCTAACGGCCTTGCTCACCTGGTCGATGCAAAAACATAGCGTCAATATCCGCGCCCTCTTCCTGCACAACCTGTCTGATGCCTTTGCGTCCATCGCCGTGATCATCGGGGGCTCACTGATTCTGCTGTATGACATGCGTTGGGTAGACCCCGCGATTACGATCGGTATTGCACTCTATATTCTCTATCTTGCCTTTACGGAGATAGGTACCCCTATCCGGACACTGATGCTGGGCTCGCCACCCGATGTCGATGGTCAATCCGTCATTGATCTCCTGCGCAGCGTCGAAGGGGTTGAGGATGTGCATCATGTTCACCTATGGCAAATGCAGGAGAATACCGCCGCGCTTGACTGCCACGTGGTGACGACGGAAGCCGGCTGGCAGCAGCTCGAGGCGATCAAGGCGGATATCAAAGCTCAGCTGAAAGCGCGCTTTGGCATTGGCCACTCCAGCTTGGAATTCGAGCATATTGATTATGCACATCAGGATGCCAACCTTTATGGGCATGGATAACACGCCACTATTCGCCGACTTAGGCACCCAACAGCGGCTGAGCTCCACTCAGCAGTATCCTGAGCTTTTTTAAACCTAACTCTTTGAAATTGAGAGAAAAATGTACAAAAAGGCGACGTTTATCCTGGCCGGAGCGTTGATGCTGACGGCCATCATCGTGATCGTGTCGAGGCCCTCGTTGTTGGGCATGGGCGCCGAGACGGCGAGCCGAGAGGGTGCACAGGCCGAGAATTCGCTGGTGCGCGCGCACTCGCCGGTCCTAGGATCGGAAGAGGCACCGGTGACGGTCGTGGAGTTCTTCGACCCGGCCTGTGAGGCCTGCCGTGCCTTCTATCCGCTGACCAAACGCATCCTGGAAGCCTACCCCGAGAAGGTGCGGCTGGTGGTGCGCTACACCCCCTTCCACGGAGACGTATCCGAAACCGCCATTCGCGTGCTCGAAGTGGCCAGGCGCCAGGATGCCTTCCAACCGGTGCTGGAGGCGCTGCTGGCTCGGCAGAGCCAGTGGGCGGCTCATGGCAGTGTCGATGAGGAAGCGATCATGGAGATCGCCAGCGAGGCCGGACTGAACAGAGCCACAGCCGAAGAGCAGCTCAATTCACCAGAGGTACAGGCGGTCTTCGACCAGGACAAGGCTGACGTCGAGGCCAACCAGATCAGCAAGACGCCGACCTTCTTCGTCAATGGCGAGCTGTTGGACCCCTTCGGCATGCAGGAGCTGGTCGACGCCGTTAACCGTGAGGTAGCCGAGGTCTCCGGCGAAGGGGATGCATCATGACACGACGCTGGTTGCTAGCGGGACTGATGGTCCTGAGCCCCGTGTTGGCTGAAGCCCGTTGGCAAGAGCGTGCCGGATTATCACCGGCCAAGCCGGTATCGGCCAGGGCACAAGGTCGCGTCGCCCAAGAGCTCACTGTGGCACCAGGGGATACCCTGGACGCACTGCTGCAGCAGCTTGGCGTGGATGCCGAGATGCGCACCCAAGCGGCGACCTCGCTGGCGAACAGGTTCGACCCGAGACGATTGCTGCCCGGAGATCGTATCACTTTCACCTCTATGGCGACGGGACAGCCGGTGTCGGTGGCCATCGAGCGTGACTCGGGTATTCAGTACGTCGTCACCCTGGGTGAGCGTCCGTCGACGCGCATTGTCCAGCCTCGCCTCGACACCCTGACCTTGGGTCGTGAAGTAGATGTCAAGACGTCACTCTATGCCGCCTTGGAGGCTGAGGAGATACCCAGGCGTTTCGCAGCAGAGCTTGACATGCTGCTGGGCGGACTCATGGACACACGCCGTGATATCGCGGGGGGCGAGCGCCTGCAATTACTGTGGGAAGAAGATCGCCGTGAGGATGGCACTCGAGTCGGGCCTCCCCGTCTGACCTATATGAGGTTGGTTGACCAGGGGGAGCGGCTGGAGGTGCTGTGGCCGGCGGACCAGAGAACCACCGTGATGCTATTTAAAAATGGTAGCCTCTTGGACTCCTTGCAGATTCCGGTTCTCGGCGCACGCCTGACATCTCCCTTCGGCAACCGGCGCCATCCCGTATCCGGAGAGGTCCGACGTCATGACGGTATCGATCTTGCCGCGCCTCGCGGCACCCCGGTCATGGCCACCGCACGGGGGCGCATTTCCTTCATCGGTCGCCGGGGAGGTTATGGTCGTGTCGTCGAGATAGAGCACGAGACGGGCACCATCAGTCGCTATACGCACCTCAGCCGGTTCGTCGCCAGGCTGGCGGTCGGGGACTCCATCAAGGCCGGCGAAAAACTGGGTGAGGTAGGGGCCTCCGGACTCGCCACGGGGCCCAACCTGCACTACGAGGTGAGAGTGGATGACCGCCCCGTGGATCCTCTCGAGGAAGGGCAACTCATCCTTCTGAGTGAGTCACCCACACGCCAGGAGTATCGCAGCGCACTTTTCGAGGCTCGGACACGTCTGCAAAAAAACATTGGAACGTCCGCTGCTCCCGATCTGGCCGCATTGGACAATCGATAAGCCACCAGGCGGGCTTGCGATGCAACCCGCCTCGGTGGGCACGATCTGCCTATCGTCATGAGACCCTACCGCCTCAGCGGCAATCGCTTCACCCGGGAAGGGGTTATGGAAGGTATCTCGACAGTCACGCTGGGTTTTTAGGCAGCCTCACCGCCGGCGTGATGGTGTATGTCATTGGCCATGAGATCACTCCCGAGACCATCGCAGCGGTCACCAGAACAAGGCGACCCTGGGAGTCTCAATGGAGCATGGTGATCATGCTGCTCCTGAATGTCTCAACTAGGGCACGCTGGGACGCGCAGGAGGTTACCCAAAGTCGTGAGCGCCTTTGTGGGCTGTCTCACTGATACACAGCTGGTGATCACTCAGCACCTCGATGATCCGGCAGCTTTCGACTTTCCCCCCATCACACTGGCTCACCATCCGCCTGAGCTCGTCACGCAGTGCCGAGAGCCGCTGCAGACGTGACTCCACTTCCTCCAGGTGATGCTTGGCAACGGCATCGACCTCCTGACAGGACATGTCGGGCTGGTCGGACATCGCCAGTAGCTCACGTACCGCATCCACCGAGAAGCCGAAGTCCCGGGCATGGCGAATGAAGGTCAGCCGTCTGACGGCGCGCTCGTCGTAGCGACGCTGACCCCCTTCAGTCCGTAAGGTGTTTTCCAGCAGCTCGATGCGCTCATAGTAACGCACCGTTTCAGGCTGGCAGCCGGTACGGCGAGCCAACTCCCCGATACCGATGGCATGGCTAATCTCCGGCATCCTGATGCTCCTCTTGCATGACTTGAACCTGTAGTTGCTACAGGGATTATGCTTCCGGACAAGATTAAGACATTCGGAGAGGCAGCGCCATGACCGAACCAACGCAAGGCACCATCCCGTCGACGCTGACACTGCAGGTGGAAGGCATGGACTGCGGCGGCTGCGAGCGCAAGGTAGAGGCCGCTCTGGGCCGCCTGGAGGGCATCGGGGAGGTGTCGGCCAGTTCGGTCACCGGATCGGTGAGGATTCACCCTCAACAGGATACGACGCCTTCTCATGAGGCGATCGAGCGGATCCTTAACGAGCTCGGCTACCAGCTTGCCACCGATGATGAGGGAGATGAGGCGGATGCCGCTCCGGCCTCTTGGTGGCAGACCGCCAAGGGACGCTTGGTGCTCGTCACGGGGGGGCTGCTGGCTCTGGCCTTCGTTCTCCGCCTGGTCTGGCCTAGCCTAGGCAACTGGCCCTTCGTCGCGGCCACCCTGGTGGGGTTGGTGCCCATTGCACAAGGCGCCTGGGGTGCGCTGAAGATGCGCAACCCCTTCACCATCGAGATGCTGATGAGCATCGCCGCCTTGGGGGCCCTGGCCATCAATGCCGCCGCCGAAGCGGCGGTGGTGGTCTTCCTGTTCGCCGTAGGCGAGTTGCTGGAGGGGGTGGCCGCGTCGAGGGCGCGACGCAGCATCTCGGCCCTGGCGGACCTGACGCCGTCCACGGCGAGGCTGATGGAGGATGGGGATACCCGTGAGGTCTCGGCCGCCTCGCTCACGCCTGGGCAGCGAGTCCTGGTGCGACCGGGCGACCGCGTGCCCTGCGATGGACGTATTCTGACCGGCGAATCCGACCTGGATGAGTCACCGATCAACGGGGAGTCGGTGCCCCGCACGCGGGCGCCGGGGGACGACGTCTTTGCCGGCACGGTCAACCTCGATGCCGCCCTGGAGGTGGAGGTAACCCGCGGCGCCGAGGACAACACCATCGCACGGGTCATCCGCCTGGTGGAGGAGGCCCAGGCCGCCAAGGCGCCGGTGGCACGTTTCATCGACCGCTTCGCTCGCTACTACATGCCGGCGGTGGTGGGGCTCGCCCTGCTGATGGCGGTGGTGCCGCCGCTGGTCTCGACCATGGCCTGGTCGGAATCGATCTATCGCGCCCTGGCCCTGCTGTTGATCGCCTGTCCCTGTGCTCTGGTGATCTCAACCCCCGCGGCGATCGCTGCCGGCCTCTCGGCGGGCGCCCGGCGGGGCCTGCTGATCAAGGGCGGCGCGGTGCTCGAACAGCTGGGTAAGCTGCGGACGGTGGCGCTGGACAAGACCGGCACCCTCACCGCCGGCACCCCCAAGGTCACCGACGTGGAGGACTGGGCCACTGGCCAGGGCACGCAAGAGATCCTGAGGCTGGCGGCTGGGATGGAACGTGACTCCAGCCACCCCATCGCCACGGCCATCCTCGCCCACGCTGAGCAGTTGGGCCTTTCCCTTCCACTGGCGAGTGAGAGCCGCGCCCTGTCGGGCCGAGGGGTCTCCGGTCGGGTCGAGGGGCGTGAGTTGAGCCTGATCACCCCCCGCCACCTGGCAGAGCAGGCCGCCCTCGATCACGATCTGACCGCTCGGATCGCCGAGCTGGAACACGCCGGCAAGACTCTCGCCGTGCTGGTCGAAGGCGAGCGCCCGCTGGGCCTGATCGCCGTGCGCGATGAACCTCGCGACGATGCCCGGGAGGGGCTGACGGCGCTGTCGCGCCTGGGCGTGCAGGCGGTGATGCTCAGCGGTGACAATGCGCGTACCGTCGCGGCCATCGGTGACAGCCTGGGCATCGAGGCACATGGCGAGCTGATGCCCGAGGAAAAGGCCCAGCGCGTTCGTGACTGGCAGGCCGCCGGCCGAGGCCCAGTCGGCAAGGTGGGCGACGGTATCAACGATGCGCCGGCGCTGGCCGCGGCAGAGGTGGGCATCGCCATGGGCGGCGGCACGGATGTGGCACTGGAAACCGCGGATGCGGCGCTGCTCAAGAACCGCGTCGGCGGCATCGCCGAGCTGATCGCCCTGTCCCGGGCCACGCTGCGCAACGTCAAGACCAACGTCGCCCTGGCGCTGGGCCTGAAGGCCATCTTCCTGGTGACCACGGCGCTGGGCATCACCGGCATGTGGATCGCGGTGATGGCGGATACCGGCGCCACCGTGCTGGTGACCCTGAACGCCATGCGGCTGCTGGGCTATCGCTTCTCGCCAGGCAATAATGCCACGACTGGCTCGGCAAGCCCGCGCTACCAGGAAGCCACGTCATGAGGACAGAGCGGATACCGACAGTGCCGCGCCGCTGGTACTGGTTGGCATTGGCCGTTATGGTCGGCCTGGCCGACCAGGCCATCAAGGGGCTGGTGCAGGCGCTGATGCCGTATGGCCAGACCATCCCGCTAGCCCCGTTCTTCAATTGGGGCCACTGGTGGAACACGGGAGCGGCCTTCAGCTTCCTCGCCGATGCAGGCGGCTGGCAGCGCTATCTCTTCTTGGGCCTGACAGGGATGGTGACTATTGTCCTGACGATCCTGCTGTGCAGGCCCAGGCCCCGTCTGGAGGCGCTGGGGTACAGCTTGATGCTGGGTGGCGCGCTGGGCAATGGCATCGACCGCCTGGTACGAGGGTATGTCGTAGACTACCTGGACGTCTACTGGCATGAGTGGCACTGGCCCGCCTTCAACCTGGCGGATATCGCCCTGTTCCTGGGTGTCATCGCCTTTGCGATTGCGGCCTTACGTGAGCGTCCCTCCCCCAGAGCGTCTGAGTAACGGCATGGATGCAGAGAACCTGCCAGTCCGGTACATGACGCTTGCCGGCCGGATCTCTCCGGCCCTCGGCTGTTTCCTGGCCCTGACCGCCGGGGGACTGACCACTCTCAGCGCCGCGCCCTTTGCGCTGTGGTGGCTGGGCCCGGTGGCGGTGGCACTGGTCTATTCCGGCATCCATGTCCTGACACCCGCTCAGGCCGGCCTCCGCGGCTGGTGCTATGGGGTGGGCCTGTTCGGCTCCGGTGCCTCCTGGGTCTTCGTCGCGATCCACGACTACGGCTATACGGGGGCGCCCCTGGCGCTCTTCCTCACCGGCCTGTTCGTGGCCAGCCTGGCGCTGTTCTTCGCCGTCCCCTTCTGGCTCTATCGCCGCGTCACGGGCCCACGCCTGGCCTTCCTCAGCTTCGCCGGCATCTGGGTACTCAGCGAGTGGCTGCGCACCTGGCTGTTTACCGGGTTTCCCTGGCTGCTGCTGGGCACGTCCCAGGTAGACTCGCCGCTGGCGGCCTGGGCCCCGGTGGGCGGGGTCTATCTGCTGTCGCTGATCACCGCCCTGACCGGCACCCTGGGCGTGGAACTGCTGAGACGACGCTGGTGGGCCGCGGCGCCCATCGCTGTTCTCTGGCTAGCCCCGATGGCCTTGCCGACCCAGTGGACCTTCCCGGCCGGCGAGCCGCTGCGGGTCGCCCTGCTGCAGGGCAACCTGGATCAGGCGATCAAGTGGACTCCCGAGGGGCAGCGCGAGGCGGCCAGTATCTATACGGCGTTGACCCTTGCACAGTCCAACGACTTCGACCTGGTTGTCTGGCCCGAGGCGGCCCTGCCGATGCTCGAGGAGGAGGCCCGGCCAATACTGGAGCGGGTGCAGTCCAACCTCGCCCCCGACACCGCCTTGCTCACCGGCATCCTGCAGCGCGACGGCGGCGACTACTACAACGGCGTGATCGGCCTGGGTAACGCCGAGGGAAAGTACCGTAAGGCGCGCCTGGTGCCCTTCGGCGAGTACCTGCCGTTGGAGAGCCTGCTCGCCGGCACCATCGCCTTCTTCGACCTGCCCATGCCCACCATGACGCCTGGCACCGACGATCAGGAACCGCTGCGCGCCGCCGGAACCACCATCGGTAACGCCATCTGCTACGAGATCATCTATGCCGACCGGGTGGCCGAGCAGGCGCGCGACGCCGAGCTGCTGCTGACGGTCTCCAACGACACCTGGTTCGGACGCTCCATCGGCCCCCTGCAGCATCTGCAGATGGCCCGCCTGCGCGCCCTGGAGAACGGCCGCTATCTGATCCGCGCCACCAGCAACGGGGTGACCGCCATCGTCGATACTCAGGGCCGTGTCACGGCCCGCGCACCACAGTTCCTGGCGACGAGCCTCCGCGGCGAGGCGCTGCCCATGGTGGGGAACACACCGTTCACACGTACCGGTAGCTGGCCGACCTGGGTGTTGGCCGCCTTACTGGTGCTGCTTGGATGGAAACTCAACACACGTCGGTCTGGATGATAATAGTCCAGTCGAAAAGGGAGAGAATAATGGCTTTATCGGAACGTCACTCTAGTACAGCGAGGAAAGGTCCATGGTGGCAGCTCCGAGCACGCTCAGTGGTGGGGGTGCTGGTCGGTTGGCTGGCACTCATTAGCGTTGCTCAGGCCGAAGAGGAGAACGAGTGGCCCCGCGGCCACTATCCGCTGCCTGAGGAAGGCAATGTGATCGGCGACACCTACCGCATAACGGTGGATGATCGAGGAGATACCCTGCTCGATATCGCCAGGCGACACAACCTGGGGTACAGGGAGATCGTGCGAGCCAATCCGGATGTGAGTCTCTGGATTCCCGGCGAGGGTACCGAGGTGACCATACCCGGGCGCTTCATCCTGCCCGATGCTGAGCGCACCGGGATCGTCATCAACATCGCCGAGCTGCGCCTCTACTACTATCCGGAGGTTGACGATGGTGAAACGCCACGCGTTGAGACCTATCCCATCGGCATCGGTCGTGAAGGCTTCGGTACCCCCCTCGGTGTCACCGAAACCACCATGAATATCGAGAACCCTGCCTGGTACCCACCCGAGTCGGTCCAGCGTGAAGCCAGGGCACGCGGTGAGAAGGCGCCCAGCGTGGTGCCTCCGGGTCCGGATAATCCACTGGGGGATCATGCCATTATCCTGGGTTTCGACGGTTACTTGATTCATGGCACCAACCAGCCGGATGGTATCGGCATGCGTGCCAGCCGTGGCTGTATTCGCATGTTCCCTGAGGACATCGAGTCGATTTTCGACCGCGTGCCACCGAACACCCAGGTCCAAATCGTCAACCAACCCATCAAGATCGGCTGGGAGGAAGAGCAGCCGCTGGTTCAGGCATTCCCGCCGCTGGAAGAAGAAGGGCACAGCATGTCCGCGTTGGAAGACACCGTCACACGCCTCAACCAACGCGGTGTCGAGGGCTTGAGCTTCGATGATGGACAGCTTCGCGGCCTATTGGATGACCCCAGCGGTCGCATGGTGTCCCTGAACCCCAAGCCGGCGCCGGAACCGGATAGAAAGCACGACACTGGCTACAAGGGTATCTACGCAGAAATCGCGCTGCGTAGGCCATGACGACGACATGGCGAGTCTTGTCAGTCTCGTGAGCTGACTCGGTCGTGGCTTATCCAAGGTCTATCGCCCTCTGCATGGCCACTGGCGGTGCGTTGGGGCTCGGCCTTCCTCGCCTACCAGGCACCGAGCTGCGGGCTCTGGCTTTGCCTGCGTTTATAGGCCCACCTTGCCGCATGGTGCGGCGGGCTCCTAAGCTCACCATTGGCGTGCCGATTCTGGGGAGGGAAGGGCTATCGAGCTCGACGTCGCTCTGGGCTACCTGCTGCCGTGGGAGTTCTCACTGACCTGGTCGGCGAGCTGCCTGCTGGCCATCGTGCTCTACCTGCGAGGCCTGCGGCAGCGCAGACGGCGCGGCGAGGCCACCGGCGCGGGCCGAATCCTGGCCTACCTGCTGGGTGTCGCCACCATCTATGGCGTCACCCAGACTCATTACGACTACCTCGCCCAGTACATGTTCTTTACCCATCGGGCCCAGCACCTGGTGCTGCATCACGCCGGCCCCCTCCTGATCGCCCTGGCCGCCCCCTTGCCGGTACTGGCAGACGGCTTGCCGACTCGAATCAGACCCTTCCCCGGGTGGAGCCTGGCCGCGCGCCTGCTGCGTCCTGTTTATCGGACTCTGCAGCATCCACTGATCGCCCCCCTACTGTTCGTCGGGCTGATCTATTTCTGGCTGATTCCCGAGATCCACTTCGACGCCATGCTCAGCGCTGATCTCTATCAGGTGATGAACTGGAGCATGGCGCTGGATGGGTTGCTGTTCTGGTGGCTGATCCTGGATCGCCGCTCGCCGCAACAAGGCGGTCTCGGCTATGGCAAGCGTGTCGCCATCCTGTTGGCGGTGATCCCCCCGCAAATTCTCCTGGGCGCCTATATCACCTTCAGTCGCGACGTGATCTTCGATGTCTACGAGGTTTGCGGTCGCGCCTGGCCGCTGGATCCTCTGACTGACCAACTCCTCGGCGGCCTGCTGACCTGGATTCCCGCCTCGATGATGAGTGCCATTGGGGTTCTGATCATTCTCAGCTTTCTGTTCCGTGACGCCCGCAAGGAGGATGCCGCTGATGTCTCTCACGCCACACGCTAGTCTGCCGCGCCTGGCGAAACGCTGGTGCTGGGCCTTCCTGCTGCTGATCGCGACGCCCGGCACGGTGGCTGCTGCCGAACTGCAGGTCAGCGAGGCGCGTCTTCGGCTTCTGCCCGGGGACCTGCCCGCGGCAGGCTATTTCACCCTCACGAATACCAGTGAGAAGGGCGTCACCCTGACAGGAGCGGATAGCCCCGCTTTCGGCAATGTCACCATGCATCGCACTGTCAATCAGGATGGCATCACCAGTATGCAACCCGTCGCCCAATTAGAACTGGCAGCGGGGGAGCAGATCGAGTTCGCACCGGGGGGCTATCATCTCATGCTCATGAAACGGACTCGCCCCCTCGTTGTTAGTGACGACATCGAGGTGAACCTTCATTTCGCCGGCGAGCAGCGACAGCGTGTCACCTTCCGCGCCGTGGCGCCGACAGCACAGTAGGGGGAGCAGGATGCACCGATGGATCATGGCACTATTCGTGACCCTATGGCTTGCGGGCTGCAGCGAGCCGCCTTGGCAGACCAAGGATATCTCGGGGCTCATGCCTCCCCTGGCGTTCGAGCTTGTCGACGAGAACGGCAAAGACGTCAACGCCGATCAGTTCCTCGGCAAGAGCACACTGCTGTTCTTCGGCTTCACTCACTGCCCCGATGTCTGTCCCACCACCCTCGCGCGCCTCGACGCCGCCACCCAACGCATGGGTGAGGCGGCGCGCGACGACATTCAGGTGCTCTTCGTCTCGGTCGACCCTCGTCGCGATGACGCCGAGACGTTGCGAGAGTACACGGATGCCTTCGGCCCCCAGTTCATCGGCCTCACGGGGGATAAAGCGGCCCTCGATGAACTGACACGCCGCTATCGGGTGACCTACGGGTATGGCGAAGAGGACAGCGAAGGCAACTATGATGTGTCGCACTCCAGCGCTGTTTTCGCCTTCAATGATCAGGGAGAGGCGCGCCTGCTGATCCGCGACAGCGATCCTATGGAGGCCGTGGTTGCCGACCTCGAAAGGCTTGCCAGCGGTGCCTGAGTAGTCACTGTCCATCGCCCCTATCTTCCGTAGAGGATCGGTACGGTTCAGGGGGCTGCCGAGGGGGGCTTGGCTAGGAGTACGGTGCAAGGTTCGTCGTTGCGCCTTGAGGCAGCCGAACACGACGTTCGATCACATTTTACTCCTGGAAATTGGATGGGGAGCTGCAAGGGCTATGTGTGAGAGGGCTCCGGGATCAACTTGCCTGGCACCCATCTCAGGTACACCACCATGCCGAACAGCTCGACCAGCGACTGGAAGACGATGACCACCACGGCGGCTTGCCAGGCATCGGGCAGCGTCAGGGCGATGGGTAGCACCACGAAGGAGTTGCGTGTGCCGAAGCTGAAGGTCAGAGTCCTGGCTGATGGCGCGGAGAGCCGGAAGAGCCTGCCGAGGGTCTTGCCCAGGATGGCGGCAAAGGCCAGGTAGGCGACGAAGATCGGCAGCACTTGCAGCAAGACCCCGCCGAGGCCGGCCACGGTCGTCACCTGGGAGGCCGCGATGACAAAGACCACCAGTGCCAGCAGGGGTACGGGCAGTAGGCCCAGGCCATGAACCCACCGTCTGGCATTGAGGTGACGCTCGGCCAGCCGCTCGGTCACCCAGGCCAGGGCCAAGGGGGTGAGAATCAATCCCGCGAAGGCGCTGAGGAGGTGGGTGCTGATCGCTGCCTGGAACCACTCCGCGCCCAGAAAGAGCCAGAGATAGACCGGTAAAGCCAGCAACTGCACGAGCAACAGCGCCGACGTGGCGCGCATGAAATTCGTGAAAGCGGTGCAGCGGCTGGGATTCAGCCTGGACGAGATCGGGCAGCTACTGGCTCTGGAGGATGGTGCTCATTGCAGCGAGGCGGCGGAACTAGCGTCACAGCGACTTGACGACGTGCGCGCCAGGCTGGCTGATCTGACCCGCATCGAGGCGGCCTTATCCCGGCTGGTCGATGAATGCCATGTGCATCAAAGAAAGGTGTCGTGCCCGTTGATCGCTGCCCTGCATGACTGGTAGGTCATGACGGGGCTCGTCAATGTGGTGCTGCCAGCTTCTGGCATTCCATGCAGCCATCTGTTGAAACTGACAGTCTCGAAGAACTCCGACATGCGGTGCAGCGAAGACCTTGACAGCTGTTGGCGGCCAGCCGGTCGTCCATGATGGAGTTGATACGGCTGTTGGGTGGAAATTTCATGCGTGGCCGCCGTGGTCAGTGGGCTGTGGGTAGAGACGGCGACGTTATCGCGCCATGCCGCTCTGTGCGGCGTTTATGCCGCTACCTGATGATTTCGTATCTCACGGTATAAAAGCGGCCCGGGGCCGCTGTGCGCCATTTGTAAGGCAGGGGGTGGTGATCGAGACGACAAGTCGCCTCTACTGTCTCGGCCATGTAGCCGCCTGGCTTAAGAAGCCTGAGGTATCACAGCTAACGAGGGGGATCGGGAAGAGCGGATGTCAGAGGTCCGTGTGATAGGCTTTGCGAGATATTCGATGGCGAAAAGGCACGAGGTAGGGAATGACGGATCATGGTCAGGATAACCACGAGTCTCATCCAGTGGGACACGAGGTAGCCAATACCAAGCACCGGCGGCAGAGGTTTGGCCTGAGTGAGCATTGGCGTGAGCAAGCTCGGAAGGTGGCTTCTGGTGAGCTTGATGATGCCGCAGAGACTTCGCCTACGCCCGATACAGGACCCTCTTCCTCATTTCCCAATGCATCACACGATGATGAGCCACCGGCCACTTTAAAGTCCCTCTTTAGTGACCCCGATCTCCAAGCTGCGCTCAATGCTCCTTGGCCTTCCTGGCCGGCAGCGCCTGATTTGAGCAGTGAATCTGGTGCTGGGGGCATGGGGTTATTTGGAGCGCGCCAAGCGCCAAAGCAATCTCGTCACGATAGACAAGTAGCCGATGTCATGTCCATGCTTCAAGGACAGTTTTATCTCACTACTAATGAGTCGAGAAGCCCACTGCTGACTGATAAGTTTACGGGCGAGACTTTGCCACATTTCGACCCAAAGATCCTTGAGAGGCTGAAGGGAGAGTATTGGAGAACCTCCATAGGAAGGCAGCAGGATGTCTCCTATGGTGTCATCAGGTCTGCCATCAGCAATTTTGTTTATGGTGCTATCCCCGAGGCTGTTCTACCGGTTTACGGTCGTGCAGGCGTTGACTTGAACAGTGGTCGACGTGCGCTGATCTTGGGGAATCAATGCTTGATTTTTTCACCGGGCTTATCGAGCTATGAGATACGGACTGGGATTCCCCATGTCATGCCTCGAGAAAGCTTGCCGGTGTGTGTTCCTGATAACGTTGGGAATGTGCTTCCTCAATCGATATCTACTTTATTCGATGTCACTTCGCTGCCGAAAGATAGTGACCTGTTGGTGATTGCCTGGATGGTCATGGCCTGGCGCTCAGATAGTGCGCCCGTGTTGCTTGAGTTGTTAGGTGAGCCTACTCCTGAGCTGATCGATTCACAGAAGATGCTGAAGACGGTCATAGACCCGGCGAGTAGTCTGTTTGAGATCGAGGTTCCCAAGTCGATAAAGCAAGTGGATATTCGGGCGCAGTGCCATTACCTGATGAGTTTCCATCGAGTGGATTCGCTGTCCAAAACACAGCAGAAAGGCTTGCTTTCGATCATGCAGGGAAAGGCAATGGAGTGGCGCACGAAAACGAAGCGTTCTGGGGTAGATCTTTCCGTCCGTTGTGCGGTCATGCTGAATAGCAGCGAGAGTGTAGTGACCTATGCACCGCTATCCGACGCTACCTTGAGCATAGAGCTGGATGATGCAGGAGGGGGCAAATCTCAAAATGCTGTGGAGGATCGCAGCATGGCGGAGAGAACCATCATTCATGGCCTTCTCCAAATATTTGGCTATGTTAACCAGTTCTGGAGCCATGTTGAAAATGATCGACAATGCGACCGCTATGGTGGTTTGCGAGACCTATGCCGGATAGGTGTACTGGTGGCTGATGCTTTGGGTCGAGATACTGCCGAATTCTGGCAACAACTTGATGCCAACCAGCAAAGTCGTCGCGATTATGAGCTGGAGGAAAATCCTGTCGCGATGGCCGTGAAGCGTCTCATCGATGCGTCGGAAGATGGACGGATAGAGGCCACGGTCAAGGATTGGCTTGTGCTGCTCGATGGGTATCGCCCTGAGCCTGATCCTTCAGGTTCCTGGCCTGTCACGTCCCGAGGGTTGGCGGCCAAGTTCAAGCAGAGCAGGGCCTTGCTTGCGACGTTCGGGGTTCAGCTTGTCCCTCTCGAGAAACGTGGCCCCTATGGGCGCTGGCGTGCCTCATGCGATGCCTCTCGCCAGAAGTAGCGATGGGCTGCCTAGAGCGTGCAAACTGGTATTGGGTTAGACATTGTGACTTATAAATCTAAAAAAACATGAAAATCGACATCCTGCGGCGCTCATGTTGTACGATAATCCATCGCAATGTCTCAATCTCCATCGCTTTGGTGGGTCTCTACCCACTGTCTGAGCAGGGCATGGCCAACCCCCGAGGGCAGTCGTCGCCCCTGCTCCCACTCCTGCAAGGTTCGCACGCTGACTCCCAGATCGGCCGCCAGCGCTGTCTGGCTCATGCCACGAATCCGGCGTAGGGCCATGACGTCACGTAGCAGTCGACGGGTCGGTTCCTTGCGTTCCATCCTGGCGAGGCGACGATCTCCCCAGGGATCGTGGGATGACGATTCTTCTTGGCTGCCACGGGTGTTGTGAGGGAACGAGAGGGAGGGAAACATCGAAGTCGGAAACATTGCAGGCACCATGTTGAGAGAGGTAGGACGGGTCCGCCTAGGACGGACCCATACCATGTCACTCAATCACCAAAGACGACTGCCATCGAAGACATGCGCCCTCTGGCCGAACGGTTTACTGAAGGCCTTGCACAGATAGCTGGCCATGAATACCGCCTCATTCATGGCTATCCAGTCATCCCGATGCAGGGCGCAGGACCAGGGCTCTTTTGTGACCGGGTCTTTGCAGACATGGATCAGCTGATGGAAGCGTGGATCGTCATGATCGAACCCCATTGCCTTCAACCAGGAACGCATCATGCGGTGGTAGAGGTTGTTGAATGAGTAGACCCCGAACCAATCTGGACCGAACGCCCCCAGGCTGTCGTAGGCGTTCCTGTTGAGCATGATCATCAGGTGGTAGTGCGGCTTGTCGCTGTTGACCTGCTCGCGTGCCCACAGGTAGTGCAGCTGGGTCGGGTACTTGGTTTGCCTCCGCTTGAGCTCGTAGCGGAAGAAGTAGAAGAACCGTGCCAGCACGGCGTTGGTCTCATGCATCGGCAGACGCGGCATCTCATCCGGGAAGTGGAGATCCACGCGAAAGATGAAGGTGGAATGGTTGATCCGTGTCACGGCGTCAAGGGTCTGCAAGGACCGTTCCAGGTAGTTCACGACCAGTGGGCCATCTGTCCAATGCTGGACGTCAAAGCCTCGATAGATGTCTTCGTAGTGAAGGCGCAGCTTGTCGTTAAGCGGATGGCAGAGGGGGTGATGTTGAAACATGAGGAGATACCTCGCTGTGGGAATGGTGAAAGATTCCGCAGCGATGGTCTTGTCGATCGATAGGAGGATAATAGGAAGCGGTATGTACTGACCTTGATGTGATGCTGTCGCTCACTTGAACTTCATCATCAGGCGTTTTCCAGTCGCCTGTGAGGTCAATCCCTAGAAGGTCATGTTGGGTGATGGTTTCATTGGGAGTGGTCTGTATGGGACCACTCCTCGGATGATCCTTCATGATCCTGGATGGGCTTTCACAAGTGAGCCCATCATGACCTAGTGACCTATCCCTGTAGACCCTGTTAGGAGTCTAGTGAATCTCCCTATAATACTTACCCGTCAGTGACGCATGTCGGAACCCCAGGGAAACGCTATCCCTGGACATGCCAATCGCCCCAGTTTTCTGGCGAATGAGGTGTCACTAACTTTCTCGGGAAATTCCGTTATCGATCCGTACAAGACACCGCGACGCGATGACGTCACGGTTTCGCTGCATCCCATCTCACAGCGCTGTAAAATATTACGTCGTCCTGGCTTGTCATCCTGGGAAACATCGGACGGATGTTCTGAAACATGCTCAGGAAGCCGACGGAGGCCGGAAAACCCGGCTTTTTCCCGTAGCTGACGTATACCTCGATGATGTTGCGGGTGTGTCGCCCAGGATCTTGCCCGTTGTCGATTCAATCGAATTTCAAACCTGTACTACCTCCTTGAAGCCCCAGACGGGTGGCTTCGTTCTCATGTCTTTTTCGATGGAAGAGGTAATGTCATGTCCATGTCTTGTCCCAGCTGTGGCGCGTTGCGGGTCGTGTCGCGCCATCGCGGGCGGAAGGTAGGAGGCTCCACGGGGGCGGTGGCCGGTACCGCCAGTGGGGCGGCCGGCGCCTGGAGTGGCGCCGAGGCCGGAGCCCTGGTGGGCGCAGTAGGCGGTCCGGTCGGGATCGCTGTCGGCAGTATCGCCGGAGCCGTCTTTGGTGGATTGGTCGGTGGCACGGCAGGCGGTGTCGCTGGGGCACGGCTGGGTAGTCAGCTGGATGATCAGGTGCTCGACAATCTCGAGTGCCGTGCCTGCGGCCACACCTTTCGTCCCCATATCGATTGACCCCTAAAGATCCGTCTCACGAGTCCATCGCTGCTCAGCGATGATCCCGCGACTCCCTTTATCAACATGCTCACGGTCGGCCTGCTTCCTTGGGGAGCGGGCTGTTATGCAGTGCTCGACTCTCAAGGAGCTTTCCCCATGGCACACCTGATCGAACAAATGGCCTACGTTGGCGATACCCCCTGGCATGGCCTGGGCCAGCAGCTGTCTCGTCATCAGCCGCTGGAAGTCTGGCGACAGCAGGCCGGCATGGACTGGCACATCGAGGAATCCCTGGTGCGCTTCATTGCCGACGGCGCTGGCCACCTGGGCAGCATCCATTCCTTCCCCGAGCAGAAAGTGCTCTACCGCTCCGATACCAAGGATCCACTGTCGGTGGTCTCCCAGCGTTACAAGGTGGTGCAACCGGAGGAGGTGTTGGAGTTCTACCGTGATCTCACGGAATACGCGGGATACGAATTGGAGACGGCCGGGGTGCTCAAGGGTGGCCGCAAGTTCTGGGCCCTGGCGCGCAGCGGCCTGGGCGGGGCATTGAAGGGCCAGGATCAGGTCAACGACTACCTGCTGCTGGCCACTTCCTGCGACGGCTCGTTGGCCACCGTCGCCACCCCGACGTCCGTGCGGGTGGTCTGCAACAACACCCTGACCATCGCGGTGGATGGCACCTCCCAGGGCGTGAAAGTGCCACATAGCACCGAGTTTCGCCCTCAGCTGGTCAAGCAGCAGCTGGGGATCTCCGTGTCCCAGTGGGACGACTTCATGTACCGCTTGAAGACCCTGGCTGAGCGCAAGGTCAGCCAGGAGGAAGCGAGAACCTACTTCCAGTCGGTGGTCTGCAACGCCGAGGCGCCGATGGACGATCCGTCCAAGCTGCCCAACGTTCGCGCCCTCAATCGCGTCCAGAAGCTCTATCAGGGTGAGGGGCGCGGCTCTCAGCTGTGCACGGCGCAAGGCACCGCCTGGGGCTTACTCAATGCGGTCACCGAGTACGTGGATCACGAGAAGCGCGCCCGCAGCAACGACTACCGCATGGACTCCGCCTGGTTCGGCCAGGGCGCCGGCCTCAAGGACAAGGCGCTGGAGTCTGCCCTTGCGCTGGTGGGCTGATCATCACTCAGCAAAACATCCACCCAGCCTTTCCCTCATCGCGGCAGAGCGCCCGGCCCCTTCAAAGGCCGGGCGCTACTGTTTCAGGAGATACCAATGCAATCGCCCATGACGTTCGAGATATGCCGGGCCCTGACCCAGCTGACCCGTCAGCTGCTGGAGGCCGGCGAACAGGCAACCGAAACCCACGTTCTGGCCAAGGGGCAGGTCTATCGCGTGGCCGTGTCCCTGGAGCCGGTCCCGATCGAGCAGCTCCCTGACGTCATCCAACGCTATCGATAACGGAGGCCATCATGGCAACCCCTATTCATCCCAAGACCGCCAACCAGGCACCGGTCGCACAGGCCACCCAGGACAGCACCGCGATCATCCAGGTGATCGAGCGGGCCGCACTCAATCCCGAGGTCGACATCGACAAGATGGAGCGTCTGCTCCAGATGCAGGAGCGTGTGCTCGACCGCCAGGCGCTGATGGCCTACAGCGCCGCGATGGCGGCCATGCAGACCGAACTGCCGAGCATCGCCGAGCGTGGCAAGACCAACAACGGTCACTACGCCACCTTGGAGGACATCGTCGATACCGTGCGCCCGATCATGAAAAAGTACGGCTTCGCGGTGAGCTTCCGCATTCAGACCCAGGAACGCGGCATCCAGGTCACCGGCGTGCTGATGCACCAGGACGGCCATCGGGAAGAGACCAGCATGCTGTTGCCGGCCGATACCAGCGGCAGCAAGAACGCCGTTCAGGCCTTCGGCTCCTCTACCAGCTACGGCAAGCGCTACGTGCTCTGCGCACTGCTCAACATCACCACCCGCGGCCAGGACGACAACGGTCAGGCCGCCGCCCCGGTCAAACTCGTCACCCCTTTCCAGGCCGGGCAGATCCGGCAGCTGATCGCCGCCTGTCCTCCTGCGACCCAGGAGTGGTTCGTCGGCAAGTACGGCGACGCTGAGCAGGTGCCGCGCGGCGACTTCGACAGATTGCGTGCCTCCCTGCAGAAGCGGGCGCAGCCCAACCATCAACATCACTGATCGGGCGGCGAAGGGACCTCCCCTCGCGGCCTATGCCGTGTCATCGAGAAGGAGAACGTCATGCAGATACTGGCGCTGGACCAGGGCACGCCCGAGTGGCATGCCGCCCGTCTGGGTATCGTCACCATGTCCGAGCTGAAGACTCTGCTGGTCAAGGGCAAGGGACCGGGCGGCTTCGGTGCCGGGGCCCTCAGCTACATGCATCAACTGATCGGAGAGCGCATCACCGGCGAGCCGTCCGATGCCTTTCAGGGCAATGCCCACACCCAGCGCGGCCATGAGCTGGAGCCCGTGGCCCGGGAGCTCTATCACGAGGCCACCGGTCTGCCCCGCCTGGCGCAGGTCGGCATCATCCTCAACCACGGTGTGGGCTATTCGCCGGACTGCCTGGTGGATACCAATGGCTTGGTGGAGATCAAGACCAAGCTGCCCAAGTACCAGATCGAGCTGCTGCTGGCCGACGAGCTACCTCAAGAGCACGTCGCTCAGTGCCAGGGCGGCCTGTGGGTCAGCGAGCGGGAATGGATCGACTTCGTTAGCTACTGGCCGGGGATGCCGCTGTTCGTGAAGCGGGCCTACCGGGACGAGGTGATGATTCGCACCATCGCCGAGCGGGTCGAGGCCTTCTACGAGGAGCTTGATCGTCGCATGGCCATGGTCATGGCGGCCTGATGCCTGATGAAAACCTGGTGGATTTACACGCCTAGTGGTTGGCAGTGAGGAGGTGGTGTCCTTCGCTGAGAGGGGATGCCTTTGAAAAAATAACATGATAATGCCGACACAGCTTCCTGCTTAGGAAGCTGTGTCGGCTGGTGGAGCGGTATTTTTTTAGTCGGCGGGAATGTTGCGGCTAGGTGGAATGACGAGCGTGTTTTTTTACCCTATTTATGCAAGGTCTCTTTCGGCTATTTTTTCTAGGATCCAGTCCTGAATTTCTTCCTCTACCCAGGCGACATTTCTTTCTCCCAAGGATACTGGTTTTGGGAATCTTTCTTCGGAAATGTATTTGTAAATGGTGGAGCGTGCAAGACCTGTAAGGCTGGTGACATCTTTAAGCTTGATTAGTCTCATGGCGCTTTCTCCAGAATTGGCTCATGAGATGTTGTTGGTATGTAGAAATTTACGTTGTGAGTTAGGGAAGATTTATTGCAGGGCCAAGAAGATTTGCGACCTTGATAATCGCTTCTTTTCGCTCGTCGAAGTAGTCGTAACGGTCGTAGATGCCTTCGACGCCCTTGAGCTTGTGATTCAAGCAACGCTCCGCGACATGCCCCGGTACACCAACGGCAGCGAGCAAGCTGCGGCAGGTGCGGCGTAGATCATGCACAGTAAACTCGGTGATATCGCCCATCCGGTTCTCTGGTTGCGGCTTCTTGCCAGGCTCCTTGCCAAATAGCTTGGCAATGGCACGATTCAGCGTGTCTTTGCCCATGTGGGCCCGCTTACTGCTGCGGCGATTAGGAAAGACATAGTCCGAGCCGCAGGCACGGATCTTGAGCTCTTCCAGCCAGCCGATGGTTTGCGGTGGGAGGGGAATGACGATCCCGGCGCCTGTCTTACTGCGCTCACCGCTCAGGTTCCACCGGCCGTTCTTAAGGTCGAATTCTGACCACTGGGCTTCGGTAAGTTCGGTCTTACGTACCCCCAGGACGAGCAGTAGCGCGCAGGCGAGGTAGTTGTCGCGGCTGAAGCTGTCGCTATTGTCTCTGAAGGCTTGGAAAACGTTGCGAATCTCATCGAGGCTCAAAACCCTATCGCGGCTTTTCTCAATACCGCCTGCGTCGTTGACGTTGAAAGCGGATGCTGGGTTGTAAGTTAAAATTCCCAGTTTTATGGCGTGGTTGAACATCTGTTTAAGATACATCAGTGTGTCATTAGCTATTGTCGGCCTACCGCTATTTGTTACTCTTCTAATTATTTCACGGATATCAATTGGGGTGACAGCATCCAGCGATCTACCCCCGATGAGGGGCGCCACTTCTTTTTTGTATATCCGCTTTGGGATAGCTGGGTGCTTGAGTCTTCTCTCTAGCTCTGGGTACCAGTCAGCAAACAGGTCCTCCACTGTCCTGATCAAGGCTTGGCTATCGCGTTTGCGTTCCTCGATGGGGTCAAGGCCTTCGCGTATAGACTTCTGGTTTTCAACCGCTTTCGTCCGAGCCTCGGCGAGAGAGAGGTGGGCATGTTTGCCCAGCGTCATCTCACGCCGCTTGCCAAACAGCGTGTATCGCAACATCCAGTAAGGAGTTCCTTTCCTCGGTATCATCAGGTATAGGCCGTTGCCGTCGCTGTAGCGCCCTGCTTTACCCTCCTTGACAAGCGACTGGCTCTTCTTGGCGGTAAGGCTTCCCATTATTTCCTCTCGTCCCCCGCGGAAAATAAAACAAACGACCGTTTGATAACTACTCGGGCTAGGCTTGGGCTAGATAGTCGGCTTAATGTCATATGAGCTCGTCACTGGCGCCTAGTGGGCCTTTTTCCAACGGCATTTAGAGTGCCAGCGGGCACCCCCCCACTTGCTCCCGGTCATGCACTCGGATCGACATAGCTGGGGAGTATCTGTAAGGGTATGTGTCGGAGGGAGGAGAGGCAATACTTTTTCTCCCCGTTTTACTCCCCTATATGATCTGGATTTCCGGGGAGGTTGGTGGAACTTGGTGGACTTCTTGCACCTTTTTTCCATTTAAAAACATTGGTTTAATGGTTTTTGATGGCCTTTGGTGGATTCTACTCGATGTTCTGAATCTGCTCGCGCATCTGCTCGATCAACACCTTCAATTCCACCGCGCAGCGGGTGGTGTCGGCGACTACGGACTTGGATGACAGGGTGTTGGCTTCGCGGTTCAGTTCCTGCATCAGGAAGTCCAGGCGGCGGCCGATGGGGCCTTTCTGGCGGAGCTGGCGGCCTACCTCGGTGACGTGGGTGTCGAGCCGGTCCAGCTCTTCGGCGACGTCGGCCTTCTGTGCCATCAGCACCACTTCGGCTTCCAGTCGCTGGGGGTCCAGCTCGACCTGCAGGCTGACGAGCTTGTCTTCCAGCTGGGTGCGCTGACGTTCGAGTATGTCGGGCATTTTTTCCCGGACTTCCGCCACCAGGTCGTGGATGGCGCTCAGCCGCTCCTCGATCAGGGTCTTGAGCTGCTCGCCTTCACGGGCGCGACCTTCCACCAGGTCATTCAGCGCCTGCTGGAACATCTGCTGGGCGGCGGACTTGACCGCCTCGATATCCAGGCCGCTGCTTTCCAGCACCCCCGGATGGCCGAGCATGGCCAGTGCATCAGGCATATGCACTTCAGGAATGACGGCACGCACTTCGCCCAGCGCGGATGACAGTGCTCCCAGGCGTTCGCGGTTGACGCTCAGACTCGCCCCGGACTCGCTTGCCTCGAAGCGCAGCGTGCATTCGATCTTGCCTCGGGCCAGGCGCTTGCGCAGGGCGTCGCGAAAGCCGGGTTCCAGGTCGCGCAGGGCTTCCGGCAGGCGAAAGTGCGGTTCCAGGTAGCGCTGGTTCACGCTGCGCAACTCGAGCTGCAGGCTACCCCAGTCGGCTTCCAGGTCCTGGCGCGAGAAGGCGGTCATGCTGTGAACCATGGTGATCTCCTGATTGGGCGGCTGCGGCAGTGGTGGCAACGGGGACGGACACCAGGACAGGGTGCGGCTCATGCCTTTGGCTGATGGCGGTTGTCTGGTGGTTCTCGGCAGTGTACCCGATTCGTCGGCCAAGGCGTGTAGAATGGTCGGCCCTGTTTTCATTCCATGATCGGTGTCGTCGCCCCGGTCAGGTCGCGTTGTCTACCTGGCCCAGGCGTGATGTCGACCAAGAGAGGTGCCATGTCCTCCGACATTCGTCGTCCCAGCGGACGCGCTTTTGATCAGACCCGCGAGATTCGCCTGACCCGTGACTATACCCGTCATGCCGAGGGCTCGGTATTGGTGGAATTCGGCGATACCAAGGTGCTGTGCAACGCCAGCGTCGAGGCCGGTGTGCCCCGTTGGCTGCGAGGCAAGAAGCAGGGCTGGGTGACGGCCGAATACGGCATGCTGCCCCGGGCCACCCACTCACGCAGCGGACGCGAGGCGTCACGCGGCAAGCAGGGCGGTCGCACCCTGGAAATCCAGCGCCTGATCGGACGCTCGTTGCGCGCCTCGGTCAATCTCAAGAAGCTTGGCGAGTTCACCATTACCGTGGACTGCGACGTGATCCAGGCCGATGGCGGCACCCGCACCGCTTCCATCACCGGTGGCTGTGTGGCACTGATCGATGCGGTTCGCTACCTGCAGCGAGAAAAGCTGATCAAGACTGATCCCTTCGAGCAGCTGGTCAGCTCGGTGTCGGTGGGGCTCTACCGCGGTCAGCCGGTGGTGGATCTCGACTACCCGGAAGACTCCAGTGCCGATACCGACATGAACGTGGTACTGAGCGAAGCGGGTGAGCTGATCGAAGTACAGGGCACGGCCGAGTCAGGCACCTTCTCCCGCGCTCAGCTCAACGCCATGCTCGACCTGGCCGAGAAAGCCGGTCATGAGCTGTTCGAGCATCAGCGCGAGGCACTGGGCAACCGTAGCTGAGTGCCGACCATCCAGCGGTGGCGCCACCCAAACGATGACGCCGGCCCCCCATCTTCACAGGGGGCCGGCGTTTTCGTGCCAGGCCCCGGACCAGGGCCTGACGGCGACGTAGGGAGGCTTACAGCTGCAGGTCGTACTCGACGATCAACGGTGCGAATTCAGAGAAGGTTGCATCGTAGTCGATCCAGGCATCGGTGATATGCCGGCGGAAGTTCGGCCCGACGATCTGGTAGTCCAGGCGCCAGCCCTCCTGGCGGGAGCGCGGCTGATCCTGATCCAGCGCCGGCCACCAGGTGTATTCATCACCATCGCGGTTGATCTCGCGGAAGGTATCGATGAAGCCGGTGGGGCCGAACACCTGGTCCATCCAGGCGCGCTCTTCGGCCTTGAAGCCTGGCGTCGTCTGGTTGTCGGACCAGTTGGCCAGATCGATGGTCTTGTGGGCGATGTGCCAGGTGCCGCAGATGATGTACTCGCGACGTTTGCGAGCCATCTTGGACAGATACTCCTGGTACTGCGCCATGAATGCCTGCTTGGCGGCGGGGTCGCTGCCATCAGGCATCAGGAAACTGGCGATCGAGAAGCGATCGTAGTCGGCCTGCAAGAAGCGGCCTTCGTGGTCGCACTGGGGAAAGCCCAGGCCGTACATGATGGCCTTGGGGATTTTGCGGCAGTAAAGGCCGACCCCTGCAAAACCGTCCTGCTCGGCGTCGAGGAAGTAGCCCTCGTAGCCCTCAGGGTAAAGAATGCTGTCGTCCAGCTCGAAGCTTTTGGCCTTGATGTTCTGGACGCAGACAACGTCGGCGTCCTGGTTGGCAAGCCAGTCGAGAAAGCCTCGACCGACGGCCTCGCGGATGCCGTTCACATTGATAGTGGCGATTTTCATACGTGGTCCCTTTTGCGTCGCGCGTGTATGATACCCGACGTTTCGACGTTTGGGTAAATGGCCGTTCGAGAAAAACGTGATAAGGCCAGGCAATTGGACAGGAGGCCTCGTGGCTGACAAGGCACCACAACAGCCAGGCGCGGCGCGCCTTCACCCCTACCAGCGGGAATTCATCGAATTCGCCATCGGCGAGGGCGTACTCAGCTTTGGCGAGTTCACCCTGAAGTCCGGGCGGGTGAGCCCGTACTTCTTCAATGCCGGCCTGTTCAAGACCGGGCGTGCTCTGGCCAGTCTCGGCCGCTTCTATGCCAAGGCCATCGAGCACAGCGGTATCGACGCCGACGTTCTGTTTGGCCCCGCTTACAAAGGCATCTCCCTGGCTGCCACCACGGCAGTGGCATTGGCCGATCATCATGACCGCGACATGCCCTTTGCGTTCAATCGCAAGGAGGCCAAGGATCATGGTGAGGGCGGTAACATCGTGGGGGCCGCGCTGTCTGGCCGCATCATGATCATCGATGATGTGATCACCGCGGGTACCGCGATTCGCGAGGTAATGGGCCTGATCGACGGCGCCGGTGCTCAGGCGGCGGGCGTGGTGGTCGCGCTGGATCGTCAGGAGCGCGCCAGCGACGACACCGACAAGAGCGCTATCCAGCAGGTCAAGGCCGAGTTTGGCATCCCGGTGGTCAGCATCGTGGGGCTCGACCAGGTATTGGCTTACCTCGAAGAAACCGGGGGCGATACTCTCCAGGTTCACGCCGACGCCATTCGCGCCTATCGCGAACGCTATGGGGTCAGCGCCTGACGCTTGTTCGCATCCCTGCGCCGAGGCCTGTGTCCACCGAGGGCCTCGGTGATCTCCCTGCCTCACATCGTCCTCCGCCATCCTGGTGATGTCTCATGCTCGACGTGGTGCTGTATCAACCCGAAATTCCGCCGAATACCGGCAATCTGATTCGGCTGTGCGCCAATACCGGATTTCGTCTGCACCTTATTGAGCCGCTAGGTTTCACCCTAGACGATAAGCGGCTCAAGCGCGCGGGCCTGGACTACCATGAATGGGCCAGGGTCAGGGTGCACGCCGACTGGGATGCCTTCGTCGGTGAGGTGGCGCCAGAGCGCATCTTTGCCGTCTCCACCCGTGGACGTCGCGGCTACCACGAGCCCGACTATCGCGCTGGTGACGCCCTGGTATTCGGCCCCGAGACCCGCGGCCTGCCTCAGGCCATGCTCAATGCGCTGCCCGCGTCTCAGCGCCTGCGCATCCCGATGCTCGAGGATAGTCGTAGTCTGAACCTGTCCAATGCCTGTGCGGTGCTGGTGTTTGAAGCCTGGCGACAGCTCGACTTTGCCGGTGCGCTGCAGCTGGACCCGGTAGCCGAAGCGCCGCAGGCGGTCAATGCAGGTGCCCATGGCGGCGCCCAGGAAGACGCATGAACGCTCCCGTGAAGACCATCCGTGAACGTATCCGGGGCCTCAACCCGCGTCAGCGTGAGGCCGTCCACTACATCGATGGGCCTTGTCTGGTCTTGGCCGGGGCCGGTTCCGGTAAAACCAGCGTGATCACCACCAAGATCGCTTACCTGATCCAGGAATGCGGCATGAGCGCCCGCCGTATTGCCGCGGTGACCTTTACCAACAAGGCAGCCCGGGAAATGAAGGAGCGGGTCAGCTCGATGCTGCAGGGCCGCGAGGGCCACGGCCTTACCGTCTCCACCTTTCATACCCTTGGCCTCAATATCATCCGCGGTGAGCTCAAGGCGCTGGGCTACAAGCCGGGCTTTTCGCTGTTCGACCCGGAAGATGCCAAGGCGCTGCTGCGCGACCTGATGAACAAGGATGCCCAGGTCGACGCCGACCAGATCAATCAGGTCCAGGCAGTGATCTCCAACTGGAAGAATGACCTGGTGCTGCCGGGGCAGGCGCTGTCCCATGCTGCCACGGAAGACGAACAGTATGCGGCGCGGGTCTATGAGGCCTATGTGCGTCACCTCAAGGCGTACAACGCGGTGGACTTCGATGACCTGATCCTGCTGCCGGTGGTGCTGCTGCGTGACGATCCTGAGGCGCTGGCGCGCTGGCGGCGCAAGATTCACTACATGCTGGTAGATGAATATCAGGACACCAACGTCAGCCAGTACATGCTGGTGCGCATGCTGATGTCCGAGCGCCAGACCTTTACCGTGGTTGGCGATGACGACCAGTCCATCTACGCCTGGCGCGGCGCCAGGCCGGAAAACCTGGTCACCCTGGGGGAGGATTTTCCGCGGCTTAACGTCATCAAGCTGGAGCAGAACTATCGCTCCACCGGCATCATCCTGCGCGCCGCCAACACGCTGATCGCCAACAACCCCCACGTCTACGACAAGACCCTGTGGTCGGACATGGGCCAGGGCGATCCCATTCGTGTGGTGGTAACCCGCCATGAAGAGGCGGAGACGGAGCGCGTCGCTAGCGAGATCCTGACCCGGCGAATCAAGGAGCGCGCCGAATGGCGGGACTTCGCCGTGCTTTACCGCGGCAATTTCCAGGCGCGCCTGCTGGAGTTGAAGCTGCAGCACTACCAGATTCCGTACAAGCTGTCCGGCGGCACCTCGTTTTTCTCCCGTGGCGAGATCAAGGACGCCATGGCCTATCTGCGGCTGCTGATCAATCCAGCAGACGACAATGCGTTCTTGCGAATCGTCAACGTGCCGCGCCGCGAGATCGGCCCGACGACACTTGAGAAGCTCGCCAACTACGCCACCGAGCGGGGCGTATCGCTGTTTGCCGCCTGCCATGAGCTGGGGCTTGCCGAACAGTTGCCGGCCCGCGCGGTGGAGCGCCTGACACGCTTTACCCACTTCATCGACGGCGTACGTCGGCGGATGGACCAGGGCGACGCCATCGCCGCGATCCGCGAGATGATGCGCGAGATGGACTACGAGGCCTGGCTCTATCAGAACGCCAGTGCTCCCACTATTGCCGAGCGGCGCATGGCCAACGTGTGGATCCTGATCGACCAGTTGGAAAAGTCGATGCAGTCGGACCCTGAGGAAAACACCGCCAGCACCGATACCGAGACGGACGACGTGGAGTCAGCCATTTCGCGCCTGGTGCTGCGTGACATCCTCGAACAGCAGGCCGAAGAGGATGACTCGGACAGGGTGCAGCTGTTGACCATGCACGCGTCAAAAGGCCTCGAGTTTCCCCACGTCTACCTGATGGGGTTGGAGGAGGAGCTGCTGCCCCACCGAAACTCCATCGAAGCCGGCACGGTGGAAGAAGAGCGCCGCCTTGCGTATGTGGGCATCACCCGCGCCCGACGTACCCTGACCATGACCCTGGCCCGCCAGCGCAAGGCCTACGGTGAGCTGATGGACTGTGTGCCCAGTCGCTTCCTGGATGAACTGCCGCCGGATGACCTGGAGTGGGAAGGGCGCGCCGACCGGGAGGACCCGGATCGCAAGCAGGAGCGTGGCAAGAGCGCGATTGCGGGGCTTCGCTCGCTACTGGATTAACGTTATCCACACCCCTTTTTCGTGGTAGGCGGTGTGGATAAAGGGTTGCGGTGAAATGGTGGGGGTGAAGGGTAGCGCCAACGACGGCGGGGCGCCCTTGGGCGCCCCGCAGCATCTCGTGATGAGATAGCCAGTGATGAGTCAGCCCTTACTGGACCATGTAGTGAACCGCGGCCTTGATCTCATCGTCGGACAGGCTCGGATTGCCTCCCTTGGGCGGCATGGCATTGAAGCCGTTGATGGCGTGGTCGTACAGGGTCTCGAAGCCCTGGGCCAGACGCGGCTCCCAGGCGGCAGCATCACCGCGCACCGGGGCGCCAGCGATACCCGCCTCATGGCAGGCCATGCAGATACCACCGTAGACCGCAGCGCCGTCAATGGCGGCAACAGCGGGATCCATCTCCACCGCAGCGCCGTCAGCTGCCGCTTCGTCGTTTGCTGCCTGGTCTTCCGCTGCAGGATCGCTGGCGGCGGTGTCAGCGGCAGCCGTGTCCTCAGCCGCCGTCTCTTCTGACGCGGCAGCGTCTGCCGAGGCATCTTCGGTGGCGGCTGCGTCGGCTGCCGGCACGTCCATCACCGGTTCCACCAGGTAGGCCACCGCTGCATGGACTTCCTCGTCGGACAGGTTGGGGTTGCCGCCGCGGGCAGGCATGGCATTGAAGCCATTCAGCGCATGATCCAACAGCGTGTCGAAGCCTTTGGTGGTGCGCTCGGCCCAGGCGGCTTCGTCGCCGCGCTTGGGCGCGCCGGCGACGCCGGTATCATGGCAGGCCATGCAGATGCTGCCATAGACGGCTTCGCCGTCGGCGCCACCCGATGCACCTCCGCCGTCGCCCCCTGCTGCCGCCATGGCCGCGCTGCCGCAGTCCTGGCCCTCGAGGCAGAGCGATCCCACCGGTGCCAGGCGCTCGGCCATGGCGTCCCGTGCGGCGTCGTCCTGCGCCATTGCCTGGCCTGTGGCCAGGCCCAGGGTGATCAGGCACCCCAAGATCAGCTTGCTGGATTTCACTCTCTCCACCTCTAGTGACGGTCTACTGAATCACAGTTTTTGTATCGGTGGCGCCGAGCTCTTGATACCCCCTCGCCGGGCGTCACGCTGTGCCGGCAGTATAGCGACAACGCCGAAAGCGGGAAAATGCCCCACCCTGGCGCAAAGGCGCGTAATAGCCCGTAGCGTGCGCCATCGGGTGGACACTGAGTGGCGCCCGATGTAGGATATGGCTCGCCGTGTGGCAGCTGTCCACGGCATCGCGCGCCCTTAGCTCAGCTGGATAGAGCGTTGCCCTCCGGAGGCAAAGGTCAAAGGTTCGAATCCTTTAGGGCGCGCCATAGAATTCAAAGGCTTACGACACGTTCGTAAGCCTTTTTTCGTTTCGGGAGAAGGGGCGTTTCAGGTTTGCTGGCGATCCTTCTGGGCTGTGCAGAGCAAGGCTTTCATACGCGTCCCATCTGCTTGAAACGGCGGGTTTTCTGATCGAAAGAGCACGTTTTGCTCGATGTTTGACCCGGTCGATAGTCAGCGCTTTCGATGATCCAGGTCATGTTTGTAGTGACGAAGACGACGCATCTGCCAGCGGTGAAGCGCTGTCCGTCCTCAAGTGGCTGTCCGAGTCGTCAACCTTGAAGCGCCCCACTAATGCGGCCATCTCACGGGCGCGTTGATCCAGCGCCTGGCCTGCCGCCGCCACCCTTACCACCAGGTTGGCGTTTTGCTGGGTCACGTCTTCCAGCTGTGCCAGTGCCTGGTTGACCTGCTCAATGCCCAGAGACTGCTCGCTAGCGGCGATAGAGATCTCGGAGACCAGCGTCGCCGTGCGTTGGGCATGCTCAGAAATGGTGTCCAGGGCCTCACTGGTAGACACCACCAGCTGCTCCCCCCGATCGACTCGCTGCGTGTTCGTGTTGATCAACTGGCGGATGAGGGTGGCCTCCTCCGCACAACGACTGGCGAGCTTTCGGACCTCCGAGGCCACCACGGAAAACCCTCGTCCTTGATCACCGGCACGTGCCGCTTCTACGGAGGCGTTAAGGGCAAGGATATTGGTCTGGAAGGCAATATCGTCTATCGCTTCGACGATCTTGGTGACCTCCTTATTGGCGTCACGTATGTCTGCCATGGCCTCACGGGTCTGGGCGGCATTGTGGCTGACGTTGCTGGCTCGACTGGCCACCTCTCGGGTCATTGCCTGGGCCTGCTGAGCGGAGTCCGAGGTCTGTTTCACGGTCGCCGTGATCTGTTCCATGCTGGAAGCGGTCTCGACCAGTGAGGCGGCCTGCTGTTCCGTTCTGCTGGCCAGGTCCTGATTGTCCCGGGCAATCTCGCCACTCACCGCCTCGACGGTACTGGAGCCGTGCTTCAGGTTGATCACCAGGCTCGCCATGTTGCTCAAGGCGACGTTGAAGGCCCGATAGAGTGTCGACAGTTCATCGGCGCCAGCCACCTCCAGGCGCTTGGTCAGGTCTTCTTTCTGCTTGCTGATCTCCGCCACCGCGGTCGACAGTGGTCGCACCACGCTGCGTGCCGTGATGAGCGAGAAGGTCAGGGTGATGATCACCACCGCCAGCATGACAAGCCCCTGGTAGATCAGTTGCTCGAGGGCTTGTTGCTGAAGGTGTTCGGTCGTCTCGTAGAGCGTCTTCTCGGTATTCATGGCAACGTCTTTCAAGCCATCGATAAAGGCTGTCTGGGCGTCGAACCAGGTGTGGGGATCGATACCGAAGCCACCACGTGTCGACTTGTCGAAGACCACCTCGCGCATGGTGGCGAGCTCTGTGCCCAGAGGACTGTCGAGCAACTCCTGCAGCGCGAGCTGGCTGTCCTGTGGCGACAGCTCAAGGAAGTTCTTCCTGTGGACGTCGGATTTCACGATCAGCGCGAGGAGCTTTCTGAACATGCTGGTCGACAGGGAGTCGGCGCTGAAGGCAGCGGCCAGCACCGCACGCTCGATCCCGGCAAGCTCCTTGATGTTCAGCAGATCGTAGTAGGCGGTCAATTGCCGCGAGACGTCTCCCTGATCAATGCCGAAGGTCTCCTTGGCGACGATGTCGATCAGCGCCTCGTTGATCGCGCTGTAAGCATCCGTGACGTCCTCGGCACTTGCCGCGAGGTTGTCGGCGCGCTGGCGCAGCTGGTCCGTCTCCTGGAGCAGGCCCAGTGCATGCTTGACCTGCGCCTCAACCCTGGCGTCGTGCTGAGAAAAGTCGATCGCAGCGACATGGTCGTTAAAGGCTTCCGCTTCGGCGCTGGTTGCCTGCCGCTGTCCAGGCAGCTCCGTGCGGTAGTTGACGCCATGGCTGCTGACAAACGCAGCGGTCATGCCCCGCTCACGCTGAAGCTGATGCACCAGGTTGCCCGCATATCTGCTGAGAGTGGCCATCTCCTGCAGATCCTCCATCTCGGCAACGACTGCCATGCGGTCGATGACCGTCGTGATGGTGATCCATGTGATGGCCAACAAGGGGATAGACAGCACGAGGAGGAATTTACCTCCCATGCTCAGGCGATTGAGAAGTGGTGTCATGGGTACGGGCTCGCGATGAAAGAGTGCTATCGCCTGCCGCAAGGAGGAAGGGGCGAGTGCTCACTTCCCCCATGACGGCTGCGAGTAGCGGTGATGCGAGGGTTATCGACCTGTGATGAAGCAAGGTTGAGGAGCTTGTGCCATTGCCGCTGGGGGGGATGATCTGAGTCACCGGAACGGGCTTTTTACACCGAAGAGGTAGTGCGTTTTCTTCACCGGTAGCGTTAGTCGTCGCCGTGTCGCAGCGCGTTGTCCTGGCCGTGGAGCAGCGGGTGGCCGACATGCAGTGACGGTCTTGAATAAGCCATGCTTATTCAAAGAATAAAATCTCGAAAATTGTCTTATACATCCCCCTGTCCGACTCTCTTGTGATGCCGGTAGGCCTGCGTCCTGCTGGTCCCGTTTCCCACAATCACAACATCACTCGGGCAGACTCATGAACTCAAGAACACTTGGTGTGCTGGCGCTTGGCGCCTTTGCCGGACTGTCTTCTTCCGCTCACGCTCTCGATATCAAGCTGGGCCACGTGCTGGCACCCACCCATAGCTGGCATATCGCCGCGGAAGGCTTCGCCGACGACGTGCGCGAGGCGACCGAAGGGCGCGTCAATTTCCAGGTCTTTCCCAGTGGCCAGCTCGGCAACGAGAAGACCATGGTGGAAGGCATGCAGATTGGCAGCGTTCCGGCGGGAGTCATCGGGTGCGGCTCCTTCCAGCCGCTTGATGCACGCTTTGGCATCGTCGAGCTGCCCTATTCCTGGGCGGACCGCGAAGACGCCTATGCCGCCTACGACGGTGACCTGGGTAGCGCGCTGGAAGAGATCGCCGCGGGTTACAACATGAAGATTCTGTCCTGGTGGGAAAACGGTTTCCGCCACGTCACCAACAACCGCGCTCCGGTGGAAACGCCCGAGGACCTGGCCGGCCTCAAGATTCGGGTGACTCCGGACAAGATGCGCCTGGACACCTTCACCGCCCTTGGCGCGAGCCCCGCTCCCCTGTCCTTTGGTGAGCTCTACTCGGCACTCCAGCAAGGCGTGTTCGACGCTCAGGAGAATCCGCTGTCCATCATCCACTCCTCGTCGTTCTTCGAGGTGCAGGACTATGTCTCGTTGACCGGACATGTCTGGGCGCCCGCCTGCCTGACCGTTGCCAATACGGTATGGCAGCGACTGTCCGAGGAGGATCAGACGGTCGTCCAGACGCTGGCGAACCAGTGGCGGGATGAGCAGCGTCGCATGACCCAGGAAGATGACTCGCGCCTGGTGGCCGAGCTCGAAGCAGAAGGCATGAGCGTCAACCAGGTCGATACCGCGCCCTTCAATGCGGCGGTACAGGGTGTCTGGTCAGACTACGAAGACGTGTTCGGCAGCGAGCTGATGGGTCTGGTCAAGCGCTATCGTGAAGGTCAGTGAGCCCCATGGGACTCGCGACTCTCGCTCGTTTCGTCTCGCGCCTGAGCCTGGCGCTTGCCGGTATCGGTGCCGCCATGCTGGCGGCACTGGTGGCCTACTCGGTGTTCATGCGCTGGGTGGTAGGGGCACCGCCACACTGGGCAGAAGAGCTGCCCCAGCTGGTACTGGTCTGGACGGCTCTGCTGGCCGGAATCGCCTGTACCCACAAGCGCAGCCATCTGAATGCCGGTCTGCTGCCGCTGTTGGTCACTGCCCCTTCACTACGCCGCGTGATCACGCGCATGACCGACCTTTTGCTGTTGGTCATGCTGCTGATACTGGCCAAGGCCGGGTGGGACCTGGCCTGGTTGACCATGTCCCAGACCACCACCGCGCTGCAGCTGCCGGCCGGGCTGGTCTACCTGTCGGTCCCGGTCTGCTGTGGGGCGATGGCGTTGATGCAGTGTGGCCACGTGCTGGCTCCAGCGCCGGTGACTGAGGAGCGTGCATCATGACCCTGGGAGCCCTGACCCTGGTGGGCGTTTTCGCCCTGGCCATCCTGATCGACATTCCGATTGCCTTCGGCCTGATCCTGGCGGTGCTGTCGTACCTGCTGATGTTCGGTGCCGCGCCAATGATGGTATCGGCCCAGCAGTTCGTGGCCGGCATGGAAAGCTTCACCCTGCTCGCCATTCCGCTGTTCGTGCTGGCCGCCCAGCTGATGAACCATGCAGGTCTGACCCAGCGCCTGGTGCGCCTGTGCATGGCCCTGGTGGGCGACATCAAGGGCGGGCTGGCGGTAGTGGCGGTGCTGGCGTGCATGATGTTCGGTGCGCTGTCTGGCTCCGGCGTGGCTGACGTCATTGCCATCGGCAGCATGCTGCTGCCGGCGATGCAGCGCAGCGGCTATCACCGTGGCTTCAGCAGTGCCCTGGTCGGTACTGCCAGCTCCATCGGTACGGTCATACCGCCCAGCATCGTCATGATTGTCTACGGTACGACCTCCAACACCTCCGTCGGCAAACTGTTCATGGGCGGCGTGATCCCCGGACTGCTGCTGACCCTGGCCCTGGTAGGCGTGGCCATCTACGTCTCTCGGCGCAACGGCTGGAGCGGCGGCACCCGGCCCGAGCCAGGCGAGCGTCGCCGGGCATTCATTGCCGCTTTGCCGGCCCTGCTGGTACCTGTGCTGATTATCGGAGGCATTCGGTTTGGCGTCTTCACGCCTACCGAGGCGGCTGCCTCGGCCATCGTCTACGCGCTGATCGTCGGCACCCTGATCTACCGCAGCCTGAGTCTCAAGGACATCGTCGACAGTGTCATCGCCACCGCCGAGACCTCCGGGGCGATCCTGATCATCATCGGGGCGGCCGGCATGTTTGCCTGGGGTTTGACCTACGAGCAGGTGCCCCAGGCCATCGCCGCGCTGATTGGTGACATCACCGACAGCCGCTACGGCGTATTGCTGCTGCTGACCGCCGTGTTGCTGGTGCTCGGCTCCTTCATGGAGAGCATCGCGATCATCATCATTGTCACCCCTATCGTGATGCCGCTGCTCGGTCAGTATGGCATTGACCCGGTCCACTTCGGGGTGCTGCTGACGGTGAATCTGGCGATTGGTGCGAATACTCCGCCGCTGGGTGTCGACCTGATGGCAGCCTGCCGTATTGCCGGTATCAGCGTCATGGAGTCGCTGCGCTATCTGGGACTGATGCTGGGGGCCATGGTGGCGGTGCTGCTGCTGATCACCTTCGTGCCGGACATCGTCCTGTTCCTGCCCAACTTGATGGAGTGACCGTCATGAGTGCCACGACGTCGATCAGCGCTCCTCTCAGCGCCTGCCGTAGCTGGCTGTTCGTGCCAGGACATGACCCGCAGCGTCTGGAAGAGGCGCTGGCAAGTGGCGCCGAGGCGATCATTGTCGACCTGGAGGAGTTCACCCCCGCGCCGCAGCGTTCCCGTGCCTGCATCGACTTTGCGTCCTTTGCCGAGCGTTGCCGTCAGCGGGGGCGCCTGCCCATGGCGCGCATCAACCCGCTGGCGCAAGGCGGTGATGGCGAACTGGCGGTGCTGATGCGTGGGCTGCCGGCCGCCATCTTCCTGCCCCAGGTCGAGTCGTCCATGGACGTCGTGCTGCTGGCGATGGCCATGGCACGGGAAGAGCGCCGCGGCCGCCTGGAGCAGGGGTCGACGGCGCTGATTCCGACATTGGAGAGCCGCGTTGGCGTGCAAGCCGCCCAGCACATCCTCAAGGCCAGCCCAAGAGTCACGGCGGCGCTGCTGGGTACCGGCGACCTGTCTCGGGATCTGGGGGTGGCCGCCGACGCCGACGTGAGTCACCGCGTCCAGGTGCTGGCCCCCTGGCGCGAGCGCTTCTTCGCCGCCTGTGCCGAGGCCCAGTGCCTGGCCATCGATGGCCCATGGCCCTATCCGCAGGGCATCGACGACGATCTGGCCTGGGCCAGGTCCCGTGGCATTCGCGCGCGCTGTGTGGTGCTGCCAGACCAGGTGGCCACCGTTCATCGCGTCCTCGGTGACGCCTGAATTGCCTTTTCATACCAACAACGATATCGAGAACTCTGACATGAGCCAGCCAGCGACAACTGCCGTGACTTCTGCCTCTCAACCACGCCGCAACGGTGGTCAGATCCTGATGGATCAACTGCGGTTACACGGCGCGCGCCGAGTCTTTCTGGTGCCTGGTGAAAGCTATCTACCGTGCATTGATGCCTTGAACGAGCACCGTGGTGCCATCGACCCCATCGTCTGTCGACAGGAAAGCGGCGCGGCCTATATGGCCGAGGCCTACGGCAAGCTGACCAACGAGCCCGGCATCTGCTTCGTCACACGAGGACCTGGGGCCACCAACGCGTCCATCGGCGTGCATACCGCTTACCAGGACTCCACGCCGATGATTCTGTTCGTTGGCCAGGTGGGGAACGATTTCGTGGAGCGCGAGGCCTTCCAGGAGATCGACTACCGTCGCATGTTTGGCCCCATGGCCAAGTGGGTGGCGCAGATTGATGCCACCGATCGCATCCCCGAGTACATTGCCCGAGCCTACCGCGTGGCCACCAGCGGTCGTCCGGGGCCGGTGGTGCTGGCGCTGCCCGAAGACACCCTGTGGGGCGAAGCGGAGGTTGCTGATGCCCGGCCCATGGCAGCCTTGCATAGCTATCCCTCACGCGATCAGTTGGCTGAACTGAAGGCGCGCCTGGCCGAGGCCGAGCGTCCCTTCCTGTTGATTGGCGGCAGCGGCTGGACGAGCGAGGCCCAGGCGCAAATGGTCGCCTTTGCCGAGCGCTTCGACTTGCCGGTGGGCGTCGCCTGGCGCCGGCTGGAATGCTATGACCAGCACGATGAACGGTTCGCCGGACATGTCGGCTTTGCCATGGACGACGCCCTGCGCGAGCGCCTGAAACACAGCGACCTGCTGATCGCTGTCGGCACTCGCATGGGGGAGGCGACCAGCGAAGGCTACTCCTGGATTCAGTCGCCGAGTCCTCGCCAGACGCTGGTACATGTCTATCCGGACCCGGAGGAGTTGGGCCGGGTCTATCATGCTGACCTCGCGATCAACGCTGACGTGGTCGGATTTGCCAGCGGCCTGGACGCGCTGGCCCCTGATGCGCCGCCACGTTGGGCCGAGCAGACCCGTGCCGCCCGTGCCGATTATCTGGCAACCCTTGAGCCGCAGCCCGCGCCGGGACCGCTGAGCCTCGACCGTGTCGCTTGCAGCGTGGACCGTCGGCTGCAGGGACAGGGCTGCGTCACGGTGGGGGCAGGCAACTACGCGCTTTATGCCCACCGCTACGTGCGCTTTTCCGGCCTCGGCAGTTCGCTGGCGCCGACCGTAGGGTCAATGGGCTATGGGCTGCCGGCCGCGATCTCATACAAGCTTGAATACCCTGATCGTCCTGCCGTGTGCTTCGCCGGGGACGGCTGCTTCCAGATGAACCTGCAGGAGCTGGGGGTCGCACTGCAGTATGGCGTGGGTATCGTGGTGTTGGTGTTCAACAACGGCATGTGGGGCACCATTCGCGCCCATCAGGAAAATGACTTTCCGGGACGTGAGATTGCGCTGACCTTTACCAACCCGGCGTTTACCACCCTGGTGGAGTCCTACGGTGGCCTGGGCGATGTCGTTGAGCGTGACGAGGACTTCGACGGCGCCTTTGAGCGTGCTTTGGCCTACGCCGAGCGTGAGCGGCGCCCAGCCCTGATCGAGCTGCGCTACGAAACCGACGGCATCGCCCCCGGCAAACGTCTAAGCGCGATTCGCGAGGCGGCCCTGAGCCGGTGATAGCCCTGCTTATAGCCCCGTTTATCGCCCCGCTTATCGCGCAGATGGCTAGCCTGGGTCGTCGGGGCTGAGCGAGGCGGCGAGCGGAGTCAAAGCGGCATCGGCCATGTCGATACCGGTCGTCAGCCGAGCTTCCATCGGCACCTTGGCCATGCAGGTCTGAAAGAACTCGATGAAGGTCGTCTCGGCAACACTGGCGCGACCTTCACGATGCCACATCACGTGCAGGTCGATGTCGGCCACGCCGGCGTAGGGCGGCAATGGCCACAGGTCGCCGTCCGCGACCTCTCGGGCGACCAGGTGTTCCGGCAGACAGCCGATGCCCCATCCCGCCATGACCATGCGCTCGATTTCCTGCAGGCGACTGGACTGGCCTACCACCGGGCCCTTGAGACCGTGCTGGGCGCGAAACACGGCTAGCGGCGACAGCACTCCGTCGAGCTGTTCGCTACCGAAGGACACGTAGGCCTCACGCTGGAGTTCGTCCATCGGCAGGTTGTCCCTGCCGAACAGCCGATGGCTGCGGCCACAGAACAGGCGATAGCGCTGACGGGCCAGAATCTGGCTGTCGAGATTATCCGGGCAGCCCTGGGCCAGACAGATGCCCAGGGCGCTCTGGCGCTGGGACAGCACATGCTGCACCTCCTGACTGGACATGTCCTCGATCTCGAAGGTGATCTGCGGATAGCGACGATGGAAGGCGGCCAGCACGCTGTCGAGAAAGCGACATTGAATGCCGGTGATAAACGCCAGTGAGACGTGGCCGGCGACCTCGGGATCCGCCTCTCCCACCGAGGCCGCCAGGCGCGCTACGTTGGCGTAGATATCCACCGCCTCGCGATAGACCAGCTGGCCCGCCTGGGTCACCCGAAAGCGATGGCTGTCGCGCTCGATCAGCTTTTGCCCGAGCCGCTCCTCCAGGCGTTTCAGCGACAGGCTGACCGCCGGCTGCGACAGATACAGGCGCACGGCGGCCTTGCTGACGCTTTCTTCCTGCACGATGACGATGAAGGTACGTAGCAGATTCCAGTCCAGAGTATCGTGAATCGGCCGCATCGCTGGCTCCTTTCGCTATGGTGGGCGTTGTTGTTGATATTGGGCTTCTCATCGCTGCTGGCATCGCTGTTGTTGCTGTTGTGAGCGATGCCGAGGGCACGGACACCAGGCGTGGCATGACGCCCTGGCGCATAGGTTGCACCTTTTTGGTGATTTTTCCGCTGTGGCTCAGCTTAAAATGCGCCGTTACTTCTAGCGAGTTTATGTGTGTATTTTTTTGCATAAATCACATAAATTCTAAGTATTAAAAATCGAAAAACTCCGTGGCCTGATAGTCGTTGACCCTGGCGTCGTGCCCTGACTAGATTGAAAAGGTATCCAGGAACCTTTTGCCAGGCACCTCCCGCCTCGGCCACGGATGATAACAACCATAATCGCGAGGAAACCCATGAATCGCTCCCTGTCCCGACTCTCCCGCTCTCTGCTGACCGTGTCAGCGCTGTCGCTTTCAAGCCTGACCCTGTCCGCCGTTTCGACGTCTGCCGAGGCGACCGACCTGCGTATGCTGTCGAGCTATGATCTGACGTCGGCCTACACCCGTGAAGTCGCCCAGCGCTACATCGACAAGGTCCAGAGCGCCAGCGATGGCGACGTCAACATTGCCCTCAATGGACCCGATGTGGTGCCGCCCTTCGAACAGCTGCAGCCGGTCTCGGCAGGGGTGTTCGACCTGCTCTACACCCATGGCGCCTACCACACGAACACCACTGGCGTCGGTGCCGCCATGGACGGTGTCTTCGTCGACCCTGCCAAGACTCGTGAATCCGGGCTGTGGGACTTTATCGACAGCGAATACAACGCGCTGGGCCTGAAGCTTCTGGCCATTCCCCCGCTGGGCTCCAGTGGCTTCCAGTACATCCTCAAGGATCCCATCGATGGCACGCCGGGCCTGGAAGGGCGACGCCTGCGCGGCAGCCCCACCTACACCAACGTGACCCAGGGCCTGGGGGGCACCCCGGTACTGATGTCCAGTGGTGACGTCTATTCCTCCCTGGACCGCAACGTCATCGACGGTGCTGCCTGGGGTCTCAACGGCGTCGAGGACCTGGGCTGGCATGAAGTGGCGGGGTATTTCTCCAAGCCGACCTTCGGCCAGACCTACACCTACCTGCTGATGAACCTCGATACCTTCAACGGACTCGACGACGCTGAGCAAAGCGTGCTGCTGGCCCAGGGCGAAGCGCTCGAGGCTGAGATCGCCGGAATCCTCGACCAGCTGGCCGTGGAAGAGTGGGAGCGCCTGAAGGAGCTGGGCATGCAGGAGACCGAGTTTGCGCCGGAAGACGCCGAGCGGCTCGACGCCCTGGTGACCGAAGGCATCTGGCAGCTCGGACTCGACAAGTCCCCCGAAGCGGTCGCCAAGATGCGTGAGATCGCTGAAAGCAACGACATGACCCCCTAAGCGGATGGCACCCATGCTGGCTACCCTTGCCCGTTGGCACGATGGCCTCACGCGATTCGGCTTTTACCTCGGCGGTGCCACCTTGTGTGGCATCGTCGTGTGCTTCTGGATCGAAGTGGTGGCCCGCTACTTTTTCAATGCTCCGACCCTGTGGTCGAGTTCCATCGTCGCCTACTGCCTGTGTCTTTCCGCCAGCCTGGCCATGCCTGAGCTAGCTCGCACTCGCGGTCATATCGCGATCAGCGTCGTTCAGGACAGCCTGCCGGCGGCGCGCCAGCAGGGCTTCGAGCGCGTGACGGCGCTGCTGACCGCTGCGGTCTGTGGACTGGCGGCGTGGATGCTGATCAGCGAAAGCGCCCGCCAGCTGGCGAGTGGCACCACCACGGCCATGGGGCTCGACATCCCCAAGGTCTGGGTATCGAGCTTTATCGGCTACGGCTTCACCAACACGGCGCTGCATTTTCTGCGACGCGGGGTGTTTCCCGCCACCGTCGAGTGGCCCAGCGACACCCCCGGCGACAGCCCACAGCAGGAGAGCTAGGTGATGGAGTGGTATGTGACCCTGGGCGTGGCCATCGCCCTGCTGATGGGATTGTTTGCCTTGGGCGTGCCGGTCTTCGTGGCGTTTCTGGCGATCAATGTGGCCGGCACGTTCTGGCTGATGGGCAGCGCCGGCTTCGGCATGTTCGCCAACAGTGTCTACGACACCGTCACTTCGGAGACGCTGACGACCATCGCACTGTTTGTGCTGATGGGGGAGCTGCTGTTTCGTTCAGGCTCCATAGACGTCATCTTTGACTCCCTGGACACCCTGATGGGGCGCATCAAGGGACGTCTCTATTTCTTTGTCGTGGCACTGTCCACCTTGTTTGGTGCCCTGTCGGGGTCGGCCCTGGCGGTGACGGCCATGCTCAGCCGTTCAGCGCTGCCGACGATGCAGCAGCGCGGCTATGACGACCGCCTGTCGATCGGCCTGATACTAGGAGGGGCCGGCCTTGCACCGATCATTCCGCCGAGCCTGCTGGTCATCATCATTGGCTCCATGGTCGATGTGTCCATCGCGCGTCTGCTGATCGCCGGCATCATCCCGGGGATGCTGCTGGCCGGGCTGTTCGTCACCTATGTGGTCGTGCGCATGCTGCTGGACCCGTCGCGGGCCCCCGCGGTGGATGACTCCGGTGGCGGTAACTGGCGACAGCGAGGGCGTGCCCTGGCTAACATGGCGCCGTTCTCGATCATCATCTTTTCGGTGCTGGGGCTGATGATGCTGGGGGTGGCGACACCTTCTGAGTCCGCTGCCACGGGGGTGCTCGGTGCCATTGTGGTGGCCATCTACTATCGCAAGTTCAGCCTCAAGATGGCAGGCCAGGCGTTGCTGTCGTCGTTGTCCATCAGCGCCATGATCATCACGATCCTGGCCTGCTCCAAGCTGTTCAGTCAGCTTTTGTCCTTTACCGGGGCAACCTCGGGACTTGTCGCCGCGGCGACCGCCATGGACCTGAATGCCGGTCTGATGCTGCTGCTGTTGATGCTGATCCCGTTGATCGCCTGCATGTTCATCGACCAGATCGCCTTCATGATGGTGGTGATTCCCATCTATGCACCGCTGGTCAAGGCCTATGGCTTCGATCCGGTATGGTTCTGGACGCTGTTCTTGATCAATCTGGCGGTGGGCAGCCTGACACCTCCCTTTGGCTACAACCTGTTTGCGGTCAAGGGCGGGGCGCCGTCGGTGTCGATGCCGACCATCTATGCTGCTGCCTGGCCCATCGTGCTGTGCTTCCTGCTGGGCATGCTGCTGCTCTATTGGGTGCCGGCGTTGATCACCTGGCTGCCCAGCTTGATCTGATCCTGGCGTTACCTAGTCAACCGGCCTCAGCGGTCCTCAATCATCATTGCAAGCCGTTATCGTGCTAGTTACGTAATGGCATTACGGGAGTTACATGTACACCATTGCTGATCTTCCTGCCCCATTGGAGGCCGCCCGTCACGAGCGCCTGCTGATGTGCGAGACCGCCACCATCGGCCATTTCCGCGAGAGCGGCTTTATCGATCCCGAGATACGCTGTCAGCTCGATGAGGTGCGTGTTGCCGGCGTGGCCGTCACCCTGTCACTGCCACCAGGGGATGGCACCCTGCTCAACCATGCGATGCGTCTGCTGCGCCCGGGAGACGTCCTGGTGATTGACCGTCAGGGCGACCGACATCACGCCTGCTGGGGTGGCGTACTGACCGAGGTTGGCTCTCGTCTGGGACTGGCCGGGGTGATCATCGATGGCACTGCCACGGACCTTGCGACCATAAGGGCCAAGCGCTTTCCGGTGTGGAGTCGCGGTGTCTCGTCGTTGACCACCAAGCTTGCCAACCAGGGCGGCGCGATGAATCTGCCGGTCAGCGTCGGCGGTGTAGTGGTGTCAGCGGGAGATGTGGTTTTGGCCGACGAGAATGGCGTGGTGGTCATCCCCCCCTCGGAGGTCGACGCAGTGATCGATCACACCCTGGAGTTACAGCGGCAGGAAGAGATCATCCTGGAACGTCTGGCCGCTGGCGAGTGCCTGCCAGATATCAGCGGTGCTTCTGCCCTGGTGAACGCCGCCACGGTGTGATGGGCGGCTATTGCTCTGGAGCGCATAAAAAAGCCGCCCCGGAGGGCGGCAGGCTAGTCACGACCTTCCAGGTCGTGGACATCGCAGGGGCAAGGGGGCCTTGCGATGTCGTCAGGGAACGTCGTTACGTCTCGATGCCGGCGATTTCCTTACTCGAACGCTGCATAAATGCCTGCGTGGTCGAGTCGCTGCACGGCGGGCGCCAGGCATCGCTCGGCTCATGTATTCAGTGCTTGCTACTGCCGGATCAGGTAGTCAAAGGCACCGAGCGCAGCGGTGGCGCCTTCACCGACGGCAATGACGATCTGCTTGTACGGCACGGTAGTGACGTCGCCAGCAGCAAAGATGCCCGGCACTGAGGTCATGGCGTGGGCGTCGGTGACGATCTCGCCGCGCTCAGACAGTTCGATCGGAGAATCCTTCAGCCACTCGGTGTTGGGTACCAGGCCGATCTGCACGAAGACACCTTCCAGCTCGACCCTCTTGAGTTCGCCGCTGGAGCGCTCTTCGTAGCTGAGGCCGGTGACGCGATTGCCGTCGCCGTTGATCTCGGTGGTGCGAGCCCCGGAAATGATCTCGACATTGGGCAGGCTGCGCAGTTTCTTCTGCAGCACGGCATCGGCACGCAGCTCGTCCATGAACTCGAACAAGGTCACGTGGGAGACGATGCCAGCCAGGTCGATGGCAGCCTCGACGCCGGAGTTGCCACCGCCGATGACCGCAACCCGCTTGCCCTTGTACAGGGGGCCATCGCAATGGGGGCAATAGGCGACGCCGCGATTGCGGTACTCGGACTCGCCGGGCACGTTCATTTCGCGCCAGCGGGCACCGGTGGCCAGGATCAGGGTCTTGGAGCGCAGGCTGGCACCTGAGGCAAAGCGGACCTCATGCTCGCCGCCCGGGGTGCTGGCCGGTACCAGTTCCACAGCCCGCTGCAGATTCATGATATCCACATCGTACTGCTTTACGTGTTCTTCCAGCGCCGTGGCGAGCTTGGGACCTTCGGTCTCCTGCACCGAGATGAAGTTCTCGATGGCCATGGTGTCGAGTACCTGACCGCCAAAGCGATCTGCCGCCACACCAGTGCGAATGCCCTTGCGCGCCGCGTAGATCGAGGCGGCGGCACCGGCGGGGCCACCACCGATGGTCAGCACATCGAAGGCCTGCTTGGCGGACAGCTTCTCGGCTTCGCGTTGTTCCGCGCCGGTGTCGACCTTGGCCAGAATCTGTTCGAGTGTCATGCGGCCCTGGTCGAAGGGCTCCCCGTTCAGATAGACACTGGGCACCGACATGATTTCGCGGGATGCCACTTCGTCCTGGAACAGCGCGCCATCGATGGCATCGTGGGAGATGCGCGGATTCAGGATAGCCATCAGGTTCAGCGCCTGGACCACGTCCGGGCAGTTCTGGCACGACAGCGAGAAGTAGGTCTCGAAATGCATGTCCGCATCGAGGGACGTGATCTGTTCGATCACTTCTTCGCTGGCCTTGGGCGGATGGCCACCCACCTGCAGCAGTGCCAGCACCAGCGACGTGAATTCGTGGCCCATCGGGATACCGGCAAACACCACCCCGGTAGGGGCTCCGTCGCGATGCAGGGCAAAGGAGGGCGCGCGCTGGTCCTGGCCGTCGGTGGACAGGCTGATATGGTCACTGAGTGCGGCAATATCGCTCAGCAGACCGTGGAGTTCCTTGGACTTGTCGCCGTCATCCAGAGTGGCGACAAGCTCGAAGGGGCGAGTGACGCGTTCGAGATAGGCTTTCAGCTGTTGCTTGAGAGAGTCGTCCAACATGACAGCGGCAATCCTGGTATCTATGGGAAAGTAAAACTCTGCGGCGGACGTGGCTTCACCCGGTCACGTGCTCGAGCGCGAGCTGGGTGGGCGTTGAGCAGGCCGCAGAATCCCCACCGAACCCCTCTAAAACCCGCAGGGACCCGATCTCGCTTGCGCGACTGGTAGGATGACCGGGACGAGGAGCCCGGTGGGGAAAAGGGAGATCATCCCAGCGGGATGACAGGCGCCTCGCAGGAGGCGCCGTACTGCATATCGGCGAGGTTTAGATCTTGCCGACCAGGTCCAGAGACGGAGCGAGAGTCTCTTCGCCTTCCTTCCACTTCGCCGGGCACACTTCGTTCGGGTGAGCGGCGACATACTGAGCAGCCTTGACCTTGCGCAGCAGCTCTTCGGCATTACGGCCGATGTTGCCAGCGTTGATCTCGACGATCTGGATCTTGCCTTCCGGATCGATGACGAAGGTGCCACGCTCAGCCAGACCGTCTTCTTCGATCAGCACTTCAAAGTTGCGCGAAATGGTCAGAGTCGGGTCAGCAATCATCGGGAACTGCAGCTTGCCGATAGTCTCGGAGCTGTCGTGCCACGCCTTGTGGGTGAAGTGGGTGTCGGTGGAAACGCTGTAGATTTCCACGCCCAGCTTCTTGAACTCTTCGTAGTTGTCCGCCAGATCACCAAGCTCGGTCGGGCAGACGAAGGTGAAGTCGGCCGGATAGAAGAAGACGACGCTCCACTGGCCCTTCAGGTTGTCGCTGGTGACGTCGACAAACTCGCCATTGTGGTAAGCGGTGGCCTTGAACGGCTTGACTTCGGTGTTGATCAGGGACATTCCCGTCTCCTTTGAGCGATGGGTGTGTTGTCTGAAGACAGGGCATACCTTACGCAGATTCGGACGATAGGATAAATTGAATGGCCTGATGATCCTGATAAGAACTGGCTATGTTTGAGCGCGGGTGAAAGCGGGACACTCTTGCCCACAGGATGACCTCAGATGGCCTTGCACCAGCGCCTCAGTAGTCGGCGAGATAGCCCCGCAGACGGCTGACGGCCTGGCTGTGGAGCTGACACACCCGCGATTCGCTGACCCCCAGCACGGCGCCGATCTCCTTCAGGTTGAGCTCTTCCTGATAGTAGAGCCCCATCAACAGCTGCTCGCGCTCTGGCAGGGCAGCAATCGCTTCGACCAGGGCCTCGCGGCGCTCTCCGTCCAACAGGTCTGCCAGCGGCGCAGCAGCAATCTGGTCGCTGAAACGGTGCTCGTTGCCTTCGGCCAGCAGTTCCTCGAAGGGCATCAGCTGACCGTTGTTGACGTCGCCGAGCAAGCGCCGATAGCTGACCAGGTCCATATCAAGGGCGGCCGCTATCTCATGCTCTTCGGGGGCGCGGCCCAGGCGTTGCTGCAGCTCCCGGGTGGCTTGATCCAGAGCCCTCGCCTGGCGCCGCACGCTGCGCGGCAGCCAGTCGCGACTGCGCAGTTCGTCCAGCATGGCCCCGCGTACGCGCTGGCTGGCAAAGGTCGAGAACTGGGCGCCCTGGCTGGCGTCAAAGCGCCCCAGGGCTTCCAGCAGACCGACGATGCCAGCCTGAATCAGGTCGTCCAGGTCCACCCCGGCGGGGAGTTTGACCTGCAGCGCCAGAGCCTGTCGGCGCACCATGGGAAGGTAGGCCTCAAGCTGGGATTGGTGCTCCATTCTGCCTTGAGCGGTGTACATGGCATTGTCCTCGGCGACAGCGTCAACGGTGATTGACGATCACGGTCATGCCCTCGACCGTCTGCGGTGGCGCACCCTCCGCCAGACGAAAACGAAAGACGAAGGGGCCGGCGGCGGCGAGCCCGGCAAAGGCCTCGGTGCTGCCACGCGCGGCGTTCAGGCGTACGCAGCGATGGCCATGGCACAGGCGTGCCAACAGGCCTGCGCCAGGGGCCTGGCGATAGCGCCAGACCACTCGCTCGACGACACCATCGGCGTGTCCGGCGGGCGGTGCCAGCGCCGCTGAATCACGCTCCAGTTGGCTGGAGGCGACGGACAGGCGCGGAGCGCTGGCGGTCCAGGCGCCCGGAAAGGCCACGGCGGTGGCACTTGCCAGCACGACCGCGATGGCCACAGCGGCAGCGCTAACGGTGCGACGCAGGAAGCGGTTCACATGCCCCCCACTTGATGAGTGACGCGCAGTAGCCTGTCGTCTGGAATTTCGGCCTGGGACATCACCACCAGGTGACGCAGGCGCCGACGCAGGAAGCGCGCCAGCACTGGACGCATGTTCGGCGATACCACCAGGACCGGCGGCTCGCCGGTCGCTTCGTGACGAGCCAGGGCGGCCTCGGTCTGGTCCATCAGGGTCTGGGCCAGCCCCGGTTCGAGCGCACCGTTGCCGTTCATCGCCTGATTCAGTACCTGCTCCAGCTGAGGTTCGAGGCCGATGACGTTGAGGGACGCCTGGCCGGCAAACCACTGCTCGGTGATGGCCCGGCCCAGGGCAATCCTCACCAGCGCCGTCAGCTCGGAGGGGTCCTGTTGATGAGGAGCGTGTTCTGCCAGGGTGTCGAGAATCGTGCGCAGGTCGCGGATCGACACATCCTCGTCCAGCAGCTGCTGCAATACCCGGGTGAATGCGGTCAGCGATAGCGCCTTGGGAACCACCTCTTCCACCAGGGACTTCTGTTCACTGCCCAGCTTGTCGAGCAGTTTCTGTACTTCCTGGCGACCCAGCATCTCGGACGCATGACGATGCAGCAGGTGATTGAGGTGGGTGGCCACTACGGTGCTGGCGTCTACCACGGTGTAGCCATAGACCTGAGCGCGCTCACGCTGGCTGGCATCGATCCAGATGGCAGGCAGGCCAAAGGCGGGGTCCTGGGTCGGCGTGCCTTCCAGTTCGCCGGACACCTGACCGGGGTCGATGGCCAGCCAGCGGCCTGGCCAGGCTTCGGCGCGGCCGATCTCTGCCCCCTTGAGGGTGACGCGATAGGTCGAGGCGTCGAGCTCCAGGTTGTCGCGAATATGTACCACCGGCGGCAGAAACCCGACTTCCTGGGCAAACTTCTTGCGCACACTCTTGATCCGCCCCAGCAGCTCACCCTGCTGGCGGGCATCGACCAGGGGAATCAAGCGATGTCCCACCTCAAGACCCAGGGTGTCGACCAGCTGCACATCATCCCAGCTGGCCTCCGGGGCTTCGGTGGGAGGCGCCGGCGTTGCGCTTTCCTGCTCTTCCACCAGGCGCTTCTCGGACTGCCGCGATAGCCACCAGGCAAGTCCTGCCAGCAGACCCGTGAACAGCAGGAAGACCAGGTTGGGCATGCCCGGCACAAGACCGAGCAGGCCCATCACCCCAGCGGCCAGCAGCAGCACCTTGGGATTGACGAACAGCTGGCTGATCATCTGCTGGCCCACGTCCTGGTCGGTGTTGACCCGAGAGACCGTGACGCCGGCGGCGGTGGAGATGACCAGGGCCGGGATCTGAGCCACCAGACCGTCGCCAATGGTCAGCAGGATGTAAGTGCGAGCGGCGTCGGAAAAGGCCATGTCGTACTGCATCAGGCCGATCATCAGGCCACCAAGGACGTTGACCACCATGATCACCAGGCCCGCCATGGCGTCGCCGCGCACGAACTTGCTGGCACCATCCATGGAACCGTAGAAGTCGGCTTCCTGGGCCACTTCGGCACGCCGACGCTTGGCGTCTTCCTCGCCGATCAAGCCGGCGTTGAGGTCGGCGTCGATGGCCATCTGCTTGCCGGGCATGGCATCCAGCATGAAGCGAGCGCCCACTTCGGCGATGCGCCCCGCACCCTTGGTGATAACCATGAAGTTGATGATCACCAGGATCAGGAAGACCACCAGCCCCACGGCGAAATTGCCGCCGACCAGGAACTGGCCGAAGGCCTCGATGACCTTGCCCGCGGCGTCGCCACCTTCATGGCCGTTCATCAGCACGACCCGGGTCGAGGCGACGTTGAGTGACAGCCTGAGCAGGGTGGTGAACAGCAGCACCGCCGGGAAGGCAGCGAAGTCCAGCGGCTTCTCGGTGAACATGCTGACCAGCAGCACCATCACCGCCAGGGCGATGTTGAAGGTGAAGAACAGATCCAGCGCGAAGGGCGGCAGCGGCAGAATCATCATCGACAGGATCATGATGATCAGCAGCGGCCCGGCCAGCACCTTCATTGGCACCTCGGCCATCCAGTCGCGGCGCGTCAGATACTGGGAAAACGACTTCATCCGCGTGCTCCGTCAAGCCTGGATCGGGTGCTGGTGTCAGCGGTCATGGCTGTCTCTCATCGGTAGTCACGTCCTGTTCGGGCGCATCGGCGGCCACGGCCAGCTCGTCGGGAACGGCAATGGCCGTGGGGGCAGGGGGCGGGGCCTCGCCCTCGCTGGCGGCTCGCTTGAGGCCGAAAGCCCAGGCCAGCACCTCAGCCACGGCGGTATACAGCGCCATGGGAATCTCGCGATCGAGATCCACGTGGCGGTAGAGCGTTCTTGCCAGCGGCGGCGCCTCCAGCAGCGGCACTCCAGCCTCCTGGGCCAGGTCGCGGATGCGTGCGGCCACCGCGTCGGCTCCCTTGGCCACCACCCGCGGCGCCCCCATGTTGCCCTCGCGGTAACTCAAGGCCACGGCGAAGTGGGTGGGGTTGGTCACGACCACATCGGCCTCGGGCACCTTGCTCATCATGCGCCCGCGGGCCATGGCCTGCTGCTGCTGACGAATGCGGCCCTTGACCTGGGGGTCGCCCTCGGATTCCTTGTGTTCCTGTTTGATCTCTTCCTTGCTCATGCGCAGCTTCTTGGCGTGGCTCCAGAGCTGATACGGCACGTCGATCAGGATCACCACCACCAGGGTCAGCACCATCAAGGCGCTGGCTTCGGCCGCCATGCGCATCGCTGCGGCCAGGGCGGCGGCGATCGGCATCTCCATCAGGCCCAGCGCATCGCCCTTATGCAGATAGACGTAGCCCAGGCCGACGCCGCCGACCAGTACCGACTTGGCAATGGCCTTGGCCAGCTCTGCCAGGGCGTGGGTCGAGAACATCCGCTTGAGCCCCTTGGCGGGGTTGAGCTTGGACAGCTGCGGCTTGAGCGACTTGGCCGACACCAGCCAGCCTCCCAGCAGCGCCGGCGCCACCAGCGCGATCAGTGTCAGCAGCAGGAACAGGGGAATCAGGCTGATCAGGGTGCGGCTACCCAGGTCGAGGGCCTGGGACAGCATCGGCATGGTTTCCATGGCCTCGCGCCGCTCGAACAGGAAGGCCTGCTCCATGACCGAACCTAGCTGACCGTAAAGCATGGCACCCATCGACCACAGCCCGACCACGCCGCCCAGCAGCAGCATAAAGGTGGCCAGCTCGCGGGAACGGGCTACCTGGCCCTCCTCCCTGGCCTTCTCCAGGCGTCGGGGTGTGGCCTCTTCGGTCTTTTCCTGATCGCTCGCGCTATCGGCCATGGGCAGTCAATGGGCACAGATTCTGGTATGACCCATTGTCGCCGCTGTTAGCCAGATCAAAGGCTCGAAAAGATGACGAGAACGCAGGCTTACCCCCGGATGGAGGTAAGCCCAGAGACATTCCTGGGAAGGACGGTCAGACGCCGGATCAGCGCCGCAGCCGAACGATGTCGTCGGCGATCACGCGCACGGCAGGCCTGTCACCAGGCGTATGGACAACGGCGTGAGCTTAGAAGCCAAGCTCGTCCAGCAGATCGTCGACCTGGTCCTGACTGGCCACCACGTCGCTGCTTTCCGGCTTGATCTGCGGGCCGTTGAGCAGCGAGTCCTCGTTGCGCCGCCGCAGGCTGTCGCGGGCATCCGTATCAGGCACATTGTCGATGAGCACCTGCACCAGCTGGTCCTCAATCTCACGGATGACGTCCATCATGCGCTTGATCACCTGGCCAGTGAGGTCCTGAAAATCCTGTGCCATCAAGATTTCCAGCAGCTCCTTCTGGGTGGCCTGGGTGTTTTCCGGCACCATCGCCAGATAGGCGCGAGTGTCGCTGACCAGGTCGCGGGCGTCGTCCAGCTCCTTGGGAGCGTCGAACCAGGCCTGCCAGCGCTCGTCCAGGGCCTGGGCATGCTCGCTCAGGCTATCCTGCAGAGGCTGGGCGCGATCGATGGCGTTGAGTGAACGTTCTGCGGCCTGTTCCGTCATGCTGGCCACGTAGCTGAGACGATCACGAGCGTCGGGGATGGCCTCTGCGGCCTTTTCGATCTCCTTGTCCAGGCCCAGCTCACGCATGCTTTCACGCAGCATGCGGGTCAGCTGGCCAATGCGCTGGACCAGGTCGTCGCCTTGTGCACCGGAGTTGGCGCTGGCGATCTGCGGGTGTGTCATCGTTGTCTCCTGGTGACGCCTTGGCGTCACATGCCGAGCTTTTCGAAGATCTTATTCAGCTTTTCTTCCAGGGTGGCGGCGGTGAAGGGCTTGACCACATAGCCGTTGGCGCCAGCCTGGGCCGCGGCAATGATGTTTTCCTTCTTGGCCTCGGCGGTCACCATCAACACCGGCAGTGCCTTCAGACTGTCGTCGCCGCGGATGGTCTTGAGCATCTCGAGGCCGTCCAGGTTCGGCATGTTCCAGTCGGAGACGACAAAGTCGTAGCCGCCTTCACGCAGCTTGTTGAGCCCGTCCTGTCCGTCCTCGGCTTCTTCTACATTGGTGAAGCCCAGTTCCTTGAGCAGGCTGCGCACGATACGTCGCATGGTGGGAAAATCGTCCACCACCAGAATGCGCATGTTCTTGTCGGCCATGAATCAGGTTCCTCATCGTTCGCTTGGGGAGGAGGGGGCCTAGAAGGCCTCCCATTCGATTTCTTCGTGTCGTTGTGCGGTGCGTGTTGCGGGGGGTGCCGACTCGTCGTTGCGCAGTCTTGCGTCAGCAAGCGTTGGCGCGTCCGCGACCGGTTCCAGGGCGCGCTGGGAAAGCGCGGCGTTGCTATCGTCGGGCAGCTGGAAGATGGCGACCGTCGTGGCCAGCTGGCGGGCCTGGATGGCCAGGTCTTCGGCGGCGCGGGATACCTGCTGTACCAGCGCTGCATTTTGCTGGGTGGTCTGGTCGAGTTGGGTGACGGCCTGTCCGATCTGGCCGATACCCTCGCTCTGCTCGCGGGAGGCCACGGCGATCTCGTCGACAATGTCGTGGACCCGGCGCACGGCGTTGACCACCTCGGCCATGGTGTCACCGGCCTGGCGTGCCAGCTGGGTGCCCCCGTCGATACGCTGGGTGGATGTCTCGATCAGCGTCTTGATACGTCCTGCCGCCTCGGCGCTGCGGCTGGCCAGGCTGCGCACCTCGCCGGCGACGACCGCGAAGCCACGGCCCTGCTCGCCGGCCCTGGCGGCTTCCACCGAGGCATTCAGCGCCAGGATGTTGGTCTGGAAGGCAATGGCGTCGATCATCCCGGTGATATCGCTGATCTGACGGGAATCCTGGCTGATGGTCTCCATCGTCTCGACCACCCGCCCGACCACGTCTCCGCCCTGCTCGGCGGTGGTCGAGGCCTGGCTCGCCAGATGTCGCGCCTGGCCTGCATTATCGGCATTCTGGGCAACGGTGGTGGTCAGTTCGTCCATGCTGGCGGCGGTCTGTTCGATCGATGCCGCCTGTTGTTCGGTGCGTGCCGACAGGTCGACATTGCCAGCGGCGATCTCGCGACTGGCGTCGGCCATGCGAACTCCTCCATGGCGTACCTCGCTGACGGTCTGGCCCAGCTTGGCCTGCATCTGGTGCATGGCGGTGAACAGCTGGCTGATCTCGTTGTTGCCGCGCACCTCGATGGGCTGGGAGAGGTCGGCGTGGGCGATCGCGTCCAGGGTATTCACCGCGCGCTTGAGCGGTTTGATCACCAGACTTCGCAGCAGCAGGTAGGCGCCCAGCACCGCCAGCAGGATCATCACCAGGGCAGCGATCTCGAGCAGGCGATCCGTGGCCACCTGGCGTTCGAAGTCGGCCTTGATGACATCGCCACGGCGGTCGGCGTAGTGACTGAAGTCGTCGAGCACGTCGTTGAGGGCGTCAAGCTGCGGTGCCAGTTGACGGCTGCCCGCGGTGAAGCCCGTCATGTCGCCGGCTTCCAGCGCGTCGATCAGTGTCATCGCGCCCTCGATGACCTGGGGATAGCGGTCCTCGATCAACTGCCCCGTGGCGTCTCCCTGGGCGGTGCGTGGCACGGCGGAAAAGCGTTCAAAGTGGGTCCTGGCGCGTTCGACCAGTTCCCTGGCATGGCCAAGTCCGGACACCAGTTCCTGATTGACGCCGCCTGATGCCACTTCCACTTCCAGCAGGGCCTCATTGAGCAGCGCGTCACCGCGGCTGACGGCGTTGAGCTGCTCGACGTTGATACGATTGAGCAGCGACAGGGTCTGGGCGGCCTTGTGGCTGCTCAGCATGCCGATCCCGAGGCCGACAATGGCCGCCACGAGCAGGCTGGCGAGCATCGCCACCATCAGGGTGTGCAGGCGAATATGATGAAGTCTTGCCACGGTAGAGTCCTCTAGCTGACGGCGCCCTGCCCAGGGCGATGATCAAACACGTTGGGCGCGCCCTGCTGCGGCCACCAGGGCCAGGATGCGCGGCGCCACGTCGGGCAATGCAATCACTTCCGTGGCGCCGCCCAGGGCGATGGCTTCCCGCGGCATGCCGAACACCACACAGCTGGCTTCGTCCTGGGCGAGGGTCTTGGCGCCGGCTTCGCGCATGCGCAATAGGCCCGCCGCACCGTCCTTGCCCATGCCGGTCAGCAGCACGCCGACGGCATTGGCACCCGCCAGGCGTGCCACGGAGTCGAACATCACGTCCACCGAGGGCCGGTGACGGTTGACCGGTGGGCCTGCGTGAAGTCGCGCGATGTAGTTGGCACCGCTGCGGGCGAGTTCCAGGTGATGATCGCCGGGGGCGATATAGGCATGGCCCGGCAACAGGCGCTCGCCGTCGCTGGCTTCCTTGACGGCGATCTGGCACAGCCGGTCGAGGCGTTCAGCGAAGGAGCGGGTAAAGCCCCCAGGCATGTGCTGAGTGATGATGATCGCCGGGCTGGCGGCAGGCAGTGGCTCGAGCACCTGCCGAATGGCTTCGGTGCCGCCGGTGGAGGCCCCGATGGCGACCAGCTTTTCGCTGCCGATGATGGGTGCCGAAAGGCGCTGTGGTGGGGCTTCCCGAGGCTTGGTCTGACGCGGCCGAGAGCGCGCAGCAGCGCGTATCTTGTCGGCAATGTCATTGGCGTAGTCGAGCATGCCGTCGCGGATGCCAAGGGTCGGCTTGGCCACAAAATCCAGCGCGCCAAGCTCAAGCGCCCGCAGGGTGATGTCCGAGCCGGCCTGGGTCAGTGACGACACCATCAGCACGGGCATCGGTCGCAGCCGCATCAGTCGCTCGAGAAAGTCGAGCCCGTCCATGCGCGGCATTTCCACGTCCAGCGTCAGCACGTCCGGGTCGTGGCGCTTGATCAAATCGCGCGCCACCAGGGGATCCGGCGCCACTGCCACCACTTCCATATCCGCCTGGGATTGGATGATTTCCTTGAGCAGGTTGCGAATCAGTGCCGAATCATCGACGCACAACACCTTGATCTTGGGGGCACTCAAGCCGCTCTCCTCTGGGTGGTCCATGCCAGGATTATCGGCAGGCGCGCGCCGATCTTTAGGCGTCTGTCAGGGCGCCTGGCAACTGGTAGACCGTCTGCCCGCGCAGGCGGAAGGCGGCGGTGATCTGGGAAAAGTTCTCGGAATGTCCGGCGAACAGCAGACCGTCGGGCTTGAGCAGGGGGGCAAATCGCTCGAGGATGCGCTTTTGGGTCGGCTTGTCGAAATAAATCATGACGTTACGACAGAAGATGGCGTCAAAACGCCCCTCCAGTCCCCAGCTGGGCGAGAGCAGGTTGAGGGCGTTGAAGCTGACCCGACGGCTAAGCTCGGGATGGACCCGAGCCATACCCTCCTGACGTCCCTTTCCCCGCAGGAAGTGGCGCCTCAGCAGGGCCGGGTCCAGCCGCGACAGCTGCTCGATGCTGTAGACCCCGGCCCGGGCGCGGGCCAGTGCCTCGGTATCGATATCGGTGGCGATGACCTCAAGATTGGCGGTGTTGCCGCCAAGGGCATCGCTCAAGGTCATGGCGATGGAGTAGGGCTCCTCGCCGGTAGAGGCGGCGGCGCTCCAGACGCGGTAGCCGCCGGAGCGCTGACGAGCGTGCTCTGCCAGCAAGGGAAAATGGTGGGCCTCACGGAAGAAGGCCGTGAGGTTGGTGGTCAGGGCGTTGGTGAAGGCTTCCCATTCCCTGGCGTCCGGGCGCTGTTCGAGCCGCTCCAGGTAGTCACTGAAGCGTACCAGGCCGTGATGGCGCAGGCGCTTGGCCAGACGGCTGTAGACCATCTCGCGCTTGTGCTCGGCCAGCACGATACCGGCCCGCTCGTAGATCAGCTGACGAATGCGAGAAAAGTCTCGTTCGGTCAACAGCAGGTCGCGCTCGAGCGAGGCCATGGCCTCGCTCGGTTGACCGCTGATAGAGGCTGCCAGGGGGTCGTTCAAAAGGCTTCCCACTCCTCGTGGTGTGATGATGGGGCCGCAGGAGCTGCGCGGGAGGGCGCTGGCTCGTTGGCAGCCGGGCGGCGTGTGGTGTCGGGCTGTTCACTGACCTCTTCGCGCACGGCGCCCTTGAGACGGAAGGCGCGGATAGCGAACGACAGCGCCTCACTGTGATCCCGCAAGCGCATGGCGGCAGCGGCGGACGTCTGCACCCGAGCGGCGTTCTGCTGGGTGACCTGGTCCATTTCGGCGACGGCCTGATTGATTTGCACGATGCCGTTGCTCTGCTCGTTGGACGCTGCGGTTATCTCCGCCATGATGTCATTAACCCGGGTGGTGGCTTCCATGACCTCGGTCATGGATGCCTCGGCTTGACGTACCAGAGCGGCTCCGCCATCCACGCGCTGGTTGGCATCGTCGATCAGTGCCCGAATTTCGCTGGCGGCATCGGCGGAGCGCCCGGCCAGGGTGCGCACCTCTCCGGCCACCACCGCAAAGCCACGGCCTTGCTCACCGGCACGGGCGGCTTCGACCGAGGCGTTCAGTGCCAGGATGTTGGTCTGGAAGGCGATGGCATCGATGGTCGAGATGATCTCGGCCATCTTGCGTGACCCTTCGGTGATCTCCCCCATGTTGCCGACCAGGCGCTGCATCAGCTCGCCGGTGGCCTGGGTCCGTTCAGCGTTGTCAGAGGCCAGGCCGCTGGCCTGACGGGCGTTGTCGCTGTTATGGGCCACCGTGGTGGTCATCTCTTCCATGCTGGCGGCGGTCTGCTGCAACGACGACGCCTGCTGTTCGGTACGTGCCGACAGGTCTTCGTTGCCACGCGCGATCTCACCCACCGCAGGCGTGACCTGGGCGATGGCGCGATTGACGTCGCCGACGATGCTGCCGAGGCTCTTGCGCATGACGTCGAGGCCAGAGACGACCTGGCCAAACTCATCGCGGCGGGCACGCGGGACCTGGGCACCGAGATTGCCGGAGGCGATCTGCAGGCTGAAGCGCTGCACATCGCGCAGTGGCTTGAGCATGGCGCGCAGGGTCAGGGTGCCAATCAGGACCAACAGCAACAGGCCTGCGCCGAGAACGCCGGCGAGCACCATCAGCATATTTTGCTGCATCTGATTGGCCTGCATGGCCAGGGCATTGGCGGACGCCTGCTTGTCCTGGATCAGACTGGTAACGCGATTCGACAGCGCCTTGCCCTGGGCCTCCACACCGCCGATATGATTGGGCAGGGCCACAAACACTTCGTAGCTGTCATCACCGGACAGGATATCGATGGAGGCGCCGAGGCCTTCTTCCAGATAGTCGTTCAACTGGGTGTCGAAGGCGTCCGCCAGCGCGGTCTGGTTGACCTCACGGACGTGATAGCCGTCCCATAGCTTCGTCAGGCTTTCCTGAATGCCCGCCAGGTTGGCGGCATGCTCTTCGCGCTTGTCCATCAGCGCCATGCGTTCCTTGCCGACCAGCGACTGGTAGCCCTGGGTGATCAGCTGATCCATGCGCTGCAGCCGGGCCACGTCCTGCAGACCATCCTGGTGAATGGCGGCCAGGTGGCTTTCCGCCTGACGCTCGGCGTACAGACCCACCGCGCCGCTGGTGGCCAGCAGCAGGACGGCGACGCCGATCAGGCCAATCAGGCGGGCCTTCATGCTGGTCAGATTCAGGCGGCCCAGGGCGCCCAGCAGGCCACGTCGCTTCAGCTCACCCTGGCGCAGGACGAAGCGAGGGCGACGCTTGCCCGCGTGGTAGTCCGCGTAGGCGCGCTCGGCCAGCGCCACTTCATCGGCAGAGGCCTTGGTACGGACAGAGGCGTACCCCACGACCTCTCCGCCTTCTTCCAGCGGAGATACGCTGGCCTTGACCCAGTAGAAGTCGCCATTCTTGCGCCGGTTCTTGACCAGGCCTTGCCAGTTGCGCCCAGCCTTCAGGGTCTTCCACAGATCGGCAAAGGCCGCTGGCGGCATGTCCGGATGGCGCACCAGGTTGTGATGGGCGCCGACCAGCTCGTCACGGCTGAAGCCGCTGACCTCGACGAACGCCGGGTTGGCGTAGGTGATACGGCCCTGAAGGTCGGTACGGGAGATCAGGAAGTGCTCGTCGTCGAGGACGAACTCTCGTTGTGTCGTGGGTTGATTGTTGCGCATCATGCCCCCTGCGTGGCGGTGTTCTTATGTGTTTCTTTTTGGGCTCCGCGCTGGGTGTTTAGGGGCACGCCAGCGCGGTTCGGGTCAGGGCGTCAGAACGACTCCCACTCCTCTTCACTCGCATTGCCGTCTGCGCGGCTGGTGGTACTGCTGGCGTGTTCGTTGCGTTGTTGCGCGTGACGGCTGGCGTCGGCATCGCGCTGACTCGAGCGCAGCGCCGGCATCCAGCGGGTCAGGTCGTCCTGGCGCTGGCGCTCACCGCTTTCGACAAGCTGGAAGCGGCTCATGGTGGCGGTCAGGCGGCTGGCCTCGGCCTCAAGCTGATTGGAGGCCGATGCTGCCTGCTGCACCAGCTGGGCGTTCTGCTGAGTGACCTGTTCCATCTGGGTGATGGCGTCGTTGACCTGGCCGATGCCGTGGCTCTGTTCGGTGGTGGCAGAGGCGATTTCGTCCATGATGTCGCTGACCCGCGTCACCGCCTTCACCAGCTCGCGCATGACCCCGCCGGCTTCATCGACCAGCTCGGAGCCGGAGCCGACCTGGCTCAAGGAGGCGTCGATCAGCTCGCGAATTTCGCGGGCCGCCTCGGAGGAGCGGCTGGCCAGCTTGCGCACTTCCTCGGCGACCACGGCGAAGCCGCGGCCATGTTCACCGGCACGGGCGGCTTCCACCGACGCATTCAGCGCCAGGATGTTGGTCTGGAAGGCGATGGCATCGATGGTGCCGACGATGTCCGCTACCCGGTGGGAGCCAGAGCGGATGTCATGCATGGTGGTGACGACCGATTCCATCACGTCGCCGCCACGGCCAGCGGCACTGCTGGCTTCATTGGCCAGCTGGCTGGCCTGGCGTGCGTTGTCGGCGTTCTGGCTGACCGTGGAGGACAGCTCTTCCATGCTCGAGGCGGTTTCCTCCAGGGCTGCCGCCTGCTGCTCGGTGCGCGCTGACAGGTCGTTGTTGCCGCTGGCGATATGCTGGGCGCCACGGTAGATCAGGTCGCCGCTGTCGCGCACGGCACCGACGGTGCTGGCGAGTCCGGCCTGCATCTTGGCCAGGGAGGCGTAAAGACGGCCGATCTCGTTGTTGCCGCGCTGAGGAATCTGCTGGTCGAGGCGTCCTCCCTCCACGGCTTCGAAGTAGCCAACCAGCCTGCCGAGCGGGCGAATGACGTTGATGGTCACTCCCCACAGCACGCCAGCGATGGTCAGGGCAGCGATCACAAGTACCGCAATGATGGCCCATTGCAGTAGGCTCATGCGCTCGAGAAAGGTGTCGTACAGGGCATGACCGTTGTGCTCGGCCGTGACGAAGAAGTCGACCGCCGCGGTATAGAAGGCTGTGCTCAGACCGATCAGGTTCTCGCGACCCTGGGTGAAGGCATCGGTATTGCCCGCTGCCAGCGCGGCCTGCTGCGGGGCCAGGCCTTCATCGACCAGAGCATGAAAGCTGGCTTCGACAGCAGCGATTCGCTCCGCTTGTTCGGGCCGTGCCGGCAAGGCCATGAACTCGTCAAAGACCTGCTTGAGCTGGACCAGCTGGACGTCCAGCGCGGCGGCGGCGGCGGTCAGGGGTTCCCGCTCCTCAGGCCAGACGGCGTCGAGCAGTCCGGCTTGGATGTCGCGCAGCTCCACCTGTACGAAAAGCTGCTGGGAATTGACCCGATTGAGCGTCGACTGCTGATCGACATTGACTTCATTGAGTCGCTGGATCGAATTCTCACTAAGCGAGGTGATGTACAGGCCAAGGCCGCTGAGCACCAGTACCAGCAGCGCGAAGGTGCCGAGTACCAGGGTCCAGCTCAGTCTTACCGTCATGTCGTTGAGTCGCTTCACGTGCCATTCCTATTGGGGCGTCTTTTCTTGTCAGCCGTGGGGCGTTGGAGTCGTCGGAGTGTCGTCAGGGGCGTGTTCAGGCACTGGCGCCGGCGTGCTCGACCAGGGCCATTTCATCGCTGGTCAGCAGCTTGTCGATGTCCACCAGTACCAGCATGCGGTCATCGAGGCTGCCCAGACCGCTCAGGTAGTCCGACGACAGGGTCACGCCGAATTCCGGCGCTGGCTTGATCTGGTCCGGCGCCAGGGTCATGACGTCGGAGACCGCATCGACCACGATGCCGACCACCCGTGTGCCCACGTTGACCACGATGACCACGGTCTGGCCGCCGTACTCCACCCGCTCCAGGTGGAACTTGATGCGCAGGTCGACAATCGGAACGATCACGCCACGCAAGTTGGTGACACCCTTGATGAAGGCCGGTGCGTTGGCGATGCGGGTGACGTTCTCGTAGCCACGAATCTCCTGAACCTTGAGGATGTCGATGGCGTATTCCTCGTCACCGAGGGAAAACACCAGAAATTCACGATGGCTCAGGTCGGTGGCGGCCTGCGCCGCCAGATCGGTGTGCTGGTTCATGCTGAAAGGTCCTCCGTCAGGGAGTGAGAGGCGGTCTGGCTAGCGAGTTCGCGGGGCTTGCGCTGGCGCTTCTCCCGATGCAGCCGGTGCAGATCGGCGATATCGAGGATCAGCGCCACGCTGCCATCACCGAGGATGGTGGCGGCAGAAACACCGGGGACTCGCCGGTAGTTGGTCTCGAGATTCTTCACCACGACCTGCTGCTGGCCGATCAGGTCGTCCACCAGCAGGGCATAGCGGCGGCCCTCGCCCTGGACGATGACCGCGATGGTCTCGGTGATCTCGGTACGGGCATTGGCGACATCCAGCGCTTCGTGTACCGCCACCACCGGCAGGTATTCATCGCGAACCTGTAGCACCTGGTCATCGCCGGCCATGGAATAGAGGTGCTCCCTGGACGGCTGCAGCGACTCCAGCACCGCCGACAGGGGCAGGATGAAGGTTTCATCGCCGACTCTGATCGACATGCCGTCGAGGATGGCCAGGGTCAGCGGCAGCACGATGCGGGTGGTGGTGCCCTGGCCCTGGCGCGACAGAATTTCCACGTGACCGCCCATGGCCTGGATGTTGCGTTTGACCACGTCCATGCCGACCCCGCGGCCAGACACGTCGCTGACCTGGGCGGCGGTCGAGAATCCCGGTGCGAAGATCAGCTGCCAGACCTCGTCATCGCTCATGCTGTCGGACACGCTGAGGCCGCTGTCTCTGGCCTTGGCCAGGATGCGTTCACGGTCGAGTCCGGCACCGTCGTCGATCACCTCGATCAGAATGTTGCCGCCCTGGTGCTGGGCCGACAGGGTCAGGCGTCCGGTGGCAGGCTTGCCGGCGGCCAGGCGGGTCTGGGGAGACTCGATACCGTGATCCAGGCTGTTGCGAACCAGGTGCGTCAGCGGGTCGATGATGCGTTCGGTCAGGCTCTTGTCGAGCTCAGTGGACTCGCCTTCGGTGGTCAGCTCCACTTCCTTGTCGAGCTTGCCGGCCAGGTCCCGAACCAGTCTGGGGTAGCGGCTGAAGACATAGTCCATGGGCACCATGCGCACCGACATCACGGCTTCCTGCAGGTCCCGGGCATTGCGCTGCAGCAGGTTCATCCCGTTGAGCAGGCGCGGATCGGCGGCGCCGTCCAGCTCGCTGACCGTCTGATCGAGCATGGACTGGGTGATGATCAGCTCACCGACGAGGTTGATGATCTGGTCGACCTTGTCCACCGACACCCTGATGGAGCTGTTTTCCTTGGCCGGTTTCGCGCTGGTCTTGCGCTCGGCACCAGCCGCCGCCTTGGCAGGGGGCGCAGAGGCAGAAGGCGTCGAAGCAGGGGGCGTCGTAGCAGAGGGCGTCGAGTCAGGCTGCGATGTGGACGGAGAGTCGGTGGAAGCAGGGCCCTGTGAAGAAGCCTCCGGCTCGCTGCCTGTTGCCTGCGCGTGCACGTCAGCGGCCGCGTTGGATGAGGCTGCGGTGCTGATCGCTACCTGCTCTGGCTCGGCGATAAAGCACATCACCGCCTCGATATCCTCAGCGCTGACGCTGGTGGACAGCACCACTTCGTAGCGCTCGGCATCGCCGCGCTGTTCCACCACCTCGCCCAGCTGGGCCAGCTCTTCCACCAGCAGTTCCCGGTCCTTGTCGCCGACGCCGATCAGCGCGACTAACAGTCGGTCTCCTGCGCTCGGGAGGGTGGGCGATTCTTCGGCCGGGGCTGTCTCAGGCTGTGGTGGCGTGGCGGGCGTTGGCGCTGGTGCTGCCTCATGGCCGCCATCCAGAGACTGGCCGATCTCTTCCAGGGCCAGCGTCTTCAGGGTCTGGCAGATGCGCTCGTAGGCCTCTTGATCCGGCGCCTGTTCGTTGCGATAGGCGTCCAGCTGGTCGTTGAGCATGTCCTTGGTTTCCAGAAAGATATCGACGATGTCGGGGCGCAGGCGCAGCTCCCCCCGGCGGGTATGGTCGAGCAGGTTCTCGAACAGGTGTGTGGTGCGTTGCAACACGTCGAAGCCGAACGTGCCGGCGCCGCCCTTGATGGAGTGGGCGGCACGAAAGATGGCGTTGAGCTGCTCGGTGTCCGGCGCCGCCGGGTCAAGCTCCAGCAGATGGCGCTCCATGTCTGCCAACAGTTCTTCGGCTTCCTCGAAGAAGGTGTCGTAGAAATCGGTGATATCCATGCGTGTGTCACCCGGGGTCAGTGGGGCTCGTCGGACGGCGCTGTCGTGGCATTGGCCAGGGCGCCCTGGAAGCGCGCTTCGATGTTCTCGAGGGGGCCTGCCATCAGTGCCCTGTTGTCATTGCTGGTGGGGGGCGTGGAGCGCGGATCCAGCGTGCCGGGATGACGGATCAGCTCGGCCACACTGGGAAACAGCACCACCAGCTCGATGCGGCGGTTTATCGGGTCGTCGGCCTGGGTGTCGGGCATGACGACCTGGTCGGCCAGACCGGCCACGCGCAACAGCTTGCCACTGTCGAGGCCGCCGCCGATCAGCTCGCGGCGCGACGCATTGGCGCGGTCCGAGGACAGCTCCCAGTTGCTGTAGCTACCGTTGCTGTTGAGGTAGGCCAGGCTATCGGTGTGGCCGCTGATGCTGAGGTCGTTGGGCAGGTCATTGAGCAGGGGAGCCATGGTACGCAACAGGTCCCGCAGGTAGGGCGCCACCCGATCGCTTCCCAGCGCGAACATCGGACGCTGCTCATCGTCCAGGAGCTGAATACGCAGGCCTTCCTGGGTCATGTCAAAACGCAGTTGATCGCGCAGGCCGCGTAGCTTGGGGTCCTGCTGGATGGCCAGCTCGATACGCTGCTGCAGGTTGCGAAAGGCCCGGCGCTGTTGCTCGCTGGGCCGGGTCTGGCGCTTCAGGTCGATGCGCATGCGCTCGCCCTGCTGGCTGGTCACGTCGGGGCCGCCTCCAGGAATGACCTGGGGGCTCATGGCGACGCTGTCACCGTTGGTCATCGACGCCAGCAGCGGCATGCTGAAATAGTCGGCGACCCCCTCGCGGGTCTCGCGGCTGGAGGATGACAGGATCCACATCACCAGAAACAGCGCCATCAGTGCGGTCATGAAGTCGGCCAGGGCGATCTTCCAACTGCCACCATGGTGACGATGCACCACTTTCTTGCGGCGGATGATGATGGGGCGACGCTGGTCGGCGCTGCTCATGCCGCCCCCGCGCCAGCCTTGGCGTCACGCACGTGATCTTCCAGCTCCTTGAAGCTGGGGCGCTCGCTGGTGTGCAACGCCTTGCGGCCGAATTCCACCGCCAGCTGCGGCGGGTAGCCATGCAGGCTGGCCAGCATGGTGACACGCAGGCATTGCAGCATCTTCACCGACTCGCCTGTCTGGCGCTCGATGCGGCTGGCCAGTGGGCTGATAAAGCCATATCCCAGCAGAATCCCGAGGAAGGTGCCGACCAGAGCGTGGGCAATCATCACGCCCATCTCGGAAGGGTCGGCGGCGGAAGCGCTGAGCGCCTTCACCACGCCCATGACCGCGGCCACGATCCCGAAGGCCGGCATGGCGTCGCCGACCTTGGCGATGGCATCGGCGGGGATATGCGCTTCCTGTTCGAACATCTCGATCTCATGGAGCATCAGTTCGTCGATCTCCATGGGATCCATGCTGCCGGCGACCATCAGGCGCAGGTAGTCGGTCAGAAAGTTCATGATCATGGGGTCGGCGAGCACCTTGGGATACTCGCTGAACAGTGCGCTCTCGGCGGGGTTGTCGATATCCCGCTCGATTCCGAGCATGCCGTCGCGCCGGACCTTGGCCAGAATCCGGTAGAGCAGCGCCATCAGCTCCATGTACATGGCCTTGTCATAACGCTTGGAGCGTTTCAGGCGCGGGAAGATGCGGAAGGTCGCCTTGAGCGCCTTGCCGTGGTTGGAGGCGATGAAGGCACCGAGACCGGCACCACCGATCATCAGCAGTTCGGTCGGCTGGAACAGCGGGCCCAGGCTGCCGCCGGAAAGCACGAAGCCTCCGAACACCGACAGCAGCACGACCGCGAATCCGATGGGTATCAGCACGACGACTATCCTTTGCTGGGACGTGGAAGACGTTCTGCTGGTGTTATCGGCCTGATCACGCAGGACTTGAGCGTGAAATCAGCGTTCATGGAAAAAAAGTGCCTGTTCGCGGCGGGTCGGGGTTTGCACCGGCTCCATCGTGGTCGCGAAGAGCGCCAAGCTATCCCAACGGCGGTGCTGGGCTGGGCGGCGAGGATCGGGCCGCTGAGGTGAGCTGAATCGGAGCGAGAGAGGCAGGAACCACCACGCCGGGGCTTGCTGCGAAGCCCTCGGCGCGGGGCTGGATCAGGCTTGGTGCTTGACCGGTCGGGCGATCGGCTCGGCGCTGACGCCGTCCTGTGTCAGCGCCTGGCGACGGCGGGTCTTGCCGGCACGGGAAGGGGGTTGGCAGATGCCGCACACATAGTCATGGCTGGGGGAGTGGGCATGGGCCACGAAATGTCCCTGGCACCGGGTGCAGGTGTTCAGCTGCAGCAGGTCGCTTTCGAAGAAGCGGATCAGGGTCCATGCGCGGGTCAGGCCCAGCACCGGCTCGGCGGCGTCGATATCGACCTGCTCGGTATACAGCCGGTAAGCCTTGACGAAAGCCTCCATGCGCTCGCAGTCCTGCTCCAGCAGACGCTGGTAGTAGGCATAGAACAGCGAGGAATGGATGTTGGGCAGCCAGGTGATGAACCAGTCCGTGGAGAACGGCAGCATGCCCTTGGGCGGAGACATGCCGCGAACTTCCTTGAACAGGCGAATCAGGCGCGCCCGGCTCAGGTCGGTTTCCGTCTCGAGTACCTGAAGACGAGCGCCCAGCTCGATCAAATCGATCGCAAGCTGAACCTGGTGCATCTCCTCGACCAGACTCTTGGTGCTCATGGTCATGCCCCTCCGGCGCGAGCCGAGTTGCAGGCCATCAGCAGGGAAGAATGAAGATGGGCAAGTCCCTGCTCCCGCGGGTTGTCCACGACTTGGCGCAGCTGGTCGGTGGAACCGATGCCAAGCTGGCACAGCAGCTGGTTGGTGCGGGACAGGCGGGTCAATTGGCGTGCGTTGAAGCTCTCGAGAAGATCCGCCTGTTCCTCACTGATGTTCAGGCGTAGCCTGGCAGTGGTGCGGTCTTCGGCCAGCAAGCGCTGCGCCAGCAAGAGATAGGCAAGATTCAATTCCTGAATCTCGTCGATCAGTGAGTGACTGCTCATAGGTTCCCTGCCTTGATCGTTTTCTTTTTTGCTGATCATCGCCAGCTTTAGATAAAACTGTTACACCCCTGGGGATGCGGACGAAGAGTATCGCCACTGTGTGACGTTTACGTGTTCGTCTTCACTCCTTCGTCGGGGGTATTGTCGATCAGTAACAGTGTGGCGCAAGGCAAGAGTGCCGCCAACGCATCAACGCTGGTTGGCTGATATGTATCAAGAAAAATGAATGTTCATAGAAAACCGACGCTTACGACGCCATAAAAAGCCAAGTAAACTTAGCAACGTACATTTGTTTACCTTTTTGTTTCATTGTTTACATTATTCAGCTCGCCAATCCATACCAGCAGCTCGGCAATGACCTGGTAAAGCGCAGGCGGGATCTGTTCATCCAGATTCAACTGCATCAGCAGACCCACCAGGGCGGGTTCGTCGTGGACGTGGATGCCCTGCTGGCGCGCCTGGTCGATGATCCGGGCAGCAATGTCCCCATAGCCCTTGGCGATCACCCTGGGCGCACTGTCTCCCTCGCCGTAAGCCAGGGCAACGGCCTGGCGCCGTGAAGGCGTGTCATCCGTCATTGTCGGCGCCTCGCTGGATGGTCATGCTCACCTCGCCAACGCCATGGCCGCTCAGGCGTTGGATCAGAGTCGCGCGGCCCTGTTCCAGCTGCTGCCTGAGGGGTTCGCTGGCGGTGGCAAGAATCAGTTTGAGGTGCTGTTGTCCGACCACGGCAGTGACGCTGAGCGTGCCGTGGTCGGGCAATGTGAGCTGGATGTCCGTGCGCCAGGCACCCTCGTCGCCAGGCTCCTCTCCGCGTTGCTGGCCCCCTTCGCGCCGATCGGGTTCGCGTTGAGGCGGATGGATGGCCAGGGCCATGAACAGCCCGCTCCAGACATCGCCTTCCCAGCGCAGGACGGGGGCGGCGAGCAGCTCTAGCTGATGGCGAACCAGCGGTGCCAGGCTCTCGTGAACGCCGGTCGGCTGCGCGGGCTCCTGGCGTCCCGAGGACCGCTCGCCCGCTTCGACCAGGACATCGCCCCGAGGATGGGCCACCGGTGCCAGGCTGGGCAGGAAGCCGGCGGGTTGGGTGGTTCGCCAGGGCGCCTGTAGTGCCGATGGGCTCGAAGGCGCCACGCTGGGATCGCTGAGGGGGCGGAAGACCAGGGGGCGCCACATCTGTGGCTCCCGAGCGAGTTGGGCGCGATCCAGCTCGCCACCCAGCCAGCGTCCCAGGTGGGATTCGTAGAACAGGCCACTGTCACGCACGCTGGAGCCAAGGCGCTCGGCCAACTGGGCCACCGCTGGGGTCGAAGGGCCAGCCAGAGGGGCGCCTGCAACGGGTGAGCCAGCCACAGGCGCACTAGCAACAGGCGCACTCGCAGGCGGTCGGCTAGCAAGGGAGGCTGCGGCGGCAGAGCTGGCCGCGGTTGCTGCCGGGGGAGGTGGCGAGCTTGCGGCTGGCGACAGCGTTGCGGGGGATGGCTGGGCAGCCGCTGCAGGCCCTGGTGGTGTTGCCAGCAGCGGACGTGACGGCGACAACGCCGAAGGCGGTGCTGGAAATCGCGCCAGCAGCTCAGCGATACGTGCTCCCGGAGCGCTGAGCTGGGTGATGGTCGAGGCGGGGCGGTCAGCGCTTGGTGCAGTGTCCCCACCGGCTGAAGCAGGCGCGGAGGTGGTGACACTGCTGTGAGCGGTACGTCGAGCGTCCAGCCGCGAGTCGCTGTGCACGGCGCCCGGCCCGCGACCTGGGTCGATCGGCTTGACCGGGGCGTTGGGGTCCTTGGCGGGAGGCACATCGACACGCTTGCCCAGCACCTGGTGGAGCAGGGTGTCGATCAGCGGAGTGATGCCGCTCACGGCGTCTCACGACGGAAGCGAGCGCCGGCGTTCACCACGCGACCGCCGGTGTAGGCACGGTGCAGATCCTGCTGGTTACGAGAGACGTTGAGCAGTTCGCCCAGCTCGTCTCGCCGTTCGACCAGACGTTCACGCAATACCAGGTCATTGTGCAGGATGGCCTCGAGCAGCTCACCCAGACGCTGGCGCTGGGTATCGCTCATGCCGTCTGCGGGCAAGGGGCCCTGAAGCGCCGTGACCTGGGTCACGTAGTCCGTTTCCAGGCGCACCAGACCGTCCCAGTCATGCTCGCTGGCCATGGCCAGCATCTGCTCGGTCAGCGCCAGCAGCGCTTCGTAGCGAGTCAGCAGCAGGGTCGCGGTGTCGGTACTGTGGTACTCGGCAAGCGGGGGCATGGAGAACCTCGGGCGCTCAGGGGTGATTAGGGGTGCCGATCTCGCGCCAGGCCGAGGCGACTTCCTCGATCAGGCGTTCGGCTTCGTCGAGGCCAGCGACATCGTTGCGCAGGTTGGCATCGAGCAGGCGGCGGGCGATGTAGTCATAGAGGCTATCCAGCTGGATCGCCACCTCCCCACCCTTGTCGCCATCCAGCACAGCACGCAGGCCGCTGTTGATGATGTCGAGAGCCTTGGAAATGGCGGCGCCCTTGGCCGCGATGTTGCCGTCTTCCAGGTGTAGCCTGGCGGCGCGAATCGAGGCCTGAGCGCCGTCGAACAGCATCACGATCAATTGATGCGGACTGGCCGACATCACGCCGCTTTCTACTCCCATGCGCGCATAGGCGCCGGCGCCGCGGCCGCGGCCGTAAGTGGCCTGTGCCTGGTTCATCTCACTCTTCCTCTTGTCGTGGGGCTGACGACATCATCGTTGTGGACGCAACGTCATTGATTCAACTGAGCATTGAGGGCATCGAACTGCTGGGTCAGATAGCTGCTGGTCTGGTTCATGCTGGCGATCATGCTGTCCAGCTGGCCGAACTGAGTGCGGTAGCGACTGACGGTGGCATCGATGCTTTTCTCGGTGCGTTCGTACTGGCGCTCGAGGCTCTCCATGCGGGTCTCGAGGCCGCTGGTGGCATTGTCGAGCAGGCCACCGTCATCCAGGATGGCGGCCAGGGTGTCATCGAGACTGTCGGCCAGGCCGACACCGTCCTCACCACCGGTGAAGAAGCTGGCAAGATCGTTGCGCTGGGTGGTGATGACCTCGTTCAGGCGGTCTTCATCCAGCTCCAGGGTGCCGTCCAGCTGCAGGGTGATGCCGATATCGGTCAGGCTGCGGAATTCGCCCTGGGCGACGCCGCCCGTCAGGGTGCTGCGTAGCCGCGACTCGATGCTGCGCAGGGTGGCATCGCCCAGCAGCTCGCCGGAGGCGCCAGTCTCGGCATCGAAGCTGGTCAGGGTGCCCATGGTGCCCTTGAGCTCGTTGTAGCTCTTGACGAATCCGCTGACCGCCTCGCGCAGGGCCAGGTTGTTGTATTCGACCTTGACGGTGGTGTCGCCGGTCTCGGTCAACGACAGCTCGACCCCTTCGATGGCGTCCTTGACCGTGTTGGAGGCACTGGTGATGGCGATCCCGTTGACGCTGAGCTCGGCGTTGGCGCCGGCCACGGACTGGTGCATGCCAGCGCCGGTGTCGTCGGGGTCGGGGGTGGCGATATCGAAGGCCAGCTTGGTATCCAGATCGCTGGTGACCCCGGCATCAGGGGTGAAGCTCATGGCGCTGATGGAGGCGTCCACGCCGGTCTTACTGGTGGACAGTACCAGGCGATAAGGATTGTCGGCGTCGCCGGTATCGATGATCGAGGCGCTGACGCCGGCCTCGGCGTCATTGATGGCATCGCGCAGGCCTTCCAGGGTGCTGTCTTCCTGGCTCAAGGTGATGCTGATGTCTTCGCCACCCACGGTCAGTGACAGGGTGCCGGCGCCAAGCTCGCTATCCTTGGTCGCGAAACCGTCACTGGCCAGGCTCTGGGCCCGGGCCAGCTGGGTCACCGATACGTCGTAGCGCCCGGGGCTTGCGGCCTGGCTGGCGCTGGCAGTAATGCCTTCACCGGAGACACTGCTCGACAGGCTCTGGTAGAGCGTCGGGTCTCCCAGCTTGTCGACCGCTTCCTTGAAGCTCTCGAGCGATCCTTCCAGGGTGCCGTAGGCGGAAATCTTGGCCTCATAGCTCTGCTGCTGGGCCACGATGGGTTCCAGCTGCTTGCGTTCCGCCGCCTCGAGCTGGTCGAGCAGCCCATTGAGGTCGAGGCCGGAGCCTATGCCGAGCGATGAAATCGAGGCCATGTCGTGATTCCTGTGTAGTGTGACCAGTGTGACAGAACGCCAGAGGGCCCGTGGCTCGAACAGGCGTCCTTGTGCTTGGTATATCGTCTTATCGGCGGTGTGATTGGCAACTTGAGCCAGCCTGCATCAGGCGCCGATGATCACTTCTCCCTGAATGGCGCCTAGCGCCGTCAGGGCCTCGCCCTCGACCCGGGTCCCGTCGAGCGGGGCGCGCGGCACCTGGCTGGGGGGCTGGCCCGTCGTACGTTGCACGCAGGCCGGTCGGCCCTGGTCGTCCAGGGCCAGAATCCAGCCCAGGGAGTCATCGCTGAAGCGCACCAGGGCGCCGATTGGGTACAGGCCGAAGCGCTGGATGAAGCGCTTGACCCAGACGCTGTCGAACTTTTCAGGATGATCGAGCAGGTAGCGGTAGATCGCGGCGATACGCCAGGGCGGTCGATCCGGACGCTGGGCGCGCATGGCATCGATGGCGTCGACCACCGCGCTGGCCCGGGCCAGTTCCCGTAGATCGGCATCCTGAATGCCCAGGGGGTATCCGCTGCCGTCGAGGCGTTCATTGATCTGACAGGCCACGGCTTCGAACACCGAGGCGTTGATCCAGGCGCAGTGACTGAGTCGCTCTTTCAACCAGCCCACGTGCTGGATCAGTCGGCTGCGCTCGGCGTCACCAAAGGTCGGCGTCAGCCGCAGGGGGGCCGGCAGCAGTACCTTGCCCAGGTCATGGATCATGGCGCTGGCGGTGATGGACTTGCGCAGCTCCGCTGGCAGGCTGTCGGCCAGCAGGTCAACCAGCAGGATGGCCACCGACAGTCCATGGCGCACCGGCCAGGATTCCCGGGTCAGGAAGCGCAGCGCAAATATCAGGCCGTTGCGGTCTTCATCGTAGAGCGCCAGTAGCTGATCGGTCTGGCGAGACAGGCGCGGGCCATGGATGCAGCCGCCTTGGGCAAGCTCCAGGGCCTGGGCATGCAGGTAGCCGGCGATGCGCGACAGGCGGCGAGTCATGTCGGTGGGATAGGTTTCTGCCTCGCGCCGGCCAAGGCGAGGCCCGCGCCGCCCCTGGCTGGGCTGGAACAGCGCTGAAGGCGGTCGCCGCGAATCGACCCCCTCGGCGATACGCGCAGACTCTCGCTCGATCTCTCTCACCAGCTGCCATAGGGTGCGCTCCTGGTGGGCGCGTACGGCGGTGAAGTGAAAGCCCGCCTCGACCAGCCGACGCTCTGGATCGAAGCGGTGATGCTGGACGCAGGCCTTGAGCGTCAGCCGCGAGCCGTCAGGAAAGCCCAGCTCCAGGGGTATGGCAGCGCCGCCGTTGCCCAGCAGTGCCGCGGCGGTGTGGGGCAGATCGAGGCGACAGCCATCGATGGACAGGTCGATCAGATCACCGGAAAAGCGCTGTCCGTCGCTGTCGTGCAGGATCGCTTCGGCGGCCATGCCCAGGCGCAGCCTGGCCCGGAAACTGCGCCGGCGCTGTAGTCGTTCCAGCGTTTCCGGATAGGGACAGCGCCACAGCTGGCGCGGTGGCACTCCGCTGCCCCGTGGGCGAGCGGCCTCCGCGGCCTGGGCCGTTGCACTGAGTGCTGTGACGACCTCGCCCTGACTGGCTTCGAGGACTGAGGTGCGGGTGATCATGCCTTCGCAGTAGCCCATCAGCCGGAAGGGCTGCCCTTGCTTGAGGCGCCTGCCAAGATCGCCGGCGGCGGTAATATCCAGGGTGATCGACTCGCCGGGCAGCAGCTCCACCAGAACCACTGGCGCCGGAGTTCCCGCACTGTTCTCCCACACCAGTCCGGCGCCTTGCGGTCCACTCAGACAGTCCAGCAGTTGGGCCACTTCATGGGGGTGACGGATGGTTTCGAATTCTTGTTGGTCTGCCACCTGCGGGGCTCCTCGACGACGCCTGTTCACTTGTGCACAGGTTATCGGCGGGGAGCGGTGGATCTTTAGCCGGCATATGACGTTCGCGAGGGGGCGAGAGCGTATCAGCCGGGCAGTGACTGGCGCTTGCGTGAGCGGGCCATGACCTCTCCCTGGGTGGCCAGCGGGTGCTCGCCCAGGAACTGTTCAAGCTGGTCAAAGGGCATGGGGCGTGCCAGGTGGAAGCCCTGGAAGGCATCGCAGTGATGCTGCTTAAGAAACTGCCACTGTGCCTCGTGTTCGATGCCCTCTGCCACCACCATCAAGCCCAGGTGATGGGCCATGGCGATGATGCCCTGAAGGATGGCGCCATCCTCGTGGTTGTCAGGCAGGCCTTTGACGAAGGTGCGGTCGATCTTCACGGTGCTGACCGGCAGATGCTTGAGATAGCCAAGACTCGAGAAGCCGGTGCCAAAGTCGTCGATGGCGACTTCCACCCCCATGTCGCGCAGTGACTGGAGGGTCTCGATGGCACTGTTGGTGTCATGCATCAGGATGCCCTCGGTCAGTTCCAGGACCAGCTGCTGGGCGTCGATGCCGGTGCGATTGAGCGTGTCGCGCACGGTCTCGAGGAAGTTGGCCCGTCGGAACTGCAGGGGCGACAGGTTGATCGCCACCGCCAGGCCGCGTAGCCCTGACTCATTGAGCAGTTGCAGGTCGCTGCAGGCCCGGGTCAGGACCCAGTGGTTGATGGCGATGACCTGTCCGGTCTCCTCGGCCAGCGCAATGAAGTCCTGGGGCGGCACCTGACCGCGCACCGGATGCTCCCAGCGCAGCAGCGCCTCGACGCCGATGATCGCCCTGTGGCTGTCGAATACCGGCTGGTAGTGCAGGCGCAGCTGGTCGTTGTCGATGGCGGCCTGCAGGTCGTGACGCATGGCCACCCGCTCCGACATGCCCCAGTGGATGTCCTGGCTGAAATGCTGCAAGGCATTGCGGCCCTGGTGCTTGGCCCGATACATGGCCATGTCGGATTGTTGCAGCAGTTGCATGGGCTCCAGAGTCGAGTCGTCGGAGACCGCGATGCCGATGCTGGCGGTGATGTGCAGTTCGTGCTCGCCGACCCGGTAGGCCCGTGCCACCGTGGGCAGCAGGCGTTCGGCCAGGCTGACCGCTTGTTCCGGCTGTTCCAGGTCCGGCAGCAGCACCACGAACTCGTCACCGCCAAAGCGTGCCACCGTGTCACCGGGACGCAGCGCGTCGGTCAGGCGCTGGGCCACCTGCACCAGCACCTTGTCACCGACGTCGTGGCCAAGGCTGTCGTTGATCGGCTTGAATTCGTCGAGGTCGATGAACAGTACGCCAAGGTGATGGTGCTGACGCTTGGCCAGGGCAAAGTCGTGACGCAGGCGATCCTCGAACAGCGCGCGATTGGCAAGCCCGGTGAGCGCGTCATGGCTGGCGTGGTAGGCCAGGCTTTCCTCGTAGGCCTTGTGCTCGGAAATATCGTGCTGCACCCCGACAAAGTGCGTGATGTCGCCGTCGGCATCCGTCACCGGAGAAATGTACAAGTCGTTCCAGAAGGCTTCACCATTCTTGCGGTAGTTGCGCAGGGTGGCGCGCACCTCACTGCGATTGGCCAGCTGCCGACGGATGCGCTCCACCACCTGGGGGTCGCTTTCCCCCCCTTGTAGAAAACGGCAGTTGCGGCCCAGCACTTCATCTTCGGGATAGCCGGTCATCCGCATGAATGCCGGATTGGCGTAGATGATGGGGAAGTCCGGCAGGCGCGCATCGGCAATCACGATGCCGTTGATGCTGGCCTCGACGCTGCGCTGCAGGATACGCAGCTGGGTTTCCTGGGTGTGGCGCTCGGTGACGTCCTTGGCGATGCCGAAGGTGCCGCGAATGTCCCCTTCGATCATGATCGGCAGGTTGGTGATGTCCATCACCCGCTTGCCCAGCGGGGTGGTGATGTTCAGGGTGTAGTGAGTGACTTCCCCCTTGAGGGTCTTGCGCACCGCCTCTCTGACCCAGCCGCGGTCCCGGTCCTTGACGAACATGTCGTAGTGACGGCCGAGGATATCGTCCAGCGGCACGCCGGTGAGGGTCGAGCAGGTGGTGTTGGCGGCGATGAAGATGCCTTCATGATCCAGCGAGTAGATGGCATCCGGGTTGTAGGTGAACAGCGAGCGGTAGCGCTGCTCACTCTGGATCAGGGCCTGGCGGTCCTGGTCGCGCTCCACCGCCAGGGCGATCAGCTCCAGGCAGCGCTCGATCCGGCGACTGTGTGTCTCTTCCAGGGTGGCCGGCGAGTGAAAGAACAGGCTGACTACCCCCAGCAGGCGGTCGTCGCTGGCGGTCACCGCGAAGGCCCAGCAGGCTTTCAGTTCGCTGTCCAGGAGGCGTGGATGAATGCCGGCGCAGGTCGGGTCGTGGCTGATGTCTTCGCTGACGCGAGTAGCCTTGTCCTTGGCGGCGATGGCCCAGGTACCGAAGGTGTCGCCGATGGGCGTGCGTTCCAGCAGTGGGGCAAGGTCGGCGGGTAAACCACGGCCGGCGACCAGGCTCAAGGTCTCGTTACCTTCGTCGACCGTCAGGACGGTGGCGATGGCATCCGGCAGCTGGCCTTCGACCAGTCGGCAGCAGGCTTCCAGGGTTTCCGCCAGTGGCGCCTCGCGGGCGATCATCGACTGAATGCCCTGATAGCTTTCCAGCTGGTCCTGGGTGGCGACCAGGCTATGGGTCTGCCATAGCAGGGTGCGCATCAACGACAGCGTCAGGGCCAGGCTGTAGGACATCACGAGCCCGATCAGGGTGATCAGCGCCGGCAGGCTACCGGCTAGCCACCAAGGGCTGGCCGGGCCGGGCAGGGCGCGCATGCTCAGGGTACGCCCGTCCAGCGACAGGGAGAGTTCAGCCAGCCGCGGAATGGTGGGGTCCTTGACCTCGATGCTGTCCTGACCGAAGCCGCACCACCAGTCGCCGTCGACATCCTGCATGGCCAGGATAATGGTGTCGTCAGCCACCGCAGGAGCCAGGGTCCCGGGAAGGTCGATGCAGGCAATCAGCCTGAGCTGCCCATCGGCCAGGGTTCTGACCATGCGTGCCGGGGCCGACAAGGGGTTGTCGGGAAGCTCCAGTTCGAGGCTTCCGCCAGCGGGCAGGTTCAGCGGAGTGCTGGCGTGGCAGATGGCGGGCTGGGCGCGCCGGGAGCGTTGCCACAGGCGCTCGTCGCCGCGATACAGGGACAGGCTTTCCAGGCTTTGCACATCGCGCAGGTAGAAGGTGATCATCCCGGCCAGGGTTTCCACGTCGCTGCTCTGGTCGCCGATTCGATTGGCCAGACGATCGAGCCAGCGACGATGCAGCGCCATCTGGTCGTGGCCGCGCTGTTCGATGCTGGTCAGGGTGTGTTCGGCTTCCAGCTTGACGTGGCTCTGGCGCACATGATTCAGCGACAGCCAGGCCAGGCTGCTGAGCAGCACGCCAGCGCAGGCCACCGCGACGCTGGCCCGTTGCAGGTGCAGTGGTTGTGTGGGCGGACGAGAGGCCAGCACCAGCGATGCCGGGCCGGCCAGCAGGTAGAGCAGACAGACCGCCATCGGTGAGGTGCTGCGAGTCACCTGCCAGATCTGCGGAGCTTGCCCGGGAATCAGCAGCCAGACCGTGAATAGCAGGCCGATCAGCAGCAGCAGGGTGCCGGAAAGGCGCCACCAGAAGCGCCCGTGACGGTGTTCCACGCCAACGATCAAGGCGACGCAGCCCGGCAGCATCGAGATGCCGGCCCAGCTGGTCATGCGCGGCCCTCCCGTCAGCAGCGAGAAGACGTCCATGGGGCCGCTGGCGACCAGATCGTGGACGATGGCGTACAGCGCCAGCAGCAGCGTCAAGGCACCACAGAGCATGCGCCCCTTGGCGTAGCCCAGCACTTGCAGCAGCACACCGCCACCGCCTGCCAGGCTGGCCAACGCGACATCGGGCACCAGCAATGGCTGGCCCCCCGGCTGAACCAGCCAGGCAGCGAGGCCTGCCGCTCCCACCATCAACATCCCGCAGGAGGCCATCAGCAGCCAGGTGTCTTCTGCTACATCACGAAGTCTGAACGGCATCCTACCTTCGACCTCCCTCGCGCCGGTGATGCATGGCGCTCGCGTTTCCTTGGTGCTGTGCTGCTTCGATACCACGCTTCCAGCATGGCAGGTGCCAGCGTTGATAGATGCCTGTGGCAGCGTCTTGCCGCCGCCATCGAAGGCAACTTCGGATCGCGGCACACGACACGCGATGTCACCACGTTCCGCGTGGTGGCATATCACCCCTCAACATACCTGAATGGCTCTGATTCGCTAACCTGTATCGACGATGTAAGGCAACGGCTGCGGCCGATCCGATCAAGAGAGGTGGACAAGAGTCCAGTATTGATCGCGCAAGAACAACCGCATCGCGCATGCCTCAGCGATTGGGCATAGGGAGAAAGTGGAGAAAATGGAGAAAGGCGAGGTAGGGGAGAAAAAAGAGAAAGGTGGGGGAGAAGAAAAGGAGAGGACACCATGGCGCATCTGTCAGGCCCGCCGGTGTGGCGCGAGCGCTCCCTAGTGAAGGCCGTCGGCCGCCCCAGCGAGAAATTTTTTTGGTGTCAGCCTAAAGCTTCCGGCCAAGCCACCGATAAAAGAGGGTAACGGCCAACGGCGCCGTTGCGGCAGGCCAAGACGGTCCGCCAATGGAGCCCAACACTTTAAGGAAGGATGACACCATGTCCGTGATCAATACCAATATCACTTCCATGATCGGTCAGCAGAACCTGAACGCGTCCAAGAGCGCCCTGACCACCTCCATGGAGCGCCTGTCCTCCGGCCTGCGTATCAACAGCGCCAAGGACGACGCCGCCGGCCAGGCCATCGCCAACCGCATGTCTGCCCAGATCACCGGTCTGTCCACCGCTCAGCGTAACGCCAACGACGGTATCTCCGTCGCCCAGACCGCTGAAGGCGCGCTGAATCAGGTCAACGATAACCTGCAGCGGGTGCGTGAGCTGACGGTGCAGGCGCAGAATGGTACTAATAGTGATTCTGACCTTGAGTCCATTCAAAACGAAATTAACGAACGTTTAAACGAGATTCATCGTGTTACCGAGCAGACCGAATTTAACGGTGAGGCAATTTTAAATGGCGCTGGCGATGTGACCATTCAAGTGGGAGCAAATGATGGTCAAGCAATAAATATTGAACTTGGCGATAAAGGTCTGACTGCTGATGGTGGACGCCTTGGTAGTCTTTTTAAGACAGAAGGTGGGTCACGAGTCGCGAACTTTGTTATTAGCGGGAGTGGGTTTGATACCAGCAAGGTCGCAGCGGCAGCTTCATCTGACGGGTATGTAGGTGAAAACGTAACTTTTAATATTCAGGCAGACACCGATACGAATTCTACTGCTCCAAAAACTGCCGAAGGCATCTATGCTCTGAAGGATGGCTCTGGTTATGTCGTCAAGGCTTCAGATGGTACGTACGAAACGGCCAATGTGGCTACAGATGGCACGGTTAATTGGGACTCAGATGCAGCTGATGTAACTGCTGCTAATGTCGACACAGCAGGGGGCGCACTGGAATCAGGCAGTCTTTCTAAAGCATTTATTGCTGATGGCTCAGGGCTAGATGATTCAGGTAATGTCTATGCCTACGATGGCGGTGAAGGTGCGCCAGAATACGTAATAAAGGATAGTTCTTCAGGGACTGATCGCTATTATGAAGTCAGTATTGATGTCGAGGGGCGAGTTACCCGTGGCGAGGAACTGAAGGCTGACCAGGCAATGAACACTACTGATCCGCTGAAGACCCTTGATAACGCTCTTAAGGAAGTCGACAGCTTGCGTAGTAACCTCGGTGCGATTCAGAACCGCTTTGAAACTGCAATTAACAATATGGCTACTACCGAGACCAACCTGTCTGCCGCTCGTTCGCGTATCGAAGACGCCGACTACGCGGTGGAAGTGGCCAATATGACCCGTGCCCAGATCCTGCAGCAGGCCGGTACTTCCGTGCTGGCCCAGGCCAACCAGGTGCCGCAGTCCGTGCTGTCGCTGCTGGGCTAAGGGGTCCTTCACGGCTATAGAGGCTGAGCCGGAGTAGGGCGCCCGCTCCTCTCCGGCTTATCTTTGTCAGGTCTGCGTTTCGCGGAAGGTCAGGCCAAAGGCTTTCGAGATACCCCTTACGGAACCGGCCCTTTGTGGGCCGGTTTTTTCTGCCATTCATGCGTCTAATTGTTAGCATACAAAATGTTACGCAAATACTTAAAGCCTTCTTCGATGGCGGCCGATAACTATGATAGTACGCCCATAACAAGGAAGCTGTTGGCATGACCGTCATCAACACCAATCTGTTGTCGCTCAAGGCTCAGCAGCAGAGCGCTCGCTCTCATTCTCAGTTGAGTACGACGCTGGAGCGGCTGTCGTCGGGGCTAAGGGTGAACAGCGCAAAGGATGACGCAGCGGCGCAGGCGATCGCCAATCGGTTCGAAGCGCAAAGGGTCGGGTTTGGACAGGGGGCCAGGAACGCCAACGATGGCATCTCCATGTCGCAGACCGCCCAAGGGGTACTGAGCAGCATTAATGACAAGCTGCAGCGCATTCGTGAACTGACCGTGCAGGGCTTGAATGGAACAAATCAGAACGCGGATAGCGATGCAATCCAGGCGGAGATCAATCAGAACCTCATGGAGATCGATCGACTGGCTGCGTCGACTCGGTACAATGGGATTGCCTTGCTCGACGGTAGCGCTGGTGACGTTCAGTTGCAGGTGGGTGCCAACGACGGGCAGGTGCTGAACCTCGATTTCAGCCCGCCAGGCTTCAGTGTCGCGGCCCTTGGCCTGGAAGATTTCAATGTGGCGGGCGATCCTGGCAGTGTCACCCCTCGCGACACCCTGGTGGGTCAGGCGAAGGATATCCTGGTCGATCATCCTTCCACCAGCGTCAGCTATCCTGCGGGCGCTGAGGAAGGGCTCTACCAGCTTCCCGGCAATAACGAACGGAACGGCTACTACGTCAGTATGGGAGGTGGAGACTTTGCCTTTGTCGACTGGCAAGCCACCCACGAGACGGCGACCGATCATAGTGATTTGACCATCTCCAATCCCCAGGAAATGTACCAGCCAGGTGCATTCGGGGCTCAGTCGATATCAGGGCTGGCCGATAACCAGAGGCTGGTAAGCATCGCACCCGGTGGTGAATCCAGGACGTACTACATCGAAGACAACACTGGTGGAACGCTGTTCTACCGGAAAGCGGGTTTTAGTGTCGACTTTGACCAGGCTAGAGGCGTTGTCGCCACGGTTGTGCCGGAAGGCGAATATCTCGATGGCGGTGACTATTACACGTCGAGTGACAAGGTACTGGGCTATACCCTGGCGGATTACGATTCGCTGAGTTTTCCGGATGCTCCCGGCGGCGGATCGTCTGAGGTGGCCACGGGTATTGATGACGCAGGCAACACCCATTATTACGTCAAGAGCAATGTGTCCGGCGATGTATCCTATTATGCCGTGGACGATGCCAATACCCGCCTCTCGTTGTCGGTGGACGAACTCGTCGGTCCGCCGGGCGGTACCGGGCATAGCGTGACCGATGCTGTTGAAGTTGATGGCGAGACGTATACCGTCAGTGATTTTGATAACCTGACGTTTTCAGGTATGGAGTCGAGTGAGCGTGACTCCGCCGAATTATTTAGCTTCACGGATGAAGATGGGGTAGGCGGTTACTATGTGAGGACGGGAGAAGCAGGGTCGTACAAGTACTATGACATCACCCGAGCCTCTTCCGAATTGTCTGTCAGTAACGATAGCCAGGCCTACACCGGAGTCGACCTCTTCCAGCAGGCCGGTGGCAGTGCTGTCATTGACGCGGATATCGATAGAGCGCCAGGGCTAGGCAGTATTGCTTCGGGGGTCGGTGACTTCCCCGGTGGGTTGGGCATCGACGACGCGGAACTGGTGCGGAGGACCGACGATGGCTCTTGGGTCATTCGTGGCAAGATGGACAGCGGCGAGGGTTTTGGCTTCTACGACGCTGGTGTTGAATTCAAGCTGGATTCGAGCGGTGTCCTGACAGGTTATCGCGCGACCACCACGCAGAATGCCCCCACCGTCCTGGGCGCTGCAGATCAAGTGGTGGAGAAGGTCTATGGCACCTCGACCGTCACCATCGATCCGCGCAATATTTCTGTCGTATATACCGATGACGAAGGGCGCGTCTACGAGGAGGTCCTTCGGGAAGGAGAAGACGGCAACTATTATTTCGAGTTGCCGGGAGAAAGCTCACTGCTTGGCGGATACAAGACCGCGACCCTGGTCGACTTCGATCAAAATGGTGAGATCATTCTCCGCACTGAGAACGGCAACAGTGAGGTGGTGGTCTACTATCCGACCGACCTTGAAGGTGGGGTCAACCGGTCATTCTTCGTCGAGACGGATGGGGACGGAGAAAGTGACGATGGCGTGCCCCATACTACCTTGAGGATCCAGGAGGCGGGCGAAGATTTCCGTATCCAGATGCCTCGCAATCCCCTGGCCGCCGTTGACCGGGCGATCGGCATGGTCGATGCCAAACGCAGCCACCTGGGCGCGGTGGACAATAGGCTATCTTCCGTCATCGAAGGCAATGACATGATGGAGACCAGCCTGGCTAGCGCTCAGTCCCGATTGATTGATGCGGACTACGCACAAGAGACCGCCAAGATGGTAAAGCTGCAGATCATCCAGCAAGCGGGTCAAAGCGTCCTGGCCCAGGCCAACGTTGTGCCCGAGGTCGCGCTGGCGCTGCTTGGTGATGGGTGATATGTCCACATGGATAACGATAACTGGTTGTTCAGTCTGATGGCGATAGGGGCGTTGCGTGAATGAAGACGAGCAAAAGGTCGTCATCGACGAGCTGCAGCGTCTGATCGACGAGGTCAAGTGCACCATCGCACGCTTCGAAGCCAGCGGCATGGATACCAGGATGCCTGATGACTACGACCGGCTGTTGTCTATTCTGGGGGATGCCGTGAAGCAACAGCGCCAGCATGTGTTGGCGATGCTTGCCTAGTGCAGGAGCTGAGGCGGTGAGGTTGTCGCCATCTCCGCGCCTCGAACGAATCCCAGATGCCCTGCGTTATTCCCCTGCCTGGTTAATTTGCCTCTTTCGCCTCCGCCATAACTCCCCAGCTCTTTAGCGTCCCCCCTGCTTGCCGAGCTGTCTATTCCAACCCTGCTCTGTACGTTTGCTGGCATGCGCGCGTGATGTCTTCTCTATGGATAGGCGACCTATTCATCGTATCTATCTCTTGCGAAGGTCCGTGAGCAATGCCTAAGTCATTCGCCTGATGCCCTTGGTGCGGTTTCTGCCTCGAGCTTTTTCTGTTTCACGCCGTGGCGACAAAAGTTCTCGCAAAACAGTTGTTTGTGTAAAGACTTGCCGCATTCCCTAAGACGTTTGTCTTATCTCTCATTCCTTGTGTTCACGTGGTTCCTCGGCTAGCTTCTTCTTCACTAGCTAAATTCATCTGATCAATTTTCCCGATAACCACCTGCAAGTACATACAAGTACGTACAAGGAGTCACTTGTGGATGCATCCTCTACTGCGGCGGCTGGGCAACGGTCGGCGCCGGCAACGTCCTCCTTTCTGCACCGGGGCATGACCTTGCCCTTTGTGCTTATCGTCACCTGCTTTGCCGCCTGGGGGCTCGCCGGCAATCTGACCGACCCCCTGGTATCGGTGTTCGGCTCGGTGTTCTCGATGAGCGCGCTGCAGGCGTCGCTGGTGCAGTTTGCCTACTACGGCGCCTATTTTGCCCTGGCGATCCCAGCGGCCTGGATCAATTCGCGCCTGGGCTACAAGGGCGGCGTGCTGATCGGCCTGTTGCTGGCGGCCACCGGGGGGGTGCTGTTCATGCCGGCCTCCCAGATGATGACCTACTCGATGTTCCTGGTGGCGCTGTTCACCCTGGCGGCGGGACTGTCGATTCTGGAAACCTCCGCTAACCCTTACGTGATGGCGATGGGCCCGCGCGAGAACGCCACGCGTCGGCTGAATTTCGCCCAGTCCTTCAACCCTGTGGGGTCGAACCTGGGGGTGCTGTTGGCGGCGGTGTTTATTCTGCCCCACGTCAATCCGGCCACCGCCGAGCAGCGCGCCTCGCTGACCCAGGAGGCGCTGGCCGAGATGCAGTCGGCGGAATTGCAGGCGGTGATGGGCCCCTACATCACCCTGGCGCTGGTCTATGTGGTGATCGCGATCGCCATCGCCATGGTGCGGGTGCCACCGCACAAGGCGCTGTTGGCGGATAGCAAAAGCGGGGTGGTGGCGCTGTCCGGCAGTCGCCTCGGGCGGCTGGTACGCAACCGTCGCTACGCCTTCGGGGTGGTGGCGCAGTTCTTCAACGTCGCCGCCCAGACCTGCACCTGGACCTTCACCATCCACTACGTGACCGAGGCGCTGGGCGTCGGCAGCGAAGCGGCCGGCTACTGGCTGCAGGCCTCTCTGCTGGTGTTCCTGGTGTCGCGGTTCGTCATGGTCGGCGTCATGGGTCGGGTGGATCCGCGCAAGCTGATGACCGGGATGTGCGTGCTCGGCGTCGCGCTGTCGCTGATGGCGGTGCTCAGCGGCAACCTGCTCGGTGCGGTGGCCCTGGTGCTACTGAGCGCCTGTATCTCGCTGCTGTTCCCCACTATCTACGGCATCTCGCTGGAGGGGCTCGGGCAGGACACCAAGTACGGCGCCGCCGGCCTGGTGATGGCGATCGTCGGTGGCGCCCTGGTGCCGCTGGCCCAAGGTTGGCTGATCGACGTCACCTCGGCCCAGACCAGTTATCTGGTGGTGGCGGTGTGCTTCGCGGTGATCGTGGCTTTCGGCGTCTATGTGCAGCGTCATCCGCGGCCCGAGACCAGCGACGAGGGCGATCTGGCCTGAGCTGGCGTCTCTGGTACTGGCAGGCGTCTCTTGAACTGGCCGAGCCTTAACGCGAATCGGGGGTGTCCCGTAGCACCACGGCGACCTGAGCGAGGTGAGTCTGCATAGCGGCATGGGCGCCCCTGGGATCGCCGGCGACAACGGCATTGAGGATGGCCAGGTGCTCCTGGTGGGTGATGGCGATACGACCGCCGAGGTGGATCGATTGCCACAGCCGCATCCGCAGGGTCGGCCGCGACAGCGCCTCGAGCAGGGCGACCAGCACGGGGTTGCGGGAAATCCTCGCCAGGCTGAGGTGGAACTCCAGGTCGGCGGCCATGGCAGCTTCGTGGTCCATCGCCTGGATGGCGGGTTCGGCCTCGGCCAGTACGGCCTTCAGGCGCTCGATGTCGTCATCGGTTCGGCGCAGCGCCGCCACCGCCGCGGCCTCCACCTCCAGTGCCTGGCGCACATTGTGCAGGTCGCGGGACGAGGTCCCGGCCTGGATGCCCGCCCAGAACTCCAGGGGCTTCAGCAGCAGCCCCGGGTCCAGCGAGGTAACGGTGGTGCCGGAGCCCTGGCGGGTCTCGAGGATGCCCATGGCGACCAGCGCCCTGACCCCTTCACGCAGCGAGCTGCGCGAGACACCGAAGCGGGTGGCGAGGATCGACTCGACGGGCAGGCGATCACCGGAGGCGATTTCACCGCAGACGATCATCTCCTGGATGCCTTGCACCACCACCTCGTACTGGGAGGGGCGGCGCTGGTCGCTTTCGGACGGGGTCGGCGTCATGGCAGGGGCTCCGGCTCGGAAGGGGGGTCGAATCCCGCCATTCTATCGAAAACTTTGGCAGCACTTTAATACATCTGATGAATCTGGAGGACGATACGTGTCCGTCATCACCTCAATCGAACTGGTGGATCTGCGTTTTCCCACCTCGGACAGCAGCGACGGCTCCGACGCGGTCAACAAGGACGCCGACTACTCGGCGGCCTATCTCAGGCTGGTCACCGATGACAGCGCGCTTTATGGGTGCGGCTTCACCTTTACCATCGGGCGCGGCAACGAGATCTGCCTGCAGGCCATGGAGGCCCTCGCCCAGCCACTGGTCGGCCGCGACGCGGCCGAGGTCAGTGAGGCACCGGGGGCGATCTATCGCGAACTCGCCGCGGACTCGCAGCTTCGCTGGCTGGGGCCGGACAAGGGGGTGGTGCACCTGGCGCGGGCGGCGGTGATGAACGCCGTCTGGGACCTGGCCGCCCGCCGTGCGGGGTTGCCACTGTGGCGTCTGGTCTGCGAGATGGAGCCAGAGGTGCTCGTCGAACAGCTCGACCTCAGCTACCTGGGTGACGCGCTGAGCGCCGAGGAGGCGGTGGCGATGCTCAAGGAGCAGCGGCCCTTCCAGCGAGAGCGCATCGCCGCGCTGAGCGAGCAGGGCTTCCCCTGCTACACCACCTCGGCTGGGTGGCTCGGCTATTCGGACGAGAAGTTGGCCCGCCTGTGTCGGGAGGCGATGGACGAGGGTTATCGCCATATCAAGCTCAAGGTCGGCGCCAACCCCGAGGACGACGAGCGTCGCCTGGGGATCGCCCGTTCGGTGATCGGCCCCGACGTGGCGCTGATGATCGACGCCAACCAGATCTGGGAGGTGCCCGAGGCCATCGAGCGGGTCGAGGCCCTGTCCCATCACGACCTTTTGTGGATCGAGGAGCCCACCAGCCCGGATGACGTGCTGGGGCATCGCAGCATCGGCGATGGCGTGCGCCCGCTCGGCATCGGCGTCGCCACCGGCGAGCACGGCATGAACCGGGTGCTGTTCAAGCAGTTGCTCAAGGCCAACGCGGTCGACTACGTGCAGATCGACTCCTGCCGCCTGGCCAGCGTCAACGAGATCATCCCGGTGCTGCTGATGGCCAGGAAGTTCGGCAAGCCTGTCTGCCCCCACGCCGGTGGGGTGGGGCTGTGCGAGCTGGTCAATCACTTGGTGATGATCGACCACATCGCGGTGTCGGGGGCCGTGGAAGGACGGGTGGCCGAATTCGTCGATCACCTGCACGAGCACTTCGTCGACCCCTGCGTCGTGCGAAATGGCGCCTATACATTGCCGCGTGAGCCGGGGTATTCCGCCGAGATCAAGGCCGAGACGCTGGCGGCCTGGGCCTGGCCGAACGGCACCGAGTGGACCCGTCGGCGCCAGGCGGTACCGGCATGATCCGCGGTCCGCTGCTCAATCCGCCCTTGCTCGAGGGCCTGGCCGCCGCCGGGCATGGCGCCAGGGTGCTGGTGGCCGACGCGCTATACCCGCATTCGACCGGTGCGCCGCCAGCGGCGAGCCGGGTCTACTTGAACCTGTGCGAGGGCATGGTGCCGGTGCTGTCGGTGATGGAGACGCTGGCCCAGGCGGTGTTCGTGGAAGAGGTTACCTACATGGTCAACGCCGAGGGCGGTGCCTCGGAATCGGTGCTCGAGTGCCGCCAGCGGCTGGCCGACCACCGGCATGGGGGCGGCCAGCAGATCGCCTGGTCGAGCCTGGATCGCTGGGCCTTCTATGACGCTTGCCGCGGCCCCGAGGTGTGCCTGGTAGTGGCCACCGGCGAGTGCCGCCCCTACTCCAATTTTCTGCTGACCATAGGCGTTGCCTGATGATCGATACCCACCTTCACGTCTGGGACACCGCGGCGGTGCGGATTCCCTGGCTCGCCGATGCGGGCCTGCCCGCCCGGGCGCCGATTCCCGATGGTCAGGACCGCCGCTATGTGCTGGTCGAGGCCGACGCCCCGGACCCCGCCGAGGAAGCCGCCTGGCTGATCGCCCTGGCCGAGCAGGACCCGCGGGTCCACGGCGTGGTGGCGAGCGTCGCGCTGGAGCTTCCCCAGGCCGAGCGGGCGCTGGCGAGTCTGACCGAGGTGCCCCAGGTGGTCGGCGTCAGGCGCCTGTTGCAGGACCGGGAGCTGTTTGACTCGGCGGCCCTGGTCGATGGCCTGAAGCGTCTGGCCGACCGCGGCCTGCCCTTCGATGCCTGCGTCAGGGATCACGAACTGCCGCGCCTTCTGGCGTTGCTCGAGCGGGTGCCGGAGCTGACGGTGGTACTCGACCATATGGGCAAGCCGAACCCGCGTGATGGCGTCGCGCGAGCGGCCTGGCAGCGCAATCTGGCGCGCCTGGCCGAGCTCGATAGGGTCCACTGCAAGCTGTCCGGGCTGCCGGCGGAATGCCGCGACGCCGACGAACTCGAGCGCCACGCCGCGGATTTCGTCGACGTGGCGCTAGAGACCTTCGGCGCCGAGCGCTGCCTGCTCGGCAGCGACCGCCCGATCAGCCAGGACCCGAAGGACTGGTGCGAGCGGGTGTTGGCGCGGGTGCCTGGAGAAATGCGCCAGGCCGTCGCCGAGGACAACGCCTTGAACATCTATCACAGGAGGGGTGCCCGATGACGACATCGCCGATTTCCCACCGTCTGCCGCCCAAGCTGCGTCGTGCCTTCGAAGGCCTCGGCGTCGGTGCGGCGCAGTTCGGCAATATGGGCAAGGTCACCCCCGAACAGGACTGCCTGGCCGCCGTGGACACCGCCTGGGAGCTGGGGCTCAGGTTCTACGACACGGCCCCGCACTACGGGCTCGGGCTGTCCGAACAGCGCCTGGGCAAGGCGCTCAAGGGGCGCTCGCCGGATGACTACGTCATTTCCACCAAGGTCGGGCGTCTGTTGGGGCCCAACCCTGCCCCCCAGGGCAGCGACGAGGCCAACGGCTTCCAGGTGGCCGATGACCTGATCCGGCGGCGTGACTACACCGCCGAGGGCGTCAGGCGGAGCCTGGAGGCGTCGCTTGTACGCCTCGATATGGCGTCGGTGGACATCCTCTGGATCCACGACCCGGAAGAGCCCACGGATCGCTTCGAACAAGCCCTGGCGGGGGCGGTCCCCGAGCTAGAACGTCTGCGCGAGCAGGGCCGGATCGCCGCCTGGGGCGTGGGCTCCAAGGACGCCGGCATGCTCAAGCGCTTCGTCGATCAGGCCCGGCCCGACCTGATCATGCTGGCCGGTCGCTACACCCTGCTCGAACAGGAGCAGACAGGGTTGATGGCCGCCTGTCTCGAACGCCAGGTCGGCGTGGTCGCAGTCGGCGCCTTCAATTCGGGCCTGCTGGCGCGTGACGAGCCGCCCGCCGACGCCTGGTACGAATACGGCCAGGCACCGGAGGCGGTGCTCGAACGTGCCCGCGAACTCGCCGCGGTGGCGCGAGCCCACGGCGTCAGCCTGCCGGCGGCGGCGCTGGCCTTTCCGTGGCGCCATCCCGCCGTGGTCAACGTCATGGCCGGAATGCGCTCGCCTGAGCAGGTGAAGCGAAATCACGCACTGGCCTCGTGCGATATCCCCGAGGCCTTCTGGAACGAACTGCAGGCGCGAGGCCTGCTGAAGGAGAACACATGAAGCTGTTGCGCCGTGGAACGATGGGTAACGAGATGCCGCTGGTCGAGGTCGAGGGTGTGCTCTACGACGCCTCGCCGGTGGGCGACTTCGGGCCAGGCTTCTGGAAGGACAGCGGCGTGGCGCGTCTTCGCCGGCTGCTGGACGCCGGACGGCTGACCGCCGTTGAACTCGCCGACGAGGTTCGCCACGGCTCGCCGGTGGCGGCGGTGGGCTCGGTGATCTGCATCGGCCAGAACTACGCCGCCCACGCCGCGGAGTCCGGCGCCGAGCCGCCGAAGCAACCCATCGTCTTCTTCAAGACGCCCAACACCGTCGCCGGACCCGACGACACCGTCACCATCGCGCGCGGGTCGGAAAAGACCGACTGGGAGGTCGAACTCGCCATCGTGATCGGCAGCACCGCCAGCTACTGCGACTCGCTGGAGGAAGCGGCCAGTCACATCGGTGGCTATGTCCTCGCCAACGACCTGTCGGAGCGCAAGTTCCAGCTCGAGGTCTCCGGTGGCCAGTGGAGCAAGGGCAAGTGCAGTCCGGGCTATATGCCGCTGGGCCCCTGGATCGTGACCGCCGACGCCTTCGATCCCGCCGATGTGGGCCTGCGCTCCTGGGTCAACGGCGAGCCACGCCAGGACTCCCGCACCTCGGACATGATCTTCGGCTGCGCCGAGATCGTGCGTGACCTGTCGCAGTACATGCAGCTCGAGCCCGGCGACGTCATCTCCACCGGGACCCCCGAAGGGGTGGCGGTCTCGGGGCGCTTCGACTATCTCAAGCCGGGCGACGTGGTCGAGGTGGAGATCGACGGCCTGGGTCGCCAGCGTCAGACCTTTCGTGCCTGGGAGGGCTAATCCATGACTGCTCGATTCGAAGGACGGGTGGCCATCGTCACCGGTGGCGCCTCGGGCATCGGCGCGGCGATCGCCGCGTGCCTGGCCGGCGAAGGCGCCCGCGTCGCCGTGCTGGATCGCGAGGATCCCGCCAATGAACACCACTGGAAAGCGTGCGATGTCGCCAGCAGCGAACAGGTAGAGCGCGCGGTGGCGTCGGTCGCCAGTGCGCTGGGGCGTATCGATATCGTGGTCAACAACGCAGGCATCGGTGCCCAGGGCGACGTCGCGGACAACCCGGACGAGGAGTGGGCGCGCGCCTGGGAGGTCAACGTCGCCGGCATGGCGCGGGTGTCGCGGGCGGCGCTGCCTCATCTGCGCGAGTCGGACGCCGCGGCCATCGTCAATATGGCGTCCATCGCCGCCACCGCGGGGATTCAGCAAAGGGCTCTGTACTCGGCGACTAAGGGCGCCGTGCTGGCCTTGACCAGGGCCATGGCGGCCGATCACCTGTCACAGGGCATTCGGGTCAACTGCGTCTCGCCCGGCACGGCGGACACCCCCTGGATCGGCCGCTTGCTCGCGCAGGCGCCGGACCCCGAGGCCGAGCGTGCGGCGCTGGAGGCTCGCCAGCCCCACGGACGGCTGGTCGCCGCCGCCGAGGTGGCCCAGGCGGTGGCCTATCTGGCCGATCCCGCCAATCGCTCGACGGTGGGGGTCTGCCTGCCGGTGGATGGTGGCATGGACGCCCTGCGCCTGCGTCCGCGCTAGCGAAGCGCTGGGTAAATGTAGCGAGCGATGTCAGGTCGGCGACTGCCGGAACGGAAAGAACTGAGTTTACAAGTGGTTAAATGAGGAACTTGAGTGCCGCCAGCAGCCGAGAAGTCGAGCACAGCAATTTACGCAGCATTTTCCCGGCCCGGTTCGTATAAAAACCATCCATGTCGGCCCTCAAGAGTGCACTTTGCCAGCCGATAATGACTATATTAGGTAATGCGCACCGCTTACCTTTTTCTGGGCAGGGCACATGGCTAAGGATCGACGAGGAAACATGGGCCCAAGGTCGCTGTCGCAGGCAGCTGCCAGCGGCACTGTGACGCGCCACCCGTCGGTGGTGGCGGGGCTGGTATTGGACCGGGCGCCGGTCGGTATGGCACTGATTGATGCCAACGATAGACTGGTGTGGGTCAACACGGCCCTGACGGTGCTGGCATGCCCCACCGGCGGAGAGCTGATCGGGCGTAATCTCAACGAGTTGTTTCGCCCCTTCGTCAACCTGCTGGGAGAGCGTGGCAGCTATCACACCCTGTCACCCGGTGAAGAATGGCAGCAGGCCTGGCTGCTGGTAGATGACAGCGCCAATGCTCGCCTGGGCCTGATGTCCTGTGTTTCCTTCGATCGCGACGCGGGCGAGGCGGACTCGCCGTCAGAACCGCTCATGTGGCTGGTCACCTTTATCGACCTCAACGCTGACGCCGAGTCGGTGCTCGAGCGCCGCCATGCGGATATCGGCAGCGTGGCCAGCGCCTGGATCTTCGAAGATCGTCTGTCCCACGCCTTCGAACGTGCCGACCGCCTGGGTCAGCGCCTTGGGGTCATGCTGGTCGAGCTGCATGGTATTTCACGTTTGATGGTTGAGCATGGCGCCGAGGTGGCGTCACGTGTGTCACGCCGCGCTGGCCGCCGCCTGGTCAACACCCTGCGACGCGAAGACAGTGTGGTGCAGCTCGACCGGGAGCGCTGGGGCATCCTGCTGGAGCATCCGATGTCCCCCGAGACCCTCCAGGTGATCGCCGATCGCTGCCTGGAGGCGCTGGAACCCCCGTTTACCCTTTCCGGTTACTCGCCTGCGCTGATCGAGCCGCGCATCGGTATTGCGCTATGCCCTGAGGATGGAGAAGAGGCGGGCGAGCTGCTGGCCCATGCGGAAAAGGCGCTGGAAGAGGCGCCGTTGGGCAGCTTTGCCTTCTATGACGGCAGCCTTCAGCAGTTGATGGAAATCCAGCAGTGCTTCCGTCAGGAGCTGCAGGAAGCGCTGATGTTTCCCGACCAGCAGCTGTACCTGGTGTTTCAACCCCAGTTCGATCTGTCCTCGCGACATTGCTGCGGGCTCGAGGCGCTAGTGCGCTGGCGCCACCCCCGCCGCGGGGATATCGCCCCGGAGGAGTTCCTGGGGCTGGCGGCGGAGATGCAGCTGATCGATCGGCTGGACCGCTGGGTGTTGAAGGAGGTCGTGGCCCAGCGCCGGCGTTGGCGCGAAGCGGGGCTGGCGCTGGGGGACTGGGATGTGGCGGTCAACATTCATCCCTGCCTGCTCGATCAGGTCAGCTTTGATGGCCGGGCGCTGGACCTGTATCTCCGTCAGCTGTGCAGTGCAGACAGTGGCGGCGACGAGCGTCTTGACTGGCTGAGCCTGGAGGTCGATGGCATCGGTCTGTTTGAGGTGGGCTACCGCCAGTCTCACCTGCTGCGGCGGCTGGTGGCTCTGGGCGTTCGACTGGGGGTGGACCGGCTGGGCCAGTCCCCGGTGGACCTGTTCGGTATGGCCTCGCTGCCGGTCTCCCTCGGCAAGCTGGGCCCCGATACCCTGCGCGCGCTGGCTGAACCCTCATCGAGTGCACGCCAGAGCGTCGCGGCGCTGATTCGCTGCTTCGAGACCCTGGAGTTCACCGCGGTGGCCGTTGGGGTAGAAACCGCCAGCCAGCTCGAAACGGTACGAGCGCTGGGGCTGATGCGGGCTCAGGGGCATTTGCTGGGGGCGCCGCTGGAAGCTAACGCCTTGCTGGCCTGGGTGGCGGCGGGGGCGAGGCCGGCGGCACCGCTGTAGTCATATGAGTCACTCGGCCACTGCCCGGCTATCGGCGCTGGCTGGGCAACCGCAGTGTGGGTAACAGCAGTATGGGTAACCGCGGTGTGAGTCACTGACGTGTGGAAAACTGCAGTGGCTGGCTAAGGATTGCCGCGGCTCAGGCCGAGACGTTCAGGCGCGAGGGTTGCAGGCGGGTACGCCCGTCTGGCCGATAGACGCTGGCGTTGGCGATGCGGTGAATCTCGTCGAGCATCTGTTGGTTGTGCTGCATACGCAGGCCGAGCAATTCCCCGCAGCGCAGGTTGGCGCGGGAGACGTCCCTGGCCATCGCCATGGTGGAGTCCCACTGCGCGATACAACCTGCATCCATGGCGGCCTGGCGTGCGCCCTCGCGGTCGTCGGCGTAGCCCAGGCGGCACTGCACCTGGCGACGTCGCGCCTCGGTCTCGGCAAGTTGCTGCTGAATCTCCGACTTGCGCGTGGCCAATCCCACCAGGGCCTCGGTGTCGACCTGGCCTTGCACCAGGCACTCCTGCTCCTGCTGCAGCAGTCCCAGCAGATCGCTCAGGCGGGTGTGCTGCTGATCCAGCAGGCGGGTGAGGCTCATGACGGATCGCGTCCGTTGCCGGTCGCCGGCTCGTCCAGCATGCTGCGAATACTGTCGATCAGCCCGTCGGCGATCCGCTCCGGATTGATCTTCAGACGACCTTCACGAATGGCGTCGCGAATCTCTTCTACCCGTGCCATGTCGATGTCCTGGCTGGCATCGGCCGCCGGACGGCTGAGGTGGGTCTGGGCGCCGGCTTCCGCCGATGACGAGGTGCCAGCGGGCGTCGGTTTTTCGCTCTGCTGAGGCCCTTCGCTCTGGGCGGGGCGGGTCAGCGGCTGTTGCGAATCGATTTTCACGGGCATGGCCTCACAAGATTGGCGCTAGAAGCAGGCGCGGCTGACGTGCCTGACTCGGTAACTAGAAAGGGTATCGGCAGCGCTGCGCCAAACTTTAGGCCAGCAGGGTCTGGATGACCAGTGGTGGGCGCTGCAAGCATGAAGGTAAGCGGCTAGAAGGCCACGGCCAAGCGCCCGCGATCGACCACCCTGGCCTCGAGCACCTGGCGCCGATCCACCCTGACGCGCACCCTGTCCCCCATTCCTCCTGCCTCCAGGGCTTCGCCTTGGCGGCTAATGCGAAAGCCGCGTCCGCTGGCTTCCACCGCGACCTGTTCGCCTCGTCTGACGAGTTTCGGAGCGCTGAGCTGGTGGCTGGCCAGGGCCTGCCCCTGTCGGATGCCGCGCCGGGCGACCTGGCCGATGGCGCTGGCAGGGTCGCTCAATGCCTGGGAGGACAGCCGGGCCAGGTCGACCCGCTCGCGGCCCAGCATGTCGTCGCTCAGACGTTCCCCGGGAGCAATATCGCGAGCCGCCACCAGCTGCCAACCCATGCGGGTGATGTCAGCCTGCAGATAGCGCGTGCGGTGCGACTCCCCGGCGCAGCGCAGCCCTACCGAGACCCGTCCGGCCAGGCGCGTACCAGCGCGAGGCAGAAAGGGCTCTGCTGCCTGGCAGTCCGTCAGGTCTGCCGCCGGTGCAAAGACCTCGATCTGCAGGTCTTGTGGCGAGGCGCCGTCGGCCAGCGCCTGTTCGAACAGAAACCCCTCGACCCGATCAAGCAACGCGGTGTGCTGCGGTTCATCCGCGGCCTGTGCTGTGCAGGCAATGGTCAGCAGGGACGTGGCCAGCAGGAAAATGACCAGCAGCAGTCGCGCCAGCGGCGCAAGGCTTGAGCGTCGCTGCGGGTCCAGCAAGGAAAGGGTCTCTAGGCGCTGCGAACGCTGTGGCATGGCGGGTACCTGTCGCCGAAAACATGGCCTGGGATGGCGTATGGCACACCAGTCTAGCCTTGGCGCGGCGCCGGTATGGATCGAAATGGGCACGCTTATGACGGCTGTTCACGGCTTTGTGCTGACACCGGGCTGGGTATTCTTCATCGTCGAAACCTTTGTCTTTGTTCCCTGCCTACGGAGCGCACTGGGATGATCGATCAGCTCGAAGCCTCTCTGGCCTTTCATCAGCAGGCCTTGTCGCTGCGACAGGAGCGCCAGAAGGTGCTGGCCAGCAATATCGCCAATGCGGATACCCCTGGCTACAAGGCCCGCGACATGGATTTCGCCCAGGCGCTGGAATCCGCTACCCGCGGCATGTCCCAGCCGGGGCTGGCGCTGTCGCGGACCTCTGGCCATCACCTGTCGGGGCACGGCAGCGCGCTGTCCCTGGGCGGCAGTGAACTCAAGTATCGCGTGCCGGAACAGGCAAGCCTCGATGGCAACACCGTGGACATGGATCGTGAGCGGGCGGCGTTTACCGACAACTCGGTGCGCTATCAGGCTGCGCTGACCATCCTCAACAGCCGCATCCAGGGCCTCAAGCAGGCCATGCAGCCAGAGCAATAAGCCCAGGCCACCATTTATTCCACGCAGGGAGAGCGCTCCATGTCGATGTTCTCGATCTTTGATATTTCCGCCTCGGCGATGACCGCCCAGGCTCAGCGCATGAACGTCACCGCCAGCAATATGGCCAACGCCGACAGCGTGTCCGGCCCCGACGGCGAGGCCTACCGAGCGCGTCAGGCGGTGTTTGAATCGCGCGCCGCCAGCGACGGCATCGGCGGTGTGGCGGTGCGCGAGGTGGTCGAGGATCCCTCTCCGCTGCGTCAGGAGTACCGCCCCGAGCACCCGCTGGCGGACGATGCCGGCTACGTGTCGATGCCCAACGTCGACCCGGTGGGCGAGATGGTCAACATGATCTCCGCCTCCCGCTCCTATCAAGCCAACGTCGAGGTCATGAACACCAGCAAGCAGCTGATGCTCAAGACGCTGACCCTGGGCGAGGGCTGAGCCGATGGCCACTACCATTGATCCCAGCGTCTATAACGCCGTCAATGCCGCGACCGCTCAGGCCAGCTCCAAGCAGGCCTCCGATGAGCTCGGCGACAACTTCATGACGATGCTGGTGACGCAGCTGCAGAACCAGGATCCGCTCAACCCCATGGATAACAGCGAGATGACCTCGCAGCTGGCCCAGATCAATACCGTATCCGGCATCGAGGATCTCAACGAGACCATGTCGTCGATCACCGGCCAGATCAATGCCGGCCAGGCGCTGCAGGCGACCTCGCTGATCGGCAAGGGCGTGCTGGTGCCCGGAGATCGCATCGTCATGGCCCACAACGACGACGGCACACCGGTATCCACGCCCTTTGGTGTCGAGCTGGATAGCCCCGCGGCCGAGGTCAAGGTGACCATCACCAACGAGTCCGGTGAAGTCATCAACAGCTACAACCTGGGCCCGGCATCGGCGGGGAGCGAGTCGTTCCAGTGGGATGGCATGACCGCGGACGGTGTGGCCGCCCCTGAAGGTGCCTATCGCGTCAGCATCGATGCCACCGGTGTCGAGGGTGAGGCGCTGTCGGTCACCGCCTTGAACTATGCCCAGGTGGGGGGTGTGTCCCCGGCCACGGACAGCGGCCAGGTCATGCTCGACCTTGGCGCGGTCTACGGCCAGGTGGCGCTCAATGATATTCGCCAGATTCTGTAGGGCGAGACGAGAGGTCGCTGGCGACGTCCAGGCTGTGCCGACGAGGCTGCCGTGCGCCGCTGAAGGTCGAGAACATGATCGTCGAGTCATCGACGCAGGGAACTATCTAAGGAGTGTGACATGGGCTTTTCACAAGCGCTTAGCGGCCTGAATGCCGCCGCCGACAGCCTGGATGTGCTGGGCAACAACATCGCCAACTCGCAGACCGTGGGCTACAAGAGCGGCAGCGCCCAGTTCGCCGACGTCTTCGCCAATTCCCAGATCGGCCTGGGCACCAAGGTCTCCACGGTGCTGCAGGACTTCAGCGGCGGCAACCTGGAATCCACCAATCGTCCCCTGGACCTGGGCATCAGCGGCGATGGCTTCTTCCGCATGGAGCAGAACGGCCAGGTGGTGTACAGCCGCAATGGCCAGCTGACGATGACCCCGGATGGCTACCTGCAGAACGCCCAGGGCGCCCGCATCATGGGCTACGGCGTCAACGCTGCCGGTCAAGTACAGGTCGGCGGTCAGCCCGAAGTATTGCAGATCGAGGCCGACGAGATGCCGGCCAGCGCCACCACCGAGGTGGCCACCACCTTCAATCTGGACTCGCGCAAGGAAGTGGGTGTCGACACCAACAGCGTGACCCTGGCCGGGTCTGGTGGCGCCACCAATGTGCAGGTGGATTATCACTACTCCAACAACTTCACCGCCTATGACTCCCTCGGCAACCCGCGCAACGTGACGGTCTACTACGAGAAGACCGGGCCGAATACCTGGACGGGCACCATGGCGATGGACGGCAAGGTGCTGATGGATGGGGCGACGCCCAGTGCCCCCCAGACCATGGCCATGGAATTCGATGAAAATGGTCAGCTGACCGCACCGGCCAACGGCCAGTTTGCGATGTCCTTTGCCTCCGCCGACTACTTCGACGGCGCCGCCACGGACATGGGCCTGACCTTCGATATCTCCGGCTCCACCCAGTTCGGTAACAGCGCCAGCACCACGGCACTGAACCAGAATGGCTATACCTCCGGCGCCCTGGTCGGTATCAGCATCCAGGACGACGGCACCGTGGTGCGCAGCTATTCCAACGAGCAGACCCGTCCGGCCGGTCAGATCGCCCTGGCCAACTTCCGTAATCCGGAAGGCCTGTCCCCTGCCGGAGACAACACCTGGGCGGCGACGGACGCCTCTGGCCAGGAGCTGGTAGGCGCACCGGGCACCGGCCTGCTGGGTGGCATCCAGTCCGGCGCCATCGAAACGTCCAACGTCGACATGGCCAAGGAGCTAGTCAGCATGATCGTCACCCAGCGGGCGTATCAGGCCAACTCCCAGACCATCAAGACCCAGGACGAAGTGCTGCAGACCGCCATCAACCTGCGCTGATGATGACCGCCCCGGCCGCTGCCGCAGGCAGCGGCCGCCCAGACGCCCCAGAGGGATAGCCGATGGATCGCATGCTCTATACCGCCATGAGTGGCGCCCGCCAGACCATGGAACAGCAGTCGGTGGTCAGCCACAACCTGGCCAACGCCTCCACCTCCGGGTTTCGGGCCCAGCTGCATGCCATGCGCGCGGTGCCGGTGGAAGGCGAAGCGCGTCTGGACACTCGGGTCTCTACCGCCGCCACCACGCCAGGCACCGACTTCACGCCAGGCGCGATTACCCGCACAGGGCGCACCCTGGACCTGGCCATCGACGGTGACGGCTTTCTGGCCGTGCAAGGTGACGATGGCGGCGAGGCCTACACCCGCCGGGGAGACCTGCAGGTCGATGCCAATGGCCTGCTGACGTCGATGGGGCGTCCGGTGATCGGCGAGGGCGGCCCGATTCAGATCCCGCTGGAGGCCGAGCTGTTTGTCGGCGCCGACGGCACCCTGAGCGCCATCGGCATGGGCCAGGACCCGGACGCCCTGGCGGAAGTGGGTCGACTCAAGCTGGTCGCTCCCGAGCCTGGCGAGCTGGAGCGTGGCGCAGACGGACTGTTCCGTGCGACGGGCGCCAACGGCCAGCCGGCTGAGCTGCCGGCGGCGGAGCAGGTCACGGTGGTCAGCGGAGCCCTGGAAGGCAGCAACGTCAATCCGGTGGAGGCCATGGTCTCGATGATCGATGTGGCGCGCCGCTATGAGCTGCAGACCAAGATGATCTCGAGCGCTGACGAAAACGCTCAGAAGGCCAACGGCCTGCTGTCGCTGAACGGCTGATACCACGGCCCCTGAATACAGGCCGGCGCTGGCAAGGCCCGGCACGAGGAGAGAAGCACCATGATCAAGTCGCTGTGGACGGCCAAGACCGGACTCGAATCGCAGCAGGTCCAGCTGGACGTGATTTCCAACAATCTGGCCAACGTCTCGACCAACGGGTTCAAGCAGTCCCGCGCCGTGTTCGAGGACCTGCTGTACCAGAACATGCGTCAGCCGGGGGCCCAGAACAACGTCCAGGATCGCCTGCCGTCCGGCATGCAGATCGGTTCCGGTGTGCGTCCGGTAGCCACCGAACGGCTGCATACCCAGGGTGGCCTGGAGTCGACCGAGAACTCCCGGGACCTGGCGATCAACGGCAAGGGGTTCTTCCAGGTACTGATGCCTGATGGCACCACCGCCTTTACCCGCGACGGCAGCTTCCAGCTCGACGAGAACGGCCAGATGGTGACCGCCAATGGCTATCCGCTGGAGCCGGCCATCATCATTCCTGACAACGCCCTGTCCGTGGACATCGGCGAGGACGGCATCGTCTCGGTGACCCAGCCCGGCACCAGTGAGTCCGACGAGGTCGGCCAGATCACCATCTCGACCTTCGTCAACGCCACTGGGCTTCAGTCCATCGGCGGCAACCTGTACGTGGAGACCAGCTCCTCCGGGCCGCGCAACGAGCTGATGCCTGGCATGAACGGTGCCGGTCGCTTGCTGCAGGGCTACGTCGAGACGTCCAACGTCAACGTGGTGGAAGAGATGGTCAGCATGATCGAGACCCAGCGCGCCTACGAGATCAATTCCAAGGCGGTGCAGACCAGCGACGAGATGCTGGCGCGCCTGGCGCAGCTGTGATCTCGGCCTGTCACTGACACGCCCCTGACCATCGACGTGCTGACACCCTGAGTCACGTCCCCTGATAGCGCTGGAGCCGGCCATGTACGCTGACACTCACTCTTCCCTGCGGCAGCCACGTACTGGCGTTGATGGGGGCTCTCATGCGGTGCTGGGGCCAGCGCTGCGCCTGGTGATGCTGGCCCTGGCGCTGGCCGTGCTGGCGCTGTCGGGCTGTGCCCAGATTCCTCATGCCTCGGTGGTCGGCGAGCAGGAGCAGATCGAGATCCCCGATCGCCCGTTGCCGGTGGCCAACGGCTCGATCTTCCAGAAGGCACGGGGCTACCAGCCGCTGTTCGAGGATCGTCGTCCGCGCAGCGTTGGCGACATCCTGACCATCGTGCTGGATGAAGAGGTCAGCGCCAGCAAGAACTCTCGCTCCAACGCTGATCGTGATGGCAGCTCCAGCCTGACCTTCTCCCAGGTGCCGGATGGTCTGGAAGACCTGCTGGACTATGGCTTCGAGATCGACGGTGACTCGGACTTTGCCGGCGGCGGCGGCTCCCAGGCCAATAACTCCTTCACCGGCACCATCACCGTATCGGTGATCGAAGTGATGAACAACGGCAACCTGAGAGTGCGCGGCGAGAAGCAGATCGCCATCAACCAGGGAACCGAGTTCATTCGCTTCGGTGGCGTCGTCAATCCGCGCTTCATCACTACCCAGAACACCGTGCCCTCCACGGCGGTGGCCGATGCCCGTATCGAGTACGTGGGCAATGGCTATATCAACGAGGCCCAGCACATGGGCTGGATGCAGCGCTTCTTCCTGAACGTTTCTCCCTTCTAGGCCTGGCATCATGAGACATCCCGTTTCCCGTCGCCCCATCCTGACCCTCGGCAGTCTGATGCTGGTGCTGCTGATCGGCCTGAGCGCCTGGTCGTCCCTGGCCCGCGCCGAGCAGGTCCGCGACCTGGCCACCTTTGCCGGTGTGCGCGACAACCAGCTGGTGGGGTATGGCCTGGTGGTGGGGCTGGATGGCACCGGCGACCAGACCATGCAGGCGCCGTTCACCGGCCAGAGTCTCAACAACATGCTGTCCCAGCTGGGTATTACGGTGCCGCCGGGGACCAACATGCAGTTGCGCAACGTGGCAGCGGTGATGGTGACCGCCGACCTGCCACCCTTTGCTCAGCCGGGACATCGCCTGGATGTGGTGGTCTCGTCGATCGGTAATGCGCGGAGCCTGCGCGGCGGCAGCCTGCTGATGACCCCGCTGAAGGGGGCCGATGGAGACGTCTACGCGCTGGCCCAGGGCAATCTGCTGATCAACGGCGCCGGCGCGCAGTCCGCCGGTTCCAGTGTGCAGATCAGCCATCAGGCCGCGGGTCGCATCGCCGGTGGTGCGATGGTCGAGCAGACCGTGCCGCTGTCGCTGGGCAGCCGCGACGGGGTGCTCGAACTGCAGCTCAACCAGGCCGATTTCGGCACCGCCGAGCGCATGGTTCAAGCCATCAATGACGAGTTCGACTACCCGGTGGCGTCAGCGCGCAACGGCGGAGTGATCGCGCTGAATGGGCCGACCAACGCCAACTCTCGGGTCAACTTCATGGCCAGGGTCGAGAGTGTGGAGCTGACGCCAATGCCGGCTCGAGCCAGGGTGGTGTTGAATTCGCGGACCGGCTCCATCGTGCTCAATGGCAGCGTGACCCTGAAGCGGGCAGCGGTGGCCCATGGCAACCTGTCGATCGTCATCGATACCGCCTTTGGCGTCAGCCAGCCTACGCCCTTCAGCGAGACCGGCAATACCGCGGTCGTGCCGGACTCCGACATTACCATCAACGAGGAGCAGGGCACCCTGCAGATCGTTGAGGGGGCGAGCCTGCTGGACGTGGTGGACGCGCTGAATGCGCTGGGTGCGACCCCCAATGACCTGATGTCGATCCTGGAAGCGCTCAAGGCGGCAGGATCACTCAGAGCGGAGCTGGAGATCATCTGATGGCCATATCCGATCTGTCGTCGAGCCTTCCGCTGGGTCTGTCCGGGTCTGCGCTGGCAGGAGCCAGCCGTGCTACGGGCAGTGTGGGGCAAGCGGGCTTCGCGCTGGACATGCAGGGACTGTCGCGACTGAAGACCAGTGCGCGCCAGCAGGATCCGGCTGCCGCCGCTGAAGCGGCGCGCCAGTTCGAGGCGATGTTCATCAACATGATGATGAAGAGCATGCGCGATGCGGTGCCCAGCAGCGGCCTGACTGAATCCCGCCAGACCCAGTATTACCAGTCCTTGCTCGACCAGCAGTGGTCGCAGACCATGGCTAGCCGTGGTATCGGCCTGGCGGATCAGCTGCTGCAGCAGCTGCGCGGGCCCCAGCCAAGCAGCGAAGAACAGCGCTCGGAGGTGGAGGCGTTGATCGCCGGGATACCGCGCGGTACCCCGCGTCCGCTGTCCAATGCATTGAGAAGCGACGCTCCGGCCGCTGATGAGGTCGAGATGCCCGCCAGCTTCCTGGATGAACTGGGCGCCGTTACCGCGGGGCTGGATCGGCAGGCAGCGGATGCCCAGATCAGCGGCCGCGAGGCACGCGACACACCGGCCCATGTCCAGGCCTTCCTCGACAAGCTGGCCGCGCCTGCCCAGGCGGCCAGTCAGGCCTCAGGCGTGCCGGCAGAGTTGATTCTGGCGCAGGCGGCCCTGGAAACCGGGTGGGGGCGTCATGAGATCGCCACCGCCGACGGCGGCAACAGCCACAACCTGTTCGGCATCAAGGCCGGTAGTCGTTGGGAGGGCCCCACGACCCGGATCACCACCCACGAGGTGGAGCAGGGGCAGCGCCTGCGCATTCGCGATGATTTCCGTGTCTACGGCTCCTTCGAGGAAGCCTTTACCGACTACGCCCGCTTGATCAGCGACAACCCGCGTTACGCCGCTGTGACCGCGGCCCCCGATGCGGAAGCGGCCGCCCACGCGCTGCAGCAGGGGGGCTACGCCACCGACCCGGCCTATGCCGCCAAGCTGATTGCGGTCATGCATACCTTCGGTCCGCTGAGTGATGCTCCCGCGGCGACCCAGGTGGCCGCCGTCGAGCGGGCCAGCGCTGATGCGAGCATCCGCCAGGCCAGCAGCAGCCAGGCAAGCGATAACAAGGCAAGCGTCAGCCAGGCCAGCGACAGCGGAGACTGGCTGGCACAGGCGGATATTGCGACGAACCCTACCCGCGTCTTCTAGACCCGCAGCACGGCAACGGACGAAATGGTGCTGTCGGCCTCAAGCCTGAAGCGGTTTGGCCGATAACGCTTCTATCGGCGAAAGGAATTCCACCATGAGCATGTTCTCCATCGGCTTGAGCGGTCTGAATGCTGCCCAGAATGCCCTGTCCACCACCAGCAACAATATCAGTAACGTCTACACCCCTGGCTACAACCGCGAGATCACGGTGTTGGGCGAGGGAAGTGGCGGTACTCAGGGGGTGCAGGTCAACGACATCGAGCGCCAGTTCAACCAGTACGTGGCGGACCAGCTCAATGGCTCGATCAGCGCCTACTCGGCGTTGAATGCCTACCAGACCCAGGTCAACCAGATCGATAGTCTGCTGGCCGACCAGGACGCCGGTCTGGCGCCGTTGATGCAGAACTTCTTCTCCTCGATGGAAGACCTGGCCTCGGCACCGTCTGATCCTGCTGCCCGTCAGGGCGTGCTGGGAGCGGCGGATACGCTGAGTGCCCAGTTCCGCGCTTTTGACAGCTACCTGCAGGACATGCAGGACGGCATCAATGGCCAGATTCGCGACGAGATCACCCAGATCAACAATCAGAGCGAGGCGCTGGCCTCCCTCAATCGCGAGATTGCCCTGGCGCGGGCCAAGACCGGCGAAGCGCCCAATGCCTTGCTCAACCAGCGCGACCAGCTGGTCACGGAAATGAGTGAGCGTATCGGGGTCGAACTGACGGTCCAGGACGGTACCTCCTACCGCGTCAATCTCCCTGGCGGTCAGCCGCTGGTGGCCGGCACTCAGTCCTATCAGTTGAAGGCGGTATCGTCTCCCAGCGACCCCCAGCGCATCGTCGTTGGCTACCAGGATCCCGGGGGTGGCCTGCAGGTGCTGGATGAAGACGGTCTGCAGGGCGGCTCCCTGGGAGGCTTGATCCAGTTCCGCTCCGAGACGCTGGATCGCACTCAGAACCAGATCGGCCAGCTGGCGGTGTCCATGGCGGTGGCCTTCAACGAACAGCACGCCCTCGGCAAAGACCTGGAGGGAATGGACGGTGGCGCGATGTTTGATATCGGCGCTCCCAGGGTTTTCACCCACGATGCCAATACGGGCAGTGCAACCCTGACGGCGAGCTTCGACACCGCCAATATCAGCGAGCTCGAGGCGGCGGACTACCAGGTGCTGGTCACCGATGCCGCGGCCACACCACCGACCTTCGAGGTCACCCGCAGCGATACCGGAGAGACGATCACCACGACCTTCGATGCGGTCGAGAACACCCTCAGTTTTGGCGGCGTGACGCTCACCATCGACGATCCCACGGCACTGGCCGATGGTGACCGTTTCGAGATTCAGCCGGTGCGTCGCGCTGCCGGTGAATTCGAGACCGCCATCAGCGATCCCGACAAGATTGCGGCTGGCCTGTCCGGAGCCAGCGGCGACAACGAAAATGCGCTGGCCATGCAGGGGCTGCAGGATGCGCTCACTGTCGGTGGCAGCGCGACGCTCAGCCAGGCCTACGCGTCACTGGTCAGCGACGTGGGCAACCGGACCAATGTGGTGCAGGTCAATCTGGCGGCGCAGCAGGGGCTGACCGAGCAGCTCAGCGCGGTCAAGCTGTCCGAGTCCGGGGTCAACCTGGATGAAGAGGCGGCCAATCTGATCCGCTATCAGCAGTATTACCAGGCGAATGCCAAGGTCATCGACACCGCTACCTCGGTGGTCGACACCATTCTTGGACTGAGAGGCTAAGGAGCATCAGGTCATGCGTATCAGCACCGTTACCATGTTTGACCAGAGCGTCAGCTCACTGAACCGTCAGCAGTCCGACTTCATGCACCTGAGCCAGCAATTGGCGACCGGGCGCCGAGTGGTCAACCCGTCGGATGATCCCCAGGCGGCCTCCCGCGCGGTGTCGGTCAGCCAGGCCCAGGCGGTGACCCAGCAGTACACCGATGCCAGGGTCAGCGCACGCAATGCGCTGTCCCAGGAAGAAAGCGTGCTCAATAGCGTCAGCGACGCGCTGGCCAGTGCCAAGACCCTGGTGATTCAGGCGGCCAACGGCACCCTCAGCGATGCCGACCGTCAGTCCATCGCCAGCGACTTGCGCGGTATCTACGAGACGATGATCGGTCAGGCCAATGCGACCGATGGCAATGGACGCTACCTGTTCGGTGGCTATGCCGATGGCAGCGAACCGTTCAAGGACTCTGGCAGTGGCATCGAGTACGCTGGCTCCGATCAGGTGCGCAAGCAGCAGGTCGACGCCTCGCGCAAGATGCCGGTGGGGGATACCGGTGCCGACATCTTCACCAGCGTGCCCAGCGGCGCGGGCTACGTGGCTGAGCAGGGCAGCACCAATGCCGGTAGCGTGACCTTTGCCGGCCCCGATGTCGTCGACACCGATAATGCCGGCTATGGCGATCGCTACCGGGTCGAGTTCGGTGGCACGGCGGATGCGCCCACCTACAGCGTGGAGGTCGATGATGGCAGCGGCAACTGGGTCAGCGCCGGCGCTGCGTTCGAGGATCAGCCCTTTGCAGCCGATGGCACCACGGTAGAGGTGGGAGGCCTGCGCCTCGAGCTCGAAGGCGAGCCTGTGGCAGGCGATACTGTCGTGTTCGGCCCCGCCGACGAGATGAACACCAACGTCTTTACCACCTTCGAGAAGGTGTTGGCGGTGCTCGAAGCGCCGGCGGACACACCCGCCCAGCAAGCGACGCTGGAGAACACCCTCAACGGCGCCATGCGCGAGCTGGACGCCAGCCTCGACAACGTGCTGACCAAGCGCGCCTCGGTCGGCGCACGGCTCAATGAGCTGGACGTGATCGACTCGGTCAGCGGCAACCGTGAACTCAACTACGCCCAGACCATGTCGGATCTGGTCGACCTGGACTACAACCAGGCGATCTCTGAGTACAGTCTGCGCCAGGTGGGCATGCAGGCCGCCCAGCAGGCCTTCATTGGCATTCGTGACCTGTCGTTGTTCAACTATCTGTAAAGGGGGTGGTGTGGGGCTTGCCCCCACGTCTCTTCCCCCCATGTCTCTTCCCATCCCCATGCAAAAACGGCGCGTCCTCTCCGGGGCGCGCTGTTTTTCTTGCCTTGGGTCTTGCGACTTCTTCTCTATTGCCTATGGGGTTTCTACGGCGACTGCCTGGCTGTGGTGACAAGAGTGGTGATCAAGAGCGGTGATCAGAAGTGCAGATCGACCCGGGTCCAGAACATGCGTCCAGGCTCGTTGATGCGCTCGTTCGCGTCGAAGCCAAAGCCCGCATCTCCGGCCACATTCAAGTGCTCGGCGTAGGTCTTGTCGAAGGCGTTATCAACACCGGCGCTCAGGGTCACTGACTCGCTGACGTCGTAGGCGCCATTGAAGGAAAGGGTGCCGAAGCCGGCGGAGTCACCAAAGTCCTTGCCGGACACGTTGCCCTTGCCCTCGTCGGTACGGTGCTGGGCGGCGACCAAGCGCCACAGTGCGCCCACCGACATGTCACCGCGGTGCCAGTTCAGGCTGAAACGGCCCTCCAGCGGTGGCATCTGTGGCAGTGCCTCGTGATCATCGGCATTGCGTCCCCAGGCATAGGCCAGGCTGGCGTCGCCGCTCAGTGCGTCGGTAAAGGCGTAGCTTGCTCCCATTTCCGCACCGGCGATCTGGGCATCGACGTTGGTCACCTGGGTATCATCTCCGCCAGGGCCGCCGTTGTAGTCGAACAGGATGAAGTCCTGCACGTAGCCGGCGTAGCCAGAGATCCAGGCGCCCAGGTGCTCACCCTGGTATTGCAGGCCGATGTCGAGCTGGGTGGTCTTTTCCGGTTCGACGCCCTCGAAGGCCGTTTCTTGACCGTTTGGCCCCAGGTTGTCGGGCTTTAGCTCCCAGAAATCGGGGAAGCGCTGGACGTGGCCGAGGCCTGCGTAGAAGGTCGCCGGTGTATCGGCCAGGTCGCGCTCATAGCGAAAGAAGCCGCTTGGCAGGCGGTCATGGCGCACCTCGCCGGCGCTGTCGCTGTGGCCTTCGTCGTTCTCGTCCTGGACCCGGTAGTAGTCATAGCGGGCGCCGCCGATCCAGCGCTCCATATCGCTTGCATACCAGGTCAGTTCACTGAAGAGTCCGGCCTGGCCTCGGGTGTAGTCCTTGTCCCAGGCGAAGTGCCCGGCGCCGAGGAAGTCGCCGTCATCGTCGATGGCGCTTCTGCGCTTGCGATGGTCCTCGGTGCTGCCGTCGATCCCGGCGATCCAGGTAAGGTCCTCGAATTCCCAGGTGGAGGCGATGCGGCCACCGCGGGTACGGCGGTCGAGCTCGCTCTCCATGCGCGGGTCATCCATGGACATGTCGCCCATGCCACCCATCTGCATGCGATCAGCCATGGCACCGGCCATCATCGGCATGCCGCCCATGCCGCCCATGCCGCCCATGCCGCCCATGCCGCCCATGCCGCCCATGCCGCCCATGCCGCCCATGCCGCCGCTGCCGTGGCCACCACCATGACCTCCGCCCATGTTCATCGGCTTGGGTTCGCGCAGACGGAAGTTGTCCATCACGTGGTCGGCGTAGGCGTAATTGAGGCTCGCTTCCAGCTTGGTCCAGTGCTCGCTCATATTGCGCTTTTCAAAGCGCAGGTCGATGGTCTCGCGCAGGAACTTGCTGCCGTCCATCATGCGCCCGGGGTAGGCGGCTTCGGCGTCACCCCGTCCGACGGCCAGCTCGAGCCAGGTGTCATCGTTGGGGGTCCAGCCCAGCGCCACGTCAGCGTTCCAGCGGTCGTCCCATTCGGAATGGATAGTGTCGCCGTCGCCGTCCTGGTAGTCGTTGGCCTCGGACTCGTTGGCGACGACGCGCAGGTAGCCGGTGTCGCCGCCGATGGCGGTGTCGATGCGGCGATCGAAGCGACCGTAGGTGCCCAGGGTGGCGCTGGCATCGAAGCGCATGCCGTCCTCATCGAGTTGCTCTGGACCACGCACGAAGTTGACGGTGGCCGCCGAGGCGCCCGGCCCGTGCAGCACCGACTGTGGCCCCTTGACCACCGTCAGCTCGTCATAGCTTTCCGGGTTGATGTAGGAGGTCGGGGTATCCATGCGATTGGGACAGGCCCCCAGCATCTCGCTGCCATTGGTCAAGATGCGCAGGCGCGAGCCGAACATGCCACGGAATACCGGGTCGCCGTTGGTGCCGCCGGTGCGCCGGGTGGCGAAGCCGGGAATGGTCTTGAGGTAGTCGGCTCCGTCGCTGGCCGGCACCGGCTGACGCGGCACACGGGGGTCGGTCACGATGGTGACCGGCGAGCTTAGGGGCACCGCGGTAATCACCATGGTCGGCGTCGACAGCAAGGGTTCGGCGCCGGAAGCGACGGTGTTGTCGATAGCGGCGTCATTGGCATACAGCGCCGGGGAGCCGGCCAGCGCCAGCGACGCCACGGTGATGGCCGTGGCCAGAGGGGCGCGCCGAGCGCGCAGGGGTTCACAGAAAGCGGTCATGGGCTTCCCTGACAGGTGCGAAAAAGCACGATGTGATCCAGGGGCCGTCAGCACTTCCGCAAGAGTGGAAGCGAGGGGCCCGTATAAAAGCCTTGGTGGTCAGGCTGGCTAGGGAAACACTGCATAAATGCCTGCGCCGCCGATTCGCTGCGTTACGCGCTGCTCGAACTCCTCACCTATACCGCATAGGCTCCGGGTTCTGCGCTGCGGGCGCCTGGCGCCTCATGCCGCTCGGCTGATTTATTCAGCGCTTCCCTAGGTCTGGATGGTCAGGGAGAGCAGGGGGGCGCCCGCGTCAACGCCTGGGGAAAGATGGCGGGGCGGGAATGGCCGCGTGCGGGCCTGTGACGGGCACCTTGGCGCCGGACCGGTCCGGCCAGGGCGGCAAGCACCAGCAGCAGGGTCAGCACCGGCACGTGCTGGTACAGCGAGCAGTAGCCGCAGGCATCGGCCAGGCCGATACCCTGGTCGGTGGCGTGGCCCTTGTGGCTATTCGCCTGGCGGCTTATGTGGCGGCTAGAGTGGCTGCTGGTGTGGTGGGCCGTGAGAACCCCCGCATCAGCGCTGGTAGGGTGAGCCGCATGATGACCGTGCATCTGTCCACCGGTGTGGCCGCTGACTTGCCCGATCAGCGGTCCCAGCACCACCAGGCACATCGCCACCAGAGCCCACCAGAGGGCATGGCGCGAACGAAAGGCGTGGGGAGGTGATGAGGGCATCGAGGGCTTACCGGTCACAAGACTGTGCCAGTCTAGCGATGTTCCGATCAGTGAGTGAGGCCTCACGCGCGGTGCGATGTCGCAGCCAGGGTGATGACGGGGCTTGGGATGTCGTGGATCAAGAGACCCTTGACGTGCCATTTAATATGTCCATAATTCCGGACATATGGACACTAAAGACTTTCAACCGACTCTCGATACCTTCGCGGCGCTGTCCCAGCCTACTCGGCTGGCGGCCTTTCGCCTGCTGGTGCGGCATGAGCCCAATGGCCTACCGGCGGGGGAATTGGCGCGCTTGCTGGAGGTGCCCCACAACACCCTATCGGCCCACCTTGGCGTGCTCAGCCGCGCTGGGCTGGTCAGCCAGCGCCGGGAAAGTCGCTCGATCGTCTATCGGGCAGATCTGGCGCACATGGCCAGGACACTCGACTTCCTGGTGCGCGATTGCTGCGCCGGACGTCCTGAGGTGTGTCATCCGCTGGCCGACCTGATGACGCCTGGCTGTAGCGACCCCACCTGACGGAGCGACCCCGACCATGACCCTGATCTATCACAACCCAGCCTGCGGTACCTCACGTAATACCCTGGCGATGCTCAAGGCCTCCGGCGAGACCCCAGAGGTCATCGAGTACCTGGTGACGCCGCCCAGCCGTGAACGCCTGGTCGCGCTGATCGATGCCATGGGCATCACGCCGAGGGCATTGCTGCGCCAGAAAGGGACGCCCTACGCAGAGCTGGGCCTTGAACAGCCGCACCTGTCGGACGAGGCGTTGATCGACGCCATGATGGCGCATCCCATCCTGATCAATCGGCCCATCGTGGTCACCGACCTGGGCACCGCCTTGTGCCGGCCCTCCGAGCGCGTGCTAGACCTGCTGGCGGCTCCGCTGTCGCGGGTGGGTGGCACCTTCACCAAGGAAGATGGCGATATCGTGACCCTCAAGGAGGGCAACTCATGACCGCAGCATCCTTGTTGCATGATCTGCCGAACATTGATCCCGAGCACTTCCAGGCCATCGATGTAGATGCCCTGGTACCCGCCGATGCTCCGCGCCATGCCCCGCGCATTCTGGTGCTGTACGGCTCGCTGCGCGAGCGCTCCTACTCGCGCCTGGTCGCCGAGGAGGCGGCGCGGCTGCTGACGGCTTTCGGCGCAGAGGTGCGCACGTTTTGCCCGGCAGGACTGCCGTTGCCTGACGGCGCCGAGGCCGATCATCCCAAGGTGGCCGAGCTGCGTGAGCTAGCGACCTGGGCCGAAGGCATGGTGTGGGTCAGTCCGGAACGCCATGGCGCCATGACCTCGGTGATGAAGGCACAGATCGACTGGCTGCCGCTGTCACTGGGCGGGGTACGTCCCACCCAGGGCAAGACCCTGGCGTTGATGCAGGTATGTGGCGGTAGTCAGAGCTTCAATAGCGTCAACCAGATGCGCATTCTGGGGCGCTGGATGCGCATGCTGACCATCCCTAATCAGTCCTCGGTGCCTAAGGCATTCAATGAATTCAACGAGGCGGGCCGGATGCGTCTGTCACCGTTGTATCTGCGTATCGTTGATGTCTGCGAAGAGCTGGTGAAGTTCACCTGGCTTAATCGCGACCGTGCGCGCTACCTGACCCAGCGCTACTCCGAGCGAGTGGAAAGCGCCGAAGCGCTGTCGGCGCGGGTCAATCAGGACAGTCTTTGACAGGGAGTCGAGCATGTTGGCCTTTGCTATTTTTGTGGTGACCCTGGTGCTGGTGATCTGGCAGCCGAAGGGGCTCGGCATCGGTACCAGCGCCCTCGGCGGCGCGCTGGTTGCCCTGGTGGCTGGCGTCGTCGACCTGCCCGATGTGCTGGTGGTATGGGATATCGTGTGGGACGCGACCTTCACCTTTGTCGCCCTGATCCTGATCTCGCTGATCCTGGATGAGGCCGGGTTCTTTGCCTGGGCGGCGCTGCACGTGGCCCGTTGGGGCGGTGGCAACGGCCGTCGCCTGTTTCCGCTGATTATCTTGCTGGGGGCGGTCATCGCGGCCTTCTTTGCCAACGATGGTGCGGCGCTTCTACTGACGCCCATCGTCATGGCCATTCTGGTCCGCCTCAAGTTTTCTCCCCAGGCGTCATTGGCCTTCATCATCGCCACGGGCTTTGTTGCCGACTCCACCAGCCTGCCGTTGATCATCTCCAACCTGGTCAACATCGTCAGCGCCAACTACTTCGACATTTCCTTCAATCGTTACGCCATGGTGATGGTGCCGGTGGACCTGGTGTCGCTGGCGGCCACCCTGGTGGTACTGGGCTGGATGTTTCGTCGCGACATTCCTGGGCAGTACGACGTGGCCTTGCTGGAAGAGCCGCGTCAGGCGATTCGCGACCCGCTGGTGTTTCGCGCCGCTTTTCCGGTGCTGACGGCGCTGCTGGTGGCCTTCTTTGTCACCGCACCGCTGGGCGTGCCGGTGGCGGTGGTGACCGGATCCGCCGCGCTGATCCTGGTGGCGCTGGCGGGGCGCTGGGTCCAGGGTGGGCGTAGCGTGATCTCCCTGCCCAAGGTGTTCAAGGGAGCGCCCTGGCAGATCGTGCTGTTCTCCGTGGGCATGTACTTGGTGGTCTACGGGCTCGGCAATGCCTGGCTGACGGCAGATGCCAGCGCCCTGCTGACCTGGCTGGGTGAACAGGGCACCCTGGTAGCCACCCTGGGGACCGGCTTGGCGTCGGCGCTGCTGGCGTCGGTCATGAACAACATGCCGTCCACCCTGGTTGGAGCGCTGGCCATCGACCAGGCCCAGGTCAGCGATCTGACCCGGGAGCTGATGGTCTACGCCAATGTGATCGGCAACGATCTCGGACCCAAGTTCACCCCCATCGGTAGCCTGGCGACGCTGCTGTGGCTGCACGTACTGGCCGACAAGGGCACCCATATCAGCTGGGGGCAGTACATGAAGGTCGGCATCGTCATGACCCCGCCCGTGCTGCTGGCGGCACTGCTGGCGCTATGGCTGTGGTTGCCGGTGGTATCGCCGTGAAGCCGCCACCGGGCTGACTCTCGTTGCAGGCCAGTCCGGCAGCAGTCGACCGAACATCTGCATCGCCCGATATCTCTTGCGTTCGACATCAACGTCGTCCGTTTTTAGCCAGACGATGCCCAAGCGACACTGTCGTTGAAAGGTAGCCTTCCAAGGTGATGTCTTAATCCCATGTTCAAGACGCACTGCAGGAAGGCATTATCGAAGCGCAGTGTCCAAATACTGCTCGCTGCTGTACCGTTCGGGTAAGTCCGGATCGGATATACGCTAAATTAGCCGTGAATAAAATATTCGCTAGCTAGGCTAGCCTTTCAGTCGCCTTCAGCAGCGTTTTTCCTCTGGCGGGCTTACGCTTGGCCCCTGCCTCGTTGATTTCTTACGGCTGGTGTCTTCGGCCTTTTGGTAGATACCTCCTAGGTCGAAAAGTATTACCTTCTTCTGGCCACATTCTTCTAGTACTTCTGGGGTAGTCGCTGCAGGCAATATTTTGCCAAAACAATCATTAAGTTACAGGATGTCATATCGTTATTCTTTCGTAGAGGGATACGTCTTCCTGCTATTCTTTTGAGAGGCCTCAAGCCTTTTTTTTGTAATGTTTTATGTGTATGGGTGTTGATTGCTTTCAACTTTATTTATAAGTAAAAATATTTTTCCATGTTGCGTCTTATCATCGATGAGTGTTTTTTTATTTGGAAATTTTTATATAAAAAAGGGATGGGGCTTTACTTCCTTTAGTCCTCGATATCTCCTCTACGAAGCAAGTGCATATACAACGTTATCTCTTCATGAGTTACGAAAGGAATGACTCGGATTCCGTAGTGTTTGATAAAAATGATCAGGTGATGGTTAGGGATAGTCTTGACTTTTCCTGCAAGGCCTAGTCGTAAGAGTTGCTTGCTTTATGGTGCTGTGTATTTATCAAAATATTGATTTTTATGTATTTTTTTGTCTTCCCGTGCGCTTTCGAGTAAGAGCTAATGGTTAAAGCTTGTCAATGGAAAATCTTTGTAAAAGATCTGAAAAATTGTTGTGAAAAAATAAAAATTAATAAAGGAGTGTATGGAATCCTCATTTGCTACACATTACACTGTGCGCCCGCGAAAGAAACAGAATTTTTTATCGATTATCTAGCGTTGAATGGGCTGTCAGGGTGACGGCTGGAGTGGCAAGGGAATTGCCCGGAATCAATCCCAGGGCGGTAGCGTGCCAAAATTTTGCTCAAGCGGGTGCGGCGTCACTGGATTTGGGTTAGCGGTATCGCAGCGTTGCGCCCGGTTCTACTGTCAAGTCAGGCTTTTTCTGGTAAGAGCCACTCCATGGGTCCCCAGAGGCCTGAGCCGTAGGCGTTAGCTGCGTGGTCCCCTCTCTCATACCGCTCTGTGAGACACTACCGCACTGAATAAGGTTAGACGGTGCTGGTCTTGTGCACCGTTTGTAGATTTATCGTTGTCGCCCTCGTGGGCATCGCAAGTGCTATCAGGACACGTCATGTCAAACGAAACAACACGCCATACGCCACGCGTTGCGTGGCTGGGTGCCATGGGGGCGCTGTTGCTGCTCAGCGGCTGCGTCATGCAGCCTGCAACATCGACCAACCCGAGTGGCTCGGTCATCGTCGGTCAGCCCCAGGGCACCTCACTGGATGCCAGCCTCAACGGCTTTCTCGCCAATGCGCCCGCCGGGGCGATCGTCAATCTTGCCTCCAGCCCCTGGGGTGGGGCCGTCGAGGTCATGGCCGATGCGCCCTACCGGGCCGCCAGTGGTCGACTCTGCCGTCACCTGACAGTGCAGCGCCAGTCCAATGCTTCTCAGCAAGATGTGGTCGCCTGTGAAACACCTAGTGGCTGGGTCTCCCATCGTCGGGTAACGGCGCTTTACAACGGTATGGAGCCAAGTCTATGAGCCTTCAACCGATGAGTCCGCGAGTCACCGGCCTCAAGGCACTGCTGCTGGCGTTGCCCATCGCGGCTGTTTCGCTGTCCGCCCAGGCTCAGAGCATCAGCCAGCCGGGCGAGGTGCTGCCGCAATCACAGCAGGCCGAGCAGGTGCCCGAGCAGATCGACTCAAGCCCCCGCGCCGACTGGTCCAACGACAATTACGGCCCGGTGGCCCGCGCGCCCAAGGCCGACATGGAAGCACTGCCGCCGTTTGGCGCCAACCTGTTCGAGGGCGGTTTTCGCGGCACGATGGCCGACGGCCTGAACGCCGACTACCGGATCAAGCCCGGTGATCAGATCACCTTGCGTGCCTGGGGCGCGGTCGAGTTTGATCGGGTCATGCCGGTCGACGCCCAGGGCAACATCTTCATTCCCTCCATCGGGCCTCTGGCGGTGCAAGGTTTGAGCAACGGTCAGCTCGACGGCCGCGTGCGCCAGGCGATCCAGAGCGTCTACCCCGAAAACGTCCAGGTCTACACCAACCTGCAAGGGGTGCAGCCGGTGGGCGTGTTCGTCACCGGTTACGTGGAGAACCCGGGACGCTTCGCCGGAACGCCCTCGGACTCGGTGCTTTACTTCCTCGATCAGGCTGGCGGCATCGACAACGCCCTGGGCAGCTACCGCAGCATTCGCGTGATGCGCCAGGGGCGCACCATCGCCAATATCGATCTTTACGACTTCTTGTTGCGTGGGGATCTGCCGCGTCCGCAGCTTCGCGACGGTGACACCGTCGTGGTCGAGGAGCGTGGCCCCGCCATCGCGGTGACCGGTGACGTCGAGCGCGAGTATCGCTACGAACTGCTGGGCACCAGCCTGGGCGGTCGCGACATCGTCGACCTGGCACGCCTCAAGAGCGGTGTCTCTCACGTGCTGCTGCGCGGTGACCGGCCGTCCGGGCCCTTCGCCACCTACGTGTCACTGGACGAGTTCGCCAGCTACAACGTGCACAGCGGTGACGAGGTGCTGTTCAGCGCCGATGGCCGCGCCGAGACCATCGTCGTTTCGCTGGAAGGCAGCTTCTTCGGTCCCTCGCGCTACGCCCTGCCGCGTAACGCCCGCCTTGGCGAGTTCCTCGACGCCATCGCGGTACCGGCGGACATGACCGCCGAAGAGAGCGTCTCGATCAAGCGCGAGAGTGTCGCCGTCCAGCAAGAGGACGCGCTTAAGGAAAGCCTGCGTCGGCTCGAGACCACGTACTTAGGCGCCTCCTCTTCCACCAACGAGGAAGCGCAGATCCGCGTGCGCGAGGCCGAGCTGATCCAGAAGTTCGTTGAGCGTGCGCGGACGCTGGAGCCCAGCGGTCGTCTGGTGGTGGCCCACGATGCAGGCATCAGCGACATTCGCCTGCAGGACGGTGACGTCATCACCCTGCCGGAGGTCACCGATTCGGTGCTGATCAGCGGCGAAGTGGTGGTGCCTCAGGCGGTGGTGTATCGCTCCGGCCAGGACGTGTGGGACTACATCAACGGCGCCGGTGGCCTGACCCAGCGTGGCGACGACGACCATATCCTGGTGGTGCGCCAGAACGGTGCGGTGCGTAACGCCGAGGACGTGACCCTGCGCCCAGGTGACGAGATCCTGGTGATGCCGGAAGTGCCGACCAAGAATCTGCAATTGGCCACCAGCTTGACCCAGATCCTCTACCAGATCGCCGTCGCCACCAAGGTGGCAGTGGACCTCTAATGGCGCAGTCTGACTCACCCCAAGCTGGCCGCCCGCGAGGCGGCCACTCTGCGTTCAAGCCGCGTTCGTCCTGGGCAGTGACCCGAAGCGTGTGGTACGCCATGTTCATGCGCGAGGCCATCTCGCGCACCATGGCCGACCGCATGGGCTGGTTCTGGATGCTCGCCGAGCCCATGGCGTTCATTCTCATTATGGTAGGTATTCGCAGCTTTATCCGCGGTGATCGACTCATCGTGGGGGCGCCCTTTATTCCGTGGATGGTGGTCGGCCTAATGGGGTTCTTCCTGGTGCGTGAGGGAATGATGAGGGCCCTAGGCGCCATCGATGCCAGCCAGGCCTTGTTTGCCTATCGTCAGGTGCAGCCCATCGACCCGGTGCTGGTGCGCAACTTTCTTGAAGGGATGCTGCGTACCTTTATTTTTATGATCTTTATTGTCGGCGCCTTGATGCTTGGCGTCGATATGACGCCGGACGATGCCATTCACGCCATGGCTGGTTGGTTGTCACTGTGGTGCCTGGGGCTTGGGGTCGGGTTGATTGTCTCTGTGCTCGGCACCTTGGTGAAGGAGGTCGCCATCATCGTGCGGATGATCACCCTGCCGCTGCTGATCTTGTCCGGCGTCATCATGCCGCTGAATCATCTGCCCCACTGGCTGCTCGAATACCTGATGCTCAACCCCATCGTCCACGGGCTCGAGTTTATCCGCCACGGTTTCTTCGATGGCTACAAGGTGGTCCATGGCACCAGCATGCTGTACTTCTGGCTGTTTACCCTGGCCACCATCTCGCTGGGTCTGATCCTGCAGATTCGCTTTCGTGACAAGTTGAAAGCCAAATGATCGAAGTTCGCAACCTCTACAAGCGTTACCAGAAGCACAGCCGCAGTGCCTGGGTGCTCAAGGACATCAACTTCGTCATTCCCCGTGGTACCAGCGTCGGACTGCTGGGGCGCAATGGTGCGGGCAAGTCGACCCTGCTCAAATTGATTGCGGGAATGGATACGCCGAACCGTGGTGAGATCATTCGCCAGGCCAGCGTGTCCTGGCCTATCGGCCTGAGCGGTGGCTTTCAGGGCTCCATGACCGGGCGGCAGAACGTCAAGTTCGTGGCCCGTGTCCACGGCGGTGGTCGTGACGTTAACGAGATCATTGCGCGGGTCGAAGCCTTCGCCGAGATCGGCAAGGCCTTCGATGAGCCGATCCGTACCTATTCGTCGGGCATGCGCTCTCGTCTCAACTTCGGGCTTTCACTGGCCTTTGACTTCGACGTCTACCTATCCGACGAGGCCACCTCGGTGGGAGATCGCGCCTTTAAGGCCAAGGCCACCAAGGCGTTCAAGGATAAGGTAGGCGAGGCCAGCCTGGTCATGGTGTCCCATAGCGAGGGGATCCTGAAGGACCTGTGTCAGTCCGGAGTCTACCTCAAGGATGGCGAGGCCATCTGGTATGACGATATCAATGACGCCATTGGCCACTACCACGAAGAGACCGATAAGGCGGCTGCTGATCGCAAGGCATAAGGCCTGCGATGTTTGTCTTCAGGTTTGTTCCTACCGTTATAAACCATCAAGGATGACACGGGCCTCTCGAGGCGCCGTCATCGATGTACTGGATGATGTCTTCATGACCGGCTTTATCAAGCGCAATCCTCACTGGGCCCTGGCCCTGATCTCGATCGTTGTGGTGTCCTTCTACTGGTTGGTGTGGGCCGAGGATCGCTACGTCTCGCGGGCCACGGTGGTGCTGGAAAGCCCGCAGATCGCCCAGCCGGAGCTGTCCTTTTCATCGCTACTGACCGGCAGCAAGAACGACAGTGATCTGCTGCTGCTGCGCGAATATCTGCTATCCGTTGATATGCTCAAGCAGGTGCAGGATGAGCTGGACTTTCGCACCCACTTCAGCGAGAACGGCGACGTCTTCGCCTCGCTGTGGAACGCCGAAGCGCCGATCGAGACACTGCACGAGTACTACCTGAAACGCGTCTCCGTAGAGATGGACGAATACGCCGGCGTGCTGGAGGTCCGTGCGGAGGCCTACACGCCGGAGTTTGCCAACGAGCTGGTCGCGCTTTTGCTGAAGGCCGGCGAGCAGCACATGAACGAGATGGGCCAGCGCCTGGCGACCGAGCAGGTCGAGTTTCTGGAGTCCCAGCTCGAACGGCTCGACGAGCGCCTGGAAGAGGCGCGCTCTGGCCTGCTGGCCTACCAGAACGAGCACGGTCTGGTGTCACCCACCGCCACCATGGAAAGTCTGAATCAGGTGGTCGCCACCCTGGAAGGCGAACTGGCACGGCTTCGCGCCCAGAAAAATGCTCTGCGCAGCTTCTCCAGTGCGAGCTCGGCCGAGGTCGTGCGTGTAGAAAGCGAGATAGCCGCTCTGCGCGAGCAGATCGATAGCGAACGCTCGCGGCTTGCCCAGGCGACCGGGGATGCGCTCAACCGTACCGCCTCGGAGTACAAGACCCTGGAGCTCAAGGCGGAGTTCGCCCAGCAGACCTATTCCAACGCCCTGGCCGCACTGGAAAGCACGCGCATCGAGGCGGCGCGCAAGTTGAAGCAGGTCAGCGTGCTGCAGAGCCCGCTATTTCCGGAGTACCCGACCAGCCCCAAGCGACTCTACAACGCTACGGTGTTTGCCATCGTCGTGATCTTCCTAGCGTTCATCGCCAGCATGCTGATGCTGATCATCCGTGACCACCGGGACTGAGGACGGGCGATGCACAGCGAATGGGTGACAACGAGTAGCCTCGAACAGACAGGCTTTCGCGCCGGTGATGGTGGTAGTGTGGTGGTCACCGGCGGCGCAGGCTTTATCGGCTCCTGCCTGGTGTTGCGGCTATTGGCTGAGACGGACTACCGGGTCATCAACGTCGACAAGCTGACCTACGCCGGTAACCTGCATTCGCTGGCCGAGGTAGCGGACCACCCGCGGTACCATTTTCGTCGCGTCGACATCTGTGATGCCAAGTCGCTGGAGGCAGTGTTTACCGAATTTTCCCCTGATGTGGTCTTTCACCTGGCGGCGGAAAGCCATGTCGATCGCTCCATCGATGGCTCCGCTGAGTTCATGCAGACCAACCTGATCGGTACCTGGCAATTGCTTGAGGCCAGCCGGAAACACTGGGCGAGGCTTGAGCGACAGCACCCGGACAGGGCGGAGGCCTTCCGGCTGGTGCATGTCTCCACTGATGAGGTGTTTGGTGATCTGGGGCAAGACATGGGGCAAGACATGGGAGCGGACCCGTGTGAAAAGCCGGGTGCACAGTCGGGCGAGAGCAACGCCCTGTTTCGCGAAGACACCCCCTACGCGCCCAGCTCTCCCTATTCGGCCAGCAAGGCGGGCGCCGATCATCTGGTCAGGGCCTGGGCGAGAACCTATGGCCTGCCGGTGCTGGTGACCAACTGCTCCAATAACTACGGGCCGCGGCAGTTCCCGGAAAAGCTAATACCTAGGGCCATCCTCAATGCCTTGTCGGGCAGGCCGATCCCGGTCTATGGCGATGGCCGCCAGACCCGTGACTGGCTTTACGTGGAGGACCACGTGAGTGCCTTGCTGCAGGTGCTGGAAAAGGGCGTTCCCGGCGAGACCTATAACATCGGTGGCCATAACGAAAAACGCAACCTGGCGGTGGTCGAGGCGATCTGTGAACTGCTGGATGGTGCTCTCGCAGACAGGCCGAAGGGAATCGTCTCCCACAAGGAGCTGATCGAATTCGTGGAGGACCGTCCGGGCCACGATCTGCGCTACGCCATTGATGCCGGCAAGATTCAGCGCGAGCTTGGCTGGACGCCTAGCCACACCTTTGAACGCGGTCTCGAGAAGACAGTGGGCTGGTACCTGGCGTCACCGCAGTGGTGGCAAGTGATTCTGGATGGGAGTTATCAGGACGGCAGTGGGCAGCAAGAGTTGTCTCTTTCCCCTTCGCTCAAGAAGGGGGCTTGCGATGGTCGCTAGTGCTTCACCGTGGCTGCTGCTGGGCGCGACGGGCCAAGTAGGCTTTGAGCTTGCCAGAACGCTATGGTGGCTGGGTGATGGCCATGCGCCTGACCGCACCCGGCTCGACCTGAGCGATCTTGAGTGCGTCGAGGCCTGGCTGGCCGAACATCTTCCCGCCGTGGTTGTCAACGCAGCCGCCTACACCGCGGTAGACCAGGCCGAGCAGGACTCCTCCCAGGCATTCTTGCTGAATGCTCGTTTGCCAGCGCTGCTTGCTGACTACTGCGCAGCGCAGGGCGCCCTGCTGGTTCACTATTCCAGCGACTACGTCTACAGCGGCGAGGGAAATGCGCCCTGGCGGGAGAGCGACGTCGTGCTCCCTCTGTCGGCCTACGGGCGCAGCAAGCTCGCGGGGGACCAGGCGATCATCGATAGCGGCTGTGATCACCTTACCTTCAGGACCAGTTGGGTCTACAGCGAGCGCGGGCGTAACTTCGTAAAGACCATGCTGCGCCTTGGTAGTGATCATGATAGCTCGCACGCAAGCCAGCATGACAGCCTGCGGGTCGTCAGCGACCAATGGGGCGCCCCGACCTCCGCCAGGATGATCGCCGAGGCCACGTCGCTGGCGCTGCAGCGCTACCGGCAGGACCCGAGCGTGGCGGGGCTTTATCATCTTGCCCCCCAGGGCACGACCAGCTGGCATGGGGTCGCCTGCGAGATCTTTCGCCAGGGGCCGGAGCTTGGCCACGCGCTTCGCATAACGCCGGAACGCATCATAGCCATTGCCAGCGATGACTACCCCACTAGCGCACGGCGGCCTCTCAACTCGCGTCTGGACACGTCACGCTTCGCCAACACCTTCGAGGTGGTGCTGCCGTCCTGGCAGGCGCTACTCAAGCAGACGCTGCAGACCATGCATCGGTCATCATGAATCGCCCTTCACCTGTATTCGCCGTCACTCGTCCTAAAGGGAGCGTCTCCCATGAGCCGTAAAGGCATTGTTTTGGCCGGGGGAACGGGCAGCCGGCTGTTTCCCCTGACCCACGGCGTCTCTAAGCAGTTGCTACCGGTTTACGACAAGCCGATGGTGTACTACCCACTGTCGGTGCTGATGCTCGCGGGTATCAGAGAGATCTTGATCATTACCACCCCCGAGGATCTACCGCAGTTCCAGCGGGTGCTGGGTGATGGCAGCGAGCTGGGCCTGCGTCTGGAATACGCCGTTCAGCCTAGCCCCGATGGCCTGGCCCAGGCCTTTCTGATCGGGGAGTCCTTTATCGGTGACGACCCGGTGTGTCTGGTGCTGGGTGACAATATCTTTCACGGTCAGCACTTTACCGGCCAACTTCGCAAGGCCAGCGAACGCACCAGCGGCGCTACCATCTTTGGCTACTACGTCAAAAAGCCCAATCGCTTCGGTGTGGTGGAAATGGACGCCAAGGGGCGTGCGCTTTCTATTGAGGAGAAGCCGGCCACACCTAAGTCCCACTACGCCGTCACCGGGCTCTACTTTTATGACAACGACGTGGTCGAGATCGCCCGAGCGGTGACGCCCAGCGCTCGTGGCGAGCTGGAGATCACCTCGATCAACAACGCCTACCTTGAGCGAGGGGACCTCAGGGTCGAGTCTCTGGGACGGGGCTTCGCCTGGCTGGATACGGGGACCCACGAAAGCCTGCTGGAAGCCGCCCAGTACGTGCAGACCATCGAGCATCGCCAGGGACTGAAGATCGCCTGCCTGGAAGAGATCGCCTGGCGTCAGGGCTGGATCACCTGCAATGACCTGCGTAGGCGAGGGGAGCTGTTGAGCAAGACGTCCTACGGCGAGTATCTGATCGGCCTGCTGCAACCGCATTTGGGAGGACCAGGATGAGGGTAATCGAGACGCCTATCCCAGACCTTCTGGAGATGGCGCCCACCGTGCACGGTGACGCGCGCGGCTTTTTCATGGAAAGCTTCAATCAGCGGGACTTTGAGGCGGCCACTGGCACAACGCCCACCTTTGTTCAGGACAACCATTCCCGCTCACGTCAGGGGGTACTGCGCGGCCTGCACTATCAGGTGCATCAGCCCCAGGGAAAATTGGTGCGGGTTATCCATGGGGAGATCTTGGATGTGGCTGTGGATATCCGGACGGGCTCCGCCACCTTCGGCCACTGGCACAGCGTTCGCCTGAGTGCGGACAACCAGCGCCAGCTATGGGTACCGAAAGGCTTCGCCCATGGTTTTTTGGTGCTGAGCGATGTGGCCGAGGTGCTCTACAAGACCACCGACTACTATGCCCCCGAGCACGAGCGGTCGCTGCGCTGGGACGACCCCCTGCTCGCCATCGACTGGCAGCGCGATAGCTGGCAATGGGGCGACGTGCCGCTGTTGTCCGACAAGGACCGGCAGGCTGGCGACTTTGCCGCGCTCATCAAGATCGGGCCAAGCATTTCCACCTTCAGTGAAAAGACAGACTCATGACCCAATACGTTCAGGATATCGCGGCCGAAGGCGCGAGTCAGGCCCCCGCCCAAGTCCTTATTCCGCAGCTCTCGCTGCAGTCGATGTTCTGGCGGCCCAAGTTCACCAGTGATTCGTCCTGGCAGGTCCACCTGCCGGCCGCCTTCTGGCTGGTGGAGGCCCATCTGCCCCAGCGCGTGGTCGAACTGGGTACCGATGATGGTGCCTCCTGGTTTGCCTGGTGTCAGGCGGTGGAACGCCTGGTGCCCTTCGCCGAGTGTCTGGCGTTCAGCGCCACGGAACCCGCGCTCGAGGTGCTGGAATACACCGAGACCCAGTATCAGGAGTTCGCGGCGATAGAACAGGCCTCGCAGTTACAGGCGCTGGCTGCGGTGGCGGAAGGCAGTGTCGATCTTCTGCATATCGCCCCTGGGGTCGCGCGTTTTGTCGCCCGCGAGTGGGAGCAGTGGAAGGCCCGCCTGTCGTCCCACGGCCTGGTGGTGATCAGCCAGGCCGGGCGCAATCAGCCGGGGGAGGCGCTGTTTCGCGAACTCGCCGAGCAGTACCCGAACTTCCGCTTTGACCAGGGTCAGGGCCTCGGTCTAGTGGCGGTCGGCACCAAGCACAGCGAGACCATCCAGCGACTTTGTCAGTTCAAGGCCAGAGAGCAGAGCACCCGGCTGATTCAGCAGGTGTTTCAGCGCCTGGGGCTGGCCTGCTGTGGTACCAACGGCAGCGGGATAGGCACCGGGGCCGCCAGCAGCGCGCGGCTAAGAGAAGTCGAGCGCTCGGTGGAGACCCTGTGCCAGGAACGAGACCTACTGTTGCAAGAAAAGGCGGCGCTGGAGGCCGATCGCGAGCAGCGCTTCGACGAACTTAGCCAGCTCACCATGCTGATGGAGCAGGCAGAAGCTCAGCGCGACGAGCAGGCGCGGGCAGGCGAAGACAAGCAGCGCGAGTTGGCCAAAATGACATTGCGGCTCGAGCAGATGGCTGCAGAGCTCGCCAAAGCCAATCAGAAAGCCGCCCAGACCGACCACCTGCAGGAGCAATTGATCCGGCTTCAGGTCCAGCAAAAAACCGCCGAGCAAGGTAAGCAGGCGCTTGAAGCGACCAATAGCCGGCTCAAGCAGGAGCTGGAGGCCAAGGACCGAGAGTTCACCGCGCTCAAGGCCCAGGGCAAGGAGCACGACAAGCAGCACCAGTCGCAGCTTGCCCAGGCGCGCCAGCGTGTCACCGAGCTTGAAGAGCGGCTTGCCGGAGCGCAGAGCGACTGCGCTCAAGCCAGGGAGCGCAATCTAAAGCTGGAGAGCGAAAAGCGACTCGTCGAGCGCAGCCATCAAGCGCTGCAGCAGCAGCTCGACGACAGGTTCGAAGAACTGGCGGAACTGACGCGCATGCTGGAAGAGCAGAACGCTGGCTCACCGGAACCCAAGCCTGCCCAGGAGCCTCGTGGCTTTCGTTCGGCGTTCCCGGCGTTTCCTCCGTTGTCGGGCAAGTCTCGCGGTGCCAAGGCGCGTCAGTTGAAGGAGGACCTGAAACTGGTCAAGGCCTCAGGTCTTTTCGACAGCCAGTGGTATCTGGCCCAGAACCCCGATGTCAAGGACAGCGGTATCCCGGCGATCGAGCACTTTGTGCGTTTCGGCGGGCAGGAAGGTCGCTCCCCCAGCGAGCGTTTCGACACTCAGTGGTACTTGAACGAGTACCCGGATGTCGTGGACTCCAATATCAACCCCCTCGTGCACTACCTGAGATTTGGCCGGCAGGAACAGCGACTGCCGATGCCGTCTGCTCAGCAAGGATAATTCATGGAACTCCAACAGCAGATCGAGTTAATCGAGAATTCGTCGCTCTTCGACGAACAGTGGTATCTGGAGACCTACCCGGATGTCGCTAAGGCCGGCATGCCGGCTGCCAAGCACTTCGCCAGGCTTGGCTGGCGCCTAGGGCGCAATCCTTCGCGTCACTTCCATACCCGTGGCTATCGCGATAAGTATCAGGATATCGCGCGCAGCAATGTCAACCCGCTGGTGCACTACCTGCTGCGCGGTGAACAGGAAGGTCGTACGGCGCCCGTGGTGGAAAGGGCACCGGTACTCGAGCTAGCAGACGGCTGGACGGCCGGCTCGCCAGGGCCACAAGGCGCTACACTGCCCGCGCTCCACCTACCAGAAGGCGAGCTGCCCGCTTCCGAGGAAGCCCGGACGGCGCTTCAGCTCGAGCATACCCAGAAGCTTCTGGAGCATTACTTTGTGCGCTGCCAGGAGCTGGAATGGCAGGTCCAGCAGCGCAGCAGGAAGTGAGTTAGCGTCAGGTTGGTACAAGTAGTAGGCGCTGATTCTGCCTATTGCTGCGCCTGTCCCTCTGCCACTTGCGGTTCCTGCTCTCTGCATTTTTCCCGCATTTCCCCCTAAATCCTCATGAAAATAGCGGCCCAGGCGCAAGTCCGGGTCGGGCTCTGCAGCGCCTAGCGCAAGGACTCCCATGAAAGTACTTACCGTATTCGGCACCCGCCCCGAAGCCATCAAGATGGCGCCTCTCGCCCTCAAGCTCGCCGCGGACGAGCGCTTCGACGCCAGGGTCTGTGTGACTGCCCAGCACCGCGAGATGCTCGACCAGGTGTTGGAGTTGTTCGAGCTGGTGCCGGACTACGATTTGAACCTGATGAAGCCCGGACAGGACCTAAACGATATTACCTGCGGCATTCTTCAGGGACTCAAGGATGTGCTGAGCGAGTTCGCGCCTGACATGGTGCTGGTACATGGGGATACCGCGACGACCTTCGCCACTAGCCTCGCCGCCTACTATCAGCAGATTCCGGTGGGGCACGTGGAAGCCGGCCTGCGAACCGGTAATCTCTACTCGCCTTGGCCCGAGGAAGGTAATCGCAAACTTACCGGGGCGCTGGCGGCAAGGCACTTCGCCCCGACCACCACCTCGAGAGACAACCTGCTGCGCGAAGGCGTGGCACCGGAGCATATTCACGTGACCGGCAATACCGTGGTGGATGCGCTGTTCCAGGTGGTGAAGAAGCTGGAAACCGGGCCCCTGGCGCAGACCTACGCGAGCAAGTTCGACTTCCTGGATGATGACAAGCGGCTGGTGCTGGTGACCGGTCACCGTCGCGAGAGCTTTGGCGGCGGATTCGAGCGGATCTGCCAGGCGCTGGCCAAGATTGCGACTCGCCATCCCGACGTGCAGGTCGTCTACCCGGTGCACCTGAACCCCAACGTTCGCGAGCCGGTGAACCGCCTGCTGAAGGGCATCGACAATATCCATCTGATCGAGCCTCAGGACTACCTACCGTTCGTGTACCTGATGAACCGGGCCCACATCATCCTTACCGATTCCGGCGGTATTCAGGAAGAGGCCCCGTCATTGGGCAAGCCGGTACTGGTAATGCGCAACACCACCGAGCGCCCCGAGGCGGTAGCGGCAGGCACCGTCAAGCTGGTGGGCACCGATGTAGAGGTCATCACCAGCGAGATTGCGACTCTGCTTGAAGACGCCGACGCCTATCGGGCGATGAGCTATGCCCACAACCCTTACGGCGATGGCTGGGCCTGCGAGCGCATCATGGACGCGCTGGTCGCCAAGAGCGAGGCGCACGCCTGAAGCACGCATGACGGCTGAACGGCTTCTAGCGACTTTTCCCCTCTTTACCCCCTCTTTACCCCCTATTGACCCACCTATGGCCACCACGCCCGACCTCGCTCGGGTGTTTTTGTGGGCACAAGACTGTTATTAAAGGAACGTCAGAATGGAATTCAATACGATATCAATGATCGGGCTTGGTTACATTGGCCTGCCCACCGCGGCCGTCTTCGCTTCGCGCCGCAAGAAGGTTATCGGTGTCGATATCGACCAGAATGCCGTCGATACCATCAATCGTGGTGAAATTCATATCGTTGAGCCTGAGCTCGATATGGTGGTGCACGCGGCGGTAAACGAAGGCTACCTGCGTGCCACGACCCGGCCTGAACCTGCCGATGCCTTTATGGTGGCGGTGCCGACGCCGTTCTATACCGATGACAAGGGCCAGAACCACCAGGCCGATCTCAAGTACATCAAGGCGGCGAGTCAGTCCATCGCCCGAGTGCTGGAGCCCGGGAACCTGGTGGTGCTGGAGTCGACCAGCCCCGTCGGTGCCACCGAGCAGATGGCTGAGTGGCTGGCGGAGGCGCGCCCGGATCTGACCTTCCCACAGACCCATGGCGAGGCTTCGGACATCCGTATCGCCCACTGCCCGGAGCGGGTGCTGCCAGGTCACGTGGTGCGTGAACTGGTGGAGAATGACCGGGTCATCGGGGGCATGACGCCCAGGTGTGCCGAAGTCGCCTGTGCGCTTTACGAGATCGTAGTGGAAGGGGAGTGCGTGCCCACCACGGCCCGCACCGCCGAGATGGCCAAGCTGACCGAAAACAGCTTCCGCGATGTGAACATCGCCTTTGCCAATGAGCTGTCTACCATTGCCCACGAGCTGGACATCAATGTGTGGGAGCTGATCGCGCTGGCCAACCGCCACCCCCGCGTCAATATCCTCTCGCCCGGTGCCGGCGTGGGTGGCCACTGCATTGCCGTCGACCCCTGGTTTATCGTCGGTGCCTGCCCCGAACAGGCACGGCTGATTCGCACTGCTAGAGAGGTCAACGACAACAAACCCAAGTGGGTCCTGGGTCAGGTAAAGGCCGCACTGGAAAACCTGCACCAGCAGCAGCCAGGCTCGACACGCAGGGACTTGACCGTGGCCTGCTTGGGTATTGCCTTTAAGCCGGACATCGATGACCTGCGCGAAAGCCCCGCCCTGGGGATCGCCGAGGATATCGCCGAGCTTGGCTGTCGCACCATGGTGGTGGAGCCCAATGTGGCGGAACTGCCCAATAGCCTGCGTATCGCCAATGTAGAGCTGGTCAGCCTCGAGGAAGCGGTGACCCAGGCCGACGTGGTCTGCGTGCTGGTCAAGCACAAGCCTTTTGTGCGGCAGAGAGAGGTGCTGCTCCAGAAGGAGCAGGTGATCGACGCCGTCGGACTGCTCGCCTAGGTCTCCGTCGTAGCCCTTCACCCCCATTGCCCCAGCCCTCTGCTACCCCCCTGATCTTTTACATATCGGTACCCCCGCGCCATGGATGAACTGCTCTACCACGCTAGCCAACTTGCTGCACAGCCGGCGACTCCTCTGATCGCGCCCATCAAGGGGCGCGTTGCCTATGTGGTCAGCCACGGGCAAAGCTACGCCAGCAACGGCTATGCCATTCGTACCCAGGGCATCGCCAGGGCCTTGAATGAGCATGGCCTCGAGACCCTTTGCTTTGTTCGCCCTGGTCGTCCCTGGGAGCTGGAAGGCTGGCGGGGTGAGATAGCGCCCGAGACGAATATCGGCGGCGTTCGCTACATTCATAGCGCTTGGCCTGGTAGTGAAACAAACGTCGGAGGGCCAGGAGGCATAGCTGGGGGGGAGCCAGGCGACGAAAAGCAGCACCTGGAAGCCTCGGTGGCTCGGTTTATCGAGCTTTTTCGCGTCTATCGACCTTCGGTCGTGCTGGCGGCGAGCAACTACATCGTCGGCCTACCCGCCTGGATCGCCGCCAGGCGCCTGGGCCTGCCGTTCTACAACGAAGTGCGTGGTTTCTGGGAGCTGTCTCGTGACGCCCGGGAGCCTGGCTACGCTGATAGCGCCGCGGGCAGGAAGGAGGCGACCAGAGACGCCTTCGTCGCCAAGCAGGCCGAGAAGGTCTTTACCCTGAACCAGTCCATGAAGGGCGAGTTGACTAGGCGTGGGGTTTCAAACGAGTGTATCGATATTGTACCTATAGGAGTTGATTTAAATCCAAAGCTCATGCATCCAGATGCCTTCCTTAAGAGAAAATTAGGTATCAAAGAGGATGAAAAAGTGGTTGGTTACTTTGGCACTTTCAACTCGTACGAAGGGCTCGACGATTTGATAGAAGCTTGTGGCCAGTTAGTCGCCCAAGGGATAAGGCTTAAACTATTACTGATAGGTAGTGAGACGTCCTTGGTCAGTGGTAATACTGGGTTAGCAACTATAGGGAACTTTCCTAATTTTTCAGAGTGGTTGATCTCGATTCATAGAGTACCTCATTCAGAAATAATAAAGTATTATTCTGTGCTGGACATTCTAGTAATTCCTAGGAATAACCATCCTGTATGTCGTCTAGTACAGCCAACAAAGTTCTTGGAAGCTGTTTCGCAAAACATCCCAACTTTGCTTCCGGCTTATTGTGAAGATGCAGTTGGGGATTGTCTGGATAGTGTTTTTTTCTACAAAAGTGAATCATTGGCTAGTGCTCTGAGGAAAGTTTTACCTTATACCGAGTGTGGGAAATATAACGATGACAAGTCAGAGATATTGGGAATTGTTCATAAAGTTGTTCCAATAGTTGAGCAAATAATTAAAAGTCCTCTTGAAAAAAGCGAGTTTTTGGCTGAGTATGATTCCATAAGTAAAGAAAAAGTCTGTTCTAAAAAAGAAAAAGAGTTGAGAGCTTACATAGAGGACTTGCGCTCAAGAGGGGAAATAAGCAAAGCTCTTGCTATATCCAAAAAGCTATATCACATAACAGGAAGCTGGTATTCATTTAAGAGTTATATAAAGTCTCTCTTTTATGCCCAGAAGTATAACACGCTTATAGATAGATGTAATAACTATGGAGATATAGGAAAAGAACTTGATGTTTTTAAAGAAAAAAGTAAGGGATATCTCTCGTTATTTGATGAGTACTTTGATTGTTTTTACATCGGTGTGAAAGAAAAGAAAGCTCCTCTTTCAAAAAAATCTATTTATTTTTTACATAGTTCGCTGCCATATTTTTCTGGCGGGTATGCGACTAGAGCACAGGGACTGGCAAGATCACTCCTTGATAGAGGTCTCGACGTTAAAGCATATACTCGTCCGAACTTTCCTTATGACGTCAAGAAGGGTCTGACACAAGAACCTGAATCGGTAAAAGTAGATCGCGTGGTTTATAGTAAAACTTCGTGCAGCGCTGTAAGATTAAAAAACGAAGGAAGTTACATGAGGGAATGTTTAGATGTGTTTAGCGATATCCTTGATAAGGAAAACCCTGGATATGTACATGGACGATCTACTTACCAAATAGCATTTCCTGCTCTTATCGCTGCTAAGAAGAAAAACATCCCTTTCATTTATGAAATTTCTGGTCTATGGGAAGTAGTTCATGAGTCTCGTAGTACAGCACTACAGCGAAAATATGAAACGGAGAAAATGCGGCACCTCGAGACGATGACAGCGAAGAAATCTGATGTGGTTTTTACTTTGACTGAGGCTATGAAAGAAGAGCTAATCTCACGGGGAGTTGAAAGCCATAAAATCGAAATCTTGCCGAACAGTACGAATCCTGATAAGTTTTTACCTCAAAAAAAATCGCGATCTCTTCTAGATGAGTTAGGGATACCTAAAGATACGCCGGTGATTGGTTATATAGGATCTTTCCAAGATTACGAGGGGTTGGATGATTTAATCGATGCATGTAGTTTATTGTTTGAAAGAGATCCTCACATGGATTTTAGGTTACTTCTCGTTGGAGATGGTCCCTATTTTGAAAAAATCTGTCAAAAGGCTAGCGGAAGTAGCATAAGTAAGAAAATATTAATAACAGGAAGAGTTTCACACTCTATAGCAGAAAAATATTATTCTATTGTTGATATAGCACCTTTCCCGAGAAAAGCATGGCCAGTATGTGAAATGGTTTCTCCGATGAAACCTCTTGAAGCATTGGCTATGGAAAAAGCAGTTATTGTTTCAAGTGTGAAGGCTTTATCTGAGATGGTTATTGAGGATGTAACGGGAGTGATTTTTCAGAAAGGTTCAATAGAACATTTATATTTTTCTCTATCGACATTAATAAAAAGTGAAGAGAAGAGAAAATTGCTTGGTCAAAACGCTAGAGATTGGGTGGTAAGCAATAGGAATTGGCAAAAAATTGCTAATACTTTTGAAAGTAAAATAATGAAAGATGTCTATTTTCAATAGGACTGAAGCTGGAGAAGAGAAGTGAATGACCTTCTGTCAAACATTATAGAAATAGAAAATATGGACGTGTTTTCATCGTCCTATAAGGGGGATGGAAGATATAATATCTATAAACATAATACTAAAATAGAAACTCTTATCCAGAACACGTCTTTGAGAAACCCAGACAGGATTTTTGTTCTTTTCTCTGGAGCGCGCGATCCCAATCGACACCCCTTGCCTAAGTTTGACAGATGGAAATGGCGTGAAAAGTTCCCTGGGATAGTAGTAAATATTTCAGATCCTTCATTGTATTTTAATAATAAAAGGTTAAGAATAGGTTGGTACTTTGGGGATCGAAAAAATAATTTCTCGAGTTTAATAGCTGAGGTCGTTTTAGAACTGGCTGCATTTTTTGAAGTAGATGCTTCGAATATTATTTTTTACGGTTCGTCCGCTGGTGGTTTTGCTGCGATAACGATCTCATCATTGATTGAAGGGGCTACGGCTGTAGCAATTAATCCCCAGGTAGTGCTAAAAAATTACCCTGAGGCTTTCTATAATAAGTTTTTGTCAGCTTCTCTCGGAGTTGAGAGTGATACGGAATTGCATCATGACGAAAAAGAGAGAATGGATGCTGCGATTCAGTTTTCGACAGGAAAAAACAATAAATGTTTGTTAGTGCAAAATATTAAAGATTATTCTCACCTAGAAAGTCATTATTCTCATTTCTGTGATGTCAATGGGGGGGAGTTACTTGGAGGAGAAAGCGAAAACGGTCGAATTTATACATGGCTATATTCAGCTGAAAATGGTCATGGCCCGGAGCCAATGTCCATGGTTGAGGAAATAGTAAATAAAAGCGTAGAAATTTCTAGGACTCCGACAAAAAAAACACTACAAAGGGCTTGGAGGGAAGAAAACGAGTACTCAATATTAAAAAAATCCTTTTTTGTAACAAAAAAAAATGTATCAGTCGCGTCCTGGCTGAAAGATAATTATAATTTAGAAGAATGCCGAGGTTTTCTTTTCTATTATTCTGAAGGCCTCCGGTACTATTTATGTAAAAGCGCAGAAGTTGACTTGATTATCATAGGAGTCGCTACACACATAGATAAACCAGAGATGAATGAGTCAGATGTGGCAGACTTTCTACAAGTAAGCTGGAAGAAGGGGAAAACACAGTTCTATGAAGCTCTAGACTTCTTGGCAGGGTCTTTTGTCGTATTGGTCTTTGATTCCAGCAATATTTCGTATGCTTTTACAGATGCGTGTGGTACATATGGGATTTTTTATAGCGATAAAAACTCGAAATTTTGTGTCTCTTCTCACGCATATTTGGTTTCTAAAGTAATAGGAACTATTACTTCGGACTTTCAAAGATATTGGATTAACCACCCTGTTTTTTCAGCTGGAGGTAAGTATTACCCAGGTAATCTTACGGAATTTAATTCTGTTTTTCAATTAACGCCAAATACGTATTTATCTTCCTTTGAAAGAAACCCAATAAGGTACTTTCCTAGAAATAAATTAGTTGCAGATGAGTCTGTAGAAAGTACTTTGAATTTCATAAAGCATGCGATTGAAAACCAGTTGTTGAATTTTTCATCGAGATACAAACTAACCATGTCTATTTCTGGTGGCTTAGACTCTAGAGTTAGTCTTTCAGCTAGCAGACGTTTTAAAGATAAAATAACGTATTTTACGTATTCAATTAGAGGAAATAGGTATCTAAAAAGAGACTTGGAAATTGCACGAGAGTTATCGAATGTTTTTGGTTTGAAACACTCGGAGATAAAAGTAAAAGCTGGAGATAAAGTATCTTCTCAACTGTATCAACAGCTTGAAATAAATTCTCCAGGTAACACGGCTAATGCCGATTTAATTCAATCTTACATAAATTTTTTTGGATGTGATGAAGATAGGGTTCACATAAGAAGCAACTTAATGGAGATTGCGCGCGGTTATTACCTTTCTAACATAGCGAATCATAAAAATGCATATACCTCTAGAAAAATTTCATCACTTTTTAGATCTGGCTCTCGCGATGAATTAACGCCTGTATTCGATTCTTTCTTGAGAGACATACAGTTCCATAAAACAGCGGGAAAAGGGTACCATTATAGCGATCTTTTCTATTGGGAGCATCGTATGGGGGTTTTTGTTGCTAATGTTGCAAAAAGAGAAAGGCCTATTCATGAAACAGTTATGCTTTTTAATAATAGGAAGATACTTAATGCAGCTCTTAGTATCTCTATGGAAGATAGGGTTTCGGCAAAACTTTTTTATGATTTAGTGGAAGGCTTTTGGCCAGAAACCTTAGATGTTGCGTTGAGCAGTGGATCCAAATGGTATACGCATTTGAGACGATCTGTTTTCGAAAATTAAGTCACCTCTACAGCCTCTACATTGACGTGGGTCATGACGAATAATCTGAGGCTAAAGAGAGCATGAAGCGTGTGGTGTTTGAATATTTTTAACGAGACTACAATCAGTATCGCTGGCGAAATACAATCGAGAAGATGGCTCCGGAGTACTTCGAGGCCAAATGTGATCTATTAGCTCGATCTCTACAAGTTATGAAAAAAAATGTAATGCCCCCCCTGGTTTCTGCACACCCTACGCCGCTAACGCCGGGTGTGCTCGGGGTGCCACATAGCCTAGAGACTGATGTGGCCGCTCTTCGTTGTAGTACCGGATCCAGCGGCTGATTACCGCTCGGGCCTGGCCCAGCGACTCGAACCGGTGCTGCCAGATGCATTCTTCCTTCAGGGACCGGAAGAAGCGCTCAACCAGGCCGTTTTGCTCCGGGGTGTAGGGCGTCGTGAATTCCTGTGTGAGCCCGTAGGCCTTCACTGTCGCCGTATAGTGCCGACTGCTGAAGACGAGGCCGTTGTCAGAGCGAAGGGCCAGCGGTTGATGAATCCGACCCAGTGCGCCGAATCGATGTACCAGAGCCTCTTCCAGCGCGGCTTCAGCCGTCTTGCTGCTGCCGTTGTCCGACAATCGCCAACCAAGGATCTCTCGGGTGCAACAGTCGATGATCACCGCCAGGCTGGCCCGCCGATCCTTACCGCACCACACATGGGT